>NZ_JBVHPN010000001.1:0-701591 GCF_055567935.1 Streptomyces sp. NPDC026301 | reverse complement strand
CGCCCGGTTACATTTCGAACCCGGAAGCTAAGCCTTTCAGCGCCGATGGTACTGCAGGGGGGACCCTGTGGGAGAGTAGGACGCCGCCGAACAATTTTTCAGCTCCGGTCCCTGAACCTTCTGGTTCAGGGACCGGAGCTTTTTTGTTTTCGGGTGTGCCTGGCTGTCGGCCGGCGTTTGTTTCCGGACATGGTGGGGCCTCCTCGCCGGCCTGACCGCGGCCGATACGGGGCCCGCGGTACAAGGGGACGAACCGGGCAGGTAAAGTCATGGGGCATCGTCGCTACGTTCCCCACAGGAGGCCCACGGGTGGAGGTTCAGGAGACGCGGATCCAGACTGATCGCGTCCTCACCATCCCCAACATTCTGAGCATGGCGCGCCTGGTCGGCGTACCCGTGTTCCTGTGGCTGATTCTGTGGCCGGAATTCGGCGGTCCCAAGGCTGATGGTTGGGCGCTGCTGGTGCTGGCTCTGAGCGGCGTCAGTGACTATCTGGACGGCAAGCTCGCGCGCCGCTGGAATCAGATCAGCAGCCTGGGGCGCATTCTCGACCCGGCGGCCGACCGGCTGTACATACTGTCCACGCTGGTCGGTCTGACCTGGCGGGAGATCCTGCCGCTGTGGATCACGATTGCGCTGCTGGCCCGAGAGCTGATGCTGCTGATCGCGGTGGGCTGGCTCAGCCGGTACCGGTACGGACCGCCTCAGGTGAACTTCCTGGGCAAGGCGGCCACGTTCAACTTGATGTACGCGTTCCCGTTGCTGCTTCTCAGTGACGGAAGTGGCTGGCTGCATACACTCGCTGCTATTTTCGGATGGGCGTTCGCCGGATGGGGTACAACGCTCTACTGGTGGGCAGGAATCCTCTACGTGGTTCAGGTCCGTCGCATCATCAAGGCGGACGCCGCGGCCGACTGAGCTCGCCGAACCGGCAGCCGTGCGATGGCCGGGTGCCCAACGCGAGAGAAGTGGGCCATCTGGGCGGGTGAAGTCGGCTAGATCGTCGTCTCTTCGAGGAGGACGCTTCCGACATGAAGGCCGTTGTGATGGCGGGCGGCGAAGGCACGCGCCTTCGGCCCATGACTTCGAGCATGCCCAAGCCGCTGCTTCCGGTGGTGAACAGGCCGATCATGGAGCACGTGCTGCGGCTGTTGAAACGGCATGGCCTCAGCGAGACCGTAGTGACGGTGCAATTCCTGGCCTCGCTGGTAAAAAACTATTTCGGCGACGGCGAAGAGCTCGGCATGGAGCTCACGTACGCCAATGAGGAAAAGCCGCTCGGCACCGCCGGCAGCGTCAAGAACGCCGAGGAGGCGCTCAAGGACGATGCCTTCCTGGTGATCTCGGGCGATGCGCTCACCGACTTCGACCTGACCGACCTGATCCGTTTCCACAAGGAGAAGGGCGCCCTCGTCACCGTCTGTCTGACACGGGTGCCGAATCCGCTGGAGTTTGGTATCACGATTGTCGACGAGGACGGTCAGGTCGAGCGGTTCCTGGAAAAGCCGACCTGGGGCCAGGTTTTCTCCGACACCGTGAACACGGGCATCTACGTCATGGAGCCGGAGGTCTTCGACTACGTCGAGCCGGACGTTCCGGTGGACTGGTCCGGTGATGTGTTCCCGCAGCTCATGAAGGAGGGCAAGCCGATCTACGGCTATGTCGCCGAGGGCTACTGGGAGGATGTCGGTACACACGAGAGTTATGTGAAGGCCCAGGCCGACGTCCTCGAGGGAAAAGTCGATGTGGATATCGACGGCTTCGAGATGTCCCCGGGTGTGTGGGTGGCCGAGGGCGCCGAGGTTCACCCCGACGCCGTATTGCGCGGCCCGCTCTACATCGGCGACTACGCGAAGGTAGAGCCGGGCGTAGAGCTGCGCGAGCACACCGTCGTCGGCTCGAATGTCGTGGTGAAGAGCGGCGCGTTCCTGCACAAGGCCGTGGTGCACGACAACGTGTACATCGGGGAGCAGTGCAACCTCCGGGGCTGCGTCATCGGAAAGAACACCGATGTGATGCGGGCGGCCCGGATCGAGGACGGCGCCGTCATCGGCGACGAGTGCCTCATCGGTGAGGAATCGATCGTCCAGGGCAACGTCCGCGTCTATCCGTTCAAGACGATCGAGGCGGGCGCGTTCGTCAACACGTCGGTGATCTGGGAGTCCCGCGGCCAGGCGCACCTTTTCGGCGCCCGCGGCGTTTCCGGAATTCTGAACGTGGAAATCACGCCCGAGCTGGCGGTGCGGCTCGCGGGCGCATACGCGACGACCTTGAAGAAGGGTTCCTCGGTCACCACGGCGCGGGACCATTCACGGGGTGCCCGGGCGCTGAAGCGTGCGGTGATCTCCGCGCTGCAGGCGAGCGCCATCGATGTACGCGACCTCGAGAACGTGCCGCTTCCGGTGGCCCGTCAGCAGACCGCGAGGGGCAGTGCCGGCGGAATCATGGTGCGTACGACGCCGGGCGTGCCGGACTCCGTGGACATCATGTTCTTCGACGAGCGGGGCGCGGATCTCTCGCAGGGCGGTCAGCGCAAGCTGGACCGGGTGTACGCCCGCCAGGAGTACCGTCGCGCCTTCCCCGGCGAGATTGGTGACCTGCACTTCCCGTCCAGCGTCTTCGACTCGTACACCGGATCGCTGCTGCGGTCCGTGGACACGACCGGGATCGCGGAGGCCGGCCTCAAGGTCGTCGTGGACGCCTCGAACGGCAGCGCCGGTCTGGTGCTCCCCAGCCTGCTCGGCCGCCTCGGGGTGGACTCTCTGACGATCAACCCCGGTCTCGACGAGTCGCGGCCCACGGAGACCGAGGACGCGCGGCGGTCGGGCCTCGTACGGCTGGGCGAGATCGTCGCGTCGGCGCGCGCGGCCTTCGGGGTGCGCTTCGACCCCGTGGGTGAGCGGCTGTCCCTCGTTGACGAGCGGGGGCGGATCATCGAGGACGACCGCGCCCTGCTGGTCATGCTGGACCTGGTGGCCGCCGAGCGGCGCAGCGGGCGGGTGGCGCTGCCCGTGACCACCACCCGTATCGCCGAGCAGGTGGCGGCGTACCACGGTACGCAGGTGGAGTGGACGACCACTTCGCCCGACGACCTGACCCGGGTCGGCAGGGCGGACGACACGATCTTCGGCGGTGACGGCCGAGGTGGCTTCATCATCCCGGAGTTCGCGAGTGTCTTCGACGGCTCGGCCGCGTTCGTCCGGCTGATCGGCCTGGTGGCCCGTACGCAGCTCACGCTGAGCCAGATCGACGCGCGCATCCCGCGTGCCCACGTCCTCAAGCGCGACCTGGCGACCCCCTGGGCCGTCAAGGGTCTCGTGATGCGGCATGTGGTGGAGGCGGCCGGCGACCGCTCCGTGGACACCACGGACGGCGTGCGGGTCGTCGAGGCCGACGGGCGGTGGGTGCTGGTGCTGCCCGACCCGGCCGAAGCGGTGACGCACCTGTGGGCGGAGGGCCCGGACGACGCCTCCGCGCAGCAGCTGCTCGACGAGTGGGCGTCCGTCGTGGACAGCGCGGGCCGCTGACCCGAGTCCCCACCGGCGTGTCCCGATTCGGCGCGCCGGTGGGGCCATTGGGTGACTGCGCCGCCGACGTGCGACGATGTGCGGCATGTCGCAGCAGCACCCCGAACGGAGCAGCCCCGGACACGCTCCGCGCCCCGATGCCTCCATGTCGCTGCTGACCAATGTCATGGAGCACAGCCTCGATGACGGGTACGCCGAGGCGGCGGCCCGTAAGGCGGCGACGGCGGGGGGCCTGCCCCGTACGCTGCGGGCCAAGTTGGGCCTGGCGGCAGGGCTGGTCCTGGCCGCTGTGGTCGTCACGGTGGGCGCCGCCCAGGCGCGGATATCAGCACCGACCATGGCGAAGGAGCGCGAGGAGCTCATCGCCCGGATCGACCAGGGCACCGACAAGGCCGACCAGCTGCAGCAGCGCGTCGACTCGCTCCGTGAGGACGTCGACGACATGCAGCGCAGGGCGCTCAAGAAGAGCGGCGGCGAACGGGCCGACCTACTGGCGCTGCTGTCCGGCTCCACGCAGGTCACCGGGCCGGGCGTGAAACTGGTCGTGGACGACGCCAAGGAAGCGGAGACCGGCAGTGGCGGGCCCCGCGAGAGCACCGGCTTCTCCGACACCGGGCGGGTGCGCGACCGGGACATGCAGCGGGTGGTCAACGGCCTGTGGGCGTCCGGCGCCGAGGCCATCTCCGTCAACGGGCAGCGCCTCACGTCCCTCTCGGCGATCAGGGCGGCGGGAGACGCCATACTGGTCGACAACAAACCGCTGGCGCCTCCGTATACGGTGCTGGCGGTGGGGGACGGGCAGCGGCTGAGCACCACGTTCCAGGACAGCGCCGACGGCCAGTACCTGCATGTGCTGCAGCAGAACTACGGCGTCCGCACCAGGATTTCCACCGAGGGCGACCTCACGCTGCCGCCCGCGCCGAGCTTGATCGTACGTACCGCACAGCCGAAGACCGGTGCCGCGCAGCCGGGCGGCACCGACACAGGGAAGGGCACATCGTGATCGCCGTACTGGGCCTCATCGTGGGAGTCGTGGTCGGACTTGTCGTCCGCCCCGTGGTGCCGACGGTGGTCGAGCCCTACCTGCCGATCGCTGTCGTCGCGGCGCTGGACGCCGTGTTCGGCGGTCTGAGGGCGATGCTGGACGGCATTTTCGACGACAAGGTCTTTGTCGTCTCCTTCCTGTCCAATGTGGTCGTCGCCGCACTCATCGTCTTCCTCGGGGACAAGCTGGGTGTCGGCGCCCAACTCTCCACCGGTGTGGTCGTGGTGCTCGGCATCCGCATCTTCTCCAACGCCGCCGCGATTCGCCGGCACGTGTTCAGGGCGTGAGACCGATGGCATCCGACGAGCATGACGAGCATGACGAGCGCGACGAGACGCCGGGGAGCGAGGACGCGCAGGAGCGCGCCGAGTCGCCCGAGAGCGGCCGGACGGCCGGGCGCGACGAGGCCACGCCTGCTGAGGGCGGTACGGCGCAGAAACGTCCCGTGACACTCGGAAATGGCGAGCCGTCAGAAGACCGCGGTACTCCGGAGGGTGATGATGCCCCGGAGCGCCGCGAAACGCCCAAGGCGCCCGAGACGTCCGGTAAGCCCGAAGAGGGGGAGCGTACCGGGACGCCCGAGAAGCCCGTGACGCGCAGGTCGGACGAGGTGGACGCCCATCAGGCGGCGGCCGCGCAGGCCCCGAAGGAGGGGCCCGGCGAAGGCCGTCCGCAGCGTCCCGGCCCCGGCCGTCTGCAAGGCCCCCTCCAGGGCCCCGCCCAAGGGCGCCCGCCGCGCCCCGTACAGGGGCAGGCCGACCCTCAGGGCCGTCCGCCGCGCCCGGTACAGGGCCGCCCGCAAGGAGGGCCGCAGGCTCGCCCTCAGGGCGGCGGGCAGGCCGGCCCCCATGGTGCGCGCGGTCCCGTACGGGGGCGTCCGCAAGGGCCCGGTGGGCGGCTGCCCATGCCGCCCGAGCGGCAGGGCCCCGGCGGGCCTCCGCAGGGGCCGCAGCAGGGCCGTCCCGGTGGTGCGTCGGCAGCACCTCAGGGCGGCCGTCCCGCGGCCGCGGCGCCCTCGGGGGCGGAGCAGCGCGGCCCCGTAGGGCCCGGGCCGGCTCCCGCGTCCGGTCAGCCGTCCGCGGCGCGGCCGGATCCCGGAGGCGCGCCCCAGCTCACCGGCCGGGAGCGGCTGAAAGCCGGTCTGTGGCCGCCGCGGCTGAACCGGGCTCAATTGATTGCCGCGGTACTGCTGTTCATTCTCGGGCTGGGGCTCGCTATTCAGGTACGTTCCACCAGTGACAGCAGTGCGCTGCGCGGAGCGCGCCAGGAGGACCTGGTGCGCATCCTTGACGAGCTCGACGACCGCTCGCAGCGCCTGGAGGACGAGCAGCGGCGGTTGGAAGGTCAGAAGACCGAGCTGGAGAACAGCTCGGACCAGGCCGAGGAGGCCCGTAAGCAGACGGTGGAAAAAGAACAGCAGCTCGGGGTGCTGGCCGGTACGGTGGCGGCCGAGGGGCCCGGCATCTCGCTCACGATCGACGACCCGTCGCACTCCGTCGAGGCCGACAAGCTCCTGGACACGATCCAGGAGCTGCGCGCGGCCGGCGCGGAGGCCATTCAGGTCAACGACGTCCGTGTCGTGGCGAACACCTACGTCTCGGACGTGCGGGGCGGCGTGGAGATCGACGGGAAGCGGGTCGTGCAGCCGTTCCGTTTCAAGGTCATCGGTAAGCCCGAGGATCTGGAGCCGGCCCTGAACATCCCCGGCGGAGTGGTTCAGACATTGGAGAAGGAGCAGGCCACGGTGTCTGTGACCCGTCAGGACAAGATCGTCGTGAACGCCTTGCGCAAGGCGGAACGGCCCGACTACGCGCGGTCGTCGTCGCAGTGAGGCGGGAACGTATGGCGAGGCGTGCGACGGGGCATGAGGTAGCCGGGGGTCGGCGCACCGCACAAGTGGTGCGTGGTGGAAACTGTGTGAAGGCCTCGGACGTTGAATGGATGTCCGGATCGGCCGGTGTGTGCATCGAGGGTTCGTCCTGCCCCACGGGCGGGTCTGTTTCGTTCAAGGGGAATCGCCCGTGAGTTTTTTTGCGAAGCTGTTCGGCAAGAGTGACCGCAAGGACGGCGGCAACGCCTCTGCGCGGCACGCCGCGCCACGGCAGTCAGGTGAGCCGGCGGCCAATGAGGAGCGTCCGCTCTTCCGTGACGAGGTGGCCGGCCCGGCCGGTGGTACTTCCGGTGGTCAGCAGCCCGGTTCTGTTGACCCTGCCGCGTCCGGCCCCATAGGTTTCCAGGAACCATCAGCCGCTACGGGTGGAGGGTCCGCCTTGCCGGTTTGTACGAGGTGCGGGCACCGCAATGCCGAGGCGAGCCGGTTCTGCTCCAACTGCGGCGCGCCGCTGCGCGCCGGTGGGCAGGCCGAGCGTCCCTCCGAGACGACCTCGACCATCTCCATTTCGGGTATCGAGGCGTATGACGCGGAGGCGACGGGGCAGACCCCGATGCCTTCGCTGTCCCCCGAGGCCCAGGCCGCCGTGGACGCGCTGCCGCTCGGCTCCGCGCTCCTCGTCGTGCGCCGGGGTCCCAATTCCGGCAGCCGTTTCCTGCTGGACGGTGACCTGACCACGGCGGGCCGCCATCCGCAGAGTGACATTTTTCTGGACGACGTGACGGTCTCCCGCAGCCATGTGGAGTTCCGCCGCGGCCAGGACGGCGGCTTCACCGTCGCCGACGTCGGCAGCTTGAACGGCACCTACGTCAACCGCGAGCGGATCGACTCCGTTCCGCTGGCGAACGGCGACGAGGTGCAGATCGGCAAGTTCCGCCTGGTCTTCTACGCGAGCCAGCGGGGCGTCGGCATCTGACCGGCCAGGGAAGGCACATGCACCACACACCGTCCGGCGGTGTCGGTTCCTCCGGCACCGCCGCCGCGGGCGGCGAGCTGGTGAGCATCGGTACGGTGCTCAATCTGCTGCGCGACGAATTCCCCGAGGTCACGATCTCCAAGATCCGATTCCTGGAGTCGGAGGGCCTGGTCGAGCCGCAGCGTACGCCGTCCGGGTACCGCAAGTTCAGCACGGAGGACGTCGAGCGGCTGGCGGGCGTGCTGCGGATGCAGCGCGACCACTACCTGCCGCTGAAGGTCATCCGTGAGCACCTGGACGCCGTGGCGCGGGGTGAAGACGTGCAGCTCCCGGCGCCCGCCTCGGCGCCCAGGGAGTTCCTGGACGGTGTACAGGAGCCGTCCGGTGAGCATCCGACGGCCGCCCGGATCGGCCGCGACGAGCTGCTGGCCGCCACTGAGGTGGACGAGTCCGAGCTCGCGGACTGGGAGGCGTACGGTCTGCTCGCCCCGGCGTCCGACGGCGGGTACGGCATCGAAGCCGTCGCGGTCGCCAAGCTCGTCGCCGAGCTCGGCCGCTTCGGCCTGGAAGCGCGTCATCTGCGGGCGGTGAAGGCCGCGGCGGAGCGCGAGGCGGGCCTGATCGAGCAGGTCGTGGCGCCGCTGAAGCGGCACCGCAACCCGCAGACCAGGGCCCATGCGGAGGCCACGGCCAGGGAGCTGGCCACGCTCTCCGTACGACTTCATGCGGCCTTGGTCCAGGCCGCCCTCCACGTCCGGCTGCCGTGACCTTGGGTGCGGTCACCCCCGCCGAGGGGGTGCCCGACTACCCAAACCGGCCGGGCACGTCCTAGGGTTGCTGTGTGAACGAGCTCGACGTCGTGGGTGTCCGGGTGGAAATGCCTTCCAACCAACCGATCGTGCTGCTGCGCGAGGTGGGGGGCGACCGCTACCTGCCCATTTGGATCGGGCCGGGCGAGGCGACCGCCATCGCCTTCGCCCAGCAGGGCATGGCCCCTGCCCGGCCGCTGACGCACGACCTGTTCAAGGACGTGCTGGAGGCGGTGGGTCAGGAGCTGTCCCAGGTGCGCATCACGGACCTGCGGGAAGGCGTCTTCTACGCCGAGCTGGTTTTCGCCAGCGGCGTGGAGGTCAGCGCCCGCCCGTCCGACGCCATAGCGCTGGCGCTGCGCACGGGTACGCCGATCTACGGGACCGACGGGGTGCTGGACGATGCCGGCATCGCGATCCCGGACGAGCAGGAGGACGAGGTGGAGAAGTTCCGCGAGTTCCTCGACCAGATCTCGCCCGAGGACTTCGGCACCAACAGCCAGTAAGGCCGCAGGGGGCGCTGCGCCGTCAGAGAGCGAGCGGGGCGCACGGCCGCACACCCGGCGCACAACCCACCAGACATTCCCCGCATAAAGTCACGTGAAACCACTCGTAGGGTGATTATCACTCGGCGTGGCGAGCGCGGCGATCGTTGACGCACCCCGAGTGACTGCATACCGTCGATAAGGCAGGTCCCGTCCGGGACGTGAAGGACGGAGGTCGGCGTGGCAATCACCGGCGACGGTACGGCGGCGGGAGGGGCATTGCCGCTTCACAGTGGCGCGGCGAATCGTGCCCCGGCACAGGCCGCCGGGAAGCCGGCCGGCCCGGGCAGCGACACGGTCGGGTACCGAGGGCCGACGGCATGTGCCGCCGCGGGGATCACTTACCGGCAGCTGGACTACTGGGCGCGTACGGGACTGGTCGAGCCCAGCGTGCGGCCGGCCTACGGCTCGGGCACCCAGCGGCTCTACAGCTTCCGGGACGTCGTCGTCCTGAAGATCGTCAAGCGGCTGCTGGACACCGGCGTCTCGCTGCAGAACATCCGCACGGCCGTGCAGCACCTCGCCTCCCGCGACCTGTCCGATCTGGCGCAGATGACGCTGATGAGCGACGGCGCGACGGTGTACGAATGCACCTCGCCCGACGAGGTCGTCGATCTGCTCCAGGGTGGCCAGGGCGTCTTCGGCATCGCCGTCGGCGTGGTCTGGCGGGACGTGGAGGCCGGACTGTCCCAGCTGCACGGAGAGCGCGTGGACACCGGGGAGACCCTCATCGGCCACAATCCCCACGACGAGCTGGCCCGGCGGAGGAACCGCGCGGTCTAGAGCGCCCTGGCGGTACGGCGCGGGGGCGGACGCACGGTACGGAGCCGGTGCAGGCGCACGGTACGACGCGGGGCGCGAGAGCAGTCATGAGCAGTCCTACAGCTCGCGCGGAAGCCGGTGCGGGGCTCCCGCCGGAGCGCTCCCGGCCCGCCGCGAGGCCGATTGTCAGTGGCGTACGGCACCATCAGTGACGTGAGACGTGCGCCGACGATCCTGCATCTGGACATGGATGCGTTCTTCGCGGCCGCCGAGCAGGCGGCCAAGCCCAGCCTGCGCGGGAAGCCCGTGGTGGTGGGCGGCATCGGCGGGCGCGGCGTCGTCTCCACTGCGTCGTACGAGGCCCGCGTCTTCGGCGTCCGCTCGGCCATGCCCACGGCCCAGGCCCGCCGCCTCTGTCCCAACGCCGCCTACCTCACGCCCCGCTTCCACGTCTACCGCCAGGTGAGCGAAAAGGTGATGGCGCTGCTGCACGAGCTGTCGCCGCTGGTGGAGCCGCTGAGCCTGGACGAGGCGTTCGTGGATCTGGAGGCCGGCGGGGTCGCCGACGACGCCGCGTCGGCCCGTGCGGTGGGGGAGCGGCTGCGCCGCGACATCCTGGCGGTCACGGGACTGACCGGCTCGGTGGGGCTCGCGGGCGCGAAAATGCTCGCGAAGATCGCGTCCGAGCAGGCCAAGCCGGACGGCCTGGTGCTGATCGAGCCGGGCACCGAGCGCGAGCTGCTCGGGCCGATGACCGTGCGGACGCTGCCGGGCGTCGGCCCGGCCACGGCCGAGGCGCTGCGCAAGGCGGGGATCCACACGGTCGCGGAGACCGCCGAGGCCGGCGAGGCGGAGCTGGTGCGACTGCTGGGGCGGGCGCACGGCGCGGGGCTGTACGCGATGGCGCTCGGCCGGGACGACCGGCCCGTGGTCGCGGAGCGGGACGCCAAATCGGTCTCCGTCGAGGACACCTTCGAGGTGGACCTCACCGACCGTACGAGAGTCCGCGCCGAGGTGATGCGGCTGGCGGACCGGTGCGTGCAGCGGCTGCGCGCGGCCGGGCGCTCGGGCCGTACGGTCGTGCTGAAGGTCCGCAACTACGACTTCTCCACGCTGACCCGGTCCGAGACGCAGCGCGGGCCGACGGACGACCCGGCGGTGGTGCGGGAGGCGGCGGGGCGGCTGCTGGACCTGATCGACACGACGGGCGGGGTGCGGCTGCTCGGCGTCGGGGTGACCGGCCTCGCCGACTTCACGCAGGAGGACCTCTTCGCGCAGGTGGCGACGGAGCGGGCGGCCGAGGAGGCCCGGCTCGTCGAGGAGGCCAGGGCGGCAGCCGGGACGGCAGGGGCCGATGGGGCGGAAGAGGCCCAGGAGGCCGCTGAGCGGCCCAGGAAGTGGCTGCCGGGCCTGGACGTGGTCCACGCCGAGTACGGCCCCGGATGGGTCCAGGGAAGCGGCCTGGGGCGGGTCACCGTACGGTTCGAGCAGCCCTGGTCCGCGCCGGGACGGGTGCGGACGTTCCTGGTGGACGACCCTGCGCTGACGCCGGGGGAGGCGCTGCCCCTGGTGGGCGGCGGGCCGGACGCTCCGCCCGCGGCCGATGACGGCGCACATCCGCCCATAGCCTCGGATCCGCTCGCGCCGGCAGCCGCGGGTCCTCCTGCACCGACAGCCGTGGACGCACCGACAGCCGTGGACGCACCGACAGCCGTGGATCCGCCCGGCGCTCAGTCCTCCGGCGAGCCCGCTATCCGGCCGAAGTCCCGGTCGGCGGACCCGGCTGCCGGGCGGCCGGCGACGTCCTCCCCGGCGAGCTCCGCGTCCGTGGCGGAGATATCCAGCCGGTAGTGGTGGTAGAGCTGCAGTTCCTGCTCGGGCGAGAGGTGCCGGCCCACCCCGAAGTCCGGCGCGTCCTTGATCAGCTTCCGCTCGTACGGCACGTGCAGCGCCTCGTCGACCAGCCGGCTCGGCTCCAGCGGCACGAACGCGTCCCGGCTGAAGAGCCCCGTGCGGACCGCCGCCCACTCCGGCTCGCCGGTCGCGTCGTCCAGGTACACCTCGTCGATGGTGCCGATCTTGGTGCCGTGCCGGTCGAACGCCTTGCGGCCGATCAGACTGCGGGGATCGATATCGGTCTGCACGGTTCCTCCTACCTGCCGGAACTGCCCTGTGCACCCTACGAAACGGCACATTTCCCACCCTGGCCACTCGAGGGATGCCGAGCAGTCGCGCTGGTAGGCTGGTCAGCGATCGATGACCCCGTGCGGGAGAGCTCTCCGACCCCCGGGCCGGAGGCGCCGAAGGAGCAACTCCTCCCCGGAATCTCTCAGGCACACGTACCGCGCGGACGAGATCACTCTGGAAAGCAGGGCGGGCCACGGACAGTGCAGTACCGGAGCCCCTCCTCACCGACGGTGAAAACCGGACGCCGCGTGCGTTCCGGTGAAGCTCTCAGGTTGAGATGACAGAGGGGGAGGCCGTCCGGGCACCAGCGCCGTGGTGCCCTCGTAGGTCCCAGAGACCAGGAGGCCCCCGCAGATGACCACTCACCGCATCTCGTTGACCGAGTTGGAGCGCGGCACCCCCTTCGAGCAGCGCCACATCGGCCCCGACCAGGCGGCCCAGGCGAAAATGCTCGCGCACATCGGCTTCGGCTCGCTGGACGAACTGACCGCGGCCGCCGTCCCTGACGTGATCAAGAGCGCCGAGGCGCTGGACCTGCCCCAGGGCCGTACCGAAGCGGAGGTCCTGGACGAGCTGCGGGCGCTCGCCGACCGCAACCACGTGCTGTCCTCCATGATCGGCCTGGGCTACTACGGCACGTTCACGCCGCCGGTCATCCTGCGCAACGTCATGGAGAACCCGGCCTGGTACACCGCGTACACCCCGTACCAGCCGGAGATCTCGCAGGGCCGCCTCGAAGCCCTGCTGAACTTCCAGACCATGGTCGCCGACCTCACCGGGCTGCCCACCTCCGGCGCCTCGCTGCTCGACGAGGGCACCGCGGCCGCCGAGGCCATGGCGCTCTCCCGTCGCGTCGGCAAGGTCAAGAAGGGCGTCTTCCTCGTCGACGCCGACTGTCTGCCGCAGACCGTCGCCGTCATAGAGACCCGCGCCGAGCCCACCGGCGTCGAGGTCGTCGTCGCCGACCTGAGCGACGGCATCCCCGCCGAGATCGCCGAGCGCGGCGTCTTCGGCGTCCTGCTGCAGTACCCCGGCGCGTCCGGCGCGGTCCGCGACCCCCGCGCGCTCATCGAACAGGCTCACGAACTTGGCGCGATCGTGACCGTCGCCGCCGACCTCCTGGCCCTGACCCTCCTCACCTCGCCCGGCGAGCTCGGCGCCGACATCGCGGTCGGCACGACGCAGCGCTTCGGTGTGCCGATGGGCTTCGGCGGCCCGCACGCCGGCTTCATGGCCGTCCGCGAGAAGTTCGCCCGCAGCCTCCCCGGCCGCCTGGTCGGCGTCTCCGTCGACGCCGACGGAAACAAGGCGTACCGCCTGGCCCTGCAGACCCGCGAGCAGCACATCCGCCGCGAGAAGGCCACCAGCAACATCTGCACCGCGCAGGTCCTCCTCGCCGTCATGGCCGGCATGTACGCCGTCTACCACGGCCCCGAGGGCCTGGCCGCGATCGCCCGCCGCACCCACCGCTACGCCGCCGTCCTCGCCGAGGGCCTGCGCGCCGGCGGCATCGACGTCGTGCACGGCACGTACTTCGACACCCTCACCGCGCGGGTCCCCGGCCGCGCCGCCGAGATCGTCGCCGCCGCCCGCGAGGCCGGCGTCAACCTCCGCCACGTCGACGCCGACCTCGTCGGCATCGCCTGCGACGAGACCACCGGGCGCGCCCAGCTCACCGCCGTGCTCGGCGCCTTCGGCGTCCAGGGCGACATCGAGCAGCTGGACGCGGCCGCCGCCGACGCGCTGCCCGAGTCCCTGCTGCGCGGCGACGACTACCTCGCCCACCCGGTCTTCCACCAGCACCGCTCCGAGACCGCGATGCTGCGCTACCTGCGCACCCTCGCCGACCGCGACTACGCGCTGGACCGCGGCATGATCCCGCTCGGCTCCTGCACGATGAAGCTGAACGCGACCACCGAGATGGAGCCGGTGACCTGGCCGCAGTTCGGTCAGCTGCACCCCTTCGCGCCGGTCGACCAGGCGCAGGGTTACCTCACCCTCATCCAGGAGCTGGAGGAGCGCCTCGCCGTCGTCACCGGCTACGACAAGGTCTCCCTCCAGCCCAACGCCGGTTCGCAGGGCGAGCTCGCGGGCCTGCTGGCGGTGCGCGCGTACCACCGCGCCAACGGTGACGAGCAGCGCACCGTCTGCCTCATCCCGTCCTCCGCGCACGGCACCAACGCCGCCAGCGCCGTGATGGCCGGCATGAAGGTCGTCGTCGTCAAGACCGGCGAGGACGGCGAGGTCGACACCGACGACCTGCACGCCAAGATCGAGCAGTACCGTGACGAGCTGGCCGTCCTGATGGTCACCTACCCGTCCACGCACGGCGTGTTCGAGGAGCACATCACCCAGATCTGCGCGGCCGTGCACGACGCGGGCGGCCAGGTCTACGTCGACGGCGCCAACCTCAACGCGCTGGTCGGCGTCGCCGAGCCGGGCAAGTTCGGCGGCGACGTCTCGCACCTGAACCTGCACAAGACCTTCTGCATCCCGCACGGTGGCGGCGGCCCCGGCGTCGGCCCGGTCGGCGTGCGCGCGCACCTCGCGCCGTACCTCCCCAACCACCCGCTGCAGCCCACCGCGGGACCCGAGACCGGCGTCGGCCCGATCTCCGCGGCGCCCTGGGGCTCGGCCGGCATTCTGCCGATCTCCTGGGCGTACGTCCGCCTCATGGGCGGCGAGGGCCTCAAGCACGCCACCCAGGTCGCGGTGCTGTCCGCCAACTACATCGCCAAGCGCCTGGAGCCGCACTACCCCGTGCTCTACACCGGCCCCGGCGGCCTGGTCGCGCACGAGTGCATCATCGACGTACGGCCGCTGACCAAGGCCACCGGCGTCAGCATCGACGACGTCGCCAAGCGCCTGATCGACTACGGCTTCCACGCGCCGACGATGTCCTTCCCCGTGGCCGGCACGCTCATGATCGAGCCGACCGAGAGCGAGGACCTCGCCGAACTGGACCGTTTCTGCGACGCGATGATCGCCATCCGCGCGGAGGTCGAGAAGGTCGGCACGGGGGAGTGGGACAAGGAAGACAACCCGCTGCGCAACGCCCCGCACACCGCCGCCTCCCTCACCGGCGAGTGGACCCACCCGTACACCCGTGAGGAAGCCGTGCACCCGGCCGGCGTGGACGCCGCGGCGAAGTACTGGCCGCCGGTGCGCCGCGTCGACGGTGCCTTCGGCGACCGCAACCTCGTGTGCTCCTGCCCGCCGCTGGAGGACTACGACGGCTGACGGCCGTCCGGCGCCCGTGCCGTTCGGGACGGGCGCCGACATACCAAAGGGCCCTCGGCGATCTCCGCCGGGGGCCCTGCTCGTTCCCGCTCACCGCGTCAGGCCGCGGTGACGACCTGCCCGGTGCCCATCGGCCGGTGCGGGTCGATGACCTGCCCGTCCGGCAGGAGCTCACCGGTGTCCTCGAAGAGGAGGACGCCGTTGCACAACAGGCTCCAGCCCTGCTCCGGGTGGTGCGCCACAAGATGGGCGGCCTCCCGGTCGGCTGATTCTGCTGACGGACACGGTGGCTGGTGCTGGCACATGGATGCTGTCTTTCGCTGCGGTGTGGTGGTGGACGTCTTCCTGCGGCTCGATGCACGGTTCATCGCCGCTCCCCCCGTTCGGTAGTTCGCTCCCAGTGTTGCCCTACGGGCGTGATTCCGCAGGGATTTCGCAGCAGCAGTACTTACTGGATGAAGACGCATCACCCGTGCGGGCGGTTGCCGCTTCTTGTACCGCACCTCTGGGTGGTCCTGACTGGTCATTGTGGGCTAGTCACCCGGCGGAACGGTGCGTTCGGGGGAGCGCGGGACAGCAGTGCGCCCCGCGGTGAGGAGAACCGCGGGGCGCACTCCGGCGAATCGGTACCCACCCGGCACACGGCGCTTCGAGGGACGCCGCGTCCCGGGACCCTAGGCCGGCGAGCCCAGCAGGGACGCGGGCGTGAGGCGGAGCGTGAGGCGGGACAGGAGCTCGGCGACACGGTGCGGCCGGTGGGCGGCGATGCCGGGAGGAGCCGGGGCGAGTGGGACCAGCAGGTCCCCCGCCGCCGGGCAGCCTTCGGCACCGTCCGCCGTGATGTCCTCGTGCAGCCACAGCGTGAGCATGTACAGCTCCGGTACGGACAGCAGCCGTGGCTGGTACGCCGTGGGCACGGATTCGGCCTGGTGCAGCGCCCGTTCGATCGCGGACACGTACGGACCCTCGCCGAAGTGCGAGAACGCCCAGCCGTCCGGCGTGAGCATGGCGTCCGCAGTGGCCAGCGCATGCTCGCCGCCGCGGATGAGGAATCGCCAGCCGGTCAGGCGGGTACGCGGGGTGCCGCGACGGGAGACGTCGTCGAGTACATGGACGGGCAGGGGGCGTTCGGGACGCAGGGGCCCTTGGTGGACACGGAGGGCGGGGGTCGGGGCCTCACGTACGGCGGCAGGAGAACCGAGGGCGGTGAGGACGCTGCGCAGGGCGGGAGCGGGAGCAGGGGGTACATGCAGCGGCATGGTGGGTCGCCTCTCACTTGGGAGACACGGTGGTGCTGGGCAAGTGCGGACGGCGCTGTCAGCAGACGGGAGCAGAGCGTGGCCGACCGGGGCCATGGCCCGGCGGGGGTGTCAGCCGCTGTGCCTCAGCCTCGGAAATGCCCCGCTAGCTGGGCGCCAACTCTCTGCCTCGTCCACGAAGTTTATACGACAGGTGTTCAGTGCTTGTTTCGGCTACCGCTGACGGAGATTTTTGGCAAGTCGTATTACGGCCCGTTCTCCACGGTGTTTTCGATGCAATTATGCACCCCGCCGGTCCGCGGACCTCGGATTACCCCGGCGACGCGGTCGGCCTGATGTCATCGTGCTTTGGAACAGGGCCAATGCAGGGGGCCCGGGCCCCCTCGGTATGCCCTCGGAATGTGCCATTCGGCTTGCCCTCCCCAGCCTATCGGGGGCACCCGGCCCCCCGAGGCGTTATCGAACCGATTGCCGGGCATCATCGACCGCACGGGCCCGCAGCCGCGGGCCGGCCACGCCAGGAGGGACGCTTCGATGGGGGAGAAGGTCACGGCCGGTGAAATTGAGCACGACGACCGGCAGCGTTATCGAAGAAGGTTGAGCGAGTGCCTGGAGAGTTTGGCGAGGCTGCTGGACGAGAAGCGCTTCGACCGCCCGAAGAACCTCATGGGCCTAGAGATAGAATTGAATCTTGCCAGCGCCGACGGCATGCCCCGGATGATGAACTCCGAGGTGCTGGAGCGCATCGCCAGCCGGGATTTCCAGACCGAGCTCGCCCAGTTCAATCTTGAAGTCAATATCCTGCCGCACCGCCTCTCCGGGCGCGTGCTGGACCAGCTCGCCGAAGAACTGCGCACCGGCCTCGCCTACGCCGACCGCAAGGCCCGCGAGGTCGCCGCCCGTATCGTGATGATCGGCATTCTGCCCACGCTCACCGCCGCGGACCTGGTCTCGTCGAACCTCTCCGAGGCCGACCGCTACACACTCCTCAACAACGAGATGCGGGCCGCACGCGGCGAGGACTTCGAGATCGACATCGAAGGGGTGGAGCGGCTCACCGCCACCTCACCCTCCATCGCCCCCGAAGCCGCCTGCACCTCCGTACAACTGCACCTCCAGGTCACCCCCGAGCGCTTCGCCCCCGTATGGAACGCCGCCCAGGCGCTGACCGCCGTCCAGGTCGCCATCGGCGCCAACTCGCCCTTCCTCTTCGGCCGCGAACTGTGGCGCGAGTCCCGGCCCCCCGTCTTCCAGCAGTCCACCGACACCCGCCCGCCCGAACTCCAGACCCAGGGTGTCCGCCCGCGCACCTGGTTCGGCGAGCGCTGGGTGGAGTCGGCGCACGACCTCTTCGAGGAGAACGTCCGCTACTTCCCCCCGCTGCTGCCCAAGTGCGGCGAGGAGGACCCGCTCGCCGTACTGGAGAAGGGCGGCGTGCCGGAGCTCTCCGAACTCGTCCTGCACAACGGCACGGTCTACCGCTGGAACCGCCCCGTCTACGCCGTCACCGAAGGCGTCCCCCACCTCCGCGTCGAGAACCGCGTGCTGCCGGCCGGCCCCACAGTGACCGACGTCATCGCCAACGCCGCCTTCTACTACGGCCTCGTGCGGGCCCTGGCCGACGAACCCCGGCCCATCTGGACCCGGCTGCCGTTCGCTGCCGCCGCCGAGAACTTCGACACCGCCTGCCGCTACGGCATCGACGCCGCCCTCCAATGGCCGCGCCCCGGTCGCTCCGGTGGCATCGCCCAGATCCCCGCCGTACGCCTCGTCCTCCAGGAACTGCTGCCGATGGCCGCCGCCGGACTGGACGGCTGGGGCGTGGCGCCGGCCGACCGGGACCACTACCTCGGCGTCATCGAGGCCCGCTGCCGACGCCGCGTCAACGGCGCCTCCTGGCAGGCCACTGCCTTCCACCGTGCTCTGCAGACCGGCCTGGACCGCGAGGAAGCCCTGGCCGCGATGACCCGGCGGTACAGCGAACTGATGCATGAGGGACAGCCGGTGCATGAGTGGCCGTTGGAGGGGGTTGTGTAGGGGATGGCGGCTTTAGGGGCAGCTCTGTATGTGAGGGCTGTGTGAGGTGAGGAGGGGGCGTACGAGCCTGGCCGTACGCCCCCACTCCCTGGCCGTCCGGAGCGCGGCCCCCCCGTGCTGGCGGCCTGCGGCCCTTCGGGCAAGCTGTGATCTCCTCCACGCGGATGGCGCCCGTACTCGCGTACTCGGCTTGTCGCGCGCGATCTTCGTACCTGCTGTTCGAGACCTGAGACCCTGGCGGGGCAGTGGAGGCGTACCGGCGCTATCGCGGAACTGGAGGCAGGCGTGCAGTCCGAAGTGCACCCCGTGGCTGAATCTCTCCCCGACGAGGACCCGCCCGGCAGCCTCGCCCGCAGCACACTGAGAAGCGAGACGCTGATCGTCCTCGCGCTCTCCGTCGGCGCCAGCGCGGTGTCCGCCCTCATCAGCTTCGCGGGATCACTCACCAAGCCCGGCGGCCTGAAGGACCAGGCGGCGAACCTCAACAGCTCGCAGGCGCCCGGCCGCCCATGGCTGGATCTCGCCTGGCAGCTCTTCGGGATCGCCACCGCGCTGGTACCCGTACTGCTCGTCGCCCACCTGCTGCTCAGAGAGCGCGCGGGCGGCCTGCGCGCCCTCGGGTTCGACCGCCGGCGCCCCGGCTTCGACCTCGGGTGGGGACTCGTGGTGGCGGCCGGCATCGGGGGCAGCGGTCTGCTGCTCTACCTGGGGGCCAGGGCGGCCGGGGCCAACCTCACCGTCGTACCGGAATCCCTGCCCGACGTGTGGTGGAAGTTCCCGGTGCTGATCGCCTCCGCGCTGCAGAACGCCGTACTGGAAGAAGTGATCGTCCTCGGCTACCTGCTGCGCCGCCTCGGCCAGTTGGGATGGTCACCGATGGCCGCACTCGTGGCCAGCTCGGTCCTCCGCGGCTCGTACCACCTGTACCAGGGCATCGGCGGCTTCATCGGCAACATGGTGATGGGCGCACTCTTCGTACTTATCTACCGCCGCTGTGGACGAATCGCCCCCCTCGTCGCCGCCCATGCCATCATCGACATCATCGCGTTCGCCGGCTACGCCCTCCTGGCGGGGAGAGTGGGGTGGCTGCCTACGGGGTGAGGGGGTTGGGGGAGGTGGGGTGGGGGTGGGGGGAGCCCCCCCCAGAGGCCCGCCGAGAAAAATTCCCCCCGCCCCGCCCCGCCCCCTACCTCCCGCTGCCCCACCCCCATCCCTGCCCCTCACCCCTCAGCCCACGCCCCCGCCCGCGCCGCCTCCGTCAGTTCGCCGTCGATGACCGTCACCGCGCTGCCGGTCAGCAGCGTGCGGTCGCCGCGCAGTGCGGTGCGCACGAATCCGGTACGGGCGGAGCCCTGCAGGCCGGTCAGTTCGTCGCGGCCCAGCCGCTGCGACCAGAAGGGCGCGAGCGCGGTGTGCGCGCTCCCCGTCACGGGGTCCTCGTCGATGCCGACGCCCCGGAAGAAGCACCGCGTGGCGAAGTCGTAGCCCCCGTCCGGGTCCTCGGCGCGCGCCGTCGCGATCACGCCCCGGCTGCCGAACCGGGTCAGCGCCGCGAGATCGGGAGACAGTTCGCGTACGGTCCGCTCGTCCGCCACCTCCACGAGCAGGTCCCCCACCTGCGGCCCGGTCTCGTACGTGGAGACCGGCTCGGTACCGAGCGCGGCGGCCAGCCCCGGCGGTACGGGTACCGCGGTGAGCGGCGCCGTCGGGAAGTCCATGGTGAGGGAACCGTCGGCCGATGCCGTGGTGGTCAGCACGCCGCTGCGGGTCGAGAAGCGGACCGTTCCGGTGGCCGTCCCGGTGGAGTGCAGTACGTGCGCGGTGGCGAGCGTGGCGTGGCCGCACATGTCGACCTCGGTGGCGGGAGTGAGCCAGCGCAGCGCCCAGTCGGCGTCGTCGCTGTCCGGCAGCGGCAGCGCGAACGCGGTCTCGGAGAGGTTCACCTGGGCCGCCACCTGCTGCAGCCAGTACTCGTCGGGGAAGGACGGGCCGTCCAGCAGCACGACTCCCGCCGGGTTGCCGGCGAAGGGGCGGTCGGTGAACGCGTCGACGATTCGGATTCTCATGGCGCGAGCCTAAGCACCGGAGATCGGCACCAACGAGGGCCAATTCCAGGAAATTGGCCTGGGTTGGAGGACCGAATGGACTGTTTCCCTCAAGCCAGTTCCCGAACCGTACGCCCAACACGCCCCGAACTCCCAGGGGTTCCGGCCCGCCGCCACTGGCGCGCCGGCAAAAACCTGCCAACGGATCCTTGCCGACCGAACGCTTCCGATATATCGTTGAAGCATCGTGACAGATCAACGATGGGAGTGACGTAAAAATGCGTTCACATGGACACGAACACTGGGGAGCCGGGCGTCATGGTGGCGGCGGCCGGGGTGAGTACGAGGGGCGGCGTGCCGCCTTCGGGCCGTTCGGGCCGCCCTTCGGCGGGCCTCCGTTCGGCGGCGGCCGGGGCCGGGGAGGCCCGCGCGGCCGGGCGCGGCGTGGTGACGTGCGCGCCTCGATCCTGGCGCTTCTCAAGGACCGTCCGATGCACGGTTACGAGATGATCCAGGAGATCGCCGAGCGCAGCGGCGGTACGTGGAAGCCGAGTCCCGGCTCCGTGTACCCGACCCTTCAGCTCCTGGAGGACGAGGGCCTGATCGCCAGCCGGAGCGAGGGCGGCAAGAAGCTGTTCGAGCTCACCGATGAGGGGCGTACGGCTGCGGAGAGCGGCTCGGACGCCCCCTGGGAAGAAGCCGGCCGCGGCGTGGACTGGGAGGCGATGCACGAGGTCCGCAAGGCGGGCGGCGGCCTGGTCGAAGCGTTTCGGCAGGTGTGGGCGACCGGGACACCCGAGCAGCGGGAGAAGGCGATCACGGTCGTCAATCGAGCACGGAAGGAGCTCTACCTGATCCTCGCCGAGGACGAGTGAGCGAAGCCCGCGAGTGCCCGAGCGCGAAGCTCGAAGCGCGAAGCTCGAAGCGCGGGGAACAGGGGAGGCGGGAAGGCGCCAAGGCGAGGCAAGAGGGCGCGAAGCCGTGGCCGGCCGGTGTACAGGCCGGCCACGGCTTTCGTGATCAGGTGACCAGTCGCGCGAGTTTGCTGAGCGACTCCTGGAGTGCGGACGTCGCCGAGTCCTTGAGCTTGCCGGCCATCAGCGACACGGCCGCGCCGGTGAACGAGCCGTCGATCCGTACGGTCGTGGTGCCGGCCCGCGCCCCGGCCGTCGCCTCACTCTCCGGTACGAGCGCATACCGCATACCGAGGGTTACGCCCATCGGGCCCTTGCCCTGAATGTCGAGCAGGCGGGCGGGCTCCGCGGCCCGTACCGTCCAGGTCACCTCGGCCGGAAAGCCCATGAGCTTCATGTTCTCGGCGTAGCTGACCCCTGGCTCCAGCGTCGCCGGACCCCCTTCGGGGAAGCTGGTGTGGGTGGCATTCCACTGGTCGTAGCCGTCGAAATCGGTCAGGCGGTCCCATATCTTCTCCGCCGGTGCTTCTATGCGTGCCTGGGCGGTGACATCGGCCATGCGGGCACCCCTTGGTGACGGCCCGGGAGGCCGTCCGGTCGGTGACTGGGCCTGACCGGGAAGCGTCCGGTCCGGTCCGGTTCGATTCGGAACCGGACGGGTCCGAGTGTGCGTGGGGTCAGGCGAGTCCTGAGTGGTGCCGCGGAAGGTAGCCGCCGGAGGCGCAAGGTTCAATACTGATGGGCCATCAGGTACTGCAGGGGGCGCGCGTCCGTGCCTCTGTCGCAGCCTTGATCACCCCTCCCGCGCCGGTCATATCCTCCGTAGGGATGAGATTTCGTTCTCGCGTACCCAACCACGGTGGGATGCGCAAATGCTCCCTCCCGGGGATGTTCCGGTAGCAAGAGGCTGGTGGGGTGGGTTCTGTGCAAAACCGTACTGCGTACAACAGCGGAGGGGGTCCGTCGCCGGAGGACCTCGACGCTTGCCTGACCGCTCAGCTCGCGTCGGTGCTGTCGGCTGCCCGCAGGCGGGCCACGCGCGACGGGGACCGGCAGGTGGACACGGCTCACCTCCTGCACGGCCTCCTCGAATCCGACCCCGCCGTACGGGAGATGGTCGACCCCGAGGGCGGCCGGATCGCACGCCTCCTCGGCTACCTCGTCCAGCGCAGCATCGGTTACGGACGGCAGTGGTACGGCACGGTGGAGGACTCCGGGGCGGTGCCGATGGTGGCCGAGGGCGGCGTCCCGGGCTGGTCACCGGCTGCTGCGGCTGCCATGGACGGCGCGCGGGACCGCGCGCACGCCCGCTACGCCGTCCATGCCGAATGCCTCGATCTGCTGGCCGCGCTCGTGGACGACACGGAATGCCGTGCCGTCGAGGTACTGCGCCGGGCCTCGATCGACACGGCGCAGCTCGCGGCACGCCTGGACGGGCAGACGCAGGACGCCATGATGGAGGACGCGATGATGGAGGACGAGCGGTAATTCCCGCACGGCGCGGTGCCGTCACCGAACCGTCGCCGCACCGTCCACTGCGCCGCCCTCTGACCCTCGTACTCCCTTCAGCCCCGCTGCCCCGCCTCGCGACAGGGGTATCGGTGATGACGCTGCTGACCCCCCCTGTCATCATGGCCCGATGCACGCGACTTCGGGGACGGAATCGAGCCAGAGGGGCAGGGGGAGAGGCTTCGGCCTCGGTCTGGCCCTGCTGTCGGCGTTGGCCTTCGGCGGATCGGGCGTGGCCGCCAAACCACTGATCGCAGCCGGTCTGGAACCGTTGCACGTCACCTGGTTGCGGAGTGCCGGCGCCGCGCTCGTCATGCTGCCCGTCGCCTGGCGCCACCGCGCCCTGTTGCGCCGCCGCCCCGCGCTGCTGGCGGGGTTCGGACTGCTCGCCGTCGCGGGCGTCCAGGCGTGTTACTTCGCCGCGCTGTCCCGGATCCCGGTCGGCGTCGCGCTGCTCATCGAGTACCTGGCACCGGCCCTGGTCCTGGGCTGGGTGCGGTTCGTGCAGCGCCGGCCCGTCAGCCGCGCCGCCGCGGCCGGTGCCGTCCTCGCCGTCGGCGGCCTCGCCTGCGTCGTGGAGGTGTGGGCCGGGCTGAGCTTCGACGTGTTCGGGCTGGCGCTCGCGCTGGGCGCGGCGTGCTGCCAGGTAGGGTACTTCGTCCTCTCCGACCACGGCGGCGATGGCGACGGCGACGACGCCACCCACCCGCTCGGCGTGATTGCGTACGGCCTGCTCTTCGGCGCTGTCGTACTGACCGCGGTCGCGCGCCCCTGGACCATGGATTGGTCGGTGCTCGTCGGCAGCGCGGACATGAACGGCACGAGTGTTCCCGCCGTGCTGCTCCTGGCGTGGCTCGTACTGCTGGCGACGGTGCTCGCCTACCTCACCGGCGTGATCTCCATCCGCCGGCTGTCGCCGCAGGTCGCAGGCGTGGTCGCGTGCCTGGAGGCGGTGATCGCCACCGTACTGGCCTGGGTGCTGCTGGGCGAGCACCTGTCCGCGCCGCAGATCATCGGCGGCGCGGTGGTGCTGACCGGTGCGTTCATCGCGCAGTCCACCACGCCCAAGGCGCCCCGGGACGTGGCGTCGCAGCACGATGACGAGGCGCACCAGGAAGCCGCCTTGTCGGCCGGTACAGCGGGCACGCCCGGTACGTAAGGCGCCGGTCGCCTCGCGGGCGGCCACCCGCCCGCGATCCGCTCATCGAGCCGGTCTCGGCCGACCGCGGTGATCTCCCCGTCAGCGGTCTCCCGCCGCCATGCGGCGCAGCTGGTGGGAGCGGGCCGCGGCGTCTCGGGGGCCGTCGCGGTCGGCCAGTCGCTGTGCGATGCGTTCCTGTACCTCCCTGCTCTTCTTCCCGGCGTACTTGAACTTCGCGCGCGCCTCCGTCACTTCGAGGCGCAGCGCGCGGATGCCCGACAACATGCGGCCGTACGGCGGGCCGTCGGCTGTCACCGGGGCCGACCCGCCCGCGGGCTGGAAGTGCGCCATCTGGCGACGCAGCAGCTCGGCCTTCTCCTCCGGGTCGTCCACGATGTGAGCTGTGCAGCGGAGCTGGACTGCCGCATAGAAGCTCGTGGGCACGCCGTGCTCGGGCGGGACGTCCTCGGTGGCCTGCCAGGGGCCGGGTATGAAGGTGTAGTCGTCGACGACGCTGAGCACGACGGAAGGGTCGGCCTCCAGCGCGGGCCACAGGGGATTCGGGCGGGCGAGGTGGGTGACCACCTCGTAGTGCCCGGCGTCGTACGCGAAGTGCAGCGGCTGGACCCACGGCGGATCGCCGGGCAGGCCGTTGCCCGCGAGCTGGCCGAAATCGTGGCCGGCCAGCCAGCTCTGCCATTCGGTGTCGTCGGACGGCGCGTCCCAGGGATGGATCAGCATGGCGGACCTCAGAGGTTCTGGAGGTAGGCGGGCAGGGCGACGCCGGGGGCCAGGTCGTCGGACGGTATAGGGGCGCCGTATGTGGGCGTCACCGGGATGACGCCGCTCCAGTGGGGGAGGGCGAGGTCCTCGGGCTCGTCGTTCGGCCCGCCGGTACGGATCTTGGCGGAGACCTCCGTCAGGTCGAGCCGGATGACGGCCGTGGCGGCCAGCTCCTTGGTGTTTCCGGGGCGGGAGTCGGCGGCGCGCCCGGGCAGTACGTGGTTCACGAGCGCGTCGAGTGCGGCGGTCTTCTCCTCCGGGTCGGTGACTTGGTGGGCGGTGCCGTGCACCACGACGCTGCGGTAGTTGATGGAGTGATGGAAGGCGGAGCGGGCGAGGACCAGGCCGTCGACGTGGGTGACGGTCACGCACACCTCCAGGCCGGGATCCGCCTGGCCGGCCATCCGCAGTGGCCGCGAGCCGGTGGAGCCGTGGAGGTAGAGGCGGCTGCCGACGCGGCCGTAGAGCGTGGGCAGGACGACCGGGGCGCCGTCGCGCACGAAGCCGAGGTGGCAGACGTATCCGGCGTCGAGGATGGAATGGACGGTGTCGTGGTCGTACGCGGCGCGGTCGGCGGACCGCGTCGGGACCGTGCGCCCGCTCGGGGCGTAGGCGGTGGGGGAGCCGTCACCGGCACCGGTCTTGGCGGCGGCACCGGCCTCGGCGGCGGTGGCGAACTCGGGGCCGGCGTCGGACGTTGTGGAGGACACGGGCTCGGGCATCTTGCCAACTCCATTGCTCTAGTGCATAATCAAGTTTGTGCTAGGAGAGTATCGGATCGAAGGGCGGCGCGCATCGGAAATTGCCGCCAGCGTCGAGCGAGCCATCGGTGCGGGCGAGCTCCTACCAGGCGAAATCCTGCCCCCCATGCGGGAGTTGGCCGTCTACCTAGAGGTGAATCCCAATACGGTCGCGTCCGCGTACCGGACGCTGCGCGATCGCGGAGTGGTCGAGACCGGGGGCCGACGCGGCACCCGGGTGCGTCCACGGCCGACGAGTACACCGCGCGAGGCGCTCCGGGTCGAGGTGCCGCCGGGCGTGCGGAATGTGTCCGACGGCAATCCCGACCCCGCGCTGCTCCCCGCGCTCGGGCCGGCGCTCGCCGCGGCCGCGGACCGCGCCACGGCCCGCCCGACGCTGTACGGCGCGCCCTTGGTCGACGAGGAGCTGGCCGGCCGGGCGCGGGCCGCGCTGGATGCCGATGGTGTGCCGGCCGGTCCGGTCGCCGTGACCTCCGGCTCGCTCGACGCCATCGAGCGGGTGCTCGCCGCGCATCTCCGGCCCGGGGACGCGGTGGCGGTCGAGGATCCCGGCTGGGGGAGCCTGCTGGATCTCATCCCGGCGCTGGGGCTGCGCCCCGTCCCGGTGGGGATGGACGAGGACGGGCCGCTGCCCACGGACCTGGAGCGGGCCTTGGCGCTCGGGGTGCGGGCGGCGATCGTCACGGACCGCGCGCAGAATCCGACCGGAGCGGCGGTGGGCGCGGCGCGCGCCGAGGAGTTGCGGTCGCTGCTGGCCGAGTATCCGACCGTGCTGCTGATCGAGGACGACCACGGCCATCACATCGTCGACGTCCCGCTGCATCCGCTGGCGGGGGTGACCGACCACTGGGTCATGGTGCGGTCGACGGCCAAGGCGTACGGGCCGGACCTGCGGCTGGCGGTCCTCACCGGCGATGCCGTCACGGTGGACCGGGTGCGCGGGCGGCAGCGCCTGGGCCCGGGGTGGGTCAGTCATCTGCTCCAGGACACGTTGATCCATCTCTGGCAGACGGATGCCGTGGACCCGAGCGAGGTGGCCGCGTCCTATGGGCGTCGCCGCGACGATCTCATACGGGCCCTGGCGGACCGCGGCGTCGCGGCGCAGGGCTGCAGCGGGATGAACGTGTGGGTGCCGGTCCCCGAGGAGACGGGCACGGTGTCGCGACTGCTGCACGCCGGCTGGGCGGTGGCGGCCGGAGCCCGGTTCCGGATGGACTCCTCGCCCGGCATACGCATCACCGTGTCCACCCTCTCGCACGGCGACACGGAGCCGCTCGCCGAGGCCATAGCGGCCGCGTGCCTGCGGGGGGAGGCCCGCCGGTACGACTGACCGGTACGGCTGGCAGGTACGACCGACCGGTACGGCTGGGCGGTACGAGTGGCCGGTACGGCTGGGCAGTACGGCCGGGCGGTGCGGTGCGAGTGGCCGGTGCGACGGGCCGGGGCCGCTGGGGGGCTGTGGCGGCTGCGGGTCCGCAGGGTGCTGCCGGATTGTTCGGTCGCGCCCGCCGGTTCTTCTAGTTCTTCAGTCGCTGCTGGAGTTCGTCATGGTCGGTGAGGAACCAGGTCTGCCGTCCGCGGTTGCATTCCCGGATGAAGTCCCGCAGAGCTGAACTGGCCGCTGTATGGCGCGAGATGTTGCCGAGGACGACGAGGCCCATGCGGTAGTTGACGAACTTCTGGACGATATCGCCGGCGACGCGGGTGCGCAGCTGGAAGAACCGCTCGTCGAGCCGCTCGGCGGGGATGACGACCCACTGGGCGCCCTGGTAGCTGGCGTTGCCGATGAGATCCAGGACATCGCGTTCGTCGGCGATGACTTGCCCGTCCTCGGAGGCGCAGATCAGGACGGGCACGTCATGGATCGTCAGCAGGGTGCTCATAGGGAGTGAGGCTAACGGGAGATGGAGGTGTGGGCGACGTAATTGTCCGGGCGGTGGATGCCGATTGCCAGGTCGCCAGGTCGCCAGGTCGCCAGGTCGCTCGGTCGGTGGGCCGGTGAGCCGGTGGCGGGCGGTCAGGGGCGACGGCGGGGGCGGCTTTGGGTGAGGGCGGCGCCGGCGAGGACGATCAGGGCGCCGACGGGGGTGTTCCAGCTGAGGTGTTCGCCCAGGACGGCGACGCCGGCGGCGGTGGCGATGACCGGGATGAAGTACGTGACCATCTGCGCGGTGGTGGGGCCGACCTCGGCGACCAGACCGTACTGGAGGAGGAAGGCGAAGCCGGTGCCGAGGGCGCCGAGGGCGATGACCGCCAGCAGGGGGACGAGGGGGAACGAGGTCGGGAGGGAGGTGAAGAACGGGGTCACCACGGCCAGTTGCAGCGTGGCCAGCATCAGTTGGGCGCTGGACATGGAGAGGCTCGAGTTCTTGCTGCCCGCGAGGGTGCGGCGGACGTAGATCCAGCCGATCGGGTAGCAGAGCGAGGCGCCCAGCGCCATGAACGTGCCCAGCGGATCCGTGCCGGAGAAGCCCTGCCAGGCGCCGAGAACGGTCAGCACGCCGAGGAACCCGAGGCCGAGTCCCGCGACGCGGCGGCGGGTGGGGCGGTCCTCGGACAGTGCCACGACGGACAGGGCCATGCCCCACAGCGGGGAGGTGGCGTTGCAGATGCCGGCCAGGGTGGAGGGGATGGTCAGTTCGGAGTACGCGAAGAGCGAGAAGGGGAGGGCGTTGAGGAACAGGGCGGCCACCGCCAGGTGAGCCCAGGTCCGGAGGGTCCGGGGCAGCCGGTCCCGCTTGGCGACGAGCACGGCGACCAGTACGGCCGTTCCGAAGATCATGCGGCCGAGTGTGACGTGCAGCGGGGCGTAGCCCTGCGTGCCGACCTTGATGAACAGGAAGCTGAATCCCCAGATCAGCGCCAGGACGGCGAATCGGATGCGCCAGTCGATGGCGGGCCGCGGTGCGGCCGGCATTGCGGGGCTGGGTGTTGTGGTGGACCGGGATGAGGAGGTGGCGGTGGTGGAGCTCATGGCGTACACGATCGTCTGTCTGTACTGCGTAGCACAAGTGAGAATTCCTGGGGTGCATCGCTTAGCATTCCTTATATGTTGAACATGGAGCGGCTGCGGACGCTCAGCGCCGTGGCGCGGCACGGGTCGGTACGGGCGGCGGCCGAGGGGCTGCACGTCACCACCTCCGCCGTCTCACAGCAACTGGCGAAGCTGGAGCGGGAGACGGGGCAGCAACTGCTGGCCAAGAACGGGCGGGGCGTACGGCTGACGGACGCGGGCCGGTTGCTCGCCGGGCACGCCGCGCGCATCCTCTCGCAGGTCGAGCTGGCCGAGGCCGAGCTGGAGGCGCACCGCGGGCAGGCAGTGGGTGAGCTGCGGATGGGGGCGTTCCCCACGGCGGCGCGTGGGCTGTTCCCGGATGCCCTCGCCGCGCTGGTCGCCGATCACCCGCAGTTGCGCGCGCGGCTGTGGGAGATGGAGCCGGCGGACTCGGTACGGGCGGTGGTGCGGGGCGACATCGACCTGGGGGTGGTACTGGACTGGTACAACCGTCCGTTGCCGATGCCGGAGGGGCTGGCGAAGGCTCCGCTGCTGGATGATTCGGCGGATGTCGCCATGCCGTCGGACCATCGGCTGGCGGGGCGGCGCACGGTGGAGCTGGAGGACTTCGCGGAGGACGCGTGGATCTCCTGGCCGCAGGGCGAGTTCTGCCACGACTGGCTGATGTTCACGCTGCGCAGCAAGGGGATCGAGCCGCGGATCGCGCACATGGCCGAGGAGCACGGCACGCAGCTCGCCCTGATCGCGAGGGGGCTCGGCGTAGCGGTGGCGCCGCGGCTGGGGCGGGGGCCGGTTCCGGAGGGGGTGAGCGTGGTGCCCGTACGGCATCCGATGCGGCGGCACGTGTACGCGATCTGGCGCGCCGACGCGGATCGCCGCCCGTCGATCCGCGCGGCGGTCGCGGCGTTGAGGGAGGTGGGCGCGGGGTTGGAAATGTGACAGGGGGTTGGTTGGAGATGTGGTCGGGGCTGGAGGTGTGGACGGCCGGGCCCGATAAGGGGGCGCGCCGCACGGCGGGCGGGGCCAGATGGCCGGGGCGCCGCCGCGCCACCGTGCTGCCGTGCCGCTATGAGCCCGCGCGCCGGGGGCCGTGCGGTGGCCGGCGCGCGGGTGGGATGGGGAAGGGGGCCTGGGGAGCCGGTGCGGTGGGGTTAGTTGGCTGGGACGATGCCGCGGATCAGGCCCAGGGACATCAGGTCCTGGGGGCGTAGGTGGAGTTGGTCGGCTGTGCGGGGGACTTCGGACGGGGGGCGTTTGAGGATGGCGGTGGCCAGTTCGGGGGCGATGACGGAGAAGTAGCTGTCCGGGGTAGCCCACAGGCGGCCCGGTGCGGCCAGTGCCAGTGCGCCGCCCGAGCCGCCCTCGCCGATGAGCAGCGAGGTCAGCGGCGTACGGGCTGCGGCCATGGCGGCGAAGAGGTCAGCGATGGCGGCGCCCGCGCCGGACTGTTCGGCCGCCGCGTCGTTGGCCGCGCCCGGGGTGTCCACGAGGGTGAGGACGGGGATGCCGAGGCGGTCGGCGAGGCGTACGAGCCGGGCGGCGGTGCGGAAGCCGGCCGGGCGGGTGGCCGTGCCGCACTGGGCCGCGTACGCGACCGTACGGCCGGCCCGGTGGCCGAAGCCGCAGCGCACGCCGTCGTCGATGCCCCCGCAGCGGTCGCCGCTGATGTCCTCGCGCCAGTCGAAGTACGTGTCCAAGTACGCGTCGGCGCGCGGACGTTCGGGGGCGCGGGTCCGTTGTACGGCGGTCCAGCCGGAGTCCGGCGGGTCGCCCGTGCCCTGCGCGGCCGGTACGGGGGCCGTCTCCTCGTCGGTCGTGGTCAGCAGCCGCAGCCAGCGGGCGAGCGCGCCGCGCAGCCGGTCGGGCGGCACGACGGCGTCGACGTGCCCGGTGGCCAGCTGGCCTTCGGCGGTGTACGCGGACGGATCGGCGTCGGCGGGGCGTACGCGGGAGCCGGCGAAGCCGACCTGGGCGCCGGGCAGTGCCAGGACGACGTCCGCGCCCGCGCCGAGCGTCGCCCAGCCGCCGCCGGTCGTCGGGTCGCGCAGCACGGCGAGCTGCGGCAGTCCGGCGGCGCGGTTGAGTGTGGACTGCCCGGCGATGCGCTGCAGTTGGGTGAGGGCGAGCATGCCCTCCTGCATGCGGCTGCCGCCGGTGGCGATCAAGGAGACGACCGGGAGGCGGAGTTCGCGAGCCCGGGTGTACGCGGCCTCTAGGCGGTCGCCGGTGTGCCGGCCGAGCGAGCCGCCCAGGTAGCGGAACTCGAAGGAGATCACGACGGTGCGGGTGCCGCCGATGGCGGCGGTGCCGCAGACGACGGACTCGCGTTCGCCGGTCGACTGCGTGGCGCGGGCGCGTGCGGTGCCGTAGCCGTCCCAGTGGAGGGGGCCGTCGTCGAGTGGGCCCGGGGCCGTTGCCGGCCCCTCGGCCGGCGCCTCCGGAGTCCCCGCCGCTCCCTCGGCCGCCCCTTCGGGACGGGGTTCCCCTGCCCCATCGGGCCGGGGCTCCGCTGTCCCCTCGCTGTCGGCCTCCGCCGCTCCCGGGGGCCCGGCAGGTTCCGAGCCGGGGAGCGGCTGGAAGGTGCCCGCGTCCGTTACCTGCGCGAGCACCTCCCGGGCGGAGAGCCGAGCGGAGAGCCCGCCGTCGCCGACGCGAGCGGGGAGCCCGTCGGCGAGTCGAGCAGCCCCCCGGTCCGAGGACGAGGATGAGGATGATGGTGATGAGGAGGAGGACGAAACCCCGGACGGGTCCGTGGACGAACCCGTGGGCGCGCCGGCGGACGGATCTGCGGACGAACCCCCGGACCGATCCGCAGGCGAGCCCCCAGCCCAATCCGCAAACCGATCCGCGGACGACCCCGCAGCCGGCCCCCCGGAAGGACCCCCAGGCGACCCCGCAGTCCACCCACCAGGCGCCCCCCGAGCCGACCCCGCAGACTGGCCCAGGTCCTCCGTCCTGTCCCTACGCATGGAGGCCCCGCTTGAGGATTTTGCCCATGTCGTTGCGGGGGAGGGCGTCGAGGTAGTGGACGATGCGGGGGCGCTTGTGCGGGGCGAGTTGGGTGGCGACGTGGTCGATGAGGTCCTGGGCGGTCGGTGCGCCGTCAGTGGCGTCGGTCGCGGGGACGATCCAGGCCACGATGCGCTCGCCGAGGTCCTCGTCCGGCTCGCCCGTCACCGCGGCCTCCGCGACGCCGGGGTGTTCCAGCAGGGCGTTCTCGATCTCGCCCGCGCCGATCTTGTAACCACCGCTCTTGATCAGGTCGGTGGCCTTGCGCCCGACGATCCGGTAGCGCCCGGCCGCGTCCCGGGTGGCCATGTCCCCCGTACGGAACCAGCCCCCGTCGAACGCCTCGGCCGTCGCGTCCGGCCGGTTCAGGTACTCGACGAAGAGGTTCGGGCCGCGGACCTGGATCTCGCCGACCGTCTCGCCGTCGCTCTCCTCGATGGCCGTACCGGACTCGTCGACCAGCCGCGCCTGTACGCCGGGCAGCGGCACCCCGACCGTCCCCGGGGCCGAGGTGTCGTCGGCCCGTACCGCGGTGTTCATGAGCGTCTCGGTCATGCCGTAGCGCTCGACGACCCGCGCGCCGGTCGCCGCCTTGATCTTCTGGTGGTCCGTCAGCGGCAGCGCCGCCGAGCCGGAGACCAGCAGCCGGGCGCCGCCCAGCGCCTTGGCGAGCGCCGGGTTCTCGCCCGCCTCGGCGGCCAGCCGGTGGTACATGGTCGGCACGCCGAACAGCATCGTGCCCGCGCCCCCCAGCTCGCGCGCCACCCCCTCGGTGGAGAAACGGCCGAGGTGGTGCACCGTGCCGCCGCGCCGCAGCGGGCCGAGGATGCCCAGGATCAGCCCGTGGACGTGGAACAGCGGCAGCCCGTGGACGAGCACGTCGTCCGCTGTCCACTCCCACGCCTCCTCCAGCGCGTCGAGCGTGGCGGTGATGGCCCGTCGGGGGATGACCACGCCCTTCGGCCGGCCCGTGGTGCCGGAGGTGTACACGATCACGGCGGGGGCCTCGGCGCCCGGCTCCGCCGGCGGCTCGGCCTCGTCGTCCGCCTCGTACGGGTTCACGTCGACACGGGGCAGTGCCGCGAGCGCGCCGGGGAGTTCGACGTCCGGTTCGGCCAGGACGAGGGTGGGCGCGCTGTCGGACACGATGTGCGCCAGCTCGCTCTCGCCGATCTTGGGATTGACCGGTACCGCCGGTACCCCCGCGAGCAGCGCCGCGACGACCGCGACCGAGGTCTCCAGCGTGGGCGTGGCCCACACCGCCACCCGCCGCTCGGCGCCGATCCGCTCCGCGAGCGCGCCGGCGGCCGCGGCGAGCTGCCCGTAGGTCAGCGCGCGGTCCTGGAAACGCAGTGCGGTACGGGAGGACGCTGTCCGCAGCGCCGGGAAAAGCTCGTTCACCGAAACTCCTTCGTTCTCTTGCTGTTCGGGTACTCGGGGCACCCGTTCCTGGATACCCGAGGTCCACGGGTACCTGCGGGTATCAGCCGAAGCCCGGGACCACCAGCGCCAGCCAGACCAGCGCCGGTACGGCCGCGACCACGAGGGCTCCGTACACCATCAACTGCTTGAAGAAACCGTCCCGGTCGACATTCTTGGCGTTCGCCAGCACCAGCGCGCCGTTCGTCGAGAACGGGCTCACATCGACGACGGTGGCGGACACCGCGAGCGCCGCGACCATGCCCACGGCCCCGATCGACCCCTGCGCCAGGAACGGCACGGCCAGCGGGATCAGCGCCCCGATGATGCCGACGGAGGAGGCGAAGGCGGAGACCAGCGCGCCGATGTAGCACAGCAGGAGGGCGGCCAGCAGCGGAATGCCGATGCCGCCGACGGCCTGACCCGCCCAGGTGATGGTGCCCATGTGGTCCAGGACGCCGACGTAGGTGAGGACGCCGCAGATCAGCAGCACGGTGGGCCAGGTGATCTCCGCGACGGCGGCCTTGCTGTCCTGCGGCCAGACGGCGCTGAGGACGACGGCGAGGGTGATCGCGGTGAGGCCGGCGTCCAGGTCGAGGACGAGCACCGCCACGACCAGCGCCAGCAGGGCGACGAGGGTGGCGATCCGGGCCGGCGTAAGGGCGAGGGCACCAGCCGCGGCCCCGTCCCGCTCACCACTCACACGCGTGGCGCTCTCGGTGAGCTGCCCGCCACCCGTACGCGTGGCGCTGCCCGCAACGCTCCCGCCACCCGTACGCGTGGCGCTGCCCGCACCGCTTCCGCCACCCGTACGCGTGGCGCTGCCCGCAACGCTCCCGCCACCCGTACGCGTAGCGCTCTCCGCACCGCTTCCGCCACCCGCACGCGTGGCGCCGCTCTCCTTGGCGCTTCCGCCACCCGTACGAGGGAGTCGGAGGCCGCCCAGGGCGACGAACAGGGCCGCCGCGATGAGGAGGTTGACGACCAGGCTGGCGGCGAAGAGGGCGAGCGGGCTGCCGGGGAGGTGCTCGCGGGCGACGATGCCGTTGACCGTCGATCCGTAGATGCTGATCGGCGAGAAGCCGCCGGCCTGCGCGCCGTGCACCACCAGTGCGCCCATGAGCAGCGGCTTGATGCCGTACTGCGCCGCGAAGCCGAGTGCGAGCGGCGCGACGATCGCCACCGCCGCCGGGCTGACCGCGCCGATCGCGGTGAGCGCGCCGGTGACCGCGAACATCACCCAGGGGATCAGCGCGACCCGGCCGCCGACGAGTCGTACGGAGGCGTGCACCAGCCAGTCGGTGGTGCCGTTGGCGCGGGCGATGGCGAAGAGGTACGTGACGCCGACCAGGACCACGAACAGGTCGCCGGGGAAGCCCGCGAAGATCTCGTCCGCGTCCATCCCCGCGACCAGCGTGCCCACGCCGAACGCCGCGGCGAACGCCAGCGCGCCCATGTTGATGGAGCGGGTCGTGGCCAGTACGAAGATCACCGCGAGCACGAGTATCGAGAGCACTTCCGGCGACATCTGCGGCTCCGTTCGTGGACGACAATGGCCGGGTGGCGCATTGGCAAAGTGGCTGAGCCACTTATGGCTGAGCCACTTTGCTGGTCGGCGACGGAGTGCGTCAATACTCTTGTCACGACGTACGTCACGACCGCACGTCACGACCGCACGTCACGACATATGTCGCGGCTCTTGCAGCGACAAGTGTCGCGGGAACCGATCGAGGGGGGCCAACCGATGTCCGAGGCTCTGCGGCCGATGGCCAGGCCGCGGCTCTACGAGCAGGTGGTCGAGCGGCTGCGCCAGTACGCCGTCGAAGACGGGCTGGGCGCGGGCGACCGCCTGCCGGCGGAGCGCGAGCTGGCCCAGCGGCTCGGCGTCAGCCGGGCGTCCGTGAAGCAGGCGATCGTCGTGCTGGAGGTGCAGGGCCTGGTGGAGGTGCGGCACGGCGGCGGCACCTACCTGGTGCGCGACACCCTCGACGCGGCGGAGCCGGTCGAGCGCCTGGTCGAGCGCCGCCGCCGATTGCCGGACGTCCTGGAAGCGCGCGAGGCCATGGAGACCAAGCTCGCCGAACTGGCGGCCCGCCGCCGTACGGACGCCGACCTCGCCGCCCTCGACGACGCCCTGGCCCATATGGCGAAGGACGTCGAGGACGGCGGCCCGGGCGTCGAGGGCGACCGCCGCTTCCACGCCGCCGTCACCGCGGCCGCGCACAGCGCGCTGCTCGCCGAGTTCATGCGCTCCATCGCCGAGCAGATCGGCGAGAGCCGCAACGAATCGCTGCGCCAGCCCGGCCGCCCCAAGCGGTCGCTCGCGCAGCACCGGCGGATTCTGGAGGCCGTCCGGGCGGGCGACCCGAAGGCCGCGGCGGCGGCCATGCGCCGCCACCTCCGCACGGTCGCCGAAGTACGGCTGCTGACCTGGACCCCGGAGGCCGGCGAGGCCGGCGAGGACGGAGAGGCCGGGGCGCCGGAGAAATAACCGGGCCCTCGGCGACGGCCGCCCGACTGCCCCTCCCGCTCACCCCGGAATCTTGCGGAAGTCCCAGGACGCCACCGCCTCCGGCGTGAGCCGCAGCCAGGCGTGCCGGCCGTCGTGCGGCATCGTCTCCAGGCCGAAGTACTTCGCCGCGAAGAGCTTCTCGGGCGCCGCCAGCTCCGGGCAGGGCTCGCCGTGCCGCGGTGCCTCGCCGACGAACGCCACGCTGCCCGACAGTTCGGCGCCGCGCAGTTCGCCGTACTCGTGGCCGTCGTCGACCACGACCGCGACCCGCTGGTCCTTGACGAGGTGGGCCCAACGCCTGCTGCGGGTGAGGGAGTACAGCCACAGCGCGGTGCCGTCCCAGACGAACCACAACGCGCCGACGTGCGGCGCGCCGTCCGGCCCCACCGTGGCGATCCGGCAGGTCCGCTGCCGGGCCAGGAAGGCGTCCAGCTCCTGCGGGCTCATCATGATCCGGCGTCCTCTGCGCTGCCCTGCCGCTGCCGCCATCCGCGGCCACCTCCCCGGTCGCTCCCTGGTCACCTGACCGGGTGTCAGGAACCATGGGTGTCAGGAATCATGAGCCCTTCGACCGACGAACGCAATGGACGCCCGGACCACCGCCACCACGCCCCCCCCACCATCCCCCCCACCATCCCCCCCCAGCATCCCCCCCCACCATCCCCCCTCACCGTCCCCCCTCACCATCCCCCCTCCCAGGAGGTATCCCCATGCCCACGGACGCCCAGGTCGCCCAGCTCGTCGAGCAGCTCGACCCCGGGACCACGGCGCTGCTCACCGTCGAGTGCCAGAACGGTGTCGTCGGCCCGGACAGCGCGCTGCCCGAACTGGCCGAGGCCGCCCGTACGTCCGGCGCGCTCGCCAAGGTGGCGCGGCTGACGGCCGCCGCGCACGAGGCCGGCGTCCAGGTCCTGCACGCGGTCGCCGAGCGCCGGCCCGACGGCCGCGGCTCCAACGGCAACGCCCGCCTCTTCCGCGCCGCCGGGCAGCTGCCCGTACAGCAGCTCACAGGGACGACCGCGGTGCGGATCGCCGACCCGGTGCCGGTGTCCGAGGACGACCTGATCGTGCGCAGGCTGCACGGTCTGTCGCCGATCGCCGGTACGGAGGTGGACGCGCTGCTGCGCAACCTCGGCGTCCGCAACGTCGTGGTCGTCGGCGTCTCGGCGAACGTGGCGATACCGAACGCCGTCTTCGACGCGGTCAACCTCGGCTACACGGCGGTGGTGCCTGCCGACGCCATCGCCGGGGTGCCTGCCGAGTACACCCCGGCGATGGTGCGGAACACGCTCTCCCTGGTCGCCACCGTCACCTCCACGGACGCGGTGCTGACCTGCTGGAAGCGGTCGCCGAGACTGCGGTGAGAAGGGGGCGCGGTGAGCAGGGGCTCAGGACAGTTCGATTTCGCCGCCCCGGACCTTCAGCGGTACGGAGGGCAGGCCCGTGGTCGCCGGGCCGTGCCGCACGCTGCCGTCCGCGATGGCGTACTTGCTGCCGTGGCAGTGGCAGTTGATCGTGCCGCCGCTGACGTCGCCCACGATGCAGCCCGCGTGCCGGCAGATCGCCGAGAACGCCTTGAAGTCGCCCTTCTCGGGCTGGGTCACCACGACCTTCTGCGCCTTGAAGATCTTCCCGCCGCCGGCGGGGATCTCCGACGTCCTGGCCAGCGCCTTGGCGGAGCCGCCGGTGGCGCCGCCGCTCTTGGAGGGGGCCGCCGAGCCACCGGACGACGGCGAGCCACTGGACGACGAAGACCCACCGGACGACGGGGACCCGCCGGACGACGGCGAGCCCGACGAGGCTGAGGAGGACGACGAACCGTACCCGCCGCCCCCTCCGCCCCCGCACGCGGCGAGCGCCGCGGACAGGCCCGCCGCGCCCGCCGCGGCGACGACCGTGCGCCGGGCGGTGCCGGCACGTTCCTGTGATCCGGCAGGCTTCTGTGGCTTCTGTGATCCGGCAGGTTCTTGTGATGGTGAGTTCATGGTGCCTCCAGAGGTCCCGGTCCCGGTGTGTCCCTTCGCCTTGTGAAGGTTCCATACGGACCGGTGGCCTCCGGTGTTCAACGGGTCGGCCGAAAGGGTGGTCGTGCCCGCCTATCCCGCTTCCGCATCCGCATCCCCATCCGCGTCACCATCCGCCTCCGCCGCCGCGACCGCGATCGGCACCTCGCCGCCGTCGGCCAGCGCGTCCAGGTGGGCCAGGGCGGTGCGCGGCAGCGCGTCCGGGTCGGCGAGCAGCGCGAGATAGGCGTGCGCGGCCAGCAGGGCCCGCCCGTTCGGCGCGGGCGCCTCGCACTCGTACGCCGCCTGTTCCAGCAGCAGTGTCCCCATCACGGTGCGCGTCAGCTCCTCCGCGTACCGCCCGGCGCGCATCTCCTGCTCGTCCGCCGGGCTCGCCAGCAGCCGGTTGCCGCGGGCCGCCAGCTCCTCCCAGCGGACGGCCAGCCGCTTCCCGGCGGGCAGGGGAACGGCGCGTGCCCGGTCCCCGTACGCCCGCGCGAGGGTGTGATGCGCGGAGTCGCGGCGCAGACAGCGGAGCACGTCCAGTGCGATGACGTTGGAGGAGCCCTCCCAGATGGAGCCGAGGTGGGCGTCGCGCAGCAGCCGCGGGTTCACCCAGTCCTCGATGTAGCCGTTGCCGCCGCGGATCTCCATCGCCTCGCCCGTGACGGTACGGGCGCGCTTGCAGACCGTGTACTTGGCGAGCGGCGTGAGGACGCGTACGAGGTCCCGGGCGGCCGCGTCGCCCGCGTCGGCCGCGTCGAGGCGGGCCGCGGCCTCCAGGACCAGGGCGAGCGCCGCCTCCGCGTCGAGGAGCATCGGCAGCAGCGTCACGCGCATCAGGGGCTGCTCGAACAGCGGCGTACCGAAGACCACCCGCTCCCGGGTGTGGGCGACCGCTTCGCGGACCGCGCGGCGCATCAGGGCGGCGGAGCGCATCGCGTTGGACAGCCGGGAGACGTTCAGCATCTCGGCCATCTGCCGGAAGCCGCGGGTGAGTTCGCCGACCGGGGTCGCGTACGCGCCGTCCAGGGTGACCTCGCCACTGGCGATGGAGCGCGAGCCGAGCTTGTCCTTGAGGCGGTCGATGCGGACCGCGTTGCGGGTGCCGTCCGGGCGCAGCCGCGGTACCAGGAACATGCCGAGCCCGCGCGTGCCCTCGCCCTGCCCCGGCACCCGCGCGAGCGTGAGCACGATGTCCGCGCCGGGGTTGGAGGCGAACCACTTCTTCCCGGTGAGCGTCCAATGCGTGCCCTCGTCGGTGGCGACGGTCTCGGTGCGTCCGACGTCCGTGCCGCCCTGCTTCTCGGTCATGAACATCGCGCCGGTGGCGCGCGTCGCGGGGTCGGTGGAGGTGAGCGCGTCGATCTCGGCGGCGTACCGCTCGGGGTCGAAGAGGCGCAGCACGCGGGCGGCGGAGTCGGTCATGGACAGCGGGCAGGCCATGCCGAACTCGGCCTGCACGTAGAGGTAGGACAGCGCGTACTTGACGGTATGCGGGGTGCGGGCGGGGTGGCCGTGGACGCCAGGGCGGTGCGACATCGCGGCGAGCCCGAAGCGTTCGTACGCGATCTCCGCGAGCCGGTCGTGGGCGGGGTGGTACTCGATCTCGTCGATGCGGTCGCCGTCGGGCGCGTAGGAACGCAACCGGGGCGGATGGGCGTCGGCGAGCGCCGCCTGCCGGTCGATCTCACCGGCGGCGAGTGCCCCGAGTTCCGTGATCAGGGGTTCGATGCGGGCGCGGTCGTCGGCGGACAGTACCCGGTCCAGCAGCGGGCGCAGGGCGGGGTCCTGGTCGGCGAAGTTCGGCATACGGGTCTCCTGGTGCCTTGAAGTGATCCGCGCGGCATGACGAGACGCGGATCACCTTCGCAGGAGCCGGCGAGCGCTGTCCAAGATGTATTCGCCACCCCATTGAGACGCGATCGAGGACAATCGCCCGCCACCAGGGCGCTTCGGACGCGGGCTTCAGGACAGGCGCTTACGGCACGTACTCGCCCGGTGTCGGCAGTACCCGTTCCGCGACCTTCAGCACGTTGTGCAGGGCCGCCGACTCGTTGCCCGCGCGCCAGGCGAGGGCGATCGGGAGCGGGGCCACCTCGCCGGCCAGTGGGCGCAGGACCACGTGCTCCAGACGGATGTGGCGCGCCGACTCCACCACCAGCGCCACGCCCACCCCGGCCCCGACCAGCGCCAGCAGGTTGTAGGAGTCCGGTGCCTCCTGGGCGACGCGCGGCGAGAAGCCGGCGGCGTGACAGGCGTGCACCAGCGCGTCGCGCACCGCCGAGCCGCGCGCGGCGGGGAAGGTCACGAAGCGCTCCCGCGCCAGCGCGGCGACGTCGACCGCGTCCCGCGCGGCCAGCGGATGGGTGTCCGGCAGCGCCAGGACCAGCCGCTCGACGCGGACGACCCGGGAGAGGATGCCGCGGCGCACGGGGAGCGAGACGAAGCCGAGGTCCAGGGTGCCGTCGGTGATCCGGCCGAGCGCCTCGCCGGAGTAGACCTGGCCCTGCAAGGACAGCTCGATGCCGGGGTATTCGGAGGTGACCGCGCGGGCCAGCGGCGGAAGTGCCGCGTAGCTGCTGGCGCCCGCGTACCCCACAGTGACCCGGCCCGCCTCGCCGAGGCTGACCGCCTGCACCGTACGGCGCACGGCGGCCGCGTCGGCGAGGAGGTTGCGGGCCGGTTCCAGCAGGGCCTGGCCGGCCGCGGTCAGCCGTACCGAGCGGGTGGTGCGGTCGAAGAGGGCGGCGCCCAGGTCCCGCTCCAGCAGCCGGATCTGCTGGCTGAGCGGGGACTGGGCGATGTGCAGGCGTTCCGCGGCCCGGCCGAAGTGCAGTTCCTCGGCGACGGCCACGAACCCGGTGAGATGGCGCAGTTCCACGCGCCGCACCTTCTCAGGGCGCGTGACCGCGGCTCAAGCGCGGTGACCGGGCCCCCGACCGGGCGGCCGGGTTCCGGCGGGGTTCCGGCCAGGCGCGAGCGCGTCCCGGAGGAAGTCGCGCTGGAACAGGAGGAGATTCTCGTTCACCCGGTCGTCGGCCGGGGCGTGGGTGGCGCCGGACAGCGGCAGGACCGTGTGCGGGCGACCCGCGGCGAGCAGTTCGGCCGAGAACCGCAGCATGTTGGCGGGCGTGACGTTGTCGTCCGCGAGGCCGTGGATCAGCAGCAGCGGGCGGCGCAGCAGATGTCCCCGGCCGACCAGCGAGGACCGTTCGTAGTTCTGCGGCTCCTCGGCGGGGTGGCCGAGGAAGCGCTCCTTCCAGTACGTGTCGTACAGCCGCTGGTCGGTCGGCGCGGCACCGGCCACCGCCGCGTGGAAGATCTCCGGGCGCAGCAGCACCGCGGCGGCGGCCAGGAACCCGCTGAAGGACCAGCCGCGGATCACCACCCGGTCCAGGTCGAGGTCCGGGAACTGCTCGGCCGCCGCGTGGAGCGCGTCGACCTGGTCCTCCAGGGCGGGCGTCAGCTGGTCGCCGTGTACCGCCTTCTCCCACTCCGGGCCGCGCCCCGGCGTGCCGCGCCCGTCGGCGACCAGCACGGCGAAGCCCTGCTCGGCGAACCACTGCGAGACACAGGCGGCCCAGCCGCGCGCGGCGACCGCCAGCTGCATGCCGGGTCCGGCGTACGGGTCGAGCAGTACGGGCAGCGGGCCCGCACCCGGCTCGTACCACGAGGGAAGGTACAGCGCGGCCCGCAACTGCCGGGTGCCGAGGACGAGATGGCGTGGGCGCGGGGTGACGACCGGGTCCTCGGCGAGGGAGCGGATGGCGGCCACCGCGGAGGTCTCCGTCCCGTCCGTCCGGCGGACCTCCGCGTACGGCCCCTCCGGGGTCAGCCCGTGGAACACCGCCGTGCCGCCGCGGATCGCGGCGCTGTGCGTCCCGGGGCCCTCGCTCAGCCGCACCGGCCCGGTCGCCTCCGGATCGTGGCACCACACGTGCGTCTCCACGGGGTCGTCGGAGGCGGTGAAGTACACCCGCTCGCCCTCCGTGCCCAGCACCTCGCGCACCTGGAGGCCGGCCGGCGTGACCTCCTTGCCGCCGACCGCGAGGTGCCGGGTGCCGGCCACGTCGTGGGTGCGCACGAGTGCGCCGGACGCGGTCCTGGCGGGCGTGCCGGGCACCAGCTCCACCCAGGCGGGGTCGGTCCGCTCGTCGAGGAGCGAGGTCGCGCCGGTGTCCGGGTCCACGGCGAGGGTGCGCAGCGTGCGCTGGTTCCGGGACTGCACCCCGATGAGCGGGCCGTGCGCGTCCCAGCCGACGGTGGCCAGGTACTCGTACGCCGCCCGGTCCCACACCACCTCCGTACGGCTGCCGTCCAGGCCGTACACCCACAGGCTCACGTCCGCGTTGTCCGTGCCGGTCAGCGGGTACCGGATCGCGCGCGGCGGCCGGTCGGGGTGTGCCGGGTCGCTGATCCACCGCCGGTGTACGGGTGTGGTGTCCACCCGCGCGACGAGCAGCCGCGCGCCGTCCGGCGACCACCAGTGGCCGCGCAGCCGGCCCATGGACTCCGCCGCGCAGTACTCGGCGAGCCCGTAACTGATCTCCGGGCCCTCGGTGGCGGCCAGTTGCCGGTCCCGGCCGGCGGCACCCGCACCGGCCACCGCGTCCGGTACCTCCACGATGTGCAGCGAACGGCCCGTCACATAGGCGATGTGCCGGCCGTCGGGGGAGGGGCGCGGGTCGACGACGGGTCCCGCTGCCGGTACGGAGAAGGGTGCGCCGCCGTCCGTGCGCACCGCCCACAGGGCGCCGCCCAGCGCGAAGACCGCGAGGCGCGCCGCGCGGTCGGTGGCGTACGCCACCACACCGGCGGAGCGCTCGCGGGCCCGCTCGCGGCGCAGCCGTTCCTCCTCCGGTACCTCGCCCCCGCCGCCCACCAGCGCCGTCGGGTCGGCGAGCAGCCGCTCGGCGCCGTCCGCCAGCAGCCAGAGCCGGCCGATCGGGTCCCGGCCGCCCCCGGTGCGGGTGAACAGGACGCGCTGCCCGTCGGGGGAGAGCGTGAAGTTCCGTGGCAGGCCCAGCGAGAAGCGGCGGGTGCGGGCGAATTGGCGAGGGAAGGCGGCGCTGTCGGAAGTGTCTTTGGAGTCCATGGAGGAGTCCTATCGGCTGGGCGGCGGCCTCGGACAGTGAATAGTCCGTGTGTGAATCGATTCATCACTTCAGTCCAACCCGTTGACCGCAGCAGGGTCTCTCCTTACCTTGTGCAGCAAGCGCTTTCCTTGAACGATTCAATGAACGGACTCGGGACACCGGGATACGTGCGGAGGACGGACTGTGCGTGCCAGCGGAAGAGTTGACCGGCGCGGCCTGCTCAAGATCACGGGTGGCTCGGTGGCCGCCCTCGGTCTGACGGCGGCGGGCTGCGGCACCGGCGGGGGATCGGCGGACGGGACCGTCACGATCCGGTACGCATGGTGGGGCGCCGACGACCGCGCCAAGCGGATCAACGAGAGCATCAGGCTCTTCGAGAAGAAACACCCCAAGATCAAGGTGAAGACCGACTTCCAGGACTACGTGGCGTTCTGGGAGAAGTTCCAGACCCAGGCCGCCGGCGGCAATCCACCGGACGTGTTCCAGAACGCGATCGCCTTCCTGCGCAAGTACGAAGAGCGGGGCGTGCTGCTCGACCTGAAGCAGCAGGTCGACGCGGGCCGCCTGAAGATGACGGGCTTCCGGTCCGGGCTGGAGAAGGCCGGCGAGGTCGACGGCAAGCTGCTCGGCGTGCCGGTCGGCTCCAACACGATGTCCCTCGTCATCGACGAGAAGGTCTTCGCGAAGGCCGGCGTCGCACCGAAGCAGGGCTGGACGTGGAAGCAGTACTTCGCCGCGCTGAAGAAGATCCGCGACACCCAGCACCGGGCCGGCGACACCGGCTACTACAACGTGATGTACCTCTACGACCTCTACCTGCGCCAGCACGGCAAGGCGTTCTTCACGAAGAACGGGCTGGGCTTCGACGAGGCCGACCTGCGGGAATGGTGGACCGAGGCCCGCAGCGGGGTCGGCTCGGGACTGCTCGCGGACCCCAAGAAGGTCGTGCAGCTCAAGCCCAAGTCGGCGCTCTCGGACGGCCTCGCGGCCTCGGAGTTCACCTGGGACAACTTCTCGGTGCGGTACTCCTCCGAAGGGGACAGCACGTACGGGCTGGCGCCCGTCCCGAGCGCCGACGGCAAGAAGACCGGGCAGTACCTGGCGTCACTGATGCTCAGCGCCTCGGCCCGCACCCAGTACCCCCAGCAGGTCGCCCAGTTCATCGACTTCATGGTGCACGACCCCGAAGTCGGCCGGATCATGGGCTACGACCGGGGCGTCCTCGCCACCAAGGCGCAGTACGAAGCGTTTGAACCGACCGACCCGGTGAACAAGTCGATCGCCGCCTACGAGGAGCGGACGGCCGCGGCCGGCGTCCTCGGGCCGGTCACCCCGCACCCCGCGGGCGCCGACACCGTCGAGGCCGCCTTCCTGCGCATCGGGGAGGACATGGGGCTGGGCAAGACGAAGGTCGCCGACGCCATCCAGCAGTTCTTCTCCGAGGCCAAGACCGCGCTGGCCGGCTGAGGGAGACACCAGTGACGCTCGTCAAGGACTCCCCGCCGGGCCTGCGGCAGGCCCGGCCCCGTAACCCCGCGGCCGTGCGGCGCCGCGGCCGCCGCGACAATCTCGCCGGCTACCTCTTCCTGTCCCCCTGGATTGCCGGATTCGTGCTGCTCACCGCGGGCCCGATGATCGCCTCGCTCTACTTCGCCTTCACCGACTACAACCTCTTCAACACCCCGTCGTGGATCGGCCTGGACAACTTCACGAAGATGTTCGCCGACCCCCGGTGGCGCAAGTCGGTCGAGGTCACCGCCAAGTACGTGGTCATCGGCACGCCGCTGAAGCTGCTGCTGGCGCTCGGCGTGGCGCTGCTGCTCGCCCGGAGCCGGCGCGGCCAGGGCTTCTACCGTGCGGCGTTCTACGCGCCCTCGCTCATCGGCGCGAGCGTCACCGTCGGCTTCGTCTGGCGCGCGCTCTTCTCCGACGGCGCGCTCGTGGACCGCGCGCAGTCGCTGCTCGGCACGCACGTCGGCGGCTGGGTCGGCGACCCGGAGTGGGTGCTGTACTGCCTGGCGGCGCTCACGGTGTGGCAGTTCGGCGCGCCCATGGTGATCTTCCTGGCGGGGCTCAAGCAGGTGCCGCGCGAGCTGTACGAGGCGGCCGCGGTGGACGGCGCCGGGCCGCTGCGGCGGTTCTGGAGCGTCACCCTGCCGATGATCTCCCCGGTGCTGTTCTTCAACGTCCTGCTGGAGACCATCCACGCATTCCAGATCTTCGGCTCGGCGTACGTCGTCTCCAACACCAGCTGCGGCCCCGCCGATTCGACCCTTGTCTACACCTGTTACCTCTACCAGAAGGGCTTCAAGGAGGCCCAGATGGGCTTCGCCTCCGCGATGGCCTGGATGCTGCTGCTCGCCGTGGCGCTGGTGACGGCGGTGCTGTTCTGGTCGCAGAAGCGGTGGGTCCACTACGAGGAGGCGGCCCGATGAGCGCTGTCGGCACGTCCCGTACGCGCTCCGGTGTCGCCTGGCACCTCGGCGCCCTGGCGGTCCTCGCGGTCGTCCTCTACCCGGTGGTCTGGGTCATCGGCGCGGCGTTCAAGCCCAGCAAGGAGATCGTCGGCAGCCTGGAGCTGTTCCCGGTCCGGCCCGTGCTCGACAACTTCCGCGGCCTGGCCGACGGCATCGCCGACATCCCGATCACCACCTTCTTCGGCAACTCGCTGTTCTATGCGGTGGGTTCCGTCGTGGGTGTGCTCTTCTCCGCCTCGCTGACGGCGTACGCGTTCGCCAAGGTGCGGTTCGCCGGGCGCGGGCTGATGTTCACGCTGATGATCGGCACGCTGCTGCTGCCGTACCACGTGCTGCTGATCCCGCAGTACGTCATGTTCCAGAAGCTCGGGCTGATCAATACCTATGTACCGCTGCTGCTCGGGAAGTACCTGGCCACCGAGGCGTTCTTCGTCTTCCTGATGGTGCAGTTCATGCGCGGCCTGCCGCGCGAGCTGGACGAGGCGGCGCGGCTCGACGGCTGCGGGCACCTGCGGATCTACTGGTCGGTCGTGCTGCCGCTGTGCCGCCCGGCCCTCATCACCAGCGCGATCTTCACGTTCATCAACGCCTGGAACGACTTCATGGGCCCGCTGATCTACCTCAACGAGCCCGCCAAGTACACCGTTTCGCTCGGCATGATGATGTTCCGGGACCAGGAGGGCGTGGCCAACTACGGCGGCATGATCGCGATGGCGCTGGTGGCGCTGCTGCCCGTGCTGGCGTTCTTCCTCGCCTTCCAGCGGTACCTGATCGACGGCATGGCCACGTCCGGGCTGAAGGGCTGAGGGCCGGCCATGACGACGGCGAGCGGGACACGCACGGCGGCGACGCGAGGGAAGGCCGGGGAGTCGCCGTTCCGGGAGCGGTTCGGGCTCTTCGCCGAGGCGCTGCTGACCGGGGTGTGGATCGGCCTGGCCGCGCTGCCGCTGGTCACGTATCCGGCGGCGTTCGCGGCGGGCGCCCGCCACCTGCGGCGCCACCTTGCGCACGAGCCCTCCGGGCTGCGGGAGTTCGCGGCCGATGTCCGCGCTGCGGCCCGCCGGGGCTGGCTCGTCGGTCTCGGCGGCTGGGTCGCCTGCTGGCTGGCGTGGCTGGACCTGGCGGCGGTACGCGGCGGGGTGCCCGGCGGGCCGCTCGTGGGCGCGGCAGGCCTCCTCGCGCTGTGCGGGGCCGCCGTTGCGGGGCTGCGGGCGGCCGCCGTCTGGGAGCCGGGGGCGTCCTGGCGGGCGCTGCTCGCCGCCGCGGGCCGGCGCACGGTCCTCGACCCGGCCGGCTCGTTCCTCCTGGTGGGCGGGGTGGCCGTGGTGGCACTCTCCGCCTGGTTCAGCCCGCCGCTGGCCGTCCCGGTGCTCGGCGCCCTCACCGCGGCGGCGCTCGCGGTGGAGGAGCGGTACGCGCGGCGTCACCACTGATCTCGACCAGCCAACGGAAAGGAACAACGATGTCCCCGATCCCCCGCAGAGCCCTCCTGAAGGCGGCCGCGGTCGCCGGCGCCGCCGCCCAGTTCAGCTGGGCGCTCGGCAGCGCACCGGCGCACGCCGCAGGCCCGGCCGGCAAGCAGGCCGCGGGCGGCCCCGTCGAGCTGAGCTGGCTGGAGGACGGCGGGCTCGGCGCGGCGCCGGGTTCGACGCTCGGCGTGCCGTGGCCGAAGGGCGCGTACGCCAAGGACCAGACGTTCACGCTCACCGACGACGGCGGCGCGTCCGTCCCCGTCCAGACCTGGCCGCTGGCGTACTGGCCGGACGGCTCGCTGAAGTGGACCGCGCACGCGATCGGACCGCAGTCCGCCGCCGAGAAGTACACCCTGAAGGCCGGTACCCCCGCAGCGCCCGCCAAGAAGGTCACCGTCGACCGCAAGGGCGGCACCGTCGAGGTCGCGACCGGCGTCCTCACCGCCCGGATCGGCACGAGCGGCGCCACGCTCGTGAAGTCCGTCCGCCGGGGCGCCACCGAGATCGCCAAGGACGGCCGGCTGGTGCTGCTGCGCCAGGGCGAGCTCGAGGACGGCGACCAGGGCACCCAGAAGTACGAGCGCTTCGAGAGCGCCATCGGCGAGGTGACGGTCGAACAGGACGGGCTGGTCCGGGCGGTCGTCCGCATCGACGGCACGCACCGCCGCGGCCACCGCTCCTGGCTGCCCTTCTCCATCCGCCTGTACTTCTACGCGGGCGCCGACTCCTTCCGCATGGTGCACACGATCACGTACGACGGGACCCAGGAGCCCGGCAAGGCGAGCGGGGACTTCATCCGCGGGCTGGGCGTGCGCTTCACCGTGCCGATGCGCGACGAGACGTACGACCGGCACATCCGCATCGGCGGCGACGGCACCGGACTGCTGCGCGAGGCGGTCAAGGGCGTCACAGGGCTGCGCCGCGACCCGGGGGCCGCCGTGCAGGCCGCCCAGTTCGAGGGGAAGAAGCTGCCAGACCCGGCCACCTGGGACCAGCGGGTGACCAGCCGGCTGCAGCTCATCCCCGAGTGGGGCGACTACACGCTCTCGCAGCTCTCCGCCGACGGGTTCACGGTGCGCAAGCGCACCAAGAAGGGCCACGGCTGGATCGCGGCGGGCGGCGGCCGCCGCGCCTCCGGCTTCGGTTACGTCGGCGGCGCGAGCGGCGGGCTCGGCTTCGGGCTGCGCGACTTCTGGGAGAAGCACCCGGCCGGGCTCGACATCCGGGGTGCTCAGACCGACGAGGCCGAGGTGACCCTCTGGCTCTGGTCGCCCGAGGCCCAGCCCATGGACCTGCGCTTCTACCACGACGGCATGGGCCAGGACACGTACGAGAAGCAGCTGAACGGGCTGGAGATCACCTACGAGGACTACGAGCCGGAGTTCGGCACCCCGTACGGCATCGCCCGCACCAGCGAACTCCTCTTCTGGGCCCACGACGCCACGCCCGCCGCCGACGCGCTGGCCCGCCAGGTGGAAACGGTCCGCCGGCTGCCCCAACTGGCTGCGCCGCCACGCCAGTTCATCACCGCCGGCGTCTTCGGTCCCGGCCTCTACTCCGAGCCCGACCGCACCACGCCTGCCAAGGCGAAGATCGAGGACCATCTCGACTTCCTCTTCACCTATTACAAGGACCAGGTGGAGATGCGGCGCTGGTACGGCTTCTGGGACTACGGCGACGTGATGCACTCCTACGACCCGGCCCGCCACCAGTGGCGCTACGACGTGGGCGGCTACGCCTGGGACAACTCCGAACTCTCGCCCGACCTCTGGCTCTGGTACGCCTATCTGCGCTCGGGCCGCGCGGACATCTTCCGCTTCGCCGAGGCCATGACCCGGCACACCGGCGAGGTCGACGTCTACCACCTCGGCAAATGGGCCGGGCTCGGCACCCGGCACGGCGTCCAGCACTACGCCGACAGCGCCAAGCAGCAGCGCATCGCCAACACCACCTACCGCCGCTTCTACTACTTCCTCACCGCCGACGAGCGGGTCGGCGACCTGATGCACGCCAACGTCGACTCCGACGAGACGTTCCTCGTCCTCGATCCGCAGCGCAAGGTACGCCCCGACCCCGACTACAAGCCCGACCGGCACGCCCTCTCCATCGGTTTCGGCACCGACTGGTCGGGCCTGGTCTCGGCCTGGTTGACCGAGTGGGAGCGCCGCGGCCCCAAGTGGGAGAAGGCCAAGGCCCGGGTGCTGTCCACCATGGAGACCATCGCGGCGCAGCCCAACGGCTTCGTGCAGGGCAGCGGCCTGTACGACCTGGACACGGGGAAGTTCGCCGTCGCCGAGAAGCCGGCCGTCAGCGTCTCCCACCTCTCCGCGGTCTTCGGCCTCAACGAACTGTGCGCCGAGCTGATCGACCTGGTCGACAACGAGAAGTTCGAGAAGGCGTACCTCGACTACTGCCGCTACTTCAACGCCACCAAGGCCGAGCAGAAGGCCCGTTACGGTGCCGACTTCGGCAGCCTGATCCTCTTCCAGGGCCACTCGCGCCTCGACGCCTACGCCGCGCACCGCACGGACGACGACAAGCTCGCCCGGCGCGCGTGGGACAAGTTCTACCACTCCGACGGCTACCAGGAATCCGCGCCCTGGAAGACGGAAAAGGTCACCGGGCCGGTCACCCTCGTCCCCGGCAGCGAGGCCAACTGGGTCTACACGAACGACACAGCGCTGTACGGCCTCGCCGCCATCGAAAACCTGGCACTGCTGGGTGACCGGATGCCCGGCTGAGGTCAGGGGGTCTGAATCAGCGGGCGCGGCGGCGTCGCCATGCCGCCGCCCAAGAAGAAGCTGGGGTGGGGCGGTTGGTTGTAACCGGAGTTCTGCCAGGCCAGGCCGGTGCGGTACATGGTGTCGTGGAGCAGCGTGGTGATCTTCGTGCCGGTCTCGTGGGGCGTGGCGTAGATCCGCAGGTTGCGGTTGTCGGAGGTGCGCCAGACGACCTCCTCGCGCCAGTCGCCGAGGAGGTCGCCGGAGAGCACCGGCGTCGCCTTGGTGCCGTTGTTCGAGGACACCGACGCACCGGTCAGCAGGCGCGTGTCGCCGTCCGTTCCGTACTTGTCGATGTGCGTGCCGTCGAGGAGTTCGCGGGTGGTGTCACCGTCCCACCAGCTGAGGAAGTTGGCCGAGGACGGCTCGCGGCCCTTGGCGGCGCCCGCCTCGTCGCGTACCTGGGTGTCGGAGGCCGACCACATCTCGGCGCCCGCGTTGCCGGACCAGATGTCGCCGGCCACGCCGCGCCCGTTGTCGCAGCACGCGGCGAGCTTCCACCGGACCGCGCCGCTCTTCGGGTCGAGGTACAGCTCGGCGGGCTGACCGCTGGACTCGGAGACCTTGAAGTACTCCAGGCCCGGCGTGCCCGGGTCGAGGTCGCCGAGGTGCTGGGCGTCTCCGTGCCCGGTCTTCGCGGTCCACAGGCCGCTGCCGTTGTCGTCCACCGCCATCGCGCCGTAGACGACCTCGTCCTTGCCGTCGCCGTCCACGTCACCGACGGAGAGACTGTGCGAGCCCTGGCCGTCGTAGCCCTTGCCCTTGTTGGTGGAGGAGTCGGTGTCGAAGGTCCAGCGGCGGGTGAAGGCGCCGTCGCGCCAGTCCCAGGCGGCGATCACACTGCGGGTGTAGTAGCCGCGCGCCATGATCAGCGAGGGCCGGGAGCCGTCCAGGTACGCCGTTCCGGCGAGGAAGCGGTCCACGCGGTTGCCGTAACTGTCGCCCCAGGACGCCACGTTGCCGCGCGCGGGCACGTAGTCGGTCGTGCCCATCGCGGCGCCCGTGCGGCCGTTGAACATGGTCAGGTACTCGGGCCCGGACAACACGTATCCACTGCCGTTGCGGTGGTCGGCGGAGGCCGTGCCGATCGTCTTTCCCTGACCGTCGACCGTGCCGTCCGCGGTCTTCATGGCGACCTCGGCCTTGCCGTCGCCGTCGTAGTCGTAGACCTGGAACTGGGTGTAGTGCGCGCCCGAGCGGATGTTGCGGCCGAGGTCGATGCGCCAGAGCCGGGTGCCGTCGAGCTTGATGCCGTCGACGATCGTGTTGCCGGTGTAGCCGGACTGGGAGTTGTCCTTGGCGTTCGTCGGCTGCCACTTCAGGACGAAGTCCAGCGCGCCGTCACCGTCGAGGTCGCCCACCGACGCGTCGTTGGCCTCGTAGGTGTACGCCACGCCGTCCGGGGTCGTGCCGCCCGCCGGGGGTGTGATCGGCACGTCCTTGTACCCGGCGCGGAACTGCACGGCATGCACGGAGTCGCCCTGCTCCTTGCCGTCGACGACCGCGCGGACGGTGTAGTCGGCCTGTTCGGGGGCGCCGGCGTGGAAATAGTTCGTGGAGTCGGTGACGGGGGTGGAGTTGACCTTCGTACCGGACCGGTAGACGTTGAAGGAGACGGCGTCCGGGTCGGTGCCCAGCCACCGCCAGCTGATCAGGTTGCCACTGCTCGTGTGGACGCTGACCACGCCGCGGTCCAGCTTCTCCGCCTGGCGGGCGGTGGCGGCGGCCGAGGTGCCCGGCAGCGCGGCGAGCCCCGCCGCGGCGAGCGCGCCGGTCACGGCGGCGGTGACCAGGGCGCGGCGGAGTCTGCGCCGGCGGGGGACGGTGTGCGGATGCTGCATGGTGCCTCCTGCGGTACGGGGGTTGTCCGTTGCACCGAGGTGGGCGCCGGGCCCCCAAGGGTTGCCGCCGCTTGTCAGGCCATCGCGGCGCCCCTAGCCTGTGTTCGAATTTCCGATGGGTGGCCGAAATGCCGAACGCAACGCAGGGGTGGGTGACCGGATCCGTGGACGGACCAGCGGTCGAATGCGCCGACGCCGCCGCGGAGTTCCGCGCGTTCTTCGAGCGCCACCACGCCGAACTCGCCCGGCTCGCACGGCTGTTGACCGGGGACGCCGAAGGGGCCGACGACCTGGCGGCCGACGCGCTGGTCGCCCTCTGGCGCCGCTGGGACCGCGTCCGGGCGGCCGACCACCCGGCCGCGTACGCCCGGGGCGTCGTGGCCAATCTGGCCCGCAGCCACATCCGCAGCGCGATCCGCGAGCGCCGCCGCATCACCCTGTTCTGGGCCCAGTGCTCCGAGCACGCCGAAGCGCCGGACGTGCCCGCCGTGGTCGATGTCCAGCAGGCGCTGCGCACGCTGCCGTTCCGCAAGCGGGCCTGCGTCGTGCTGCGGCACGCCTTCGATCTGTCCGAGCGGGAGACCGCGCTCGCCCTCGGCATTTCGGTCGGTACGGTGAAGAGTCAGACGTCCAAGGGGATGGCGCAGCTGGAACGGCTGCTGGGCCCCCGTACCACTACGGAACTGATCGGCGGGCGTGCGTGAACGACGACCTGCGCCGGCGGCTGCGGGAGGCCGCCGCGGCGCACCGGCCGGACCGGGAGCGGATGCTCGCCCGGGTCGAGCGCGGCATGGCGGCGACCGGGACGCCGGACCCGCGGCGGTCCGGCGGGGCGGCGCCGTGGCTGCGCGTCGCGGGCGCCACGGCGGCCGTCGCGGCGGTCCTGGCGGCGGGCGGCTACGGCGCGTCCGTGGTACTGCGCGGGCAGGACGGCGGCGACCGGCCCGGCCCCCTCGCCCCACCCGCGCACAGCGCCCCGCCCACGCACAGTCCCCCGCCCGCACCCAGCACCCCGCCACGCGGTCTCCGCACCGAGGACGGTCCGCTCTGGAGCGACGGCTCCGTCGACCCGCACAGCAACACGTACTGGGCCCAGAGCAACGTCACCCTGAAGACAACGGCGCCGTTGACCTCCCTCACCGTGGAGCTGCGGATCGCGCGCACCGGCGGGGTGACATCGACCGGCGCCTGGCGCACGCTGCCCGAGGGCGACTTCACCTTCCGTACGGACACCGAGGACGGCTTCCTCGTGTACCGCTGGCGGCTCAAGCGGGGGCGGACGGTGCCCGCGGGCACGCACGTCTTCGCGGGGCAGTACGACCACGCCCGCGGCGGCCGGGACGCCGGCGCCGACACCTACACGGCCTCCGCACGGTCAGGCGGTGAACAGCTGGCAGTACGTGGCGACTTCGCCCCGCACGGCCGCTGAAAAAACCTCTTCCGGCCCGGCAACCCCTTCCGCCTCCGGTGGCGACCAGACGACGCAAGTCTCACCCCCACCGAAGGAAACGGGACATGACATCAGCAGAAAAGCGGTCCGCCGGCCGCCACCGCAGGTCGCTCAACCGCCGCAGGGCCGTGGCCGGCGGGATCGCCGCGCTCGGGCTGACCGGCGCGGCCCTCGTCACCAGCACGACGCTGAGCAGCGCGGGCGCCGCTGCCGCCTGGCCGACGCCCGGCGGCAGCCAGGCGGTCAGCAAGACCATCGAGGTGTCCGGCACCTACGACGGCGGCCTCAAGCGCTACTACGGCAGCGGTGACCTGGGCGGCGACGGCCAGGAGGAGGGCCAGGACCCGATCTTCAAACTGAAGGACGGCGCGGTACTCAAGAACGTCGTCATCGGCTCCCCGGCCGCCGACGGCGTGCACTGCTCGGGCACCTGCACGCTGCAGAACGTGTGGTGGGAGGACGTCGGCGAGGATGCCGCCACCTTCAAGGGCACCTCCTCCGGCGCGACGTACACGGTCACCGGCGGCGGCGCGATGAAGGCGGACGACAAGGTCTTCCAGTTCAACGGCGCGGGCAAGCTGAACATCAGCGGCTTCCAGGTCTCCGACTTCGGCAAGCTCGTGCGCAGCTGCGGCAACTGCTCGACCCAGTACAAGCGCACCATCAGCGTCAGCGACGTGGACGTGACGGCCCCGGGCAAGTCCCTGGTCGGCATCAACACCAACTACGGGGACACCGCGACGCTGAAGAGCGTCCGCATCCACGGCGACAGCAGCAAGAAGATCAAGCCGTGCGTGCGCTACACGGGCAACGACAACGGTGACGAGCCGGTCGAAACGGGCAGCGGCCCGGACGGCACGTACTGCCGCTACTCCGCGTCCGACATCTCGTACAACTGACCCGACGCTCCGTCAGATCGTCCGTGGCGGCCGTTCTCTCACGAGTTCTTGTGTCAGAAGCGTTGACGAACCTCCTGTGGGGCTCTAGCTTCATCGCGTCGTACTTCATACGTCGTATATGAGACGTGATGCGCGAGATACGAGAACTGAGAGCGGCCGCCATGACTTTCGCCCCCGCCCCGATCCCTTCCCGCACGCAGTACGTGCTCGAAGCGGTCAAACACCGCATCCTCACCGGGCAGTTGAGCCCCGGCCAGCCACTGGTGGAGACCGAGATCGCCGCCCAGTACGGGGTCTCCAAGACGCCGGTGCGCGAGGCGCTGAAGACCCTCGCCGGCACCGGACTCGTGGTCATGAGCCAGTACAAGGGCGTCACCGTGCGGATGGTCGACGCGACCATGGCGCGCGAGGTCTACGACGTGCGGCTGCTGCTGGAGCCGGAGGCGGTCCGCCGTACCGTGCGCAGCGCCGCCTCTGTCGAGGACGCCCGCACGGCCCTGGCACGCGCCGCCGACGCCGCCGACCCGGCGGACCGGTCGCTCGCCAACCGCGACTTCCACCGCGCGCTGTACCTGCCCTGCGGCAACCCGCTGCTGTCCCGGATGCTCGACGAGGTCCGCGACCAGGCGGCGCTCGTCTCGACCGTCGCCTGGGCGGCCGTGCCGTCCTGGGAGCGGGAGGCCACCGAGCACGAGGAGATCCTCCGGCTGGTCACGGCCGGTGACGCCGACGGCGCGGCCCGCGCGGTGCACGACCACATCGCCTCGTTCGTCGCCCGGGCCTTCCCCGAGGCGGACGAGGCCCCCACCGCAGAGGGAGCGCAGGCATGACAGCGGCCGCATACGAGACCCAGCGGGCGGCGCTCGCCGACGTCGTGGCCATCCCGGTGACCCCGTTCACCGGGAACGGCTCGCTCGACACCGCGGCGCACCGAGCGGTGCTGCGCCGCCTGCTCGACGCCGGGGTGCGGACCCTGACGCCGAACGGCAACACCGGCGAGTACTACGCCCTCACCCCCGACGAGCGGCGCGCCGTCACCGAGCTGACGGTCGAGGAGGCGGGGGAGCGGGCCGCGATCCTCGTCGGCGTGGGCCACGACGTGCCGACCGCCATCGCCTCCGCGCGCCACGCCCGCGACCTCGGCGCACAGATGGTGATGGTCCATCAGCCCGTCCACCCCTACGTCTCGGCGGGCGGCTGGGTCGACTACCACCGGGCGATCGCCGAGGCCGTGCCCGAGCTGGGCGTCGTCCCGTACCTGCGCAACGCGGCGCTGAGCGGCTTGCGGCTCGCCGAACTCGCCGACGCCTGCCCGAACGTCATCGGCGTGAAATACGCCGTGCCGGACGCGGCACGCTTCGCCGCCTTCGCGCGGGACGCGGGCCTCGACCGCTTCGTGTGGATCGCCGGCCTCGCCGAGCCGTACGCCCCCTCGTACTTCTCGGCCGGCGCGACCGGCTTCACCTCCGGGCTCGTCAACGTCTCCCCGGCGATCTCCCTGAACATGCTCCGGGCCCTGCGCTCCGGCGACTACCCGGCCGCCATGAAGGTCTGGGAGCAGATCCGCCGCTTCGAGGAGCTGCGCGGCGCGAACGGCTCCGCCGACAACGTGACCGTGGTCAAGGAAGCCCTGGCCTCGCTCGGGCTGTGCCGCCGCGACGTCCGCCCGCCGAGCAGGCCGCTGCCCGAGGACGCGCGCGCCGAGGTCGCCGCCCTCGCCGCCGGATGGCCGATATGAGACGCCCGGAGGAGCTCAGGAGCCACCAGTGGTACGGCACGGACGGGCTGCGCTCCTTCAGCCACCGCGCCCGCACCCGGCAGCTCGGCTACCTGCCCGAGGAACACCTCGGCAAGCCGGTCATCGCGATCCTCAACACCTGGTCCGACATCAACCCCTGCCACTCCCACCTGCGCGACCGCGCCCAGGCCGTCAAGCGCGGCGTGTGGCAGGCCGGCGGCTTCCCGCTCGAATTCCCCGTCTCGACCCTGAGCGAGACCTTCCAGAAGCCGACCCCGATGCTCTACCGCAACATGCTGGCCATGGAGACCGAGGAGCTGCTGCGCTCGTACCCGGTGGACGGCGCGGTGCTGCTCGGCGGCTGCGACAAGTCCACGCCCGCGCTGCTGATGGGCGCCGCCAGCGTCGACCTGCCCGCCGTCTTCGTGCCCGCCGGGCCGATGCTCCCGGGCCACTGGCGCGGCGAAGTCCTCGGCTCCGGCACCGACATGTGGAAGTACTGGGACGACAAGCGCGCGGGCCTCATCGGCGACTGCGAAATGGCCGAGCTGGAGAGCGGGCTCGCCCGTTCGCCGGGGCACTGCATGACCATGGGGACGGCGTCCACGCTGACGGCCGCGGCCGAGGCACTGGGCGTGACGGTGCCGGGCGCGTCGAGCATCCCCGCCGTGGACTCCGGGCACGACCGGATGGCCGCCGCGTCCGGGATGCGGATCGTCGACCTCGTACGCCGGGCCGTGCGGCTGTCGCACCTGCTGAGCGCCGAGGCGTTCGAGGACGCCGTCACCACCGTCCTCGGGCTCGGCGGCTCCACCAACGCCGTGATCCACCTGATCGCGATGGCAGGACGCGCCGGAGTACGGCTGACCCTGGACGACTTCGACCGGATCGCCCGCACGGTGCCGGTGCTCGCCAACGTCCGCCCCGGCGGCGGCCCGTACCTCATGGAGGACTTCCACTTCGCCGGCGGCCTGCCCGGCTTCCTCTCCCGGATCACCGACCTGCTCCACCTGGACCGGCCCACCGTCGCCCACCCGACGCTGCGCGAGCAGCTGGCCGGGGCGCTGGTCCACGACGACGACGTGATCCGCACCCGCGACAACCCGGTCGCGAAGGAGGGCGGGGTCGCCGTCCTGCGCGGCAACCTCTGCCCCGACGGCGCGGTCATCAAGCACATCGCCGCCGAGCCGCAGCTCCTGAAGCACACCGGGCCCGCGGTCGTCTTCGACGACTACCGGACGATGCAGCGGACCATCAACGACCCGTCGCTCGGCATCACCGCCGACCACGTGCTCGTACTGCGCAACGCCGGGCCCAAGGGCGGCCCGGGCATGCCCGAGTACGGCATGCTGCCGATCCCCGACCACCTGCTCAAACAGGGCGTGCGGGACATGGTGCGGATCTCCGACGCCCGGATGAGCGGCACCAGTTACGGCGCGTGCGTGCTCCACGTGGCGCCCGAGTCGTACGTCGGCGGCCCGCTCGCCCTCGTACGCACCGGCGACCCGATCACCCTCGACGTCGCGGCGCGCACGCTGCGGCTCGACGTACCGGACGCGGAGCTGGCGCGCCGCCGCGCCGACTGGACCCCGCCGCCCGAGCGGTACGAGCGCGGGTACGGCGCGCTGTACACCGAACAGATCACCCAGGCCGACACCGGCTGCGACTTCGCCTTCCTCGCGCGCCCCGGCAAGGTCCCGGACCCGTACGCGGGCTGAGCGCCTGTGTCTAAACCCCGGCCGGGCGCCCGCCGCCTGGCACGCACTCTCGCGGCGTTGCCAAAAGGCCCTAGTAGCTCCGCTACGAGGACCTTCCGGCGCCTTGCGATAGCACGCACCAGACGACGCGCGCTATCCGACCGGGGTTTAGACACAGGCGCTGAGCCGCCCTCCTCCGGCGCCGCCGCGCACCGCCCGTACGGCAGGACGACCGTACGGCCGGCCATCGAACGTTCCCGAGAACGGAGAAAGAGTCATGGCCCAAGCCGCAGCCGTGGCCGAGTCACCGCCCAGAGCCAGACCCCGCCGCGGCACCGGAGCGACCCCGCGCCGGCTGCCGTACCTGCTGATCGCGCCCGCCGGGCTGCTGATGCTGGGCTTCATCGCCTACCCCGTGCTCAGCGTCTTCTGGACCTCGCTGCAGCACTACAACCCCACCAAGCCCTGGCGGAACGGCTTCGCCGGGCTGGACAACTTCACCGAGATCTTCACCAGCGACCCCCAGTTCTGGGGCACGCTGACCTTCAGCCTCAAGTGGGTCGTCGTCGAGGTCGGGCTGCAGCTGCTGTTCGGCCTGGCCCTGGCCCTGATCGTCAACCAGACCTTCGCGGGCCGGGCACTGGCCCGCGCGCTGGTCTTCTCGCCGTGGGCCGTCTCCGGCGTCCTCACCTCCGCGATCTGGGTACTGCTCTACAACTCCCAGACCGGCCTCAGCCGTTACCTCGCCGACGCGGGGATCGGGGAGTACGGCACCTCCTGGCTCTCGGACACCGCCACCGTCTTCCCCGCCGCGATCGTCGCCGACCTCTGGCGCGGGGTGCCCTTCTTCGCCATCCTCATCCTCGCCGACCTGCAGTCCGTCTCCAAGGACCTCTACGAGGCGGCCGAGGTGGACGGCGCGAGCCGGCTGCGGCAGTTCGTCCACATCACCCTGCCGCACCTGAAGGACGCCATCATCCTCTCCACGCTGCTGCGCGCGGTGTGGGAGTTCAACAACGTCGACCTGCTCTACACCCTGACCGGCGGCGGACCGGCGGGCGAGACCACCACCCTGCCGCTGTACATCGCCAACACCTCCGTCGACGCCCACAACTTCGGCTACGCGTCCGCGCTGACCACCGTCGCGTTCGTCATCCTGCTCTGCTGCTCGATGGTCTACCTGCGGCTGAGCAAGTTCGGAGGAGGCGACAAGTGACCACCGCCCAAGTCAGTACCGCGCACGTGCGAACCGCGCAGGTGAGTGTCAAGCGCCGCCGCGCCTGGGACCAGGCACCGCGCTGGCAGACCCACCTCCCGCTCGCGCTCTACCTCCTCTTCACGCTCGTCCCCTTCTACTGGATCCTGCTCTTCGCGCTCCGCCCGGCCGGCTCCACCTCGCTGGTGCCCTGGCCGATCACGTTCGAGCACTTCGCGAAGGTGTGGACCGAGCGCAGCTTCGCGACGTACTTCCAGAACAGCGTGCTCATCGCCGTGGCCACCCTGGTGCTCACCACGGTCGTCGCGCTGGCCGGCGGCTACGCGCTCGCCCGCTTCGACTTCCGCGCCAAGAAGGGCTTCATGCTGGCCCTGCTGTGCTCCCAGTTCGTGCCCGGAGCGCTGCTGCTGGTGCCGCTGTTCCAGATCTTCGCCCAGCTCCAGCTGATCAACTCGCTGGGCAGCGTCGTCATCGCGGAGACCGTCTTCCAGCTGCCGCTCTCGATGATCCTGATCAGCGGCTTCATCAGGAACGTGCCGTACTCCCTGGAGGAGGCCGCCTGGGTCGACGGCTGCGGCCGCTTCCGGGCCTTCCGCACGGTCGTACTGCCGCTGCTGCGGCCCGGCCTGGTCGCCGTCGGCTCGTTCGCCTTCGTGCACGCCTGGAACCACTTCCTCTTCGCGCTGATGTTCCTCAGCAACCAGGAGAAGCAGACCATCCCCGTCGGTCTGAACACCCTGATGGGCGCGGACAGCGTCGACCTCGGCGCGCTGGCCGCCGGCGGCGTCATCGCGGCGGTGCCCGTCGTGATCGTCTTCGCGTACATCCAGAAGTGGCTGATCACCGGCTTCAGCGCGGGGGCGGTGAAGGGATGAGCGGGCCCGGTACGGAAGAACCGCTGTCGGTCGTCCTCGTGGGCGCCCGCGGCCACGGCCGCTGGCACCTGGCCAACATTCGCCGGCTGGCCGGGCAGGGCCGCGTCCGCCTCGCCGGGGTCTGCGACCTGGCCCCGCTGACCGCCGCCGAACTCGACGGGCTCGGCCCCGTCGCGCAGTCCGACGACTTCGAGACCCTGCTCGCCGTCACCGGCGCCCGCATCGCCGTCCTCTGCACCCCCATCCCCACCCACGCCGACCTCGCGCTGACCGCCGCCCGGCGCGGCGTCCACCTGCTCGTCGAGAAGCCGCCGGCGCCCTCGTACACCGAATACCGGCGGCTGGCCGACGGCATCGCGGCGGCCGGCGTGGCCTGCAACATCGGCTTCCAGTCGCTCGGCTCGCACGCCGTCGCCGCCATCCGCGACCTGGTCGCCGACGGCGCCATCGGCGAGCCGGCCGGCATCGGCGCGGCCGGGGCCTGGGTGCGCGACGAGGCGTACTTCCACCGCGCGCCCTGGGCCGGACGGCGCAGGCTGCGCGGCACCGACGTGCTCGACGGCGTGCTCACCAACCCGCTCGCGCACGCCGTCGCCACCGCCCTCGCACTCGACGGCAGCACCGCCGCCGAGGACGTCGCGGACGTGGAGAGCGAGCTCTTCCGCGCCCACGACATCGAGTCCGACGACACCTCCTGCGTCCGCGTCACCACCGCGCACGGCGGCCGCGTCACGGTCGCCGCCACCCTGTGCGCCGAGACGGCCGCCGAGCCGTACGTCGTGGTGCACGGCACCCGGGGCCGGATCACCTTCTGGTACAAGCAGGACCGCGTCCTGGTGCAGCGCACCGGGCACGGCCCCGAGGAGAGCGTGCACGGCCGCACCGACCTGCTGGAGAACCTGGCCGACCACCTCACCCGCGGCACGCCGCTCCTCGTACCGCCCGCCGCCACCGGCGCCTTCATGCGGGTACTCGACGCGATCCGGCGCGCCCCGGACCCGGTGGCGCTGCCGCCGGACGCCTGGCACACCGCACCCGGCACCGGCACGACGGCCGGCGGGAGCACCCTCCGCCGCGTCGTCCCCGGCATCGACGGCCTCGTGGCCGCCGGCGCCGACACCCTGTCCCTCTATTCCGAACTGGGCGCCGCGTGGGCGCTCCCGGAGGAGGCGCGCTCCAGATGACCGTCACCGATCACACTCCGGCCCTGGCCCTGTGCTGCACCGGCCGGCCCGTCGCCCGGTACGCCTACCGGCCAGGCCTCCCCGCCCGGCTCGCGCCGCGCCCCTACCTGCACCCCGTGACCACCCTGCGCGGCACGCCCGTCACCGCGCTGATGCCCGCCGACCACCCGCACCACCTCGGCGTGGGCGTCGCGGTCCCGGACGTGGCGGGGCACAACTTCTGGGGCGGCCGGACGTACGTACGCGACCGCGGGCCGACCGCGCTCGACAACCACGGCGTGCAGCGGCACACCGGCTTCAACCTGTGCGACCCGGACGGCTTCGTGCAGGAGCTGAGCTGGAGCGCGGGTGAGCACGAGCTGCTGCGCGAGCGCCGCACCGTTGCGGCCACCGAACTGACCGACACCGCCTGGGCGCTGGACTTCACCTTCTCGCTGACCAACACCACCCCCGGCCCGCTCTCCCTGGGCAGCCCCGCGACCAACGGCCGCCCCGGCGCCGCGTACGGCGGCTTCTTCTGGCGCGCGCCTGAAGGAGCCGCGGCCCCGGCCGTCTTCACCGCGGATGCCGACGGCGAGGCCGCCGTGCACGAGAGCCGCGCCGACTGGCTGGCGCTCGCGGGCCGGGACTGGACGCTGGTCTTCGCCGGCGCGACCGGTCCGACCCGCAGCGACCCCTGGTTCGTGCGCACCACCGACTACCCGGGGGTCGGCTCCTCGCTGGCTTACGAGGAGCGGTTACTGCTACCCCCGGGCGACACCGTCGTCCGCCGGATCGTCACCGTGGTCGCCGACGGCCGCCTGCACCGCGACGAGGCCGCCGCGCTGGCCAGGAAGGCGGTGACGGCATGACGGCCGACGACCGGCTCACTGGCGCCGCCCGCTTCTCCGCCGACCTCGGCGACGGCACCTACCGCAATCCGATCCTCGCCGCCGACTGGTCCGACCCCGACCTCGTCCGCGTCGGCGACGACTACTACCTGACCGCCTCCAGCTTCGGCCGCGCCCCCGGGCTGCCGCTGCTGCACTCCCGCGACCTGGTCAACTGGACCCTGATCGGCCACGCACTGGACCGCCTCGAACCGGCCGCCGCCTTCGCCGTGCCGCGCCACGACTGCGGCGTGTGGGCGCCCTCGATCCGGCACCACGACGGCCGGTTCTGGATCTTCTGGGGCGACCCCGACCACGGGATCTTCCAGGTCAGCGCCGAGGACCCGCGCGGGCCCTGGAGCCGGCCGCACCTGCTCAAGGAGGGCAAGGGCCTGATCGACCCCTGTCCGCTGTGGGACGCGGAGACCGGCGCCGCGTACCTCGTGCACGCCTGGGCCAAGTCCCGCTCCGGTATCAAGAACCGCCTCACCGGCCACCGGATGCGGACCGACGCCACCGGGCTGCTCGACGAGGGCACCACCCTCGTCGACGCCGACCGCATCCCCGGCTGGTTCACGCTCGAAGGCCCCAAGCTCTACCGGCACAACGGCTGGTTCTGGATCTTCGCGCCCGCCGGGGGAGTGGAGACGGGCTGGCAGGGCGCCTTCCGCTCGCGCGGCTTCTTCGGACCGTACGAGGAGCGCGTCGTCCTCGCCCAGGGCGACACCGACGTCAACGGCCCGCACCAGGGCGGCTGGGTGCGCACCCCGGCCGGCGAGGACTGGTTCGTGCACTTCCAGGAGCAGGGCGCGTACGGGCGCCTCGCGCACCTCCAGCCGATGCGGTGGGAGGCGGACGACTGGCCGGTCATCGGCGCGTGCGGCAGCCCGGTACGGGTGCACAGGAAGCCGGCGCTGCCGCCGCAGCCGCCTGCCGCGCCGGCCACCGACGACGACTTCCCCGGCGGGCGCCACGGCCGCCAGTGGCAGTGGACCGCCAACCCCGCGGCCGGCTGGGCGCCCGCCCACAGTGGTGACGGGCTGCGGCTGACCTGCGTCCGCACCCCCGACGCGCACGACCTGCGCCGCTTGCCTAACGTCCTCACCCAGCGGCTGCCCGCACGCCCCGCCACCGCCGAGGTCGAACTGCGGCTGGAGAGCACCGAGCCGGGCGCCAAGGCCGGGCTCACCGTGCTCGGCGACGCCTTCAGCTGGATCGGGCTGGAGCGCGCGGCGGACGGCACCGTACGGCTGGTCCACCGGTTCGCGGAGTCCGTGGCCGAGCGGGAGCGGGACGCCGCGCATGCACGGCTCGCGCCGGACGGCCGGGCCCGGCTGCGGATCGCCGTCGGGCCGGGCGCCCGCTGCCGCTTCGCCGCCGACACCGGCGACGGGTGGACGCCGTACGGGCAGGTCTTCGCCGCCACGCCATGGCGCTGGGTCGGCGCCCTGCTCGGGCTCTTCGCCACGGCCCCCGCCGATGCCCGCCGCCCCGGCGCCGCGCTCTTCACGCACTTCCGCCTCACCTGCGATCAGGCCGACTGAGGCCACCGTTTTTGTCCGTACGCCTGTGGGAGCCGCCATGCCGTACCTCCGTAGCAAGCGCTTGCCGGACAGAGCCCTGGCCGCCACGGCCGCCCTCGCGGCGGCCCTGGGCCTGGGGGCGCCGGCCCCCGCCGGGGCCGCCGAACCACCCCGGCCACCTGCCACCACCGCCGCCCACGATGCCTCCGCCGACCGCCCACACGGCTTCGCCTCCCTCGCGGGCGGCACCACCGGCGGCGCCGGCGGCCGGGTCGTCACCGTCCGCACCCAGGCCGACCTGGCCAAGTACGCCGCCGCCGACGAGCCCTACGTCATCCGCGTCGCCGCCGCCATCGAGGTCGCGCCGTTCGGCTCGGACATCGTCGTCGCCTCGGACAAGACGATCGTCGGCGTCGGCACCAGCGGCGAGATCGTCCACGGCGAGCTGCATCTGAACCCCGGCACGCACAACGTCATCATCCGCAACCTGACCATCCGCGACTCCTACGTCGACGGCGACTGGGACGGCAAGACCCAGGACTTCGACGCGATCCAGATGGACTCGGTGCACCACGTCTGGATCGACCACAACCGGTTCACGCACATGGGCGACGGACTGCTCGACGTCCGCAAGAACAGCGAGTACCTCACCGTCTCCTACAACCGCTTCGACACCCACAACAAGGCGTTCGGCATCGGCTGGACCGATGACGTCCGGACGCAGATCACCATCGACCACAACTGGTTCCACGGCACCAAGCAGCGCAATCCGTCCGCCGACAACTGCGCGTACGCACACCTCTACAACAACTACCTCTCCGCGCAGGTCGACGACGGCGACCCGGTCTGGTCGTACGGGAACTACGCGCGGGGCCGCACAAAGATGGTGATCGAGAACAGCTACTACGACGGCGTTCAGCACCCCTACCAGGCGGACGACACCGCCGAACTCGTGCAGCGCGGCTCGGTCCTCAAAAACACGACAGGGCGGCACGACACCCGCGGCACCGCCTTCGACCCGCACGCCTTCTACCCCTACCGGCCCGACCCGGCCGCCGCCGTGCCCGCGCTGGTGAAGAAGTTCTCCGGCCCGCAGCGCACCCTCGGCACCGACACCGTCCTCCATGTCCCCGCCGACTACCCCACCGTGCAGGCGGCGGTCGACGCGGTGCCGGCCGGCAACGACGGCCGGGTCACGCTGGCGCTCGCGCCCGGTACGTACCGCGAGCAGGTGCGGATCCCGGCCACCAAGCCGTACCTCACCCTCCTCGGCACCGGTGACGACCGCGCGGACACCGTGATCGTGTACGACACGCCCAACGAGTACGGCGGCTCGTCCGGCAGCGCCACCGTGCTGATCGCCGCGCACGACGTGACGGGGCGTCACCTCACCTTCGTCAACGACTTCGACGAGGCCGCGCACGACCTGAACAGCGAACAGGCGCTCGCCATGAAGACCACCGGCGACCGGATCGTCTTCGAGGACACCGCCTTCAAGGGCAACCAGGACACGCTGATGACGGACAGCCCGAAGCTGGACACCGTCAGCCGGGTCTACCTCCGCGACGCGTACATCGAGGGCGACGTCGACTTCCTCTACGGGCGTGCCACCACCGTCATCGACCGCTCCGTCATCAAGGCGCTGAGCCGCGGCTCGAACACCAACAACGGCTACATCGCCGCCGCTTCGACCTGGAAGAACAATCCGTACGGCATCCTCATCACCGACTCCCGCATCGTCAGCGACGCGCCCGCCGGGACCTTCCACCTCGGCCGCCCCTGGCACCCGGGCGGCGAGCCGGACGCGATCGGCCAGGTCCTCATCCGCGACACCGAGCTGCCCGCAGCCGTGAAGTCCGCGCCGTGGACCGACATGGGCGGCTTCTCCTGGCGGGACGCCCGCTTCGGCGAGTACCGGAATGCCGGGCCGGGCGCGGCCGTCACCGCCGACCGGCCGCAGCTGAGCGACGCGGAGGCCGCCCGCCACGAGGTGGCCGACTACCTGAACGGCGCGGACGGCTGGGACCCGTACCGCGGCTGACCCGCTCCCATCACGAGAAAAGAGCCGACCATGACCACCTTCCGCAGCAGCAGACGGACCCGCGCGAGCGCGGCGCTCGCCCTCACAGCGGTCCTCGCCCTCACCGCCACCGCCTGCGGCGACGACGGCAGCGGCGTCGCGGGCGAGACCGGCGCCGAGGGCTCCGGCAAGGGCACGATCACCTTCTGGGACAACAACGGCGGGGTGCGCACCGACGTCTGGAAGGAGATCATCAAGGACTTCGAGGCGAAGTACCCCGACATCGACGTCGACTACGTCGGGATCGCCGCGACCGAGGCGCAGTCCAAGTACGACACCGCCATCCAGGGCGGCGGCCTGCCCGACGTCGGCGGCATCGGCGCCGCGATGCTCGCCGGCATCAGCGCCCAGGGCGCCCTGGAGCCGCTGGACGGGCGCATCAAGGACAGTGCGCTCGACGGGAAGCTGAACGCGCGGATGGTGAAGAGCGTCCGGTCCGCGGCCGGCGGCAAGAAGCTCTACACGGTCCCGATGCACGCGACCAACGGCGTGCTGTACTACCGCACCGACCTGTTCAAGGCCGCGAACCTGCCCGCGCCCACCACCTGGTCGGCGTTCTACAAGGCGGCCGCGGAACTGACCGACAAGGGTGGCAACAAGTTCGGCTACACCATCCGCGGCGGCGCCGGCTCCATCGCCCAGGCGCTGGACGCGATGTACGGCCAGTCCGGCATCAGCGGCTTCTGGGAGAAGGACGGGCTGCACACCACCCTCGACGACCCGAAGAACGTCGCGGCGCTGGAGAAGTACGTCGCGCTCTACAAGAAGAACACCCCGGCGGCCGACATCAACAACGACTTCACGAAGATGGTCGCCCAGTGGGACAGCGGGCAGATCGGCATGCTCAACCACAACATGGGCTCCTACCAGGACCACGTGAAGGCGCTCGGCACGAAGAAGTTCCGCGGCATACCGAACCCCACGCTGGACGACGGCACCCGGGTGATGGTGTCCAACCCGGTCGACGGCCTCGGTCTCTTCAAGTCCGGCAAGAACAAGGCCGCCGCCTGGAAGTTCATCGAATTCGCGGCCTCCCACGAATCCAACAGCAAGTGGAGCGAGTCGGCCGGCACCATCCCGTCCAACCTGGACGCGGCGAAGGACGACTGGGTGCAGCAGTCCGAGACCACCAAGCTCGGCGCCGAGGCCCTGAACAGCGAAAAGACGAAGATCGTCGACCTGCCGTACTACCTGCCCGACTGGAACACCCTCTCCAAGGCCGACAACGAGCCCGCCTTCCAGAAGGTGCTGCTCGGCAAGATGACACCGAAGGACTTCCTGACCTCCCTCGCCGAGCAGTTCGACGCGGCCCAGGCCGAGTGGAAGCAGCAGAGCAAGTGACCGTCACGCGCCGCCAGGTGGCCGCGGCGTTCGCGGGCCTCCCGCTCGCGCTCGCCGCGGCCCCGTCCGCCGTCGCCAGTCCAGGAGGCCACCGCCCGATGCCCACCCTCCACCTCGCCGGCGACTCCACCGCCGCCCAGAAGTACGCCGACGCCCAACCCGAGACCGGCTGGGGCATGGCCCTCCCCTTCTTCCTCCACCACGACGTTCCGGTCGCCAACCACGCCGTCAACGGCCGCAGTTCCAAGAGCTTCGTCGACGAGGGGCGGCTGACGGCGGTGCTGACCGCCCTCCGCCCCGGCGACCTCCTCCTCGTCCAGTTCGGCCACAACGACGAGAAGACCGAGGACCCCACCCGGTACACCGAGCCCTGGACGACGTACCAGGAGTACCTGCGGCAGTACCTGACGGGGGCGCGGGCGCGCGGCGCGCGGCCGGTGCTGCTCACCTCCGTGGAGCGCCGGAAGTTCGACGCCGGAGGCAACGCCCTGCCCACCCACGGCGCGTACCCGGCCGCGATGCGGGCCCTGGCCACCGAGGAGGACGTCCCGCTGCTCGACATCCAGGAACGCTCCCTCGCCCTGTGGCAGAAACTCGGCCCCGACGAGACGAAGACGTACTTCAACTGGACCCCGGCCGAGCAGGACAACACCCACTTCAACCCGCCCGGCGCCATCGCCGTCGCCCGCCTGGTCGCGGCCGGACTGCGGGCCACGCGGCTGCTGGCGCCCGGCGACCTGCGCCGCCTCGACGACGACATTCCCACATCCTGGATCACCTGGCCGGAAGGGCACGGAGCATGACCGCGCGCACCACCCTCATCACGCTGGCGGGCTGCGCCGCGCTCGCCCTCACCACGGCGGGCCCGGCCCACGCGGCGCCGCCCCGCGACGTGCTGCCGGCCCACGACGGCTGGGCGTCGGCGGACGGCGGGACCACCGGCGGCGCGGGCGCCGACGCCGCGCACACCTACACGGTCACCACCTGGGCGGAGCTGCGGGCCGCGCTCGCCGACGACCCCGGCGCCCCGAGGATCGTCAAGGTCAAGGGCACCTTGGACGCGACCGGCGCCGGCTGTGCGGCCTTCGCCGCCGACGGCTACGACTTCGCCCGCTACCTCGCCGACTACGACCCCGCCGTCTGGGGCCGCGACCGCCCGGTCAGCGGCGAGCAGGAGGACCTGCGCGCCGCGTCCCAGCGGAACCAGGGCGCGGCCGTCAAGGCGTACGTCCCGGCGGACACCACCGTCGTCGGCGTCGGGAAACACGCCGGAATCGTCGGCGGCAGCCTCCAGATCCAGGACGTCGACAACGTCGTGGTCCGCAACCTCACCGCCGAGAGCCCGCTGGACTGCTTCCCGCAGTGGGACCCGACGGACGGCGCGACCGGCGCCTGGAACTCCGAGTACGACAGCATGGTGGTCACCGGCGCCACCCACGTCTGGCTCGATCACAACACCTTCACCGACGGCGCCCACCCCGACAGCTCGCTGCCGGAGTACTACGGCGAGGTGTACCAGCAGCACGACGGCGAGCTGGACATCGTGCGCGGCGCCGACCTGGTCACCGCATCCTGGAACGTCTTCGCCGACCACGACAAGACCCTGATGATCGGCAACAGCGACGGCGCGGCCGCCACCGACCGCGGCAGGCTCCGCGTCACCCTGCACCACAACCTCTTCCGCGACGTCGTCGAGCGCGCGCCGCGCGTCCGCTTCGGCAAGGTCGACGCGTACAACAACCACTACGCGGCCGGGCCGGACACGCCGTACGTCTACAGCCTCGGCATCGGCATCGAGTCCCAACTGGTCGCGGAGAACAACGCGTTCACCCTGCCGTCCGGCACCGGCGCCGGACGCGTCCTGAAGAAATGGAAGGACGCGCCGGTCACCGCGGCCGGCAACCGCGTCAACGGCCGCCCGGTCGATCTGATCGCCGTGCACAACGCGGAGGTCCCCGGGGAGCCCCTGCGGTCCGGCGCCGGCTGGACCCCCGCCCTGCGGACCCGCGTGGACGACCCGCGCGCCGTACCGGACCTCGTCGACCACCGGGCGGGGGCGGGGCGGCTGCGCTGACGCTCCACCGGTTCCCGCCGGTCGCCGAGACCGGTGATTTCGCCGATGTGCGAAGGGGCTGCACGGCACGAGAGTTGCGGTCGTCAGTGACCGTTACCGAGAGGAACCGTCGTGCAGCAGCACACCAGCGTGTCCGTGCGCATTCCGGAACGGCAGGGGACGAGCCGGCTCAGAACCCGGCTGACGCGGTGGGGGCTGGCCGGCCTCCTGGCCGCGGGCACCCTGCTCACCTCGCAGGCCGGGCCGGCCGGGGCCGCGGGCAACCCGTACGAGCGCGGCCCCGCGCCCACCGTCTCCAGCATCGAGGCGTCCCGCGGCCCGTACGCCGTCTCCCAGACCAGCGTCTCCGCGCTGAGCGTCACCGGCTTCGGCGGCGGCACCATCTACTACCCGACCTCGACCAGCGACGGCACCTTCGGCGCCGTCGCCATCTCGCCCGGCTTCACCGCCTACCAGTCGTCCATCGCCTGGCTCGGCCCGCGGCTGGCCTCCCAGGGCTTCGTCGTGTTCACCATCGACACCAACACCACGGTCGACCAGCCCGACAGCCGCGGACGCCAACTCCTCGCCGCGCTGGACTACTTGACCGGCCGCAGCTCGGTGCGCGACCGGATCGACAGCAGCCGGCTCGGCGTCATGGGCCACTCGATGGGCGGCGGCGGCACGCTGGAGGCCGCCAAGAGCCGTCCGTCCCTCCAGGCCGCGATCCCGCTGACCGGCTGGGACCTCGACAAGACCTGGCCGGAGATCCAGACCCCGACGCTCGTCGTCGGCGCCGACGGCGACACCGTAGCCCCGGTCGCCACGCACTCCGAGCCGTTCTATGAGAGCCTGCCCGGCTCGCTCGACAAGGCGTACCTGGAGCTGAACAACGCGACGCACCTCACCCCGAACACCCCCAACACCACGATCGCGAAGTACAGCATCTCGTGGCTCAAGCGGTTCATCGACAACGACACCCGCTACGAGCAGTTCCTCTGCCCGCTGCCCCGACCGAGCCTGACGATCGAGGAGTACCGGGGCAACTGCCCGCACACGTCCTGATCCCGCCCCGTGGGGCAGAGGGGACGGAGGGGTTCCGTGAACGTTTACACGCCAGTAACCTGACGGTCGTGACCGGAACGAAGACCGTGCCCGGAACGAATCCCCCGCCCCGGCGAGTCGCGCGCCGTACGTACGGGCCGTGCCCGGCGACGGCGCGCGGCCGTGCGGGAGAACGCGGGCCCCGCGCCGCGCGGCCGCCGGGGTGCCGCGCGTGACGCTCGGCCCGCTGGGCGGGCCCGCCGCGGCCGGCCTGCCCGAAGGCACCCGCCGGCTCCTGCTGCTGGCCGCCGCCGCGCAGGAACAGCACCCCGACGGGCCCGGCGCCGACGCGGCCCTCGTCCTGCGGGCCGCCGCGGCCGCCGGCCTCGGGGCGGCCGCCCTGGAACCGGCGGAGACGGCGGGCCTGGTCCGCACCGAGGGGGAGCGGATCCACTTCGACAGCGCGCCGCTGCGCCGGGCCCTGTACGAGGCCGTACCCCTCGCCCGGCGCCGCGCGGCCCACGCGCTGCTGGCATCGGCGAGCGCGCCCGACCGGGACCCGCTGACCGGCCTGCTGCACCGCGCCCTGGCGGCCGACGGGCCCGAACCCTGCCTCGCCGGGCGGCTGGCCGCCGCCGCGCGGACCGCCGGACCGCACGTCTCCCACGAGGAGCGCGCGGTCGCCCTGGCCGTCGCGGCGCGTCTCACCGGGCACGGCGCCGACCGCGCCGCCCGGCTGACCGCGGCGGCCGACCACGCCCGCCTCGCCGGCCGGCCCGACCGGGCGCGCGGCCTGCTCGCCCCGGTCCGTGCGCTGCCCGCCGCCGCGCCGGTCCGCGGCCGGGCCGCACTCGTCCACGGGCTGCTCTCGTTGCGCGACGGCCCGGTCGCCGACGCCCGCGAAGAACTGCTCCTCGCGGCCGGCCTGCTCCGCCCCCACGACACCGCCGCGTCCCTGACCGCCCGGCTCGCGGCCACGGAGGCGGCCTGGGCGATGGGCGACGCCGCCGCGTACGTGGAGGCGATCGCCGACGCCGGGGGAGACGGGGAAGCAGGCGCTTCGGAGGGCGTGGAGGCCGGCGTGGAGGTCGGCGCGGAGGTGGGCGCGGAGGTCGGCGCCCTCGACGACTACCGCGCCGGCATGGCCGCCGTGCTCAGCGGCCGGCTCGGCGCGGGCATCGGACCGCTGCGGCGGCTGCTCGCGCGCACCGGGCGCGCCGAGGACCCCGAAGTGCTGCTGCGGGCCGGGGTCGCCGCGCTGGTCGTCGGCGACCTCGCGGCGGCCTGCCGGGTCAACGCGCGCGCCCTCGCGGCCGCCCGCGCGCTGGGCCGCACCACACTCGTACCGCAGGCGCTGGAGCACCTGGCGTACGGGGAGTTGCGCGCCGGCCGGCACCCGCGGGCCCGCGTCCACGCCGAGGAAGGGCTGCGCACCGCGCACCTCACCGGACAGCCCAACATCGCGGCCCACCAGCACGCGATCCTCGCCCTCGTGGCTTCCGTCGAGGGCGACACCGACGCGCTGACCGCGCACGCGGCGGCGGCCGGTGCCGTCGCCGGCGCGCACGGACTGGTCCAGGTGTCCACGCTCGCCCGCTGGGCGCTGGCCCGCGCCGACCTGGGAGCGGGCCGCGTGGACGAGGCCGCCGCCCGGCTCGGCCCCCTCGTGCGACCCGGGCCCCGGCAGGGCCACTTCGCCGTACGCATGTTGGCCGTACCCTGCTACACCGAGGCGGTGGTGCAGGCGGGTACGCCCGACGCGGCGCGTACCGCCGTCGACGAGTTCGCGGTCTGGGCCGCTCTCGGCGCCGACCCCGCGGCCCCCGCCCAACTGGCCCGCTGCCGCGCGCTGCTCGCGGGAGCCGGTGCCGGTGCCGGTGCCGGGGCCGGTTCCGGGGCCGGGACCGAGGACCGCGACGCGGCCGCGGCCGACGCGTACTACGAGGCGGCCCGCGCGCACCACGAGGACACCACCAACGACTTCGAGCGCGCCCGCACCCTGCTCCTGCACGGCAAATGGCTGCGGCGCAGACGCCGGCCCGGCCCGGCCAGAGGGCTGCTGCGGGACGCGCTGGTCGCCTTCGAGGGGTGCGGGGCGCGCGCCTGGACCGAGCAGGCCCGCGCCGAACTGCGCGCCACGGGTGAGGCCCCCGCAGCCGGACGCCCGGCACCGCTCGCCGACCTCACCCCGCAGCAGCTGCGGATCGCGCGCTGCGTGGCGGAGGGCGCCACCAACCGGGAGGTCGCGCAGCGCCTGTCCGTGAGCCCGCGCACCGTCGACCACCACCTGCGCAACATCTTCGCGGTCCTGGGCGTGCGGTCCCGGGTGGAGTTGGCGCGCCTGGTGGACCGCGCCGAGCAGCCCACCGCGCCCCTGTGACCCCGGCGGTGCTTCACGCCGCGAACGGGGCGGCGAGCCCGGCCGGCGGCGGGTTGAGCCGGGCGAAGCCCTCCTGGCGCTGGTACGGGAAGTGCGGATACGGCGCGGTCTTCGCGCTCGCCGCGTCCAGCCGGGCCACCTGATCCACCGTCAGCTCCCAGCCCACGGCGCCGATGTTCTGCCGCAGCTGGGCCTCGTTCCGCGCGCCGATGATGACGGAGAACACGGTCGGCCGCCGCAGCAGCCAGTTCAGAGCGATCTGCGGGACGGTACGGCCCGTCTCCCGCGCGATCTCGTCGAGCGCGTCGACCACGCTGTACAGGCTCTCCTCCTCGACCGGCGGCCCGTAGTCCGCCGTCTCGTGCAGCCGGCTGCCGGCCGGCAGCGGCTGTCCGCGCCGGATCTTCCCGGTGAGCCGCCCCCAGCCGAGCGGGCTCCAGACCACCGCGCCCACGCCCTGGTCGACCCCGAGGGGCAGCAGCTCCCACTCGTAGTCGCGGCCGACGAGCGAGTAGTAGACCTGGTGTGCCACGTACCGCGGATATCCGTACTTCTCGGCCGCCGCGAGGGACTTCATCAGCTGCCAGCCCGAGAAGTTCGAGACGCCGACGTAGCGGATTTTCCCGGCCCGCACCAACTGGTCCAGCGTGGCGAGCACTTCCTCCACGGGGGTGTGCGCGTCGAAGGCGTGCAGCTGGAAGAGGTCGAGGTGGTCGGTGCCGAGCCGGCGCAGCGCGTCCTCGGTCGCCCTGATCAGGCGCGAGCGGGACGTGCCGGCGTCCTGCGGCCCGTCGCCCATGGGCAGCCCGGCCTTGGTCGACAGGATGACCTGGTCGCGGCGCCCCTTGATGGCCTGGCCCAGGACCTCTTCCGACGCGCCACCCGAGTACACGTCCGCGGTGTCGAACATGGTGATGCCGGCATCGAGCGCGATGTCGACCAGCCGCCGCGCGTCCTGGGCGTCGGTGGTGCCCCACGCGCCGAAGAGCGGCCCCTGTCCGCCGAAGGTGCCCGTGCCGAAGCTCAGGGCCGGGACCTTGAGGCCGGAGGTGCCCAACTGTCGGTATTCCATGATCGATCCTCTCGCGATGGCAAAAGACGATGAAGGCAACGAAGGCGATGAAGGCAACGAAGATGACGAAGGCAACGGAGATGCACGACCATTAATGGGTCAGGAGTTCCGTTAATCTGAGCGTTACCGTAGCAGGGATCGGAAGCTAATGGAACGGGAGTGCCGTTATGGCGGGTGAGGGTGCGGAGCAGCCGGGGACCGTGCGTCCGGGCGGGCGCACGGCGCGGGTGCGGGCGGCCGTGCTGGCGGCGGCCGGTGATGTGCTGGCCGAGCGGGGGCTCGCGGGGCTGGACCTCGCCGATGTCGCCCGCCGCGCGGACGTCGGCCGGACGACCGTCTACCGCCGGTGGGGGAGCCCGGCCGGGCTGGTGGCCGATCTGCTGGCCGACATGGCGGAGCAGTCCCTGCCGCGTACGGACACCGGCTCGCTGCTCGGCGACCTCAAGGCCAACGCCGCCCTCGTGCGGCGTACTCTCACCGATCCGCGGCAGGGCCCGCTGTTCAAGGCGGTGATCGCCGCGGCCGCCGGCGAGGCGGGCACGGCCGAGGCGCTGCACCGCTTCTACGCCGCGCGCATCGAGGAGTGGGCACCCTGTGTGCACCAGGCCGTCGAGCGGGGTGAGGTGCCGGCCGGCACCGACCCGCACGAGGTCATCCGCGCGGTCTCGGCGCCGCTCTACTACCGCGCGCTGGCCAGCGGTGACCCACTGAACGAGGGAGCGGCCGAGCGCGCGGCGGAAGCCGCCGTGGCGGCGGCCCGGGCAGGGGTGTACGTACGCCCCGCGAACTCATCGGGCGACGCGTAGAGCCACAGAGGGGGCCCCGACCGGTCGGGGGAGGCCGGCCGAGGCGGCTGGGTGCGGATACCGATGGCGGTCGCCTCGCGGCGAAAGGCTCCGTGGGGCTTCTGCCGAACGATCTTCCCCACGGGCTATATGTTGGGCCCGGGGACACAGCTCCATCAATATCCGCATTTATTACAGCAAGGCGGGGCTGTCCGGTATTCCCCCCCGCGCAGACGGCCCGGCTCACCCGGCGGGCGGGTCCCCCCAGGGCATTTCCAGTGCGGCCCGGAGCGCGTCGACCGTTCCGCGGCCGATCCGCTCGGCGAGCTCCTCCTCCAGTCGCTCCAGAACGCGCAGCGCCCGGCGGTGCGCGCGGGTGCCCTGCGGTGTGCGGCGGATCAGCCGCTGCCGGGCGGAGGCGGGGTGCGGTGCCTGCTCCAGCAGGCCGGCGGCGACCAGGCTGTGCACCGCCTGGTGGGCGGTCTGCCGTGTGACGCCCATTCGGCGGGCCAGCTCGGACACGGTGGTGCCGTCCTCGTCCAGTACGGCGAAGAGCTGGAGCTGGGTGGGGGAGACCGGCGGGGTGTCGCCGTCGGTCTCGCTCATGGCCGTCAGCAGTGCCTGTTCGAACCAGTTGCGGGCCTCGCCGAGCAGTTGGGGGAGGTTGCGGCTGGTGTCCATCGGTACCTCACGGCAGGCGTGGCGGGTGGGTCTGCGTCCTGCGGCCGGTCGCTTGCGGCCCGGCGCGGACGTATGTCAGGCTACCTGACGTAGTCGATGTCAGGCTGCCTGACATGAAAGTCGTACGCCTCCGGGAGAGCCGATGACCTTTGAGTACGCCACCCGCTACCGGCGCGCCTCGCGCATTCCCGCCGAACCGGGCAAGCCCTACTTCATCGAGAAGGGCGAGGGTGACCGCGCCCACCTGTTCGGCGACCTGATCACCATCTACACGGGCGGCGAGCAGACCGAGAACACCTTCAACTTCTTCACGGTCGAGGGCCCCAAGGGCGACATCATCCCGGCCCATGTGCACGCCGACACCCACGAGGTCTTCTACATCACCGCCGGCGCCGTCCGGCTGTTCGTGGAGGACACCGAGGGCGAGCAGCAGGAGAAGCTGCTGACCACCGGCGACTTCGGCTTCGTACCGAAGAACTGCACGCATGCCTACCGCATGGAGCGGCACCACAGCCAGGTCGTCGGCGTCGCGGCCGGCCCCGGCGGCACCTTCGAGCGGTTCTTCGAGAACCTCGGCGCGCCCGCGGAGCAGATGGGCCTGCCGCACGCGCCCGTGATTCCCGCGCCCGAGAAGTTCGGCACCGTCCCGCAGGAGTTCGACGTCCGGTTCCTGCCCGACCACCAGTGGCGCACCCGGTGAGCGCCGCGCTGCGCGCGCTGATCGCGGCGCCCGCGCCCGACGTCGCCCCGCTGCCGCCCGCCGCGCACTGCGCCCCCGGCGTCCGGCTGCTGCGCGGCGTCCCCTATGCCGTCCCCGCGGGCAGCCGCCCTCTGGAGCTGGACCTGTGGCTGCCCGAGGAGCCGGCCGACGGTCCGCTGCCGCTGGTGCTGTACGTGCACGGCGGCGCCTGGCGCATCGGCCGGCGGGACGACATGGGGATGCGGCTGCGGGACTGGCAGCCCGGCCCCTTCGCCCGCATCGCCGCCGCCGGCTTCGCGGTTGCCTGCGTCGATTACCGCCTCTCCGGCGAGGCGCACTTCCCCGCACCCCTGGAGGACCTGCGCGCCGCCCTGCGCTGGCTCGCGCTGCGCTCCGCCGAGCTGGGCATCGACACCGCGCGGACGGCGGTGTGGGGCGAGTCCGCCGGCGGCCACCTCGCCTCCCTCCTCGCCCTCACCGGCTCGGCCCCGGGCCACGCGGGCCCCGCCCCGGCCGGCGCCGTCGTCTGGTACGGGCCGAGCGACCTGACCACCGCGCGCGGCGGCTGGGACCCGTGGGACGCGGCCACGCCCGAAGCGGCGCTCCTGGGCGCGGCGCCCGCCACCGTGCCCGATCTCGCCCGCGCGGCCAGCCCCGTCACGCACGCCCACGCGGGCGCCCCGCCCTTCCTGCTGGTGCACGGCGACGAGGACACCATGGTGGCGGGCAGCCACAGCCACGCCCTCGCCGCCCGCCTGGAGGCGGCCGGCGCACCGGTCGACCTGTGGACGGTCCCCGGCGCGGACCACGGCTGGTACGGGGCGTCCGACGAGCAGGTGGCGGAGATCTTCACCCGCTCGCTGGGGTTCGTCGAACGGCTGGTGCGCTGAGCCTTATCGCGTGCGCTGAGGCGTGGCGCCGCGTGCCGTGTCCAGGACCGTCCCGGCCGGGGAGGCGTCCGGGCCGCGCCAGGCGATGTGCTGGTCGGGGCGTACCAGCAGCAGCCCGGCCCCGTAGGCGGCGGCATCGGGGAGGCCGGGCAGGTCCAGCACGGTGAGCGGGAGGCGGCGTGCGGCCGCGGCTGCCACGAACGGTGCGGTGTCCGCGGCCTCGTCGAGGCGTACCAGGGTGAAGCCGGGCCCGAGGTGGTCGTACAGCGAGGAGCCGTCGGGCAGCCAGCGGTGGGGGAGCCGGGCGCCGGGGCGGGCCGAGCCGTGGTAGACGAGGGGCTGGTGACCGGGCACCGGGGAGCCGTCGTCCACGACGGCGGGGGAGCCGGCGTAGTGGTAGCCGAGGACGAGGCCGAGGCTGTGGAACTCGCCTCGTTTGGCCTCCAGCGCGTCGGCCACGGCGGTCCGGCGCGCGGCTCCGGCCGGCGTGTCCTCGTCGATGTCGCCATGGGCGAAGGCGTGGGCCAGGTGGGCTTCTTGGGCCGCGGCGTCGGCGATGGTGCGCTCGGCGACCGGGCGGCGCTCCGGCTCGTAACTGTCCAGCAGTGCCGGCCCCGCCCAGCCCCGCAGTACGGCGGCGAGCTTCCAGCCCAGATTCACCGCGTCGCCGACGCAGGTGTTGTAACCGTGGCCGCCCCAGGGCGGGTTGAGGTGTGCCGCGTCGCCGACCAGGAAGACCCGCTCACCGCGGTAGCGGTCGGCCAGCAGCATCCGCGCGGACCAGGGATCGGTGGCGTGCACGTGGATGTCCAGGTCGGCGCCGATCAACTGCCGTACCAGCGACGCGGGTTCGACGGTATTGGTCCGTACGTCCACGCCGTGCGCGATGGCCCACCAGGTGCCGTCCAGGTCCATCCGGCCGACGATGCCGCCCGCCGCCGCGCCCAGTACCCAGTAGTGCACCGCGCGGGCGCACAGGGCCTGTTCGGTCAGTTCGGGCGCGGTGAAGGTGATGTTGAGGTTGGGCAGCGCGCCGCTGCTGCCCTCGTACCGGGCGCCGATGGCGGCCCGGCTCACGCCGCTCGCGCCGTCGCACCCCGCCAGGTAGTCGGCGGTGACCGTGCGGGTGAGGCCGTCGGGCCCGGCGACCCGCGCCCGTACCCCGTCCGGCCCGTCCTCAGCAGCCACGAGGCGGTGACCCGCCAGGAAGGTGACGTTCGGCAACTCGGCCACCGCTTCCCGCAGTACCGCCTCGACGGCCGGCTGCGGGATCTGCTGGCCGCACTCGGCGAACTCCTCGCGGCGCTCACGGTGCAGCGCGAAGGCGTTCGGGAAGCGGGTGATCTCGCGGCCGGTCAGCCCGGTGCAGAACACCACGTCCTGCGCGTACGACACCGGCAGCGGCGCGGCGGCCCGCACCCGGTCGGCCAGACCCCAGCGCCGGAACAGCTCCATCGTCCGCGCGCTGGTGGTCTTGGCGCGCGGGCGGTCGGTGGCCACGGTCCGCCGCGGTTCCAGCACGCAGCACGGGATGCCCGCACGGCCCAGCTCGATCGCGACCGCGAGCCCGCTCGGCCCGCCACCGGCGATCAGGACAGAGTGGTGCTCACTCATCGCCGCTCCGATCCGACGATCGGCGTGCGCAGCGTGCCCAGGCGGTCGACCGTCACCTCGACCACGTCGCCCGGGCGCAGGAAGCGCGGCGGGGTGCGGGTGTAGCCGACGCCTTCGGGGGTTCCGGTGACCAGGACGTCCCCCGGCTGGAGCGTGAAGGTGCGGCTGGCCAGGGAGAGCACCTCGCCGACGGGGAAGATCAGGTCGCGGGTGTTGCCGTCCTGTACGAGTTCACCGTTCACCCGGGTGGTGAGCCGCAACCCGGCGGAGAGCGGGCCTACTTCGTCCGCCGTGACGAGCGGTCCCATCGGGCCGCTGCGGTCGGCGTTCTTGCCGAGCGTCCACTGCGCGGTGAGCTTCTGGGCGGTACGAGCCGTGAGGTCGTTGAACACCGCGTACCCGAGCACGGCGGACTCCGCGGTCACGGGGTCGGCGTCCGCCAGGGGGGACCCGACGACGGCGGCGACCTCGCCCTCCCAGTCCAGCCCCGGTTCGTTCGCCGGTACCGGTACGGGCACCTCGCCCACCGACAGCGAGGCCGTCCACCGGCCGAAGAGGGTCGGGTGGTCGGGCACGCCGTACACCCCCTCTTCCGCGTGTGCGCGGTAGTTGAGGCCGAGGCACAGCACCCGGGCCGACGGCGGGACGGGCGGGGCCTGCCGGACCTCGGCGAGCGGCCGCTCGCCACGGGGCACCGCGGCCGCCCGCGCGGTCCACTTCGGCAGCTCCGCGTAGAAGTCCCGGACCTCGGCCAGCGGCGTGACCCGGTCCCCGACCACGACTCCGACGACCGTGTCGCGGCCGTCCAGCAGACCGATGAGCTTCACCGCGTCACCTCCGTCGGCTCCGCCTGCGCGGTGCCCGTCGGCCGGGCGACGAGCCGGATGTCGAACTCGAAGTCGAGGAAGGGCGCGCTGAGCGACCACCGTTCCGCCGCTCCCGGATCCTTGATGTCCTTCGGGGTGACCACCAGTGCGTCCTTCACGGCGAAGGCCGCGTCGGAGTCGAGGTACGGGTCACCGGCGACGAACACGTGGGTGGTGACGGGGCGGTGCCCCGGGGCTTCCACCCGCAGGTGGATGTGGGCCGGGCGCATCGGGTGCCGGCCCAGCGCCGTCAGGAGTTCACCGACCGGGCCGTCGGTGGGTACGGGATAGCTGCTCGGCAGCACGCTGCGGAACCAGTACGACCCGTCCTCGGCGGTGGTGAGCAGGGCACGCAGATTGCCCGGCGGCTGCGCCGCGTCCTGCGTGTCGTAGCGCCCGGCGTCATCGGCCTGCCACACGTCCACCGTCGCGCCCGCCAGCGGCCGCCCCGCGCAGTCGGTCACCCGGCCGTGCACGGCCATCGGGCGGCCCCGCTCGCGCTCCGGCCCCTCGGCGATCCACGCACCGAGCGGGCGCGGCGGCGCGGGGGAGTGGAAGGGGCCCTCGACCGAGGAGGGCGTGGCCTCCGCGGGCCCGGCGTGGTTGACCTCGTCGACCGCGGAGGTCAGCCCGAGCATGTCGGACAGCAGGATGAATTCATTGCGGGTGGCCGTGCACGCGTGTCCGGTCCGGACGAGGAAGTCCAGACCGGCCAGCCACTCCTCCTCGGTGGGCCGCACCTCGCGCACGAAGGCGTGCAGATGCCGCACGGCCGCGCGGACGACCTCGGCCCGCCGCGGGTCCGCTGCCGCGATGGTGTCCAGTACCTGTGCCTGCAACCTGTCGAGTGCCTGGTCCGCTCCGGACGGCAGGGGCGTGTGCGCGCTCATGCTGCTCCTCTCGGTGGTGGGGCGCCGCGCGGCGGTACGAGGACGGGCATCGGCCCGAACCCGCCGTCGGCGGCGCGACGTTCACCAGCATGCGAACGCGACGTCACCGCGTCTGCGGGTGTTCCATTGAGTGGAGCGGTCCGTCACACTCACCCGATGAGTCACGTGAGCGAGGGCAGTGAAGCGCCCAGGCGCGGCAAGCGTCCCCGGAGCGGAGATCCGGTCGTCGACCGTGCGCTGTCCCTGCTCGCGGCCTTCAGCTCCGAACACCGCGCACTGGGACTCAACGAACTCGGCCGCCGGGCGGGCCTCCCGTCCGCCACGGCCTCCCGGCTCGCAGCCCGGCTGCACCAGTGGGGCGCGCTGGAACGCGACGAACAGGGCCGTTATGTCGTCGGGCTGCGGCTCTTCGAGGTGGCCTCGCTGGCGCCGCGCAGCCACGGCCTGCGCGAGGTCGCCCTGCCCTACCTGGAGGACCTGCACGAGATCACGCGCCAGCACGTGCTGCTCGCGGTGCGGGACGGCGACGAGGCCCTGCTCGTGGAGCGGCTCTCGGCACACGGCGCCGTGGAGACCGCCTATCGGGTGGGCGGCCGGATGCCGCTGCACGAGACCGGTGTCGGGCTGGTGCTGCTGGCCGCGGCGGATCCGGACGTACGCGCGGAGCGGATCGCCCGTGCCGAGTCGCCGTCGGCCGCGCTGCGGCTCCGTCGGCGGCTGGCGGAGGTGCGCAACACCGGCGTCGCCCTGTTCGAGCGGGAACGGCCCGCGCCCGTCTCCTCCGTGGCCGTACCGATCCGGGGCCGGGGCGAGCAGGTCGTCGCGGCCGTCTCCATCGTCGTCCCCGCGGACGCCCGCAGGGTCCGCGCCTACGAGCAGGTGGTCAGGGCCACCGCCATGGCGATCTCCCGCGCGGCACGCGGTCTCACGGGTGCGGGGTGCCGGGGGCCGGTCGTACCGTGAATCCGCCGTGGCCGTCGAACCGCACCTCCAGTACGGTGTCGAACCCGTCCGCCGGCGACGGCCTGCGCAGCCGCTGCCACGTGGCGCGGACCCCGACGTCGGGGACGCGGTCCCGGCCCTCCCGCGCGGCGTTGCGGCGCAGCGAGCCCGCGAGGTCCGGGGGGAACCAGTACGCCGTCACCGGCGCACCGTAGGCGTGGCCCACGGCCACCAGCGGTCCCCACTCCTCCGGCGTCGGATTGGTGTTGTCGACCACCACCGGCCGGCCGGCGGCCAGCGCCTCCGCCACCAGGCGCATCTGCCGTGCCTGCTTGTTCCGGGCCGAGCGGGGAAAGCGGTCCTTGCTCACCAGCGTGTGGCGGCCGGCGAGGTGCTGCTCGTAGAAGGTGGTCTTCCCCGAAGCCTGGAGCCCGACCAGCACGGACAGGGCCGGTCCCGTACTGTCCGGCGGCATCCGCCGCGCACCTCCTCACGCTTCGTTCCGGATCGTGCGGCACCACCATGGTGCCGCACGCCCGGAACGGTCACGCGGAGCCGGGCGGTGTGGCGTCCAGCCGCAGCATGACCTTGCTGCTGCCGCTCGTCCGGTCGGCGGCGACGGCCAGCGCCTCGGCCGCCCGGTCGATGCCGAAGCGGTGGGTGATGACCGGTGACACGTCCAGGCCCTGATGCAGGGCGAGGAGCGCGTCGTCGATCTCCTCGACGAAGCGGTACGAGCCGATCCAGGTGATCTCCCGCGTGACGAGGTCCCCGAGCGCTGCGGGGACGGCCGTGCCGGGGAGGTTGCCGACCTGGACGACGGTGCCGCCGCGCGCGGTCGCGCGCAGGACCGGGCCGAGCGCGGCCGCCGCGCCCGACGCCTCGAAGACCAGCTCGACGTCCTCCGGGAGGGCCCCGCCCTGGCCGAGGTCGACCGTCTCGTCCGCGCCCATGGCCCGCGCGACGGAGAGCGACGCGGCGGAGAGGTCGGCGGCGAGCACCGCGGCGGCCCCGCGGTGCTTCGCGGCGGCCACCACCAGAGCGCCGATCGGCCCCGCACCGTTGACCAGTACCGTCTTCCCGCGCACATCACCGGCGCGGTGCACGGCGTGCATCGCCACCGCGAGCGGCTCGGCGAGGGCGCCGTGTTCGGTGGTCACGTTCTCCGGGAGCGGCCGGATCTGTGCCGCGCGGACCACGCGGTACTCGCTGAACCCGCCGTCGGTGTGCGGATGGAGGGCGGCGGATCCGAAGTAGCGGACGCGGGGGTAGAGGTTGGTGCGACCGGCGAGCCTGTCGGGCAGCGGGTCGGTACCGACCGGCTCGGCCGGGTGGACGGTGACCGGCTGCCCCTCCGTCAGCCCGCTGACGCCCTTGCCGAGCGCGGCGATCCGGCCCGCGACCTCGTGCCCGAGGACGAGCGGGTCCTTGAGCGCGGCCGTGCCGGTCGCCCCGTTCTTCCAGTAGCCGATGTCGGAGCCGCAGATGCCGCCCCACTCCATGGCGAGGAGTACCTCTCCCGCACCCGGCACCGGCTCTGGGCGTTCGTCGATCCGGAGGTCACCGGGACCGTGCACGACAACCGACTTCATACCGCGTCCTCCAGACGCACCAGGTCACGCCCGCGCGATTCGGGGGCGAGGACGATGGACACAAGGGTGATGAGCGAGTAGACGACCAGCATCGCCGCGATCGGCCACCAGCTGCCGGTGACGGCGGTGAGGGTGGCCGCGACGACCGGGCCGATGGCGGTGGCGAGGATGCCGCCGATCTCCTTGGCCAGCGCGAGCTGGGTGAACCGGGTTCGCGCGCCGAACAGTTCGGCCATCGTGACGCTCTCCAGCGAGAAGAGGCCGAGCACGCCGACGTTGAGCCCGACGATCATGCCGACCATCACCCCGGCCGTGCTGCCCGAGGCGATGAGCAGCATCACCGGGAACGCGAGCAGGATGGTCAGCACGGTGAGGACGAGATAGACCGGACGGCGGCCGAAGCGGTCGCCGAGCAGGCCGACCAGCGGCACGGTGACGAAGCCCAGCAGCGAGCCGTACACGATGGCGTCGGTCGGCACGGACCGGTCGGCGCCCAGCGTGGTGGCGATGTAGCCGACGAGGAACGTCTGTACCAGGCCGGAGTTGCCGGCCTGCCCGAACCGCAGGCCGAGCGCGAGGAAGAACGCCTTGCCCTTGCGCTGCCGCAGGCCCGCTTCGATGACGCTCTCGCGCTCCGGCTCGACGGCCGCCTCCGCCACCGCCGCGGCGGCCTCGGTGCGGGACATCGCCACCCCGTCCACGACGTCGGCCCGCTCCTCGAAGACCGGGCTCTCCTTGAGGTTCCGGCGCAGCCAGACCGCGAAGACCATGAGGGCGAAGCTCAGCAGGAACGGCAGCCGCCAGCCCCAGGAGACGAGCTGGTCCTCGCTCAGCACGGCGAGCAGCACCGCCCACAGCCCGGAGGCCGCCAGCGTGCCGGAGTTGGTGCCGAGGGAGACCAGGGAGGAGATCAGGCCGCGGCGCTTGGCGGGCGCGTACTCGGCGAGCATGACCGTGGCCCCGGCGATCTCCGCGCCCGCGCCGAAGCCCTGCACGAGCCGCAGGACGACCAGCAGGATCGGGGCGAGGATGCCGATCATGCCGTACGGCGGCAGCACGCCGATCAGCGTGGTCGACGCGCCCATCAGCAGGATGGTGAGGAACAGGACCTTCTTGCGTCCGATGCGGTCGCCCATCCGCCCGAAGTACAGGGCGCCGGCGAGCCGGGCGACGTAGCCGACCCCGTAGGTCGCCATGGCGGCGATCAGCCCGATCGCGGGGCTGACGTCGGGGAAGAAGATCTTGTTGAAGACGATGGCGGCCGCCAGCGAGTAGAGCTGGAAGTCCATGAACTCCATGGCCGTGCCGAGCCAGCCGGAGACGGCCGCTCTGGTGAGGTCGCGCGTCGTTCTTCCGACGGCGCCGTCCGGCTCCGCCTGTGTGGTGTCCGTCATGGGTGAACTCCGTTGTTCTTACTGCACTTCGGGACGTGCGGGGCGGGTCAGACCTCGATCCGGCCGGCCCGCAGCGCGGGGAGCCGGGCGGCGACGGCGGAGACGAGCGCGCCGTCCCCGGCCAGGTCCGCCGCGCCGAGGACACGCAGCAGCCGGCGGACCGCGTCCGCGTCGTCCGCTGCCTCGTGCCAGCAGCGGCCCAGGGCGGCCGCCGAGGGGTCCGTCGTACCGAAGAGCTGACCGCCGTCGTCGGCGGGGCGGGTGGCGTTCGCCCAGCCCGCGAGGGCGAGTTCGAGTACCGGGGTGGCGGTGGCGGCGGCGCGCAGCGTACGCAGCGCGTCGAGCCACCGCTCCGGGATCTTCAGGGACCCGTCGGAGCCGATCTGCCGGAGCAGGTGCCGCACACCGGGGTTGCGGAACCGCTCGACCAGGTCGCCCGCGTAGGCCGCCGGGTCGGGGCCGCCCGCGGGCAGCGTCGGGGCGACCTCGGCGCACAGGGCACGGACGAGGCGCTCGCCCCAGCCGGTCGCCATCGTGTCCGCGATCGTGGTGCAGCCCGTCGCGGCGCCGAGGTAGGCCAGCGCCGAGTGGGAGCCGTTGAGCAGCCGCAACTTGGTGAGCTGGTACGGCACGACATCCGGTACGAACAGTGCGCCGTCGAGCTCCCACGGCGGCCGCGGCCCGGCGAAGGAGTCCTCCAGTACCCACTGCCGGTACGGCTCGCCGACGACCGGCAGCGCGTCGCGCACGCCGAGCGCGGTGTGCGCCGCGCGCAGGTCCGCTTCGGTGGTCGCGGGCACGATGCGGTCCACGATGGTCGAGGGGAAGGCGACCGAGGCCGCCATCCAGTCCAGTACGGCCTGCCGGTCCGGCCAGGGCGCGGCCGCGACGAAGTCGCGCACGACGCGGCCGAGCGCGGCGCCGTTGGCGGCCATGTTGTCGCAGGAGACGACGGTGAGCGGGGCGCCGCCCGCGCGCATCCGCGCGGCGAGCCCGGCGGCGAGCCGTCCCACGACGGTGGTGAGCGCGCTCGTGGCGCCCGCCGCGAGGTCGGCGGCGATCTGCGGCGCCGCGACGTCCAGCGCGCCCGTGTCGGGGCTGCGGTGGTAGCCCTTCTCGGTGATCGTCAGGGTCACCACGGTGACGTCCGGATCGGCGAGCAGCGCGTCGACCCGCGCGGCGTCCGGGCGCATCCCCAGGGCGTCGATCACCGACCCGACGGCGCGGGTCACGGTGTCCGCCGGGCGCAGCTCGGTCAGCGAGTACAGGCAGTCCTGGGCCCGCAGCGCTGCCGCGGTCGTCGCCGAGCGCGGGGCGACGGCGGCGATGCCCCACGGCTCACCGGAGCGGGCGGCGGCGTTCTCGGTATAGATCGCCTGGTGGGCGCGGTGGAAGGCGCCGAGGCCGAAGTGGACGATGCGGGGGCGCAGCTCGCGGGGGTCGACGGCCGGGCGCAGCTCCGGCGCGATCCGGCCGAGCGCGGCCAGGTTCAGCGAAGGCGTGGTCACGGCGCTCACCAGTCGTGCACCGAGCCGTCCAGGCGCCGCGCCACGGGGAGATAGCGGGCCTGATAGGGGAAGCGCTCGGCGGCCTTCTCGTCGTACTCGACGCCCAGACCGGGCTCCTCCGACACGTGCAGCATCCCGTCGGCGAACGTCACGCCGCTGCGGAAGACCTCCGCCGTCTCGTCCGCGTGCGCCATGTACTCCTGGATACCGAAGTTCGGCACCGCGGTGTCGAGGTGGACGGCGGCGGCGAGGGTGACGGGCGAGAGGTCCGTCGCCCCGTGCGAACCGGTCCTGACCTGGTAGAGCGCGGCGAGATCGAAGATCCGCCGCAGATGCGTGATACCGCCCGCGTGCACGACACTCGTCCGCACGTAATCGATGAGCTGCTCGGTGATCAGGCGCTGCACGTCCCAGATCGACGTCAGTACCTCCCCCACCGCGACCGGCGTCGTCGTGTGCTGCCGGATGAGCCGGAACGCCTCCTGGTTCTCGGCCGGCGTCGGGTCCTCCATCCAGAACAGCCGGCAGTCCTCGACCTGCTTGCCGAAGCGGGCGGCCTCGATCGGGGTGAGCCGGTGGTGCACGTCGTGCAGGAGGTGGAAGCCGAAGCCGCAGCGCTCGCGGACCGCCTCCAGATAGGTGGGCGCGAACCGCAGGTACGCCTCGGTGTCCCAGGGCTGCTCGTCGGGGAGTGAGGTGGCGGCCGGCTCGTAGACCTTGCCCTTGCGCACCCCGTACGTACCGCCGACGTCGGGGACGGCGGCCTGGGCGCGCACGGCCTTGTAGCCGAGGCCGAGGAACCGCTCGACGTCGTCGATCAGGGAGGCGGTGTCCGTGCCGCTGGCGTGCGCGTAGACCATGACACCGGCGCGCGAGCGGCCGCCGAGCAGCTGGTAGACGGGCAGCCCCGCGACCTTGCCCTTGATGTCCCACAGTGCCGTGTCGACGGCGGAGATCGCGGTCATCGTGACCGGCCCGCCGCGCCAGTACGCGCCCCGGTAGAGGTACTGCCACATGTCCTCGATGCGCGCCGGGTCCTTGCCGATCAGCAGCGGTACGAGGTGATCCTGCAGGTAGCTCGCCACGGCGAGCTCGCGGCCGTTCAGCGTGGCGTCGCCCAGGCCGGTCACGCCGTCCGAGGTCGTGATGCGCAGGGTGACGAAGGTCCGCCCCGGCGAGGCGACGAACACCTCGACACGCTCGATCTTGCTCACAGAAATCTCGCTCCTTCGGATACGCACCACGCCGGTGGGAGGGCATGCGTCGCCCGACACCTGGTCGACCAGCACTGGTATACAAGCACTGGTCGCACAGGTGCGCAATACTTTGGAAGCACTGATCGACCAGCGTGGGCGGCCGGGCCTGCGCGCCCCGATACGATGAGCGCATGGCCCGATCGAACCGGCAGCGAACCAGCCGCCGCGCCGTCTACGAGACGCTGCGCCGCAAGGTTCTGACCCTCGAACTCCCCCCGGGCGCCGCGCTGTCCGAGAACGAGCTCGCGGCCGCTCTGGGGGTGAGCCGTACGCCGGTACGGGAGAGCCTCATCCTGCTGTCGCAGGAGGGCCTGGTGCAGATCTTCCCGCAGGTCGGCTCGTTCGTCTCGCGCGTCGACCCGGCAAAGGTCGCCGACGCGCAGTTCCTGCGCGAGGCCGTCGAGCTGGCGGCCCTGGACGACCTCCCCGCCGACCTCGACGCGGACATCGTCGAGGAGCTGCGGCGCAATCTCGCCGAGCAGGAGCGCCCGGGACTGGACCTGGAGGACTTCTTCGAGCTCGACGAGGCGTTCCACCACGCCCTGCTCCGGCTGAGCGGACACGGCAGCGCCTGGGCGACCGTGGTCTCGGCCAAGGGACACCTCGACCGGGCGCGCCGGCTCGGCCTCTACGACACCGCCACCCCGACGGGCTTCGCCGCCCAGCACGTCGAGATCTTCGAAGCGGTACTCGGCGGCGACGCCACCCTGGCCCGCTCGGCCATGCGCACCCACCTACGAGCGGTCTTCGACGACGTCGAGCGCGTCCGCGCCCGCTCCCCCGAACTCTTCGCCAAAGACACGGGCTCGGTCCCGGTCCGCCGCAACGTGGTGGTGTGGGAGTGAGGGACGCCGGAGCGTAGCCCCAACCGGGAGGCTCTATAGGGACTTTGGCATCACCCGAGTTCTGTCACAGCTCTGCCCTCCTCTCGCTGTGCCACCTATGATGCTCTTCTGGCATATGCGCAACGGGGGGATTGATGTCAGCGCAATCCGCTGCGGAGCAGAACGGCGCCGACGAGCGCGAACGCGTACTGGACGCTGTGCTGGGGCCGGCCAGCGAGGCGTACTACGCCGACCGTGTCCGCTCGGGGAGCGAAGCCCGGGTCAGAGCCCAGTCCGCCCAGTCCACCGTCACCCTGTTCGCCGGCGGCATCGTCGCGGCCCTGACGTTCACCCAGCTCGCCGACCGATCGCTGCTCACGCGGTGGGCGGGGGTCGTAGCCGTGGCGCTCTGGCTGTCCGCGGCTGTCCTTTACCTGCGGGCCGTGGCGCAGCCGGTGACGAAGCTGGCCGGGCCGAGCCACGCACGGGACCGGCTCGACCTGCTGAACGCCTTGCTGCAACGGGCCGACGACGAGGCGGCGCAGGTCGACAAACGGCAGCGGCACGCGAACCGGGTGGTGGTCGCGGCGCTGTGCCTCAGCGTGGTCACCGTCGGGCTGGCCGCCGTTTCCGGCCCGGAGAAGGAGCTGGTCCCCGGCTCGGTACTCCTCACGCCCTCGTACGCGAAGAGCGCACGGACTGTGTGTGACCTCAAGGGGCAGCGCATCGTCGGCCGCATCGACAAGGGCTCGCTCGGAAAGCCCTTCGTGCGCGTCGCGGTGAGTGCCAAGGAGTGCGGGAGCGGAACCGCCGCAACGGAGTTGATGGTACCCAGGAAGGCCGTTCGGGCCATCGCTGTCGAAGGGGACTGAAAACAGCATGAGCACGGCATTTCATTTCTTATGCTTCACACCACTCGCCCAGCGGGAGGCCGTGCTGGAAAGCGTGCGCGCCCTGCACGGGGCGGGCCACCGGATCGACGGCATCTTCGTCCTCGGCACGCGTGCCGCCGACCCGCGGCAGGTGAGTCGTGACGAGACCGGCGACGTCCTCGACACCGTGCTACTGGAGTGCCTGGAAAACGGCGACGAACGCCTCCCCCCGGTCGTGACCGTGCCGTGGCAGGGCGACCTCGCCCCCCTCGGGGACGGCCGGAGCATGTTCGCCAAAGCGCTCACGCGGTACTGGAGCGACACCGAACAAGGGCTGTGGAGAGGAGAGGAAGAAGACATCGTCGACGCGATCCGCGACGCGCCCTTCGCGGAATTCGTCGAGTGGTCCGAGAGCTACGAAACTTTCCCCGGGTGGCAGCAGGGCCTGCTGCCGGGCGAAGGAGCGGTACGGCTGGCGCAGGACGGAATGTCGCTGGGCATTGCCGTGGTGAACACCGTGTTCCGCATGGCCGTACCCGGCGCCACCCCGGACCTGGCCACGTGCACCGCCGGTCAGCTGAGCCGTACCGTCGGTGGGGACTACGGCCAGTGGGCGAGCGCGAACGACCTCTCCATCGTCGTGGCGGGTCACACCGCTCCGTTACCGGACGCGCTCGCGACCGCCCTCCCGCGGACCCTGCTGCTCGCTGCCGATGGCGAGTTCGCACGGCCCGCGTCAGGTGAGCGATGGCTCGTGCCCTCCCGCGGCGCAATGCGGCAGCACAAGCTCCTGCGGTTGGAAACCACTCCCGCCGGAGACCCGAAGGTGCGGGACCTCGCTGCGCCACCCGCCGAACAGCCCGTTCCGATGCCCAGGACACGGCGTGCCAAAAACCGTCCCGCGGGCTCTGCCGCGCCCTCGCTCGTGCCGGAACCATACGACGAGGGGGCCGTCCTCGATGAGTTCTATCGGCAGGTCGGCACCGGCCGGATGATTCTGGTCGCCGTCTCGGGAATCCACGGCGACGGTGCACCCATCGACACGGACGAATTCAACCAGCGGCTGACCCAGGCCGTTTATGGCGAAATGCCTGATCCGCCGCCCGCCATGCCGGAGATCTGGACCACCGCCCTCGAGCGTCTGGGCACCCGTGCCGTCGACCAGTACGTCGGCGAACTGCGCACCAGCGAGGACGTATTCGCCCAGGCCGCGCACCGCATTCTGCACGCCCCCTGGTGGCGCATCTACGATTTCACCGCTACGGACATCTTCTCCTCGGTGCTCGCACACGACCCTCGCGCGGCGGAGACCAACAGGTTCGTCAACGCCATGGTGAGCAAGCCCATGGCGCGGAACGCCACGGTCGAGACGGTCGCCATGCACGGGGACCCAAGTGGTGCGGGCTCGCTCGATTTCGGCATTCCCGCGGACGAGGACCCGGCGTCACGAAGCCTGTGGTTCCGCAAACTCAGGGCCGAGCTGCTCTGCCACCCCACGGTCTTCATGGCCGCTTCGCCGCGCAGCCGGTCGCTGTGGCAGGCGCTGGAGCTGGCACAGCCGCAGACCGACGCGGAGCGTTTCCCCCGCTTCGTCATCACCTCTCCGGGCAGCGCCGCCGACCAGGCCCGGTTCCGGCAGGCAGGGCTGACGTACATCCAGGCACCGCCCCACGAATTCGCAGTCCAGCGATTGCAACCAGGGCTGGAGGTACTCCAGATGGGTAAACGACGGCTCGCGGATTTCCAGGTCGGTGCCCGCCGCTCCGGAATCAAGCTGGTCTCCTCTCTCGTCGACAGCGCGCTCTCCGGCAGCGCCGAATTCCTCAAGGGCCAGGATCCGACGTGGGGTGACATCAAGGACGGATTCGCCGCGAAGCTCTCCATCATCGACCGCATCCGCGCCGGTGCCCTGCCCGCGGAGGACGAAAAGCATGGGATCGTGCTGGTGGAAGGCCGAGCCGGGTCCGGAAAGACCACGGCGCTCATGCAGTTCGCGTATGAATTGCACCAGACCGGCCGAACGGTGGCCTGGATCGACCGTGAGGCGACCGATCCGCTGCCGAATCTGAAGGCGCAGGCACATGGCATGTCCGCCGACGCCGTCTTCGTGGACGACGTGGACATCTTCGGAAGAGTGGGCGCCTCGCTGCTGAAAGACCTCAGCAATGGCGGCCGGACACTGGTTGTTGCGGCGATCCGCACGACCCGCACCGACGAGCTGGACGTGTCGTTCCGGCCCCGGCGGATATCGGCAGACGAGCCCTTGAAGGATCAGGATCTCGGGCGAGTGGTCGACATACTGCATCAGCACGGCCTGCCGGGGATACTCAAGCAGCACGGGTTGCGGCAGCAGAAGGTCGACAAGCTGCGGGAACTGTGCGACCGCAGCCTGCTCGCGGCAATGATCCAGGTGGTCACCGGTGAGCGTTTCGAGGAAAAGGTCGCCAGTGAGTACCGCCAGCTCACCCAGGACCAGGTCGCGGTGTATTCGACGGTGTGCGTCTTCGAATCCGCCATCGTCTTCAAGAAACGCGGCATCGAGCAGGAGGACCTGCTGCAGATAGTCTCCGGGCGGTCGGCTCCCAAGCCGTCGTTGCAGAAGGCGATCGACCGGCTCGTGTCCATGCGATTGCTCACCCGGGCAGCGGACGGAACACTGCGCTGCCGGCAGCGCACCATCGCCGACACGGTGGTCGAGACGGTACTCAAGAAGACCCCTGACCGGCTGGGCTCCGTCATTGAATTCCTGCTGAAGTTCTATGCACAGTACGCGGCCGAATCGCGAGACAACGACGACCCGTACCGCCGGATCATGATCAGGCTGCTGAACCACTCCCTGATGGTGTCCCTCCGGCTGTCCCCTGAGGTGGTCCGCCACATCTACGTCACCGTGCACGAATTGCTGCGCGACAATTTCCACTACTGGCTGCAGCGGGGCGAGTACGAACTGGAGCGGGGAGACCTCGGCATCGCCGAGAACCACCTGGAAACGGCTCAGGGCTGCGAGGGCGGTGCCAGCGACCACTTCGTCCTGACTGCGTGGAGTGCCATACGGCTGCGACGCTCGACGGTCAATGCCGGTGACGCCGCCCTGCGGGCTCGGGCCCTGGAAGCCGTGGGAGTACTCCAAGGCGTGGCGAAGCGGTACGGCGGGGCGTCTCCGCACGCGTTCTCCGTCATCACCCGGCGGGGCACCGAGTGGCTGGATGCGTGCGAGACGCTGCTGTCCGGAGACGAGATGGACGACACGGTCCGTCGTATTCTTCGCGTCGTTGAATTGGGCCGGCGGTTCTGCAAGGACAACCACGAGTTCATGCGCATCGCGGACGAGTACGAACCGCAGCTGAACCGGCTGTTGGAACGCAACAGGGGAATTCCACTGTAGCCGCGCGCCTGCGTGCCCATTCCAGCAGCACGGCCCCCGTTCCTCCGCGCTGGGAGGGACGGGGGCCGCTGCGTGTGGGCGGGTCAGAGGGTGGGGGCGCGGTGGGTCGGGTGGCCGTTCAGGACCGTGAGGAGGACCGGGAGGCCGGCCAGGTCGGCGGCCGGGGTGGTGAGCGGGCTGTCCGCGAAGGCCGTGAGGTCGGCGCGGTGGCCGACGGCGAGGCGGCCGGCCTCCTGCTCCTCGCCCGCCGCGCGAGCGGCGTTGACGGTCATGGCCTGGAGGGCTTCCAGGGCGGTCAGCGCCTGGCCGGGGCCGTGCGCGGGCCGGGTGAGGTCGCGGGTGGGGCGGCGGTGGCGGGCCCCGGCCATGACGGTGAGCGGCGGGTACGGCGCGATCGGCCAGTCCGAGCCGAGGACGACCGTGGCGCCGGCGTCCCACAGGTCGCGGCAGCGCCAGGCGCGCGCCGCACGCTCCTCGCCGAGCCGGCGGGACCAGTTGTCGGTGTGATCGGCCCGGGTGAAGTCGCAGCAGTGGGTGGGCTGCATGGACGCGATGACGTCGAGCTCGGCGAAGCGGCGCACGGTGTCGTCGGGCACGGTCTCGATGTGCTCGATGCGGTGCCGGACCGGGCCGGCCCCCGTGGTGCGGGCCTTCTCGACGGCGTCGAGGGCGTGCCGTACGGCCGCGTCACCGATGGCGTGGGTGGCGGTGGGCACGCCCGCGCGGTGCAGTTCGCCGATGACGTGGGTGTACGCGGCCGGGTCCGGCCAGAAGGCGTGCGTGGACTCGCCGTGGCAGTCGGGGCGCTCCAGCCAGGCGGTGCCGTTGTCGATGGTGCCGTCCATGAAGAGCTTGACGCCCGCGGTCCGCCAGAGCCGGCCGCCGGTGCCCTGCTGCGTGATGAGTGCTCGCAGCGCCTCGTCGTCGGCGCCGGGCTGGCACCAGGGCGCGACCCGCAGCCGCAGCGGCAGTTCGCCGGCCGCGTCGAGTCCGGCGTACAGGGCGAGGCTGTCGCCGTTGGCGTCCATCGCGTGCCCGCCGGTGAGTCCGGTGGCGGCCATCGCCCGTAGGGTGGCGGCGAGTTGGTCGCGGCGCTCCGCGTGGGTGGGCCGGGGCGCCGCGCGCTCGACGAGCTCGCAGGCGGCGTCCTCCAGGAGCAGGCCGGTGGGCCGGCCCGCGTCGTCGCAGACGACCTCGGCGGCCTGCGCGAAGGTGCGCGGCCCATCGACGCCGGCGAGTTCGAGCGCGCGCGGGCTGGCCAGCACGGAATGGGCGTCGAAGAGCTGGAGGAGGGCCGGGACGCCGTCCAGTACGGGGGCGAGCGCGGCGGCCTCGACGGGGCGGTCGCCGAAGACGTTCGGGTCCAGGCCCCAGCCGCGCAGCCACGCGCCGGGCGCGAGCGTGCGGACCTCGCGGGCCAGGGCCTCGCGTACGGCGTCCAGGTCGGCGCAGCCCGACAGGTCCAGGCCCTGGGTGAGTTCGGCGCCCGACACCGGGTGGAGGTGCCCGTCGACCAGGCCCGGAGTCACCACGGCGCCCTTCAGGTCGAGCACTGTGGTGGAGGGTCCGGCGAGCGCGCGTATCGCACGGTCGTCGCCGAGGGCGGCGATCCGCCCGTCCTGGGACACGGCCAGGGCGGTGTCCGGCAGGAACGCGCCGGTCACCGGGTCGAGCAGGCGGGCGGAGAGCAGGACGAGACGGGGGCGCACAGCGGCTCCTCGGGAGGTGGTCAGTTCGGGTGGGCGGGCCGGTCGGCATGCGGGGTCAAGGACCCGCGCTCCAGGCCGAGTTCGCGTTCCGCGGTGGTGATGGCCATCCGGGCCACCGCGGGCGGGTCGTCGCCGGTGTGGGTGTTGGCCGTGGCTCCCAGACCGTCGATGACGACAAGGATCTGCACGGCCGTCACGTACGGGTCATCGGTGCGGAATTGGCCCCGTTCCACGCCCTCGCGGATGAGGCCCTCGAGGCGCCCGCACCAGGCGGTCCCTTGCTCGACGACCCGGTCGCGCAGCACGGGCCGGTACCGGCTGAGGTGCCGGGCGTTGAGCCAGAGCCGGGTGATGTCGTCGAACGCCTCTCCCGTCGCGTGTGCGAAGAAGCGAGCGAGGTGCTGCACGGGGGTTCCCTCGGGCCGCTCGGCCGGGATGAGCGTGTCGAGTTCGGCGGTCGCGGCTGTACCGAACGCCTCGGCCACGAGGTCCTCCACCGCCGGGAAGTAGTGACTGATCAGCCCCGGGCGGACGTCGAGGTCTTCGGCGATCCGACGCAGCGTGATGCACTCCAGTCCCTCGGTCAGGGCGATGGAGGCCGCCGTCCCGACGATTTCCGCACGTCGGTCGGCCGGCGATTTCCGAATTCGCTTGCGCTGAACGCTTGACGACATATCCCGGATGCTATTGAGTGTGCGACCAATAAGCAAGCAGGCGGGCATGACCAGCACCCCGGAGGGCTCCATGGCGTCCACGCTTCCCGATCCGCACCCAGACACCCGAGGCGCCGATGAGACACCACCGCCTTCGGACCGGCCGGGCCGCATCGAGGCGCACGGCATCGACCACATTCCCGAAGGGGAACGCCACGGCCGGGCCCGGGAGCTGTTCGCCGTCTGGGCGGCGGCGAACGTCAACTACCTGAGCCTGGTGGTCGGCGGCGCGCTGATACTCATGGGCCTGAGCCTGTGGCAGGCCCTCGCCGTGATCGTGATCGGCAACCTGTTCTGGGTAGCCGTCGGCCTGCTGGCCGTCTCGGGCCCGGCCTCGGGCACGCCGAGCGAAGTCATCATGCGGGCGATGTTCGGCGTCCGCGGCAACCGCGTGAACATCGCGATCACCGGCTGGCTGATCTGCATCTGTTACCTCGCCCTCAACCTGGCGGCGGCCGCGGTCGCGGCCTTCTCCCTCGTCGAGAAGGCCGGCCTCGCGCCGAACACCGGCGTCAAGATCGCCGTCGTGATGGCCATCGCCGCGGTCACCCTGGCCATCAGCGTCTACGGCCACGCCACGATCATGAAGCTCTACCTGCCGATCACCGTGGTCCTCACCGCGGCGTTCGCCGTCGTGGCCGTCAGCGTCATCGGCCACGCCGACTTCGGCTACCGGCCCGCCGAACCGCTGACCGGCAGCGGCCTGTGGGCGGCCCTCATCGGCGGCACCACCCTCATCGCCTCGGGCCCGCTCTCGTACACCAACAGCGCCGACTTCTCGCGCTACCTGCCCCGCACGACGTCCCCGAAGGCGATCGTCGGCTGGACCGCACTCGGCGGCTTCCTGCCCAGCGTCGTGGTCTGCTCGCTCGGCGCGTTCGCCGCGACCGCGGTCGACATGACCGACCCGCAGACCGCCCTGGAGAAGATCCTGCCCGGCTGGTTCACCCCGTTCTTCCTGCTCGCCCTGGTACTGGGCACCATCGCCATCAACGCCATGACCGCCTACAGCTCAGGCCTCGCCCTCCAGGCCGTCGGCGTCCGCATCCGCCGCTCCCTCAGCGTCCTCGTCGACGGGGTGCTCGGCGTCGCCCTGACCCTGTACGCGCTGCTCGTCTCCGACTTCCTGGACACCGTCAGCAACGTCCTCCAGCTGACCGTCGTCCTGCTCGGCCCCAGCATGGCGATCTACGCCACGGACATCCTGCTGCGCCGCAACCGCTACGACGGCCCCGGGCTGACCGACGAGACCCCGGGCAGCCCGTTCTGGTTCACAGCCGGCGTCAACCGGGCCGGCGCCCTCGCGCTCACGGCCGGCACCGCCGCGGCGGCGCTCTGCGTGAACACCCTGTACACCGGCCCACTCGCCCGCGCCCTGAACGGCGTGGACCTCGCCCTGCCCGTCGGCATCGTCGTGGCATCGGCGGCCTACGCGCTCATGACGCGCCGCTCACCTGCCACAGCGACCCCGCGACGCGCGGCAGCCCATCCGCGATGACACCACCCGGTTCCATGGCAGCCAACGGCTCGTCGGGCACGACGAGAGGCGCGCTCCCCTCAACGCCCCGCGTTTCCCGGTCACTTATGGCCGGACGGCGCTACGGTGTGAACGCAGTGCCACACCCGCGGAGGGGAGACACATGTTCAACGAAGTGGCAGGCCTGGTTGCCACGGGGATCCTGCAGGCGGCCGGGACCGACGCCTGGTCGGCGATGCGTGCGCGGCTCGCCCGGCTACTGGGCGGCGGAGACGCACGGCGGGAGCAGGCCGAGCTGGAGCGCCTCGACCGGACGACCTCGGATCTGGCGGCCGGTGAGCTGAGCGAGGAAGAGCGGACACTGCTGTGCCAGTCCTGGCAGGCCCGCTTCCGCAGGTTCCTCGAAGGTCTCGGCGAGAGCGAGCGCAGGCAGGTGGTCGCCGAACTCCGTGCGCTGATGGAGCCGTACACCGAACCCACCCAGGAGAACGGTGCGGTCTCGGGCAACACCTTCAACGGCCCCACCGCGGTCCAGGCCGGCACCGGCAACCAGCAGGTCAATCACTTCACGCCACCGGCATGAGGGACACAGGCGGCCGCGACGGCGGGGTGTCCGGCAACGACTTCCACGGGCCCGCCGCAGCACAGAGCGGTAACAACAACACGCAGCACAATTACTACGTGGAGCCACCGCGAGGCGATCGACGGCGGCCGCGGCTCATCGTTGCCGCCCTTCTCGTGCTGGCGGTGATCGGCGGGGCCGGCTGGTGGCTGGTCGACTCCGGGAACGGTGGTTCGCCGGGTTCCACGGGGAAGGGGACTTCCTCGGCCGGATCGACGAGTCCCCGACCGGCGTCGGGGGAGCCGGGCGCCTCTTCGGAGGCGGCGCAGGACGCGGAAGCCCCGGCGCCCTCGGCGTCGCTGTCCTCATCGGCCGCCGGCATCCAGTGGACGGGGACCGTGCGGATCAACGAGGAAGGACTGCGGCTCGACAAGAAACCGCCGGAACGCACCCCCGGGTACTCCGCGGACGTCCAACTGGGACTCGTCGAGCCGCCGCGGCTCACCGGCAGCGCGTCGGGCTTCGCCCTGTGGCCGGAGCGGCGGATGCCCACGCGGCAGGAGTGCTCCGATCTCGCATCCACCCAGGGTGTCGAGCAGCTCGAGGTCACCAAGGGAGCCGTGGTCTGCCTCACCACGATTGAGGGCCGCACGGCTGTGCTGACCATTACCTCGGTGAGCAACAACTTCAACACCGGCGTCATGGCCCAGGCAAGCGTGTGGTCCAAGCCCGACCAGTAGAAGCGGGCGAGACCGCTCCGAGCAACGTCGGCGACCGTGGCTCCCGCACTCAGTCCGCCGCGGCCACGGCGGGCTTCGGTGCGGGGGCCCGCGTGCCGTCCCCGGTACCCACGCGCCAGGCGATGCAGGTGCCGAGCAGGGCCAGCGCGCCGCAGCAGGCCCAGACGGTGACGTAGGCGCTCTCGGAGGCGACGCGGGCGCCCGGGACGTCGAGTACGAGGTGGTTCATGACGGCGGCGAAGGCCGCGCCCGCCACCGAACCGGCCAGCGTCTTCAGAGTGTTGTACATGCCGGTGCCGATACCGGTCTGGTCGGCGGGCAGATGCCGGATGAGCAGCGCCGGCAGGGTCGCGATGGCGGTGCCGATGCCCGCGCCCGCGATGATCCCGGACACGGTCATCTGCCAGGGCGCGCCGTGCGCGAGGACCATGCCGAGGTAGCCGAGGGTCACCAGGACGAAGCCGCCGACGAGGGTGTGCTGCGGGCCGAAGCGGCGGACGGCGCGGTCGGCGCAGGTACCGGCGACCGCCATGGCGATGACGTGCGCGGCGCCGAGCAGGGAGATGCCGAAGGCGTCCATGCCGAAGCCGAAGCCCAGGCCGGGCGGGGTGGCGAAGAACGACGGGTTGGCGGTCTGCGCCCCGTACAGCACACAGCCGGTGAGGAAGCTCAGTACGTACAGCAGCGCCATGCTGCGGCGGGCCATCAGCCGCACGTCCACCAGGGGCTGCGGCGCCCGCAGTTCGGTGCGGACGAACAGCGCGATGAGGACGAGACCCAGGCCGACGGCGGCGACGGTGGGCGCGAGGCCCCCGCTCTTCGCCAGCGCCATGCCGATCATGAGGGCGGCGAGGCCGCCGCTGAGGAGTGCGGCACCGGCCCAGTCGATGCGGCACAGGGCGCGGGTGGTGGACTCGGGGATCAGCCGGAAGGCCACGGGCAGACAGAGCAGGATGGCGACGGCCGGGAGCATCAGCAGCCCGTGCACGTCGTGGACCGCCCGGGAGAGCAGGCCCGTGCCGAGGGTGCCGAGGGTCGCGCCGAGGGTGAGCGCGCCGACGAGCATTCCGATGGCGGCGCCTGCCCGCTCGGGCCGGACCCGGTCGCGGACGATCGCGAAGTCGAGCGGGAGCCAGCAGGCGAAGACGCCCTGCAGGGCGCGGCCGACGAGGAGCACGGCGAAGCTGTCGGCGGTGGCGACGATCAGCGAGCCGACGGCGACGGCGACCATGGTGACGCGGATCATGCGGCGGTGCCCGTAGATGTCGCCGAGCCGGGAGAGCAGCGGCACGGAGATGCCCGCGACGAGCAGGAAGACGCTGTTGACCCAGTTCAGGTCGCCCGCGCCGACGTGGAGTTCGTTGCCGATGAGCGGTAGCACGACGGGCACGGAGCCCTGCAGGATGCCACTGCACAGTTCGATGAAGACGAGGAAGCCGACGACGGCGGCGGTGGACGGGGAAGTACTGCCTGGGGAGGCGCTTCTGGGCATGGCGGGGTCTCCAAGGCGTGCTGGGGTACGGGCGGGGCGCCGTCGGGGCCCGGCCCGTGAGGAGGGGAGAGACGTTGGGGAGGGGAGAGGGGAGGGGTCAGCCGGTCGCCGGGTCCGCGGCGGGCAGCCGCGGCACCTGTCCGGCCAGGGCGAGGTCAACGAGCTGTTCGACGGTGTTGCTGTGGACGGGAGCGGGGCGGAAGGAACGCCGGTAGACGAAGAATCCGTTCCAGAGGTCGAGCAGCGCGTCGGCGTCCACGTCCGGCGGCAGGTCGCCGCGGGCGATCCCGCGCTGCACGGCGGCCCGCGCCTGGTCCCTGCGGTGCGCCACGATGTCCAGGAAGGACCGCAGGACGGCAGACTCGTCGGCGGCCGCCTCGATCAGGCACAGCCGCGTGAAGGCGTCGTTGGCGCGGGTGAAGTCGTCGATGTAGTCGCAGACGATGAGCAGTTCGGCACGGGTGTCGCCGAGGTCGGGGACGGTGCGGACGTCAGCGCGGGCGACGAGCACCTCGGCGATCACCGCGGCTTTGTGCGGCCACCACCGGTAGAGGGTCTTCTTGGACACGTTGGCGCGCACGGCGATCTCGTCCATGGTCACGCCGAGGTAGCCGCTCTCGGCGAACAGCTCGGAGGCCGCCGCCACGACCCGGTCGTGGACGTCCTTGCTGCGGGGTCGGCCGGCCGGCCGCTGCGTGCTCGCCATGGCGTCCCATTTCGGGGGACGGCGGCCGCCCCGTCAATAGGAAACGACAAGTTCCTGAAATACGTCACCTGGCCGTAACCCCGTGCGGAGATCCCTCCGCCGTTCTTCTCGCCAGGGCCTGTTCACCGACACGAGAAGCGTGTACACAGAGGGTCGTCCAAAAAGGAAACGACTCGTTTCCTATCCCGCGCGCCCATCCCGTACGCCCATCCCGTACGCCCATCCCGACGGTGGAGGATTCCCATGCCCGCAGCCGCCCCAGCCCTCCGCGACCGCGTCGCCGCCCGGCTCGACGCGTACAAGGACCGTCTGCTGGAGCTCAGCCACGAGCTGCACGCCGACCCGGAGACGTCCTTCGCCGAGACCCGGGCCGCCGGCCGGCTCGCCGCGCTGCTCGAAGACGCGGGCTTTACGGTGGAGCGCGGGGCGTGCGACCTGCCGACCGCGCTGACCGCGACGTACGGCAGCGGCGACCTCACGGTCGGGGTGTGCGCGGAGTACGACGCGCTGCCGGAGATCGGCCACGCCTGCGGGCACCACATCATCTGCGCCGCCGGCGCGGGCGCGGCCATCGCCCTGGCCGCGGCCGCCGACGAGCTCGGGTTCCGGGTGAAGCTGCTCGGCACCCCGGCCGAGGAGGAGGGCGGCGGCAAGGTACTGATGCTGGAGCGCGGCGCCTTCGACGACGTGACGGTGGCGATGATGGTGCACCCCTCCCGGACCGACGCCGTCGACCCGCGCGGCTCCAGCAACGCGGTGGCCCGCTTCGAGGTCACCTTCGCCGGCCGCGCCTCGCACGCCGCCGCGGCCCCCGAAGGCGGGCTGAACGCCGCCGACGCCGCGGTCGTCGCCCAGGTCGCGGTGGGCCAGCTCCGCCAGCAGCTCCGCGACGGCTACCGGGTCGCCGGCATCGTCCGGCACGGCGGCGAGCGCACCAACATCATCCCCGAGCGCGCGGTACTGGAGTACGAGGTGCGTACCCCCACCGGCGAGGAGCTGACCGGGCTCCGCGAACGGGTACTGAACTGCTTCCGCGGCGCCGCGCTGGCCACCGGCACCACGATGGAGGTCCGGCCGATCCAGCCCGACTACCTGGACCTGCGCCACGACGCCGCGCTGATGGCCGCCTACGCCCGCAACCTCGGCGCGGCCGGCCGCGAGGTGCCCGAGCCGGGAACGGTACCGCAGAGCACGGGCGGCTCCACGGACATGGGCAACATCACCCACGCCCTGCCCGCCATCCACCCCGCGATCGGCGTGCTGGGGTCCCAAGGGATGCCGCACACCCGGCAGTTCGCCGAGGAGACCGCCGGCCCGGCCGCCGACGAGGCGGTGCTCGACGGCGCGCTCGCGATGGCTTGGACCGGCCTGGACCTGGCCGCCGACGCCCAGTGGCGGGCCGAGTGCGTGGCCGGGCGTGCCGTTGCCCACGGCAGCAGGAGCGGTCTCGCGGCCCGCGGCTGACCGCGTCCGGCCGCGCCCGGATTCGCTGCGGTCAGCCGGTCAGCCGGTCAGCCGGTCAGTCGGCCGGCACGGTGCGGCGCGATCGGATCAGCGCCCGGCGGCCGAGGACGATGGCGATCAGTCCCAACGGGACGGCCGCGATAGCTCCGACGAGCCCGTTACCGGTGCCGGGACCGCCGCTGGAGGTGGCCAGGTGCAGCACCGCGAGGGCCGTGCCGGCCAGCCCCACCGCCATGGCCGACAGGGCGCCGGTGCGCGCGTTGCCGGTGCGGATACGGCCGGCGACGCGGGCCAGGGCCAGCCGGCCGAGGGCCACGCCGACCATCCCTACCCCGAGGGCCAGGTTGGCCCCGGTCCGCCCGGCGCCGATGACTCCGCCCTCGGCAGTCGCCAGCAAAACGTCTGATGCGTTCATGCCTCTCTCCTTCTTCTCGCAGAGCGATTCCAAGGCTGCGCTGTGCCCTTGAGGCTGTGCCTTGAGCATGTCTGCCGACCGCACCGCCGGTCGTCCCGCAGACGCAGGCACTTTGCGTTGCCACCGATGCCGCAGACGCCTGCCGCGGACGCGGCAGGAGCCGCGCGGATACCGCGGGCGCGGTAGTCGCCCGCTCGTCCACGAGGGGGACTTGCCAGCAGCGGCACACGGCTAAGGTGCGCGCATGACCAAAGGACGGTTCGGCGCCCCGCCCGGCATCAGAGACTGGGCGATCGCCCTCGGCGTGGCGGCCTTGCTGCTGGGCACCGGGCTGTCCACGGAGCACCCCGGCACGGACCCCGACGTGCTCGGCTACGCGCTACTGGCGGCCGGCGGCCTCGCGCTGGCCGCGCGTCGCCGCGTACCGCTGACCGTCCTGGCCATCACCGGACTGTGTGCGGTGGGATATCAGGCGGCAGGTTTTGCCGTGCTCGCCGTCTCGTACCTGATCGCGGTGTACGGCGCGGTGCGGGCCGGGCACCGCGCCGTCACGGTGGCGGCATCCGTGACCATGCTGGCCGTCCTTCACCTCACTGCCCTGGTCTTCCACGAGGGGCCCGCGGGCGAGGCATTGACACAGGCCCGACACGTCCTCGAGATCGCCTGGTTGATCGCCGCGTTTGCCGCGGGGGAGGCACTGCGGCAGGCCGAGCAACGGGCGGACGAAGCCGAGCGCACCCGGGAGGAGACCGCGCGGCGCCGCGCGGATGAGGAGCGGCTGCACATAGCGAGGGAGCTGCACGATTCACTCACCCACCAGATCTCGATCATCAAGGTGCAGTCGGAAGTCGCCGTCCACGTGGCCCGCAGGCGGGGTGAACGGATACCCGAGGCCCTGCTGGCGATCCAGGAGGCCGGACGTGAGGCGACCCGGGAACTGCGCGCCACCCTGGAGGCGCTGCGCGATGACGACACCACCCCGCCCCGCGGGCTCGACCACATCCCGGAGCTGGTGGAGCAGGCAAGCAGGGCAGGCCTGGAGGCGACGCTGATGATCGAGGGACAGCGGACCGACGTGCCGGCCGCGGTGGGCCGGACCGCCTACCGGATCGTTCAGGAGGCGCTGACCAACACCGCCCGGCACGCCTGCGCCGCGACCGCATCGATCCGCATCGACTACCGGGCCGACTCACTCGCCATCCAGGTCGATGACGACGGCAAGGCCACGCCGGACACGGTGCCGACGCCCGGCCTGGGGCTCCTCGGCATGCGTGAACGCGTCACCGCCCTCGGCGGCCGGCTGCACGCGCGGCCGCGCAGCGAGCGCGGCTTCACCGTCCAGGCCGAACTCCCCGTGGAGCACACCTCATGATCCGTGTCCTGCTGGTCGACGACCAGCCGCTCATTCGCAGCGGATTCCGTGCACTGCTCGACCTCGAAGACGACATCGAGGTGGTGGCCGAGGCGGCCGACGGCGAGCAGGGCCTGGCGCTGGCCAAGCAGCACCTGCCCGACGTCGTGCTGATCGACATCCAGATGCCGGTCGTCGACGGCATCGAGGCCACCCGGCGCATCGCCGCGGACCCGGCCTTGGCCCCCGTGCACGTCGTCATCCTCACCAACTACGGCATGGACGAGTACGTCCTGGACGCGCTGCGCGCCGGTGCCGCCGGTTTCCTCGTCAAGGACATCGTGCCGGACGACTTTGTGCACGCTGTGCGTGTCGCCGCCCGCGGTGACGCGCTGCTCGCGCCGTCCATCACCCGCAAGCTGATCAACCAGTACCTCACCCGGCCGCTCACCACCGTCGCCGGCACCGGTCTGGACGAGCTGACCAGCCGCGAACGCGAGGCCGTCACCTTGGTCGCGCAGGGTCTGTCCAACGACCGGATCGCCGACCGCATGGTGATCAGTCCGGTGACCGCGAAGACCCACATCAACCGGGCCATGACCAAACTCCACGCTCGCGACCGCGCCCAACTCGTGGTACTCGCCTACGAATCCGGCCTGGTGACTCCGCGCAACTCCTGACATCGCAACTCCTGACATCGACGCCGGGCATTGCCCCGAGGCTGTGCTCAGAACCCGTAGTCGGCCCAGCTCTCCACGACCCGCTGCCGCGTCTCCTCGGGGAAGGAGTACCTGAAGGACGCGGTGACGCCCTTGGTGACGCCCTCGAAGTGCTCGGGCAGCAGGCAGCTCGTGACGGACTTGCCGCCCTTGCCCGTGCGCGCCTCCTCCGGGGTGAGGTAGGGGACCATCGGAATGCCCGGCGCCTCCGGGTAGACGTACTCGCCGGTGCCGGGGTGGTAGCGGGTCGCCATGGCCCACACCACCTGGTTGATGTCGGTGATGTCGATGTCGTTCGCCACCAGCAGGACCTTGGGCACCAGCCATCCGGTGTGCGAGCCGAAGAGGACGTCGGCCACCGCGTCGGCCAGCTCCCGCTCGCCCAGCCCGCTCTCCGCCAGCCGCCGGATGTCGACGGACACGACGATCCAGCAGGTCGCGGCCTCGTACGAGCACCAGGCCAGGTCGACCGGCAGCCCGCTGGAGCGCAGCAGGTCCAGGCTGACGGCGGAGATCATCGTGCCCCAGATGGTGTGGTTCTCCTCCGGGGGCAGGCCCGCCACGCAGACCGGCAGGATGGGGTCGTCGCGGTGGGTGATCGCCTCGACGTGGAAGACGGGCTGCTGCTTGCTCCCGGCGAAGGAGTACCCGTGGTACTCGCCCATCGGTCCCTCGGGGGCGGTCTCGTCGGGGCTGAGGTAACCCTCCAGCACGATCTCGGAGTTGGCCGGTACGTACAGGTCGTGCAGCTCCGTGCGGACCACCTCGACGGCGCTGCCGGCGAGGGCGCCGACGTAGCCGTCCTCGTTCACCTCGGCGGGCAGCGGCATGCCCGCGGCGGCCAGCGCCGCCGGCGGGGCGCCCAGCACCATGGCCCACGGCGTCGGCAGGCCCTTCTCGCGCCACATGGCGTGGATCATGCCGATGTGCTGCTGCGGCATGGCCGGGCCGACGAGGGTGGTGCGTCCGTGCAGCATGGTGCGGCTGACCGACCAGCTGGTCCACCGCCCGTCGGGGGAGCGGACGACGTGGAAGCCGTACGTACCGAAGTACCTGCCGCCGTCCTGCTGGTGCAGCAGCGGGACGGGGAACCGCTCCAGGTCGACGTCGTCGCCCGTCAGCACGTTCTCCTTGCAGGGCCCGGTCTCCACCACGCGCGGGGCGACCGGCTCCGCGTGCATCGCGGAGATCAGCTTCTCCAGCAGCTCGCGCGGCGTGGTGTCGCGCGCCAGGCCGAAGTGCGCCGCGAGCCGGCCGTAGGCCCCCTCGTCGAGGCTGCTCAGGCCGGCGGGCGCGCCGAGGATCCGGAAGCCCGGCTCGGCCCCGGTGAGATTGCTGAACAGCGGCGCCGGGCTTCGCGTCTCGTAGACGCGCCGGGTGACGGCGCCCACCTCCAGCGTGGGACTGACCGGCCGCTGGATGTCGACCGCATCGCCAACGGCGAGCGAATCCGCCACGAAATCCCGGAAGTTGAGCGCGCTGCCGCGTTGTGTCATGACCCGACCTTCCCTCCTCGTCACGCACAGTAAGTACGTGTACGTCCTACCTGGCCGACGGTATAGTACGTGTACGTCCTAATCAACAACGGAGGAACGGCGGCGAGCGATGGCACAGGAGAACGCGGACGCCGGGCTGCTGCTCGCCGCGATCGGCGGGCTCGGCCCCCTGGCCCGTCAGCTGAGCCAGGTGCACACCCGGCTCTGGTACGAGCAGGTGCACCAGGACCTGACCGGTCCGCAGTTCACGGTCCTGAGCCTGCTGCACCTGCGCGGCGCCATGGACCAGGGCACGCTCGGCGCGCTGGCCAATCTCGACAAGTCGACCGCAGCGCCGCTGCTGGACCGCCTGCGGCGGCGCGGCCTGGTGGACATCGCCAAGGACGACAACGACAGGCGGCGCAAGCTGGTACGCATCACCGACAGCGGCCGGGAGCTGGCCACACGCCTCGCGCCCGAGGTCGTCGCGGTGAGCGAGCAGATGCTCGCACCGTTCTCCCCCGACGAGCGGGACCAGTTCCTCACCCTGCTGCGACGGGCGGTCCAGGGGCCCGAAGGGTAGGCCGAACGGTCACTCCGTCCCGCCCCGCGCGCCACGGGCGAGGCCATCGCCGCAGTAACCCTTGACGCGCCCGCAACACCCGCCTACTTCCGGCAGTTGGAACACCGTACGCGGCTCGACCTACGCCAAGGCGCACCTGCGGAAGGGCACCACGTACCGCCTCGAACTCGTCCAGGACCCGCTGGCCGTGAACATGAGCTACTTCTCCGCCAACGCCCACTACAACGACACCCGCACCGGCCCCTCCAACTACAGCGACGTCTACGCCTTGAAGGCCACACTGACCCGACGTGACTGACTGGGCGGCCGGCACAAGGAGGACCGCGACGCCCGGCACCGCGTACGTTCCTGGCCAGCGCCAAACGACCACTACCCCTCACTGCCGGCGCGCGACCGTAACGATCTCCCGGCTGTCCCTCGTGAGCGCCCCTCGCCGCCAGTCGCCGTACTGCCCCTCAACCCGGAACCCCGCCTCGACGAGAAACCCATTGAGCGCCGCAACGCCAAGAAACCGCAGACGCGTATGCTCCACGTGAAGCACCACACCTTCGGCCCCGGCCACCACTTCCCGGAACGTCACCACCCCGCCGCTGACGGACTCGACCTCATGCCACACCCGCAAGCCCCGCCCGACACCGCCAACGAGCTCAACAACGAGTTCAACAACGTCATCCGGATCGGTCGGATCCCACCCCTCCCAGGCCCGTGCCTGAGGATGCCGCGTCTCGAACGCGAAACGCCCACCGGGACCCAATGCCCCATGAATCGCGGCGAGCGAAGCACGTACTTCCTCATCGGTGACGAGGTACTGGAACGCATGCCCGGTCATCGTCACCAGCCCGAACCCGCCTCCGCCCGGCGCATCCGCTGCGGTGCCCTCGACCCACTCCACGTCGCGCCGCCGCCGGGCCCGCTCCAACGCACCCCGGTCCGGATCCAGCCCGACGAGCCGACCGCGATGTCCCTGTTCACGCGCGAGACGCAACATCGCGCCCGTACCACAACCCACATCGAGAACATCATCCGCAGCCATGACCAGACCGTCGTAAAAACGGTCTCCGGCATGGCGATCGGGATCCCAAGGATTCAGCAGGTCGTACAGCGCGGCAACGTCAGCGTCGGAAAACACCGCGGCAGCCTCCCTCAGCCGTCAACCCGGTGCTGAACTGCCGGTGGTGGCGGGGTGGCAGGCAGCAGCCCCACCCCCCTCATCCGGGCGATCTGCAAGGCCGTGAGTCGGCAGACGACCGTGATTGCGAGGGCGGCTGCGGTGGCGTCCAGTAGGTCGGAGACGAACACCGTGCGGAGTGCCGTTCTGAGGGCCTGGTATTCCTCGGCTTTGTCCAGCTGAGAGTTGCCGACGAAGGCGAGGGTCTTTGACGCGACCCACAGGCACCACCAGGCGTTGAGCAAGGTGAGCGGGGCCCGGCGGTCGGGTGGGGTGCTGGCCTTCCAGATGTCGCCTGCGATCTGGCGGGGGAACCACAGATTGACGAGGGGCGTGAACCAGGCGCCGAGTGTCCAGAGCCGGCCCCGGCGGTGACCGTCGGGGGCGAAGACCTCGGCGTTGATTCTGGTGCGGAAGAACCAGACGAGGAACGCCACCGCGGTCATCGGCAGCAGTGCGATGTAGAGGCTCCCGGAGAAGGTGTACGCCCGATCGGCGGCGGCGAGCTCCGCTGGGAGGCCGGGGGACACCCATCGCTGGGAGACCAGGTCGTTCAGTACGACGACGTAGCGGCCGCCGGCGGCGAGTGCGAACGCGTCCGCTGCGATGCACAGTGCCAGCAGTACGGTCACGACCGCCGCCGAGCGGAGGGGCGAAGCCAGCGCGCCGAGTCGTCCCGTACGGGCCGTCCTCGCCGCGGGTCTCGGCGGTGCGGGGGCACCGCTGGTGCCGCCCGGCTCCCGTTCCGTGGCCGCGCATTCCTCGCACCGGCCGTCCGCGGTGACGGCCGTCACCATGTGGCAGTTCGAGCACAGCATGGCGTGTCCGCCCCCCGTTCAGAAGAGGAGTCCCTCCCCAGGGCCCCCACCAGCACGGCCCGTATCCATGTCCATGCCGCTTGGGGAAGCTACGTGAGTCGGCGATCACCTGTCCACCGAGATGGGTGGTGAACGCAGGGTGTGTCCCCCGCCGGGCTGATTGAGGGGGAAAGCTAGGGGAGGGCCCGGTGGAGGCGGTGGATGCCTTCCTCCAGTTGGGCGGTGCCGGGGGTGCTGACGTAGCTCAGGCGCAGGTGGGGGGCGGGGGCTTCGGCGGTGAAGTACGGGCTGCCGGCGGTGACCGCCACGCCGTGGCGCAGGGCGGTCGCCGTGAGGGCGTGTTCGTCGGTGCCGTCGGGCAGCCGCAGCCACAGGTGGTAGCCGCCGTGCGGTGTCCGGTGCGGTACGAGGGTGGGCAACGCGCTGGTCAGCGCGGTGAGCACAGCGGTGCGGCGGTCGCGCAGGGCGCCGGCGAGCGCCCGCAAGTGGCTTGCCCAGGCGGGGGAGCCGACCAGTTCGAGGGCGGTCTCCTGCAACGGGCGGGGGACGAAGAAGCTGTCGACGACCTGGATGGCGCGCAGCCGTTCCAGTACCGGGCCGCGGGCGGAGAGCGCTCCGATGCGCAGGCTGGGGGAGGCCGCCTTGGTGAGCGAGCGTACGTGGACGACGACACCGTCCGGGTCGTCGGCGGCCAGCGGGAGCGGCAGGGGCGGGGAGTCGGCGTGCACCAGGCGGCGCGCGAAGTCGTCCTCGATGACGAAGGCGCCGGCCGCCCGGGCGGTGTCGAGTACGGCGGTGCGGCGCTGGGGGGAGAGGACGGTGCCGGTGGGGTTGTGGAAGAGGGGTTGGCAGACGAAGACCCGGGCGCGGGTCGCCTCGAACGCCTCGGCCAGCAGGTCGGTGCGTACACCGTCGGCGTCGACCGGTACCGGCACGGGCCGCAGCCCGGCGGCGCGGGCGACGGCGAGCATGCCGGGGTAGGTGGGGGATTCGACCAGGACGGGGGAGCCGGGCGCTGCCAGGGCCCGCAGGGCGGTGGTGAGGGCGCTCTGGCCGCCGGCGGTGATCAGGACGTCCGAGGCGTTGAGCGAGCCGCCCGGCCCGCCGATGTCGCGCGCGAACCAGTCCCGCAGCTCGGTCAGGCCCTCCACCGGGGGCCGGGACCACGTGCCGGGCCTGCGGCCGGCCCGGGCCAGCGCGGCGGCCAGCGCCCGTTCCGGCTGGAGCGCGGCGTGCAGGTAACCGCCGTTGAGGTCGATGACCTCGGGCGGCGGGGTGGTGAGGGTGGCCAGGATGCCGGCGGCGTCCGTGCCGCGGGGGCCCGTGTCGACGGTGGCGTGCGGCGGGTCCGCGCTCAGGGCCACCTCCTGCCAGGAGACGTCGCCGAGCGCGCCCGCGACACGGCGCGCGGTGGCCTTGAAGACGCCGGCGCCGGGCCGGGAGGTGACGAGCCCTTCGGCGGCGAGGGTCGCGATCGCCCGGGAGACAGTCACCGGACTGACCTGATACCGCGTCACCAATGCCCTGCTGGAGGGGAGCTTCTCCCCTTCCGGATAGCGGTTCAGCTCATTCCGCAAGGTCGCGGCCAATTGAGCCACACTGCTACTGTTGTTCATGACAGTACAAAATAGCGCTACTCAGTCTTCGTCGATAGCGGTCAGCAGTGCTACTCCCCGCGGTGGTGCTCGCCGCAGCGGTACTCTCCTGGCCGCTCTCGGCGTGGTGTCCTTCTCCTTCAGTTTCCCGGCCACCGTGTGGGCCCTGGACGGCTTCGGTCCGTGGACGGCGACCGGTGTACGAGGTCTGCTGGCGGGGCTGCTCGCCGCGGCCTGCCTGTACGGGGCCCGGGTGCCGGTGCCGGGGCGGCAGCACTGGCCGGCCCTGCTCACGGTGGCCGGCGGCTGCGTCCTCGGCTTCCCCTTGCTGACCACGCTCGCCCTGCAGACCTCCACCACCGCGCACTCGGCCGTTGTGATCGGCGTGCTGCCGCTGGCGACCGCCACCGTCTCGGCCGCCCTCACCGGCCGGCGCCCGTCGCGTATGTTCTGGACGGCCGCCATCCTCGGCGCCGTTGCCGTGGCCGCCTTCACCCTTCAGCAGAACCACGGCCTGCCGACCCTCGGCGACCTCTATCTCTTCGGCGCTCTGCTGGTGTGCGCCGCCGGGTACGCGCAGGGCGGCCGGCTCGCCTCGCACATGCCCGGCTGGCAGGTCATCGCCTGGGGCGTCGTCGCTGCTCTTCCCGTGTCCGCCCTGGTCACCGCCCTGGCCCTGCCGGTGGAGCCGGTGCATCTGACCACCGAGGCGGTCGTCGGGATGGCCTATATCGCCGCCGTTTCCCAGTTCGGCGGGTTCGTCGCGTGGTACCGCGGTATGGCCCTGATCGGGGTGCCCAGGGCGAGCCAGATTCAGCTCGCCCAGCCGCTGATCACCCTGGTCTGGTCGGTCCTGCTCATGGGGGAGCGGCTCTCTCCCCTCGCCGCCGTCACCGCCCTGATCGTGCTCGGCTGCATCGCGGTCACCCAGCGCGCCCGCAGTTGAGCCCCCTCACTGCCGCCTCTCGGGTGATGCGGATCGCGCGCGCCCGCGCGGAGAGCTTGCGTGTCACGAGCGCGGCGGCAGGGCCCTGAGCAGTCGGGCGTACTCCGCGCGGGTCACCGGTAGCACCGTGCCGTGGCGAGGGCTCGGGGGCAGTTGGTAATCCGTGGACTGTGTCCACTTCCCGGACGTGAGGTCGGTGGTCTCGAAGGGGACGTAGCCGCGACCGCCGAACTCGTCGATGAACAGGTACCACTTCTCCTCTGTGTTGGACTTGAAGACCGTCGGTCCCTCGCCCCGGTCGACGGTTCCCTTGCCGATGCAGTCGGCCACGAAGTCGTAAGAGATATCGGTGAGTTCGGTGGAGCGCTCGGCGGTGATGAACTTCGAGCAGGGCGTGCCTGACGAGGGATCGCGCTCGTCCTTGGTGAAGCGGTAGTAGGTGTCGCCGTCCTTGATGACCGTGGAGTCGATCACCGAGTAGCCGGGGTCGTTCCACACCTTGGGCGTACTGAAGGTGCGGAAGTCCTTCGTCGTCGCGTAGAGCATCTTGTTGTACGTCGTGCCGGTGTGGTCCGGGTCGTCCTCGGCGTAGATCTTGGAGGCCCAGAAGACGACGTACGCGTCGAGGCGGTCGTCCCAGTACGCCTCCGGGGCCCAGGTGTTGCCCGCGGTGCCGGGGGCGACCCGCACCAGGCGGCGGTCGGTCCAGTGGGTCAGGTCCGTGGACTCCCACACCATGATGGACTTGCTGCCGGTGCGCTGCACCTGGTCCCAGCTGCCGCCCTCGCCTCCGTACATCCGCAGGTCCGTGGCGATCAGGAAGAACTTGTCGCCCCGCGGGGAGCGGATCACGAACGGGTCGCGCAGGCCCTTGGTGCCGAGGTCGGAAGTGAGCACCGGCTTGCCGCCGTTCAACTCCCGCCAGTGCAGGGGATCGTTGCCGCGGCTGAGGGCCATACGGATCTGCTCGCCGTCCGCGGTGCCTTCGCCGGTGAAGTAGGTGAAGAGGTAGCCGGCGTACGCGTCCATGTGCCGAGGCTTTTCCTGGGGCGTTGCGTTGAGCGCCGTGCCCGACGGTGCGCTCAGGAGGGTGACACAGAGCGCGGCGAGGACGGTGAGGAGAGGAATGAGGGGGCGGGAGGAGCGTCGTCGTCTCATGGGGCGTGTCATGGGGCGTGTCCTTCCGGTCATGGGGCGTGTCCTTCCGGAGGAATTCACGCCGCCGGCTGTCCCGGCGGCGGTGCCGTGCTGTCGCGCAGTACCAGCCGCGTCGGTACCAGCGTCGTGCCGCGGTCCGTGCCGCCCTCGCGGACCTGCCGCAGCACTCCCTCGACGCAGCGGCGGCCGACCTCGGCGAAGTCCTGGTGGACCGTGGTGAGCGGAGGCAGGAAGGAGCCGGCCTCCGGGATGTCGTCGAAACCGATGACGGAGACGTCCTGTGGCACCCGGCGTCCGTGCTCGTGCAGCGCGCGCAGCAGGCCGAGCGCCATCTGGTCGTTGGCGGCGAACACCGCGGTGCAGTCGTCCCGCTCGGCCAGGCGCAGGCCCGCGCGGTAGCCCGACTCCGCCGACCAGTCGCCGTGCACCAGCGGCGGTGGCACCCGGCCGGCCTCCTCAAGTGCCGTACGCCAGGCGGCCGTTCGACGTTGGGCGGCGTACGACCCTTCGGGGCCGGCCAGGTGCCACACGGTGTCGTGCCCCAGGTCGAGCAGGTGCCGTACGGCGTCGCGGGCGCCGCCCGCCTGGTCCGTGTCGACGACCGCATAGCGGTCCCCGGCGTCCGAGTCCGCCACCACGACCTTCACATGCGGCGGCAGCGAGAGGCGGGCCGAGTCGAGCAGGTGAACCTCCATGATGACGATGACGGCGTCGACGGCGAGTTCGCCCAACCGCGAGAAGGCGCCGCGTACTTCGTCCTGCGTCGGCACCGCCACGGGCAGCAGGGTGACCGCGTAACCCTCCTCCGCCGCGGACGTGGCGATCGCCTCCAGCGTGCGGACGTTGCCGGTCGTGGAGAGTGTGAACGTGATGACGCCGATGGTGCGGAAGTCGCCGCGCTTGAGCGCACGGGCCGCGCTGTTGGGGCGGTAACCCAGCTCCCGCATCGCGGCGAGTACGCGCTCGCGGGTCTCCTCGTGCACGCCGGGGAAGCCGTTCGAGACGCGCGAGACGGTCTGCGAGGAGACGCCCGCGACCCGGGCGACGTCCGCCATCGAAGCGTTCTGTGTACGACGCCGGGTTCCGGCCCCGCCGCGCGCCGGGACGCTGTCCGTTGCTCCCACCGTCTCCCTCATCAGTCGCGCCGTCCGTTCCTGCAGTAACTGTTGACCGTCGTCATCGAGGCGGTGTAGATATGTCGCCGTCCGAATGTTTGCGTAAACATACCAGCTCAGGGCACCGTGCGCGCCGCGATGTTTACGCAAACATGGCGAGGATGACTGGCCCGGGAAGTACCAGCGAGGGGCACGACATGACAACGATGCAACCGCCGGCGGCCGCACGGCCCCGCCCGGCCGGGCCACCGGTGCGCCGCACGCGCCGCTCGTGGACGGGATGGGGGTTCATCGGCCCCTTCGTCCTTGTCTTCGCCCTGGTCTTCCTCGCGCCGCTCGCGTACTCCGGCTACCTCAGCCTCTTCCGGACCCAGCTCATCGGCGGCACCACCTTCGTGGGCCTGGACAACTACCAACAGGCCCTGCAGGACGGCCGGTTCTGGGACGGCGTCGCCCGCGTCGGGCTCTTCCTCGCCGTCCAGGTGCCGATCATGCTGGGCCTCGCCCTGCTCGTCGCGCTCGCCCTCGACAGCGGCCGGCTGTACGGCAAGGACTTCTTCCGGATATCCGTCTTCCTGCCCTACGCCGTGCCCGCCGTCGTCGCCACGCTCATGTGGGGCTTCATGTACGGCACCCGCTTCGGACTGGTCGGCGACATCAACGACGCGTTCGGCGCGAAACTGCCCGACCCGCTCTCGCCCGATCTGCTCCTGGCCTCGATCGGCAACATCGTCACCTGGGAGTTCATCGGCTACAACATGCTGATCTTCTACTCCGCGCTGCGCGTCGTCCCGCACTCGCTCTACGAGGCCGCCGAGATCGACGGCGCCGGCCAGTGGCGCGTCATCTCGGCGATCAAGCTCCCGGCCATCCGCGGCGCCCTCGTCATCGCCACGATCTTCTCGATCATCGGCAGCTTCCAGCTCTTCAACGAGCCGAGCATCCTCCAGAAGCTGGCGCCGAACGTGATCACCACCGACTACACCCCGAACTACTACACGTACGCGCTGTCCTTCTCCGGCCAACAGCAGAACTACTCCGCGACCGTCGCCATCGTCATGGGCCTGATCACGATGATCGTCGCCTATGTGGTCCAGCTGCGCGGCATGCGCAAGGGAGCGTGATCCGATGAGCAGCACCGCCCCCGCGGTCGCCCGGCCCGCACAGAAGCCGGTCACCGCCACCCCTCGGCTGCGGCCGCCGCGCCGCCGTGCGCCCGGGCGATCCAAGCGCAGCGTCCTGCTGACCGTGCTCACCGGCGTCGTCCTGCTCTACAGCCTGCTGCCGCTGCTGTGGCTGCTGATCAGCGCCACCAAGACCCAGCAGGGGCTGGCCCGTTCGTTCGGCCTGTGGTTCGACGGGGACTTCGCCCTGTGGGACAACATCGTGCAAACGTTCACGTACGACGACGGTGTCTTCGGCCGCTGGCTCCTCAACACCGCGCTGTACGTGGTCGTGGGTGCCGGTGGCGCGACCTTCCTGGCCGTCCTCGGCGGGTACGCGCTAGCCAAGTTCGACTTCCCCGGCAAGCGTGCCGTGTTCGCCGTCGTCATCGGCGCGGTCGCCGTGCCCGCCACGGCCCTCGCGGTCCCCACGTTCCTGTTGTTCAGCAAGCTCGGCCTGACCGACACCCCGTGGGCGGTCGTCATCCCCTCTCTGATCTCGCCCTTCGGCCTCTACCTGATGTGGGTGTTCGCCACCGAGGCGATCCCCGGCGAGCTGATGGAGGCAGCGCGCATCGACGGCGCGAGCGAGGTGCGTACCTTCTTCCAGGTCGCCCTGCCGCTGCTCGCGCCCGGCACCGTCACCGTGCTCCTCTTCACCACGGTCGCGACCTGGAACAACTACTTCCTGCCGCTGATCATGCTGAAGAACCCCGACTGGTACCCGCTGACCCTCGGCCTCGACAGCTGGAACAAGCAGGCGTCCACGGCCGGCGGCGAAGCCGTCTTCAACCTGGTCGTCACCGGCTCACTGCTCACCATCGCGCCGCTGATCGCCGCCTTCCTGCTGCTCCAGAAGTACTGGCAGTCCGGGCTCGCCGCCGGAAGCGTCAAGGAGTAGGCGCAGCAGGGCAGTTCACCCCGGTCCACGCATCACCTCGAAGAATCCGTGCACCACCTCGAAGAAGCGGAAGCATCACCATGCCCAAGTACACCCGCCGCCTGCTGCGCGGCACAGGTGTCGGCTGCGTCCTGGCCCTCGGCGCGACCGCATGCGGCGGCGCCGCCGACACCTCCGCTCAGAAGCAGGTCGGTTCGGCAGACCTGCGGGCGGCCCTGAAGAAGGGCGGCACTGTGACCGTGTGGGCATGGGAGCCCACGCTCAAGCAGGTCGTCGCCGACTTCGAGAAGAAGTACCCGAACGTCGACGTCAAGCTGGTCAACGCGGGTACCAACAAGGATCAGTACAAGGCCCTGCAGAACGCCATCTCGGCGAAGAAGGGCGTCCCCGACGTCGCGCAGATCGAGTACTACGCACTGGGGCAGTACGCCCTGACGAAGTCCGTCACCGACCTCGCGCCGTACGGGGCCGCCAAGCTCGCCGGCTCCTACTCCGCGGGCCCCTGGAACTCGGTGAAGTCCGGCGACGGCATCTACGGCCTGCCCATGGACTCCGGCCCGATGGCCCTCTTCTACAACAAGAAGGTCTTCGACAAGTACAAGATCGCGGTGCCCACCACCTGGGACGAGTACGTCGATGCCGCCCGCAAGCTGCACAAGGCCGACCCGAAGTCCTACATCACCAGTGACGTCGGTGACGCGGGGCTGGCCACCAGCCTGCTGTGGCAGGCCGGTTCGCACCCGTACAAGGTCGACGGCACCAAGGTCGGCATCGACTTCACCGACCCCGGAGCCAAGAAGTACACCGACACCTGGCAGAAGCTCATCGACGAGAACCTCCTCGCTCCGGTCACCGGCTGGACAGACGACTGGTACAAGGGGCTCGGCGACGGCACCATCGCTACCCTGCCCATCGGCGCCTGGATGCCGGCCAACTTCGCCTCCGGTGTGAAGGACGCCGCCGGTGACTGGCGCGTGGCCCCGCTGCCGCAATGGACCAAGGGCGCGAACACCCATTCCGAGAACGGCGGCAGCTCGCTCGCCCTGCCCGAGCTCGGCAGCAACAAGGAGCTCGGCTACGCCTTCGTCGAGTACGCCAACTCCGGCGCCGGCGTGCGGACCCGCATCAAGAACGGCGCGTTCCCGGCCACCACGAAGGACCTGGACTCCAAGGAGTTCCAGAACACCGAGTTCCCGTACTTCGGTGGGCAGCGGGCCAACAAGGTCTTCGCCGAGGCCGCGAAGAACGTCCCCACGGACTGGCAGTACCTGCCCTACCAGGTGTACGCCAACTCGATCTTCAACGACACCGTCGGCAAGGCATACATCTCCGGCACAAAGCTGTCGCAGGGCCTGAACGCATGGCGCGACGCCTCCGCCAAGTACGGCTCCGAGCAGGGCTTCACCGTCGAGAAGTAACCAGGAGCGGCAGGCCGCTCCCCGTCAGCCGTCCCGTTCCCCGGAAGGACCCGCATGATCCCGTCCGCCTCTCCGCGCCCGCCCCGCTTCCCGTACGCGACGGGCGGTGACGGCTCCCCGCGGCTCGTCTACGGAGCCGACTACAACCCCGAGCAGTGGCCGCGAGAGGTGTGGGAGGAGGACGTCCGACTGATGCGCGAGGCCGGGGTCAACGTCGCCTCCCTGGCGATCTTCTCCTGGGCGCGGCTCCAACCGACCGCCGCCACCTGGGACTTCGGCTGGCTGGACGACATCATGGCGCTGCTGCACGAGGGCGGCATCGGCGTCGACCTGGCCACCGCGACCGCCTCCCCGCCGCCCTGGCTCACCACCGCGCACCCGGAGATCCTGCCGGTGACCGCCAACGGCGAGACGGTGTGGCCGGGGGCGCGGCAGCACTGGCGGCCCACGTCGCCGGTCTTCCGCACCCATGCGTTGCGTCTCGTACGGCAATTGGCGACCCGATACGCCGGCCACCCCGCCCTCGTGGCCTGGCACGTCAACAACGAGCTGGGCTGTCACAACGTCTACGACTACTCGGAAGACGCGGCCAGCGCCTTCCGCGCGTGGCTGCGCCGCCGCTACAGCACGCTGGAGGCGCTCAACCACGCCTGGGGGACGGCGTTCTGGTCCCAGCACTACAGCGAATGGGACCAGATCCTGCCGCCGCGGCTGGCCGCATCGCACCCCAACCCGACGCAGCAGCTCGACTTCAAACGCTTCTCGTCCGACGCGCTCAAGGACCATCTGCGCGCCGAGCGCGAGGTGCTCCGGGAACTCACCCCGGGCGTGCCCGTGACCACCAACTTCATGGTGATGCCCGGCATCAAGGGCATGGACTACGCGGACTGGGCGAGCGAGGTCGACTTCGTCTCCAACGACCACTACGTCGTGCCCGGGCCGCGGGACCGCGACGAGCTGTCCTTCTCGGCCAACCTGACCAGCGGCGTCGCGGGCCACCGCCCGTGGTTCCTGATGGAGCACTCCACCAGCGCCGTGAACTGGCAGCCCGTCAACCTGCCCAAGGGGCCCGGCGAGCTGGCCCGGGACTCGCTGCTGCATGTCGCGCACGGCGCCGACGCCGTCTGCTTCTTCCAGTGGCGCCAGTCCGCCGCCGGCGCCGAGAAGTACCACTCGGCGATGCTGCCGCACGCCGGGGCCGACAGTGACCTCTTCCGTTCCGTTGTCGAGCTGGGAGGGAAGATCAAGGCGCTCGCGCCGGTCGCCGGTGCCGCCCGCGAACCCGCCCGCGTCGCCGTCCTGTTCGACTGGGACTCGTGGTGGACCAGCGAGCACGACTCCCACCCGACCTCACGCCTCGACTACCATCGCGAGGCCCTGGACTGGTACTCGTCGCTGCTGCGGCTCGGCATCCGTGCCGACGTCGTGCCCCGCCACGGCACCGACCTCGCCGCGTACGACGTGGTGATCGCGCCGGTCCTGCACGTGGTGCCCCAGGCGCTGGCCAAGGAGTTCACACGCTACGTCGAGGGCGGCGGCCACCTCGTCACCACGTATTTCTCCGGCGTCGTCGACGAGCACGACCACATCTGGCTCGGCGGCTACCCCGGGGCGCTGCGCGAGCTGCTCGGCATCCGGATCGAGGAGTTCGGGCCGCTGCTCGACGGCGACACCGTCGACCTCGACAACGCGACCACGGGCAGCCTGTGGACCGACCGGATCACCGCCGCCGCGCCCGACGTCGAGGTACTCGCCCGCTACCGCACCGGCACGTACGCCACCCGCCCGGCGGTCACGCGTCGCATTACGGGCCGCGGGTCGGCCGCGTACGTCTCCACACGTCTGGGGGTCGACGGCCTGTCGACCCTCCTGCCCGAGCTGCTCGCCCCGGCGGACGTCACGAGCGAACTGCCCGAATCCGCGCGTGGTGCGGTGGAGCTGACCGTGCGTCGTGACGACCGCCACCGCTACCTGTTCCTGGTCAACCGGACCGATGAGACGGTGCCGCTGCCGGGCGTCACCGGTGACGTTCTCGCGGGCCCCGAACCCGGCGGAGACGGACTCGTACTGCCGCCCCGTGAGGTCGCAGTGTTGCGGCTCCCCGTCTCCTGACCCTGACCATCACCCAGCACCAACCGCCTGCCCATCACCATGCGTTGGGAGTACACGTTGGCCACCCGTACCCGCACGAGACGACTGCTCGGCATCGTCACCACCACCGCACTCGCCACCGGAACCGCACTGATCGGTACCGCGTCGCCGGCCGGCGCGGCGACCGAATCCGTCACCGTCCGGCCCGACCCCTCCTACCGGCAGCAGGCGTTCCAGGGCTGGGGCACCAGCCTCGCCTGGTTCGCGAACGTCACCGGCGGTTACCCCGAGCCGATCCGAGAGAAGCTCGCCGACCTCCTCTTCGGCGACAAGGGGCTCGCCCTCAACATCGCCCGTTACAACATCGGAGGCGGCAACGCCCCGGACGTCAAGGACTACCTGCGGCCAGGAGGCGCCGTCGAGGGTTGGTGGAAGGCGCCGAAGGGCACCACCCGCGACGACACCGACTGGTGGAACGCGGACGACCCCGCCGACTGGAACCCGGACGCCGACGCCACACAGCGCTGGTGGGTCGACCGGATCAAGGACGACGTCGACCGCTGGGAGACGTTCAGCAACTCACCGCCCTGGTTCATGACCGAGAGCGGTTACGTCTCCGGTGGCTTCGACGCGAACAAGGACCAGCTCAAGACCGATTCCATCGACGACTTCGCCGCCTACGTGGCGGGCGCCACCAAGCGACTGGAAAAGGCTGAGGGCATCAAGGTCGACACCGTCGACCCGTTCAACGAACCCAACACCGGCTACTGGAGCACCAAACTCGGCTCCGACGGCGAACCGACCGGCGGCCGGCAGGAAGGCGCCCACATGGGCCCTGAGCTGCACAAGAAGGTGATACGTGCCCTCGCCCCCGCCCTGAAGAAGGCAAAGGCCGGCGCCGAGATCTCCGCGATGGACGAGACCAATCCGGGCATCTTCGCCACGAACTGGAACAGCTACCCTTCCGACGTGCGTGACCGCGTCGGGCAGCTGAACGTCCACACCTACGGCACCGGCGGCCGCACCGCCGTCCGCGACCTCGCCAAGGCCGCCGGCAAGCCGCTGTGGATGAGCGAGGTCGAAGGCGACTGGGGCGACGGGCAGTCCTTCACGGACATGCGGCCCGGACTCGGCCTCGCCCAGCACATCGTCGACGACCTGCGCGAACTCGAGCCGCGTGCCTGGGTGTTCTGGCAGCCCGTCGAGGACTACGACAACATGAAGCCGGGCGGCGAGTCCGGCAAGGGCGGCAACTGGGGCAGCGTCCAGATCCCGTTCAGCTGCACCTCGAAGGACACCCTCGACAGCTGTCCGATCCGCACGAACACGAAGTTCGACACGGCCCGTAACTTCACGCACTTCATCAAGCCGGGGGACCGGCTGATCAAGACGGACGACACGTCCAGCGCCGCCGCCGTCTCGCGGTCCGGCGATGCCGCCACCGTCGTCCACGTCAACGGGACCACGGCCACCCGCACGGTGACCGTCGACCTGTCGAAGTTCCGGAGCATCGCCGCGGACGCCACCGTCACACCGGTCGTGACCAGCGCCGACGGCAAGCTGAAGCGGTACGCGGCCGTCCCGGTCGGCGACAAGAAGGCCACCTTCACGGTGCCCGCGCAGTCGGTGACGTCGTTCGTCGTCGACGGGGTGTCCGGCGTCGCGGCGGATGCGGCGCTGCTGCGCAAGGGGCACACGTATGAGGTGACCGGTGTGCAGAGCGGCAAGGCGCTCACCGCCGCCGACGACGGCACCGGGCTCGTCGTCAAGAGCGGGAGCGGTACGTCCGACACCGGACGGCGCTGGCAGCTGCGACAGATCAACGGCGACCGCGCGGACAACCAGGCGCGGTACGTGTTCACCAACGCGGCCGGCGGCGATCGACTGGCCGTGCGCGACGACACCCCGGTCCTCGAACCCGACACCGGGCGACGCGACGCGGCCACCCAGTGGATCATGTCGACGACCGGTAACGGCAACTGGACCCTCGTCAACGCCGCCACCGGCAGGCTCCTCGAAGTCGGCGGCCAGGCCACCCACGACGGTGCCGCCGTCACCACCTGGCAGCCCAACTCCGGCTCCAACCAGCTGTGGAGGGTGGCCGACGTGACCGGTCGATCAGCTCGCTGACGTGTGTGCGGCCGGCCCCGGACAGCTGCGTCCAGGGCCGGCCGCCCTTGGGCGACTACGCCTAGCAGGCGCCGTCCGACACCTGAAGTCCCTTACCGGCTCCCGCGGTCCGGCTCACGATGTCCGGGACGCAGGCGGCCCTATCGAGGGTGTAGGAGTAGGGGATGCTGACGGAGGTGTTGGACTGCGGGTTCGGACCGGCGGGGTTGTTCTCCTCGCCGGGGCTGGACCAGGTCACGTTGTCGAAGGTGTTGCCGCTGACCTGCCAGTATCCGGCCGCGTCGGTGTAGAAGGTGCCCAGGACGTCCTTGGAGTCCTCGAAGTAGTTGTTGTCCACCTTGGCGCGTGCCCCTGCCCGGGAGTTGATGCCGGACTCGTTGAGGCTCATGTAGTGGTTGTTGTAGATGTGCGCGATGCCGCCGCGCAGCAGCGGCGTGCGCGAGTCGATGTTCTCGTACAGGTTGTGGTGGTAGGTGACGTAGCCGTTCGAGACGTCGCTCTCGCTCGACCCGACGAGGCCACCACGCCCGGAGTTGCGCAGGATGCTGTACGACAGTGTCACGTACTGGGTGTTGGCCTTCATGTCGAAGAGGCCGTCGTACCCCTCCGACTCGCCGCCCGACGCCTCCAGTGTGGTGTGATCGACCCAGACGTTGCGGACGTCGCTCTCCATGCCGATGGCGTCCCCGCCGTTGGACGTGGGGGAGCCCGACTTCTTGACGTTCTTGACGGTCACGTTCTGCACGATGATGTTGCTGGCATCCCGGATGTGGATGCCCAACTGGTCAAAGACGGCTCCGCTGCCGACTCCGACGATCGTGACGTTGCTGATCTGCTTGAGCTCGATCACGCCGGCGGCGGTGTTGCAGCTGTCGCCCGACACCTTGGCGGTGTTGCCGTGATTGATGGTGCCCTCGACCTCGATGGTGATCGGGGTGCTGCTACTGGCCCGGTTGCACAGGGCCGTGTGGATCGCGGTCCCCGTCGTGGCCCGTACCGTCTTCCCGCCCGCCCCGCCGGTGGTCCCGCCGTTCTGGGTCGCGTAGCCGGTGGCACCGCCGGTCGCCGCCGATGCCTCGGGTAAGGCCATCCCCACCCCGGTCGCGCCCGCGAGGGCCACCATGGCCGTCGCCACTCCGAGGCGCACTGCGACTGGTCGTCTCATGCTCGTCTCCCCATTCGTCATCGAATGCTGGGTGCTCCTGCATGCCCTGGTCGCCGCACGGACCGCTGAGGTTGCCGCCCTGTCGCGAGAAAGTCCGACTGGACACTGCTTCGACCGGTCGCTACCCGTGGGGTGTCTGCGGCGAGAGGGCAGGGGGCTGCTCCTGACCCTTCTTGTGGCTCGTCCGCCACGGGCCGTGGAAGAGCAGGGACGCGGGGATGAAGAGCGCCATACAGCAGACGGCGATCAGCAGCCAGTTGCGCCAGCCGCTGGTCTCGACGACATGGGGCACGGCTACGAGCACCACGATGGCCATGGCCTTGGTCAGGAAGCTGAACACGCCCCACGCGGTGCCTTGCAGCCGCGGATCGACGTCCTCGGCGTTCTCGGAGAAGTTCGCCATCCACGGCCCGTAGGCGCACCCCATGGCGCCCCCAATGAGCGCGCCGGTGACGGCGATGTGCAGATGCGAGACGTCGGTGCGGCCCATGAGGCTCGCCAGGTATCCGGTGAGGAGTACCGCCGCGACCGTGCCGCCGGCGCACAGCGGCTTGCGCAGCTGCAGCCGGTCGGATACCCGCCCTGCGATCACCAGGGTGAGGATGTTCAGTACCCAGAACGCAGCCATGACCTCGGATGCGGTCGCGACCTCGAGGTGGAAGCTGTGCGCGAGCATGGTCTGTCCGTACAGGACGAGTGTGACGTACAGCGTCAGCCATGCGGATATGCCCACCACGTGGGCCCAGATCGCGCGGTGTGCGAACAGGTCGCGGACGCGCGGCGGCTCGTCACGGGTGGTGGGAACCACTGCCTCCTGCTCGGACTGCTGGATTCGGGCCCGCAGTTCGGGCGACAGGTCCGCGATGTTGAACGCGATCACAACGGAGAGGATGAGCGAGACGACGCCCATGATGAGGAACTGCGAGCGCCAGGAGTTGTCGAAGAGCGGCAGGGTGGCGCCGGCGACCGTCGCGGAGAGGAAGCTCGCCCCCACCGGCCCCCAGGTCCAGAAGCCGAATGCCTGCGCCCGGCCCATCCGCGGTGAGAAGTCCCGCACCAGCGGCGCCGTACCCGCCATCGCCATGCCGTCGACGACGGACAACGCCGCGCGCACGGCGAGGAGTTGACCCGCCGAGTGCACCGTGGTCATCAGGAAGCAGCAGACCGCGGTGAGCATCAGCAACGGCACGATCAGCTTGACCCGGCCCACCGTGTCGGTGAGCCGCCCGCCGATCGCGGACGCGACGGCACCGGCGACAAGTGCCGTGGCGGAGACGGTGCCGTAGGTGCCCAGTGAAATGTTCAGGTCGTCGAGGAGGAGCGGCACCACCGGGGCGATCTGTGCCTCGTAGGAGCCGATGAGGACGGCGAGTACCGCCATGGCGAGGATGCGGATCCGGCGTCTGCCGGTGGGGTACTCGTCGAGTACTCGCGCATAGGAGAGCTTCATTGCTCTTCCTGCCCTTTCCGTTTCGGGAAACCCCCGAGCACAGCCCGGGGGTGAGAGCGCTGTGCGGCGGTACGGGTGGGGCAGGCGGTTCAGGCCCAGGTGATGAGCGCGTCCAGCGCCTCGACCCGGGAGCCCTTCACCAGCAGCGGGTTGACCTCAAGGGACTCCATGCGCGACCCGAGGGAGCACGCCACCTCGCCTATCCTCGTGATCACATCAGCAAGCATGTCGAGGTCGGCCGGCTCGGTGCCGCGGGCGCCGCCGAGCAGCCTGGCGCCGCGCAACTCGCCCAGGGCGGTGCGTACTTCATCCGGGGTGACGGGCAGCAGCCGCAGTGCCGTGTCGGCGAGGGCCTCCACCCAGATGCCACCGAGCCCGACGGCGAGGGTGAGCCCCCAGGCCGGGTCGCGGACCACGCCGACGAGGAGCTCGGTCCCGCCCGTCCGCTGCGGCTGGACGAGAACGGCCTGGTCGGCCTCGTACCCGTTGTGCCGCAGGGCGTCGCGTACGTCCCGGAAGGCACTGCGTACCGCGTCGGGCCCGTCAAGGCCCAGCCGGACGCCGCCGATGTCGCTCTTGTGCTGGAGGCCGTCGGCCGCCGCTTTGAGGACGACGGGGTAGCCCAGGCGCTCGGCGGCGGCGACCGCCTCGTCCTCGTCGGCGGTGCGCGTGGCGGGGACGACGGGCACACCGTGGTCGGCGAGGACCTGCGCGGCCCTGTGCTCCGCCCACGTCTCCCCGGGCTGTCCGGGGATGACATGCGCGGAGACGGGCGCCGGCGGCTCTTCGCGGAGCACGTCGGGCAGCGACCGGGACCAGCGCACGGCCGCGCCCAGTGCCTTCATGGCGTGGTCGATCCCGCCGGCGATGTACGGGAAGCCGGTCTCCTCCTGCAGGCGGCGGCCGGTCTCGGTGATGTCGGTGAGGACGTTGCCGCTGACCACGACCGGCTTGTCGGTCTTCCGGATGGACTCGGCGAAGGCCCCGAGGTACGCGCGGGCCGCCTCGGGGTCGGCCGGCGGAACGCGCGGCAGGTCGACGAGCGCGAGCACCGCGTCGATGCCGGGATCGGCGGCGACGGTTCCCAGCGCGCGTGCGAGGAGGGTGCGGTCCACCAGTACGTACCCGGTCACGTCGAGGGGATTCTGCACGGTGGCGAACTCCGGCACCGCCTCCTTGAGCCGGGCCGTGGTCCCGGGCGCGAAAGACGGGATCTCCAGCCCTTCCTGCTCGGCGCGGTCGGCGATGATCTCGCAGGCGCCGCCGGACGGGGTGACCACTCCGATGCGCGGCCCCGGCAGCGGGCCGGTCCGGGCGAGCAGCCCGGCGGTGAGGATCAGCTCCTCCAGGGAGTGCACGCGGAGGACGCCGAGCCGCCGGAAGGCGGCGTCGACGACGCGGTCGTCGCCGACGAGCGCACCGGTGTGGGCCTGGGCCGTACGCGAGGCGAGCCGGCTGGCACCGATCTTCAGGGCGACGATCGGCTTGCCCGCGCGGGCCGCGCGGCGGGCCACCCGGGCGAACTCCTTGGGGTGGCGCACCGTTTCGAGGAAGAGGGCGATGACCTCGGTCGCGGGGTCGTCGACCAGGTGGTCGACGACGTCGGTGACGCTGAGCGACATCTCGTTGCCCATCGAGGTGAGCAGGCTCAGGCCGACGTTGCGGGCGTGCATGAAGTTGAGTACGGCGCTGGCGAGCGCACCGCTCTGCAGCACCACGCCGACCGGCCCGGCCGGCGGCGGCTGGGTGATGGCCAGGCCGTACGGGGTGATGCCGGCAGCGGCGTTGACGTAGCCGTTGCCGTTCGGCCCCAGTACGTGCAGGCCCTTCTCCCAGACGAAGGCGTGGAGTTCTTCCTCGCGTCGGCGCCCCTCAGCGCCGGTCTCGCCGAACCCGGCGGTGAGCACGACATAGTTGCGGATGCCGAGTTCGGCGCCCTCGCGCAGCACGTCGAGTACGACCGGCGTCGGCACCATGACGTACGCCAGGTCGACCGGCTCACGGATATCGGTGAGGCTCTTGTGCGCCTTGCGGCCGTGCACCTCCGGCGAGCGGGGGTTGACCAGGTGGATGGGGCCGGAGAAGCCCTGGCTGAGCAGGTTCTGATATGTACTCAGCGACCAGCCCGATTTGTCGGTCGCGCCGACGAGCGCGATGGACGTCGGGGCGAACAGGCCCTGCAGCGAGGTGGGGCTGCCGGACTTCGCAGCGGCCATCAAAGCTCTACCTCCGCGCGGAAACAGGGGAGTTCGGGGGCGTCGGACGCGTCGCCGAGCCGCGTCACGTGCAGGCGTACCCGGTCACCGATTGCCACCGGCTCCTCGCCGACGATCCTGGACATCATGCGGACTCCCTCATCGAGGTCGATCAGAGCGATGGTGAACGGGACCTGCTCCGAGAAGGCCCCGAAGGCCCGGTGGACGACGGTCTTGGAGTAGACCGTCCCGGTGCCGGCCGCGACTACGGATTCGAGCCCCTCGCCGAAGCAGTGCGGGCAGACGGCCCGCGCGGGGAAGACGGCCCGCGTGCAGTCGCCGCACCGTTGCAGGCGCAGCTCGCCCAGGGCGACGCCCTCCCAGAACGGCCTGGACTCCGCGTCCATGACAAGGAGTGGCATGTCCCGCATATCCGGCATACTCCTCAGCTCCCCGAGAGGACGACGGTCGAGGTGGACGAGAGCACGCCCCCGGTGCCGTGGACGAGCGCGAGCTCCGCCCCTTCGACCTGGCGGCCGTGCTGGTCCCGGTAGTCGTGGCGCAGCTGCCGGGTGGCCTCGATGAGCAGGAAGATCCCGTACATGCCCGGGTGGGTGTACGACAGGCCGCCGCCGTTGGTGTTCATCGGCAGCTCCCCGCCGGGCGCCGTACTGCCGCCTTGGACGAACCGGCCGGCCTCGCCGGGCTTGCAGAACCCCAGCGACTCCAGGGTGAGCAGCACCGTGATGGTGAAGGAGTCGTAGATCGCCAGGAGGTCGATGTCCTGGTGCGTCACCCCGGCGCGCTCCAGCGCGAGCGGCCCGGTGCGGGCGGCCCCGGTGACGGTGAGGTCCGGCATCCGGGAGATCGACGCGTGGGTGGTGGTCTCGGCATGGCCGCGGACGACGACGGGGCGGGTGGCCACGTCCGCCCAGCGGTCCTCCGCGGCGACCACGACCGCGCCGCCGCCGTCGGTGACGAGGCAGCAGTCCAGCTTGTGCAGCGGCTCCGCGATCAGCGGCGAGGCAAGGACGTCGTCCACGGTGATCGGGTCGCGGTAGTACGCGCGCGGGTTGAGGGCCGCCCACCTCCGCGCGCTCACCGCCACCTCGGCCAGCTCCTCGCCCGTCACGCCGTACTCGTGCATGTAGCGCGCGGCGGCCAGCGCGTATGCGCCCACGGGCTGCGGCAGGCCGAACGGCTGCTCGTACTGCTCGGTCAGCGTCGCGGGCCGCGGACGGCCGCGCGCGCGGTCGCTGCGCTGAGTGCTGCCGTAGGTGATCAGTGCGACGTCGATGAGCCCGGCCTCGATCGCCGCCGTCGCGTGGCCGAGGTGGGCCTCGAAGGAGGAGCCGCCGATATTGGTGCCGTCGAGGTGGTCGGGCCGCATACCGAGGTACTCGGCGAGCGTCAGGGCCGGGGCCCAGGACCAGTTGCCCGCCGTGAACAGCCCGTCCACGTCGCCGGGCGACAGGCCCGCCTCGGCGAGCGCGGCTCTGCTCGCCAGGGCTTGCTGGGAGAGTACGGTCAGATGCGGCGTCTTGCCGAGGTCCGATTCGGCGACACCGACGATCGCCGCGCGGCGCCGGGGACTCATTCGCCGATTCCCCCCAGCCGTACGTGCCCCTTGAGGAGGTTGCGGGCGATCGTGCGCTTCTGGATCTCGTCGGTGCCCTCGAAGATCCGCAGCAGCCGCAGCTCGCGGTACCAGCGCTCGATGGGCAGCTCCTTGGTGTAGCCCATGCCGCCATGGATCTGCAGGACGCGGTCGACGACCTGATTGGCCATCACGGCGCCGTTGAGCTTGGCGATGGACGAGGCGTGCCGGGCGTCGAGGCCCTGCTGCACCCGCCAGGCGGCGTAGAGGGTGAGCCACTTCGCGGACTCGATCTCCACCTGGGAGTCGGCTATCTGCCACTGGATCGCCTGGTAGTCGGCGATGGGGCGGCCCATGGAGTGCCGGGTCCGGGCGTAGTCGACCGCCATCTGCAGCATCCGCTCGGCGGAGCCGATCGCCCGGGCCGGGATGAGATAGCGGCCCTGGCCGATCCACCGCATGGCGAGCTCGAACCCCTTGCCGGCCTCGCCGAGGATGTTGCGGTCAGGGACACGCACCTCGTCGAAGACGAGCGAGGCCGGGCCCCACTGCCCCATGGTCGGTATCGGCTCGGACGTCCAGCCCATGTCGCGGTCGACGAGGAAGCAGGTGACGCCGCCGTCGGCGCCCTTCTCCCGGTCGGTGACCGCGAACACCATCACGAAGTCGGCCTCGTTGCCACCGGTGATGAACGTCTTCTCGCCGGTGATCAGCCAGTCGTCTCCGTCGCGTACGGCGCGGGTGCGGATGTTGCGGGCGTCGGAACCGGCGCCGGGCTCGGTGATGGCGAAGCAGGAACGGCGGGCACCCTCGATGGTGGGCAGAAGATATCGCTCCTTCTGCTCGTCGTTGCAGGCGTAGAGGATGTTGTCGGCGCTGCCACCGAAGCTGAACGGGACGTAGGTCCGGCCGGTCTCCATGGCGATGATCGCCGACATCACCGCGCCGAGGTTCATTCCGCCGTACTCCTCCGGGGTGTTGACGCCCCAGAAGCCGGACTTGCGGGCCTTGGCCCGTAGTTCGGCGATGACCTCAGGGGCAACCCCCGGCTGCCCCGCCCGCTCCTTGCGCAGAACCTCCTGCTCCAGCGGCATCACCTCCTTGGTGATGAACGCCCTGACCGTGTCCCGGATCTGGCGCTCCTCATCGGAGAGCGAGAAGTCGACCATCGCTTGCCCCTTCCTGCCGTTGGGCACGTGAGCCCTGTCCCGGGCTCTGCGCACACGATTTCTAGAACCGAAATCTAGGAATGTGCTCAATGTGGAGGCGTCGGCGCAGGCGGTCAAGGGCCAGGAAAAACATCTGTCCTGGGCATGGCGCTCAAAGGTGGCAAGTTCTAAAATCCGATTCGGTTTGGCAGAGATTCAGGCACTCAGGCAAGCAGGGGACGATCCGATGCCGCGCAAGGCAGAGCAGACTCCGGCCAAGGAGGGCGGCGCATGGCAGTGGGGACGCACGGCGCAGACGCGCAGAGTGCTTCTCGACGCCGCCCGTGAAATCTTCTGCGAACAGGGCTTCACCGAAGCGAGCGTCGCGGCTGTGGTGCGCCGCGCCGGCTCCAGCGTCGGCAGCCTCTACCACCACTTCGGTGGCAAGGCCGAGCTGTTCGTGGCGGTCTGGGAGGACTACGAGAGCACCCGCGAACGCAACGCCGCCGATGCCGTGGCGCGGGCCCGCGAAGCCGGGGAGTCGGATCCGCTGGAGCTCTTCCTCGTCGGCACCCGGTCGTTCCTGGAGGACTGCTGGCGCCGGCGCGACCTCGTCCGGCTGTGGATGGACGGCGACGCGCCTCCCGCCTTCACACTGATGCGCCGTGCGCGCGGCCGTGAGTGGATCCGGCAGAACGCCATTCTGCTCAAGGCGGGCGACGCCCCCGCCGACCGGCTCGTCGTCAGCCTGATGACGACGATCACCGGCGAGGCCGGCCGGGAGATCGCGGCCTGTTCGCGCAAGCGCGACGCCGACGCGCTGGCCGACACGACCATCGCCCTCATCCGCAGACTCGATCCGCTCTCCATCCGCTGAACGCCGCGGCGAGCACGGCAGGCCCGCGCAACTGAACGCCGCCGGCGAGCACGGCACGGCCCGCACGACCTCCGCACGAGCCGAAGGGAACATCCGTGGCGCAGACCGAAGAAGGGTCGGCGTACTTCGCACCCGACCCCCGCCACCCCGACACCCTCGTCCCCGCACCGCACGCCCGGGGCTGGTGGGCACCGGGCACCGTGCACAGCCGTCTCCTCGGCGGCCTCGCCGCCCGGGCCCTCGAACGGGAACACGCCGACGAGGGACTCCACTTCGCCCGGCTCACCGTCGACATGTTCCGCGCCGCTCCGCAGGCCCCTGTCCGGGTCGAGACGAAGCGGATACGCGAGGGTCGGCGCATCCGGATCGCGGACGCGGTCGTGCACGCCGACGGCGTCCCAGTCGTCCAGGTACGCGCCGTACTGCTGCGCACCAGCGCCCCGCCGCCCGGCCACGTACCGTCGACCGGCTCGTGGGACGCGCCCCCGCCGGACGAACTGCCCTTCACGGACGGGAAGAAGCGCGGCTTCTGGCGGTTCGACGAGGAGTTGCGACCCGTGCGGGAGTGGCAGGGCGCCGGGCGACGCCGCGCCTGGACCCGCGAGCGCCATCCCCTCGTGGCCGGGGAAGCGCTGTCGCCACTCGTACGGGCCGTACTCGCCGGCGACACCGCGAGCCCGCTGGCCCACGCGAGCGACGAGGGGCTTCGTTACATCAACGCCGACTACACCCTGTGCCTGAGCCGACTGCCACTCAGCGACGAGATCGGCCTGGAGGCCGGCGCCCACACCGCGGACGAGGGCATCGCCGTCGGCCACTGCACCCTGTACGACACGGCCGGCCCCATCGGTTACTGCGTCACAACGGCGCTGGCCAACCCGGCACCGGCTGGGTGACTGCTTGCGGTGGCGGCAACGACCCATGGGCCTCCTACGACCGCAACGTCTCCGAAGGCGATTCCCCGAACTGTTGGCGGTACGCGAGCGAGAAGCGACCCGGGTGGAAGAAGCCCCAGCGGGATGCGACGGTGGTGACGGTCGTGGCGCCCGGGTCGGAGGCCAGGAGTTCGTTGCGTACGCGGTCCAGGCGGACCTCGCGCAGGTAGGCGAGCGGTGTGGTGTCGAGGTGCCGGCGGAAGCCCTCCTGGAGGGCCCGTACGCCGACACCGACGCATTCCGCGATCTCCGCGACGGTGAGCGGCTCGGCGGCGTGCCCCTCGATGACCTCCATGGCGCGGCGGACCGTGGGCGGTGCGACGCGTGGCTGCTCGCCGAGCAGTGCCGGCGTGTAATTGTTGGGCTGGGCCATCAACAACTGGGTCATGAGGAGCGATTCGAGCTGTTTGGTCACGATGGGTTGGCTCGTCATGCCGTCAGGCCCCTCCGCCTCCCGGCGCATGAGGTCGACGATGTTGAGCCAGGAGCGGGAGCTCGGTGTGGTGAGGTTCATGCCGAGCGAGAAGAGGATCGGGCGGCGCACGGTGCGGCCGAGCAGACTTCCCAGGTGCGACTCCAGGGACGATCGGTCGAACCACACGATCAGCTGCGGATTGCCGCCACCCCAGCGCATATCCACCTTTCCGGTCGGAGAGGGGACGGAAGCGAGTTCGGGGGTGGAAATGATCTGCTCGCGGCCGCAGGTGACTTCGGCGTAACCGGCGAGCGGTATCTGCACGAGGAAGAAGCTCTCGAGGTCGCCCGGTGTGATCCGGACTTCCGTTCCGTAATCGAGGTAGTACAGACCTGTCTGATCGAAGGGCGCGCCGTGCAGCCGGGCGTCGAGCGTCGCCGAGCGCTGGGTGATGCGCAGCTCATGCGGACAGAAGGCGCGGCCGACCTCGGCCCGCGCCTCCCAAATGTCCGCCGTATGGAACTGCTGGTGGTTTGCGAGGGGGAGCTCTTCAGTGGGCATGTAAACCTCCACCGCCGAGGTGCGCGATCGGGACAGCGACCCGCGTGATCCGGATAGTGCAGATGATCATGGCATACCAAGGTTGACCCCGACCGCCGCGGACCCAAGAAGAAGCCAGGGAATCAACGATGCAGAGAGTGCCGGGCCGGACTCCGCTCGTCACGGGCGGAGCCGGGCCCATCGGACAGCCCGTCGCATGCGTACTGCGCGTGCTGCGCGCGGCCGGGCCCCTTTAGCCGGCCGGGTGCCCCCAGGACCCATCCCCCGGTCGTATGGGTGCCCCGGCTTCCCGCGGCTGCCCGCCGGCCCCCCCCTCCGGCGGGCAGCCGCATTCCCCACAACCGAACCCCCACTCGTCGACGCCGCCACGTCACCGAAACGTGCACCAGCGCACGGCACTGCACGCGCCGCACGGCACTGCACACGTCGCACAGCACCGCACACGTCGCACGGCGCCGCTCAAATCCGCACAACCCGAATCCCCGGAGGTCCCCCCTCATGCGCAAGATCACCATCGTCGGAGCCGGCCAGGCCGGCCTCCAGCTCGGTATCGGCCTCCTCGGCCACGGTTACGACGTCACCATTGTGTCCAACCGCACCGGGGACCAGATCCGCGAGGGCCGGGTCATGTCCAGCCAGGCCATGTTCGGCACCGCGCTGGCCCACGAGCGCGACCTCGGCCTGGACTTCTGGGGCAACGCCTGCCCGCCGATCGCCGGGCTCGGCGTGAACATCGCCGACGGCCAGGGCGGCCGGGCGCTCTCCTTCGATGCCCGCCTCGATGCCACCGCCCGCTCGGTCGACCAGCGCGTCAAAATGCCGATCTGGCTGGGTGAGTTCGCGCGCCGCGGCGGCCGTCTGGACATCCGGGAGGCCGGCGTCGAGGACCTGGAGCGCTACGCCGCCGAGTCCGACCTGGTGATCGTCGCGGCCGGCAAGGGCGAGATCGCCGGGCTGTTCGAGCGGGACGCCGAGCGTTCCCCGTACGACGCTCCGCAGCGCGCACTGGCCCTGGCGTACGTCACCGGCATGGCGCCGCTGCCCGATCGCCTCGGTGTCAGCTTCAACGTCATCCCCGGTGCGGGCGAGTACTTCACCATGCCCAGTCTCACCACCAGCGGCCCCTGCGACATCATGTTCTTCGAGGGCATCCCGGGTGGCCCGCTCGACTGCTTCGACGGGCTCACCCCCGACCAGCAGCTGGCGAAGTTCCAGGAGCTGCTGCGGACGTACGTCCCGTGGGAGGCCGAGCGCTGCACCGATGTCGCGCTCACCGACCAGCACGGGACTCTCGCGGGCCGCTTCGCGCCGACCGTCCGCAGGCCCGTCGCCACGCTGCCCTCGGGCGCGCAGGTACTCGGCCTCGCCGACGTCGTCGTCCTCAACGACCCGGTTACCGGCCAGGGTTCCAACAACGCCTCGAAGTGCGCGGCCTCCTACCTCGCCAGCATCCTGGACCACGGCGAGCGCCCGTACGACGCCGCGTTCATGGAGCTGGCCTTCGGCCGCTTCTGGGACAACGCGCAGTCCGCCACGACCTGGACCAACGCGATGCTCGGCGCCCCGCCGCAGCACGTCCTGGAGCTCTTCGGCGCGGCGAGCGCCAACCCCCGTATCGCCGCCCGCTTCGTCAACGGCTTCGACGACCCGCGCGACTTCTTCAACTGGTTCATGGACCCGGCCGCCGCGAAGAACTACCTGACTGCGGTCGGCGTCTGAGGAGCCATCAGCAGCACGCGGGGTGCTGCCGGCCTGACGGCCCGGCCTCACTTCAGGTGCCGGGTGAAGAACCGGGCCGCGTCGTCCACCTCGAACTGCGGGGTGCCGGCGTGCCCGCCCAGATTGGCGTGCAGCGTCTTCTCCTTGGTGCCGAAGGCGTCGAACAGGTCCAGGACCGGCTGGCGTTCCATCCCTTCGTCGTCCCACTGCATCAGGAACTGCAGCGGAACGGTGATCTGCCGGGCCTCCTCGCGCAGGGTGTCGGGCACGAAAGTCTGGCCGAAGAAGGCGGCGGCCGCGATGCGCGGTTCGACCACCGCCAGCCGGATGCCGATGGCGACCATCCCGTCGTACCCGACCGGGCCGCCGATCTCGGGCAGCGAAAGGAGGACGTCCAGGGTGGTCCGCCATTCCGGGACCGCCTTTTCGACCAGCGGGACGATGAAGGCGTTGAGGATCTCGTCGACCGGCTCGCCGGCCTGCATCGCCCGGCGGAGGCCGGCGCGGGACTGCTCGTCGGCGGCGGAACGGGGCCGGTCACCGCACCCGGGGGCGTCGATGGCGGCCACCGCGAAACCGTACTCCGCCGCGTAGTGCCGGGCCCGGGCCACCAGCCGGGGGAGCCGCTTGTGCAAGCTGCCGGGGTGGCCGATCAGGATCAGCGGGGCCGGGGCGGAGGATTCAGGCGTCCACACGACGCCGGGGATCTCGCCGAGGGTGAATTCGCGTTCGAGGACGCCGTCGTCGAGACGCTGTTCAGAAGTGAAGTGCATGGCCGTGCCTTTCGGGAGTGCGCTTGAACGGCGCTCCCGGACGACCTATCGCCCGACCGTGACCCCGGAGGGGAGCACCCACGTCGATACTGCGTTCACGGGTACCACCTCCTCGTTCTCTCGCACGGCCTCCGGGAGATTAACAGTGGTCGCCGTGGTTCACCAACGGATTTTTGCTGGGCCGGGAGCTACGAGCGGAGTCCGGCCGAGCGCGGTGCAGCCTTGCGTCGCCCTGCTGTTGTTATGACCAGGGGAGGACGAGGGCTCCCCAGGCGACGATGGGGCCGAGTGCGACGATGCCGCCGGTGTAGCCGATGATCTGGCGGTAGAAGCGGCGGGTGTCGATACCGCGGGCGTTGCTGAGGACGAGGGCGCCGTTGGTGGAGAACGGGGAGGTGTCGACGATCGTGGTGGACACCGCGAGGGCCGCGATGAGACCGGCGGCACTGAGGTGGCTGGAGAGCAGCAGCGGTACGGCGAGGGGGATGATCGCGGTGAGGATTGCGGTGGAGGAGGCGAAGGCCGAGGTGATGGCTACGGTGAAGCACAGCACCAGGGCCACGACGAGTGGGGCACCGAGGCCGGCGGCGTGGTGGGAGATGTCCTCGATGATTCCGGCCTTCTCCAGCATGGCGATGTACGTCATCATGCCCGCCACCAGCAACAGGGTGGACCAGCTGATGCCGTCCACGGCCTTCTCCTGCCGTTTCATGTCGACCAGGGACAGCAGGGCGCCGGCCACCAGGGCCAGGAAGCCGATCTCCAGCCGGAAGCCGAGCGCACCGACCACCAGCGCGAGCAGGCATGCGAGGGTGAGCCACTGACGCCAGTCGGGTCTGCCGGACGACGTGGTGGGGTTCTCGTCGTCAGCCGTCTCGTGTGCGGTGTCCGCCGGCGGGGCGGGGCGCTTGGCGAGGAACACGTAGGTGAGGAGAGACAGCACCAGGTTGATGACGAAGCTGGCGGCGAACAGTGTCACGGGTGAGACGTGCAGCGTGGTGTCGTCGACCAGGCCCAGTACGAGGGCGCCGGAGACGGCGAGGGGAGAGAAGGCCCCCGCGTGCCCGCCGCTGATCACCATCATGCCGGCCACCAGCGGGTTGATCTTGTAGCGGTAGGCGAAGTTCATGGCGATGGGAACGAGGATCGCCACGGCGGCCGGGGTGAAGGTGCCGAATGCCGTGAGCGTCGCTGCGACCAGGAACAGCACCCAGGGGATGAGCGCCACTTTGCCGCGTACCAGTCGTACTCCCGCGGCGACGAGCCAGTCGATGGTGCCGTTGCGGCGAGCGACGGAGAACAGGTAGGTGACCCCGACGATGGTGACGAAAAGGTCCACCGGGAAGCCCTTGAAGATCTCGTCCTCGGTGAGGCCGAGCGAGACGGTGCCGACGGCGAAGGTGGCGACGAAGGCGAGGATGCCCAGGTTGATCGGCAGAATGGTGCCGACCACGAACATGACCAGCAGCGCGCCTATGGAGATCACTTCAGTAGACATCATTGTCCTTGGTGCGGTGGGGACAGGATGGCGCGCCCCGAGGGCGCGAGGTTACCCCGGGGCGGAGGAGTACGAACAGGCCCCGGGTGCGGAAGCCGTTCCGGTTCAGGCTGCTTGCGGTCGTCCTGGTTCCGGTACGTAGATACGGGCATCGGCGAGCAGGCGTGCCGCCCGCTGTACGGTGACCCGGCCGGGCAGGCCGTCCTTCAGGTCCGAGCAGCGGACCGCGATCACGCCGGCGGGGGTGCCCAGGCGAAGCCACTCGCCGGTCGGGCCGCCCGCGGCCCGGGAGACCACGGAGTCCTCCAGCAGACTCGCGGCCGCGACCGCGACGGCGGAAGTCAGGCCGATCGCGGAGTGCGGGGCGTTCATGGTGAGCATGCGCACCGAGATGTCGTACTCCTGGGCGGCGATGCGTTCGCCGAGCGTTGTGGTGTACGGCACCGGCCGGCCGACCAGTCCCACCTTGGGGACCGCGTCGCCAGGTTCCTCGCCCGGGTTGAGCAGGCCCATCAGCGGTGCGGCGGCATGGCGGACGGTGCGCAGCCATGGTGCGTCCGCACGCATCCGCTCCAGGGTCTCGGAGCCGGTGCGTGCCGCACTGGTGGCATCGACGAGGACGACCGGTGCCCCGGCGTCCACCATGCTCACCAGAACCGGGTTCGCGGCACCGACCCGCAGCTCCTGCGCGGCCGACCCGGCGGGCAGCAGGGAGCCGGTGGTGCGGCCGGCCGGGTCGCGGAAGGTGAGCCCGACCGCGACCCCACCGGCCCGGGTGCCCGGTACGGTCTGCTCGCCGAAGTCGTGCGCCACACCACCGGTCGTGTCCACGAGCCCTTCGAGCACCGCGCCGGTGTTCAAATTGCGCATCACCACACGCGTCCGGTCCCCGGTGATCGGTACCAGGCCCTTCGCGACCGCATACAGGGCGACGCCGGTGGCGCAGTTGCCGCAGTTGCTCGTCCACTCCACCGACCCGGTGCCGATGCCGACTTGGGCGAAGAGGTAATCGATGTCCGTGCCGGGCTCGGGCGAGGCGCTGACGATCGCGGCCTTGGAGGTGGTGGGGGTGGCCCCGCCGACCCCGTCGAGTTCCACCGGGTCGGTGGCACCGTAGGCGGCGACCAGCAGTTTCTCCAGTTCGCCGAGCTCGGCGGGGACATGGACCTGGTGGAACAGCCAGCACTTACTGGTGCCGCCGCGGACCAGGGTCGCGGGAGTGTGCACGTCTGAGGCTCTTTCTCGATCAACGCGGGGAAAAAGGGCCGGAGAACGGTTGCGGGCGTGTTGCCAAACGGTGAACCGCTCCGGCGAATGCGAAGACCTTCGCAGAGGTGTGACTTGGGCACAATGGCAGTCAACTTCACTCAGGTTTAGCTGAGCTAAAGTCAGTGCCATGTTGAACGTGCGCCATCTCCTCCTGCTCACCGAGGCTGCCGAACGCGGCTCTCTCACCGCCGCGGCGGAGGCGATGGGCATGACCACCTCCGCGGCCTCCCAGCAGATGTCCCTGCTGGAGCGGGCGGCCGGGCAGCCACTGATAGAGCGGCTGTCCCGTGGTATCCGTCCCACCCCGGCCGGCGCCGCACTGGCCGAACGCGGGCAGGCCATCCGCCGCGAGCTGCGCGCCGCCCAGGCCGATCTGGAATCGTTCGCCGACCTCGACCAGGGCACACTGCGGCTCGGTTCGTTCCCCACCGCGAGTGCTTCGCTCCTGCCGCTCGCACTCACCCGTTTCCGCCGCAGTCATTCCGGGGTCCGCATCGAGGTGCGCGCGGGGGTCCTGGCCGAGCTGTGCGAGATGCTGCACACCGGCGAGGTGGAGCAGGCGCTGCTGTGGGACTACGGCTGGAACCGCATCGAAGACCCGGCGCTGGCCCTCACCCATCTGCTCGACGACCCCACGGTGCTGGTCGTCCCGGCGGACTCACCCCTGCGCGCCCATCCTTCCGTGCGCCTGAGCGACCTCGCCGACCAGGAATGGATCATCCGAGCCGACAACCACCCTGTCGCCGACGTACTGCGCCGCAGTTGCCGCCAGGCCGGGTTCGAGCCGCGCATCGCCTACGCTTCGCACGACTACCAAGAGGCTCAGGCCATGGTGGCCGCCGGGCTCGGCATCGCGCTCGCGCCCCGGCTCGCCCTCACCAGCCGCCGCAGCGACGTCCGCCTGCTGCCCTTCGCGTCCGACGTGCCGGCGCCCACGCGCCGCATCCTGCTCGCTCACGCCCAGGCCAGGCCCATCACTCCGCCCGCCCAGGCGATGGTCCGCGTCCTGCGTGTCGTGGCGCAGCGGTTCGCCTCCTCGGGCCTGCACCGCGCGCAGCTCGGAGCGGTCCGCCGGGGCTGAAGGGGTCCACACCGCGGTCGTGGTAACTGCGGACGACGAGGTCGGCTTCGTCAGGGATCAGCCGGCCCTTGTGCTCTCCCTTGCGGCCCAGCCGTAGGCGATGCGGCTCTGGGCAATGCCGTTCTGCGTCTCCGATCATTGCCCTCGCGCTGACGCCCCTCCGCCTGACCTTCGGCAGCGTGAGGCTCATGCGGCGCCCGTTTCGGCAATCGCCTGGGGCCTCTGTCACGGCGGAGACCGGCGAGCAGCCGAAGGTGTCGGTACGCACGGCCACCCCGGCCGGCTCAGGCGTTCCCGGACCACCTCCTACTCCTACGAACGGTGGCCGAAGAGACGGGCGCCACGCTCTGAGCGGTGCCCGCTCAGTCCTGGTGCGGCATGCGTGCTCCGACCCGGGCGGCGGTCTCGCGCAGCCAGATGTGGGCAGCGTCATGGGTGTGAACGGGGTGCCACCACAGTGCTTCCCGCAGGGGTACGGCTTCGTAGGGCGGCTCCACCACCCGGACGGCGGCGACCGAGGCGAGCAGGCAGGCCAGGCGGGCCTGGACCATGGCGATCCGCCGGGTGCCGGCGACGAGGAGGGGCAGCAGCTGGAAGCTGTCGACGGAGACCTCGACGCGTGGTTCGATGCCGAGCATGCCGAGCTGGCGGACCGCGGGTGCGTCATACGTCCGCTGGTATGTCACCCAGGGCAGCCGGGCCAGGTCCTGCTGGGTGAGCCGGTCGTCGATGCTCGGGTGGTCCGTCGCCACCAGGAACACCCAGCGATCGTCGTAGAGGTCGGTGACGGGGAAGTCGCTGATGACGCCGTGCGGCATGAACAGGCCGTCGGTGGCACTCAGCAGTGTGGCGGTGTCGTCCACCACGGCCGGCGGGGTCTGGGTGAAGCGCAGCCGGATGCCGGGGGCCTCCTCGTGCACCACACGGGCCAGCTCGGTGCCGAAGACCGCCACGGCGTAGTCGGACGCCACCAGCTTGAACTCGCGGCTTTCCTTTGCCGGGTCGAAGTCGGCCTGGCTGGCGAAGAGGCGTTCGAGCACGTCGTAGGCGGTGGACGTGCGGTCCAGAAGGACCTGACCGAGGGCCGTGAGCTCGTAGTGACCGCCGACCCGGGCCAGCAGGTCGTCGTCGAAGTGGCGACGCAGCCGGGCCAGGGCGGCACTCATGGCGGGCTGGCTGAGGCCGACGCGCTGCCCGGCGTACGTAACGTTGCGCTCCTCCAGCAGGGCGCGGAGCGCGACGACGAGGTTGAGGTCGAGGCGGGCCAGGTTCACGGGACTCCTCTTGCAGTACGGCGCAGATCCAGTATCAGTACGGCGCAAGCCCAGTTTCGGTACGGCGCACATCCAGGTGCTATTCGCGGGGTGGATGACTCTCATCCATGGAATCAATTTCCATGATCGCGGACGCGGAGTCCAGAGTAGTCACACCGCAAGCAGGAGGACATGTCCGTGAAACCTGAACCCACGTCCGCGCTCTTCGCCGGACCCTTCGCCCTCGCGACTCTCTCGGCCCCGGACGGGCCTGCCTTCCCCGCCCTCGTCACGCCCGACAGCCAGGCTCTCGATCTCCGGGCCGCCTTCGGCGACGACCGGCTGACCGTCCGCGGCCTGCTGGACCACTGGGAGACGACCCTGCCCCGGCTGCGCATGCTGGCGGCCGACGCCGGCCTCGGCCGCACGCCGCTCACGGAACTTCGCGTGCACGCACCGGTCCAGCCCCGCCAGGTATTCCAGTCGGGCGCCAACTACCGCCAGCACGTCATCGACCTGCATGTGGCCCACCGCGCCCCCGGCGACGACCGGCCCGAGGAGGAGCGGCGCGCCGAGGCCGCCGAGATCATGGACCGGCGGGCGGCCGAGGATCTGCCCTACGTGTTCATCGGGCTGCCGAGCGCGATCACGGGTCCGTACGACGACGTGACCCTGCCCGCCTGGGCCGAAAAGCCGGACTGGGAGCTGGAGTTGGCGGTGGTGATCGGCCGGACCGCCCATCGGATATCGGCGGAGGAGGCTCCGGAGTACATCGCCGGATACACGATCGCCAACGACCTCACCGACCGGGCGACCGTCTTCCGCCGGGACATGCCGCAGATCGGCACCGACTGGCTGCGCAGCAAGAACGCGCCGGGCTTCACCCCGCTCGGCCCCTGGATCGTGCCCACCGAGTCCATCCCGAACCCCGATGACCTGCACCTCACGCTCAAGCTCAACGGCGAGACCATGCAGGACGAGTCCACCAAGGACATGATCTTCAAGGCCGCGCGCATGGTGTCGTACGCCTCGCAGACAGCCCAACTGCTGCCCGGTGACCTGGTGTTGACCGGAAGCCCCGCGGGCAACGGCATGCACTGGGGGCGCCTGCTGCGCGACGGCGACGTCATGGACGGGTCGATCACCGGGCTCGGTGCGCAGCGCACTCGCTGTGTGGCGGAGGCGGCGTCGTGACCGCCCTGGACCGCACCGACCCGGAAGGCTCGATCGCCCGGGCCGCCAAGGCGTACTCCAACTGGGGCCGTTGGGGCGAGGGCGACGTTCTGGGCACTCTGAACTTCCTCGACGAGGCCAAGCGCAGGGAGGGGGCCGCGCTCGTACGACGAGGCGTCAGCTTCTCCCTCTCCCAGCGGTTCGACATGGACGGTCCGCAGCAGGGCTGGCGGCGGCGCACCAATCCGGTGCACACCATGCTGGACACCGGTACGGACGCCGCACTCGGCAACCAGGGCTTCCCGCACGGCCTCGGTGGCGCCGACGACGTGATCGCCATGCCGTTGCAGTGCTCGACGCAGTGGGACGGGCTCGGGCACATCTTCGACCACGGCAGGGCCTGGAACGGACGGTCCGCCGAGAAGGTCGTCACCTCCGAAGGCGACCTGGTCACCGGCATCGAGCACATGGCCCCGCACGTCGCCGGGCGCGGGGTGCTGCTGGATGTCGGCCGGATCGTGGGGGAGAACGGCGAACTCCCCGACGCGTTCGCCATCACCGAGGAACACCTGGCCGCGACGATCGAGGCGCACGGCGTGCGCATCGGACGCGGGGACATCGTCGTGGTCCGCACCGGGCAGCTGACGCGCGCCCGGCGCGAGGGCTGGGGCGATTACGCGGGCGGCCCCGCGCCCGGACTCTCCTTCACCTCGGCCGGATGGCTGCACCGCACCGAGATCGCCGCGATCGCCACCGACACCTGGGGCTTCGAAGTGCGGCCCAACGAGTTCGAGCACGCCTTCCAGCCCCTGCACCAGGTCGCCATCCCCAACATGGGCCTGCTCATCGGCGAGATGTGGGACCTCGACGCACTCGCCGCCGACTGCGCGGCCGACGGCAGGTACGAGTTCTGGCTCACCGCCGCGCCCCTCCCCATCACCGGTGCCGTCGGCTCTCCCGTCAATCCGATCGCCGTCAAGTAGCCCGAGGAACAAGGGAGTTGAGTTACCCCATGACACATGCCCCTACCGTCCTCGTCGTCGGCGGCGGCGCGGCCGGCAACGCCGTCACGGTCCTGCTGCGCCGCGCCGGCCTCGCAGTGGATCTGATCGAGGCGAAGGACGACTGGAACGCCACGGCCGGGTCCGGCATCACCCTCCAGGGCAACGCCCTGCGCGTACTGCGCGAACTCGGCGTGTGGGAGCAGGTGGAGGCATCCGGCTACGGCTTCGGCTCCGTCGGCATCACCGCGCCCGACGGCACCGTCCTGCACGTCGCCGAGGACCTGCGTACCGGCGGCGACGACCTGCCCGCCACCGTCGGCATGCAGCGCCCGCAGCTCCAGCGCATCCTGATCGACGCGGTCCGCGCGAGCGGGGCCCGGGTACGTCTGGGCACCCGGGCCGAGTCCTTGGAGCAGGACGCCGACGGTGTGACCGTGCGCTTCAGCGACGGCACCGAGGGGCGCTACGACCTGGTGATCGCCGCCGACGGCCTCGGCTCCACCACCCGGGCCGCGATCGGCATCACCACCAAGCCCGAGCCGACCGGCATGGCCATCTGGCGCATCGCCGCCCCTCGTCCGGCCGGTGTGACCCGCACCGACCTCTCCTACGGCGGCCCGGCGTACATCGCCGGCTACTGCCCCACCAGCGAGACCACGGTGTACGCGTACGTCGTCGAGGCCAACCGCGACCGCGCGTCGATCCCACCGGACACGTACGCCGACGAGATGCGGCGCCTCGCCGCCGCCTACGGTGGCTTCTGGCCGGAGATCACCACGCACATCACCGACCCGGCGGAGGTCAACTACACCTGGTTCGACCGGATGCTGGTGGAGGGCTCCTGGCACCGCGGCCGGGTTGTCCTCGTCGGCGACGCCGCCCACTGCTGTCCGCCCACCCTGGCCCAGGGCGCCGCCCTGTCCCTGGAGGACGCGTGGGTGCTCGCGCAGTTGCTGACCGGTACCGAGGTCTGGGACGACGCCCTCTTCGAGACGTACTACGAGCGGCGGATCGCCCGCGTCCGCCCGGTCGTGGAGGCGTCCGTGCGGATCGGGCAGTGGCAGCTCGACGGAGTGCGCGACGCCGACGTGCCCGGCCTGATGGGGCGCACGATGACGATGCTGCGGGAGCTGCCGTGAGTACGCCCACCACCTCCACCACGCCCACGATCGACGTGCACGCGCACGTGCTGCTGCCCGAGGTGGAGGCGCTGGTGGACGGCCTGCCGGGGCTGGCCGAGGCGCGGGCGCTCGACGCCCGGCGCAACGGGCCCGCGGCTCTCGCCGTCAACGGCGCCATGGTGCGCGAGCGCATTCCCCGGCTCACCGACACCGGCGTGCGTCTCGCCGCGATGGACGCCCAGGGCGTCGACATCCAGCTGGTCAGCCCGTCCCCGTCGCACTACCACTACTGGGCGGACGAGGAGACGGCCGAGAAGCTGTACCGACTGGCCAACGAGGCGACCGCCGCGCACTGTTCGGCCGCTCCCGACCGGCTTCGCGGCTTGGGATTCGTCCCGCTCCAGCACCCCGGGCAGACGGTACGCGCCCTCGAACACGCCCTGGCGCAGGGCCTGATCGGGGTCGAGGTCTCCAGCCACGCCCCGGACCGGGAACTGTCCGACCCCGCCTACGAGCCCTTCTGGACGCGGGCCGAGGCCACAGGCGCGCTCGTCTTCCTGCACCCCTTCGGCTGCACCCTGGACGAGCGCCTCGACCAGTGGTACCTGTCCAACACCGTCGGCCAGCCCACCGAGAACGCCGTCGCGCTCTCGCATCTCATCTTCTCCGGGGTTCTCGACCGGCACCCCGGGCTGAAGGTGATCGCGGCGCACGGCGGCGGCTATCTGCCCACCCACATCGGCCGCTCCGACCACGCCTGGTCCACCCGCTCCGACGCGGGCGCCGGCTGCGCGCACCTGCCCAGCAGCTACCTCAAGCGGCTGTACTTCGACTCGCTGGTCCACGACCCGTATGTACTACGGGAGTTGGTGCGGGTCGCGGGCGCGGACCGGGTGCTGCTCGGCTCCGACTTTCCCTTCGACATGGGCGCCGAGGACCCGCTCGGCGCGCTGCGCGCCGCGCGCCTGCCCGAGGCCGACTTCGACGCCGTACGCGGCGGCAACGCGGCCGCCCTCCTGAGGAAGGACTGATCCACCATGAGCGGACGCCTGCTCACCCACCTCCGGCACGTCGACCTGGCCGTGCCCGACTACGACAAGCAACTCGACTTCTACTCCGGCGTCTGGGGCCTCACCAAGGTCGCCGAGGACTCCGGCATCTCCTTCCTGGCCGCCGAGGGCTCCCCGGAGCAGTACGTCGTACGGCTGCGCAAGGCCGACGAGAAGCGCCTCGACCTCGTCTCGTACGGCGCCGCGTCCCCCGCCGACGTGGACACGCTCGCCGAGCAACTCCTCGCGGGCGGAGTGCAGTTGATATCGCGGCCGGGGACGGTGGACACCCCCGGCGGCGGCTACGGCTTCCGTTTCTTCGATGTCGACGGCCGCACCATCGAGGTCTCCGCCGACGTCGAGGTCCGCCGGCACCGCAAGATCGAGGAGAAGGAGGCCATCCCGGTCAAGCTCTCCCACGTCGTCCTCAACTCCCCGGACCTGAACCGTACTCGGGAGTGGTACGAGCGCCACCTCGGCTTCGCCCTCTCCGACACCCTGTCCTCACCGCACATGGGCGAGGTCATGCACTTCATGCGGATCTCCAACCAGCACCACTCGATGGCGATCGCGCAGGGCCCGCACACCGCCCTGCACCACGTCTCCTTCGAGATGCGCGGCCTGGACGAGTACATGCGCGGCTCAGGGCGCGTCATGCGGGCCGGGTACCGCAAGATCTGGGGCCCGGGTCGCCACATGGCGGGCGACAACACCTTCACGTACTTCCTCGACCCGCACGGCAACACCATCGAGTACACCACCGAGCTGGAGGAGCTGGACGAGGACACCTGGCACCCGCACGTCTACGACTTCTCCCAGCCCGAGGTCACCGACCAGTGGGGCACCGCCAACCCCATGAACGAGCTGATCGCCAAGGAGTCCTTCAACGATCCGGACCGCGGCGTGTTCGTCGCCCCGCCGGTCTGACCCCCGCCCTGAGCTCCGGGGGCGCGGCGGCCCTGCCCATGCCCTGACGCAGCCATCCGCGCCCCCGGTCACCCTCCGTGCCAGGAGAACACACCCATGCGTTTCGCAGCCTACGAACACCAGCACCAGCCCCGCGTCGGCGTCGTCGAAGAGGACGGCACCCTCTACCCCGTACCGGGCGTCGGATCGCTCACCGAACTGATCGCCTCCGGCGACGGGCTGCGGTCACTGCTCGTCCGGGGTGCCGCCGCACTCGACGTACCGCCCGGCCCCCACGTCTCGCAGGTGCGGCTGCTGCCACCCCTGCGCCCCACATCCGTACGGGACTTCGTCACCTTCGAGGAACACGTCGAGGGCGTGCGCCGCTCCGTGGACGGCGCCGTCGGCGTACCCGAGCAGTGGTACGAGGCGCCGACCTTCTACTTCACCAACCCCCACGCGATCTACGGCCCGCACGACGGGATTCCCATGCCGCCCGGGTCGCAGGTGCTGGACTTCGAGCTCGAAGTGGGCGCGGTGATCGGCCGAGAGGGCCGCGACCTCACCCCCGAGCAGGCCCGTAACCACATCATCGGCTACACGATCTTCAACGACTGGTCCGCCCGCGACCTGCAGTCCGCGGAGATGAAGGTCGGCCTCGGCCCGTGCAAGGGCAAGGACACTGCCACCACGCTCGGCCCGTATCTCGTGACCGCCGACGAACTGGAGCCGTACCGGGACACCGACGGCTTCCTGCGCCTGGCCCTGACCGCCGAGATCAACGGCGAGGTGGTCGGCACGGACCTGCTGTCCAACATGAGCTGGACCTTCGAGGAGATGACCGCCTACGCCTCCCGAGGCACCCGCGTCGTCCCCGGCGACGTACTCGGCTCCGGCACCTGCGGCAACGGCGGCTGCCTCGCCGAACTCTGGGGCGTACACGGCGAGCAGACCCCGCCGCCGCTGAAGCCCGGCGACACCGTCACGCTCACCGTCGAGGGGATCGGCACCGTCTCCAGCACCGTGGTGCCCGGGCCGGAGCCGGTGAACATCCCCGCCGCCCGGCGGCGTTCCCGGGAGCGGCCATGAGTGAGCCGTCCCCCGAGCGGCTGCTCGGCAAGGTGATCGTGGTCACCGGCGCGGCCCGCGGCCAGGGCGCCGCCGAGGCCGAGGCACTGACCCGCCAGGGCGCCCGGGTGATCGCCACCGATGTGACCGAGGCGCCCGGCTGCCGGCCACTCGACGTCACCAGCGAGCGGGCCTGGGCGGAACTCGCCGACCACCTGCGAGACACCCACGGACACGTGCACGGGCTCGTCAACAACGCGGGCATCACCTGGCGGGCCCGGCTCGACGACGTGCGCGCCGAGGACATGGCCCGCGTCCACGCGGTCAACGTCATCGGCCCCCTCCTCGGCATCCAGCACCTCTCGCCCCTGATGCCCGCGGGCGCCTCGATCGTGAACATCGGTTCGTCCGCCGCGCTGACCGCCCACTATCCGGTCGCCTACACCGCCAGCAAATGGGCCCTGCGGGGCCTGGCGAAAACCGCATCGATGGAACTCGGGCCGCGCGGCATCCGCGTCAACACCATCCATCCCGGCTTCATCGAGACCGAGATGACCGCGTCGGCCGCCCCCGCCTTCCGGGAGGCCAACCTCCGCGAGACACCACTGGGCCGTACCGGAACCGTCGACGACATCACACCACTCGTCACCTTCCTGCTGAGCGACGACGCCTCCTTCATCACGGGAGCCGACATCCCGGTCGACGGCGGATACACCACGCACGCCGGCGCCAAATCCGTCTCCGACGCCCTCCGGCATCACACAACAGCGGAGGCCGCACCAGCACCGATGCCCGGCAGGCCGTCGTAGGCCGTAGGCCGCAGGCTGTCAGCTGCATCTGGCGTGGCATCGCCTCCTGACGCAAGCCGGTCTCTCGCCCCCAGCCCGGACGCCTCAAGCCTCCGCCGACTGGACGCGCGGCTGCGGCACCTCCGGCGTCCCTGTCGGCAAAGCCGCGCTCAGCCCCCACTTCTCGGTCCTGCGCGCCGTCGGCCTGGTCGAACAGCGCGATCAGGGACTCAAACGGAAAAGGGCAGTGCCTCCCCTCGGGGAAGGCATCGCCCTTGAACGTTGTGCAGCTCAGGCCGCTGCGACGCTGCGCTGCAGGAGGTCGGCGGCCCGGTACAGCCTCGACCAGCGACTGCAGCTCCCCCTCCACCGCCACCGACGCACCCGGTATCTCTGTGGCCCGGCCGCATCTGACCCGGAAGACCTTCAGGCTGCTCATGTTTCTCCCCGACTGCACCGCGCTCACTGGGAAGGGACAATCAACACCCGGAGGTGTTTATTCGGCCGGCTCCGCAGCCAACGAGTGCGACGCCGTCCTTGCTGCGACGGCCGTGATCTGGAGCGCCAGCAGGTACTGGGCCTCCGAGGTCGCCCAGAGGTCGCCCGCACCGGCTCACTTCCCCTCGCGCGGAGAGCACGGTGCGGGGCTTGGCTTTGTTCGTGAGTCGTGAAGTCAGTTGTTCATCGGCTTGGGAGGCACCCAGATCCACTGTCGGTCCGTGTTCACGAGTTTTGACGGCGGTGGGGTGCTTGCCAGGACAACGTCGCGGTGTTCTCGGGGGAAGGTCCTGGTCATGCCGCAGATGCCGAAGGTCGCGCCGCACGTGGCCGGCTTGGGTCGCCCCCGCCGTACTCATCTGGCGTTGCAGCCGTCCACGGCCCTGGCATGCGGCACGGCGGCGCCTGCGTGACCCTCTGAGCGCGCCCGCGCGCCTGGCCCCTCGCACAAGCGCCGCCCGCCCGGAGCGTTCAGCTGCCGACGCGCGTGTAGGTGAGGAACACCGCGCCGCTTTTGAGGACGGTGTGGTCTGCGAGTGTCCAGGTGCGTGGGTCGAAGGCGGCCTTGCGGGAGAACAGCGGGATCCCGTCGCCGATGGTCAGCGGGCCGACTTTGAGGATGAGCGTGTCGATCTCGGCGTACAGGGAGCCCGCGAGATCGGCGCCGCCCAGTAGCCAGATGTCCTTGCCGTCCTGTTGCTTGAGTTCGCGCACGGTCGCCACCGGGTCGTCGGCGACCAATTCGACGGCCGGGTCCGGGCTCTCGGTCAGGGTCCGGGAAAATACCAGGTGACGCAGGTGGGGATAGGCGTCGGTGATGCCGGCCGCAAGACCGATCTCGTAGCTGCGCCGCCCCTCCAGCACAGTGTCGAAGTGCGTGCCCTCCGCCGTGACGGACAGTGCCTGCCGGGCCTGGACGGGCAGCGTCTCCGGGTACTCGGCCACGAGGTGCTGGATGTAGTCCTCCGGTATGGGCCAGAAGCCGTTGGGACCGGTGGGGTCCCCGCCGTCCGGGCCCGCGATGAAGCCATCGAGGGTGGTAGCGATGTAGTGGACGAGTCTGCGCACGCCGGATCCCTTCCGTTGGTCACGCTGTCGCGGTGCGACCCGGGCCGCCGGGTGGTGTGCCAAGGTGCGAGGCCGCTGAGTGATCATGGCAGCCGTCCGACCGACGCGAGCACCGTACCGTCAAATTTCGTGAAACATTCGTCCGCGGGCCAGGGCTCACCTGCTGCCCGAACCAGCCGACAAACGCTGCCACTTGCAGTGGACAAAGCCAGGGGCAGGACGGCGGAGGCGGATCCGTTCGGCTCACCTCCGCTCAAACGGAGGTGAGCCGACGACTCATAGCGGCGCTTTCATCTTGGCGGGTGTCGACAAACGACCGAGGGGTTGCTGCGGCCCTGACCAGGTTGTTCGGAAGGGAGTTCGAGCTATATGAGGTCAGGGGGGAGAACTTCCATGTCTGCGACGGCACGGAGTTTTTGGAGCCCGAAGCATCGGAGGGAAAGGCGTGTGGATGCACAGGTCCGCTCTCCGGGCGGAAGGCGAAGGCGAAAGCCGGCCGTGGGCCACGGCCGGACGTTCTCCTGATGTTCTCGCTCTCTGACGCCCCCGAGTTAGGCGTATTTGCTCTAGCTTCCTCGTCGTGGGAGTTTGTCGCAGAATTGCCCTCCGTGCTGGCCGTGTTGCGTACGGGGGCAGCACGATTCACGCTTCGCATGGACCTGATCGAATTCGCTCCCTCTTCAGGAGTCGAAGTGAGCTATTGACGGCCTGCGATGCTGTTTCAGAAGGCTGTTGAAGCGCGTCGCGGACTGGATACCGTGCGTTCGAGGCTGCTCCGACAGCTGCCCCTCGGATGACGTCCGAGGGACAGTACGCCGGGATCGTCGGCTCACATCTGGAGAGGCAGACGCATCTGCGGCGGATTCTCCGGGCTAGCTTCTGTCCGCGGAGGGCGACACCTCCTTACACGGCTCTGCCCGAAGACCCTGGGCAAGGCAGCGACGGGCCCGCCTGTGGTGGTGTCGTAGCCTCTCGTGCGCCGGGCCGTTCACGCGCGCGCCGTACGGTGGCGGAGTGAACCTGTTCAAGGCCGGTGACAAAGACCTCGATCTGACCAACGGCGGCACCAAAGTATTCATCGACGTCCTGACGCTCGCTGTCTCCGACCTCGTCGAGGACCCGTGGGACTATCGCTTCGCGGGACTGCTATCACTCCAGGATCAGAACGTCATGGGTCGTGGGGGCGTCGGCTTCGACCTTCGGGACATCGACTGGGGAGCGACACCCCAGCAGCGCGCCCGGTCCAAGCAATTCGTCCTGCGCGCCGCCAACCTCGCACTGACCCGTCACCGGTGGTACGAGCTGGACTACGACCCGCCGTACGCGGAGGGCTACCTTCGGCGGTTCATCGACATGATGGCCTCGTTCACACCGCCTGCAGAACCTCGTCCGGACTCGCTGTTTCCCTGCGAGGACGACGACTGGCCGCACGCCGCGATCGCCTCGTGCGTGCGCCACAGAGTCCTGAGCGCGTTGCCCATGTGGAACGGCTGCATCTTCTGCAGCTGAACGAGAAGTATGCAAACTTTGTTGGGGCCCAACGGACCGGCCGGACCGGCATAGGAACGAGACAGCAGCTATCGAGCGCCTTCGCTTCACGCCCGGGGCATGGGGGTGCTGCCGATCCGGCGCCATGGTTTGTTGTACTGCCTGCCGCAGCTGCGGCACTCGGCCCGGAACAGGCCGGCGCCCGGACCCATCCGGTCGCTCGGTTCGGCAGGGTATGCGGCGTTGTGGATCTTCGCGACGAGCCGTGGGACGGCACAGGTGCAGGCACGGGCGGCCGGGGCCTCGACGAAGGCGGTCCGGTAGCCGTCGATCGGCCGGTGCCTCTTCTTCGTGTTCACCGCGTTCTCGAACCGCCGCTGGTCAGTCTTGCTGGGGAAGATCAGAAGGAGCCCGGCCAGGAGAAGGAATGCCTCGCCCTGGACGCGTTCCGGCGCCGGGTCAAAGACGGCGACTGGGACGCCGCTCTCGTCGACGTGGGGGACGCCGCCGGCATACCGGGGGTCGCCAGTGCTCCAGCCCACGGTCGCGGTGACATTGTGCTCGTCGGCCAGTTTCACCAGGGCCTGGTTGACACCGCGGCGGAACCCGATGGCGATCTCCCGCAGCCTGCCGGCCTGGAGGGCGCGGGCAGCGTGCTCGGCCTCGGTGGCCTCCTCCAGGGCCCTGGCTCGGGTGACGGCGTTCCTGGCCCTGATCTTCTCCCGCTTCTTCTCCTTCTCCCGTTCCAGCGCGGCCAGGCGGAGCTCGTCGAGGTGTCGCCGCTGTTCCTCCTCGGCGAGGTGGGTGTCTTCGGCCGTGATGTAATGCGGCGCCGTCCACACCACGGCCAGCGCACGTTGCGGGTACCGCAGCGGGGTCCGCGGCGTGTGGAGAACGATCCTGTGAGTGAACGCCCAGGTCAGGAACTGGGTCAGGGTAGCTGGGACTGCTTCCCAGCCGCGCTCGTCGAACCGCACCAGGCCCTCGGCGACGGCGAGGTGATCCGCGCCGTCCGGCCGGGTCAGACGCACAGAGGGGACGGCGCCGAGCCACGACGGGCGGGGCCGGTCGCTGAACCAGATCGAGGTGACGCCGTCGGCGCGCATCTTCTGGGCGCGGGCGGTGACGTCGGTGTCGGTGATCGGCGCGAGCTGGGCTTCGAGCGCCGTTTTCCACGTTCCGACGGGGGCGCTGGCCAGCACGTCCGCGCGCCAGGCGCCGTTGGGACCGCGGGCTTCGAGCTCGGCGTGTGCGCCGGCGTCTCTCGCGGCGTTCGCCAGCTCCAGCTTGAGCAGGTGGTGGGCGACCGACTCCAGAGCGAGCATGCAGGTCGGAGCGCCCGGTGCGTGGGCGAAAAACCGTAACCCCGTGCGGGAGGTCTTCGCGTGCATTGCGTGGCCGCACTCGTCGCATGTCAGCGGCGCGGGCGGCCGGGTCTTCCACACCGCTTCCCAGGTACGTCCGCAACCGAGATCGGGCAGATGCGCGAAAACGGTCCCCCACTGCGCGTGCACGGCCCGGAACGCCATCAGCCCCCCTGCTCCAACGGTGAGGTGCCCAGTGTGCCGCAGGCCCCTGACAACGCATCAGGCGGCGGTCGGTGGACCGGGCCGGGCGGGGGCAGCATCGGCCGGACGCCGTCCCGCCGCCAGCCGCGTTCAGGTCCGCCTACGCCGCGGTAGCGTCATCGAGCGCCCGCTCGTTCATCCACGACTGGGCGGCAGCAAGGTCGGCGTGCCGACGAACTGGTACGCGTCGCTGTCCCATTCCCCCAGCACGCGCCGGGAACGCCCCGAGGCCGCGCCGGGACGCCTACCTGCCGGACAACCGCCGTCTCCGTCACAAGCAGCATCCGTCTCGTGCTGGCCCCTGCATCATGTGGTTGGACACTTCACCCCACTGACAGGGAGAACCATGCTCGACTTTCATGAGTTGGCGCCGGACGGCGATCGCCACCACGTGGGGGTTGATGCCGAGGCGCTGGGACTCTCCAGCGTGGAGCCTCCCCGTACATGGCGCTATGCGGCTTGTCCAACCTGCGCCATGGCTCTTTCAGCACAGCGCCGACCAGTTCAGCCACCGTCGCCTTGAACGCCGCCCATGCCCGCTCCGAGAAGTCCACCCTCGCGCACGCCCGGCAAAGGCCCCGGTCCCGAGCGAAGTTGGCGGGGGTTGCTGCCACACCGGGTCCAGAACGGTTCCGCCGGCAGCTTCGATCCCTGGCCGAAACTGAACCCACGACCGCGCGCTTCTCGACGGCAACTCCTCACCACTCACACCCTGCATAACTGCTTATGGGGTCATGAAAGCGGGCAATGCGGGCGCGCTTGCGGCCGGTGCGCAGAACCACAACCGGCCGCACTGCTTGTGCCGGCACTTGCCACCACCCGGACTACCGCCAGTGCCAGGCCAATAGTCTGACCGGCATGAGTGACGGCATAGCGTGGATGGGCGCACACCATCACACCCCTTCATCGGCCGTGCCCGGCATGCTCGGCGGCATCTCGCTGACCCTGGCCCGAGGCGTGGAGACGGACGAGTTCCTCATCAACCTGGGCGCCGACCTCGACGCGCTAGCCGCGCGCACCCCGGGCAGGGAGCTGCGCGCACCGGCAGGGCAGCCGGGCCAGCCCTCCCCCCACCTCAACCGCTCCATGTACGGCACGTGCGGTGAGTGGACGTACGTGCTGGAGGACTGGGGCATGGCAACCTGGGCGACCGGCTACCAAGGCAAGGTCGAGTCGATGCTTCCCTGCGAGGGCGAAGAGATCCTCTGCCTGACCGCCAACCGTTTCAGCCCCCCGGCCCTGATCATCCATGCGTCCGATGCCTGCGCGTATCGGGCTGACTTCGGCACCGACACCGGGCAGGGCTCGGCCGTCGATGCCTCCCTCAGCGCCGCGGGCGCGGTGTTCCCGTCGATGCCTGAGGCCAGTGAGGGCGAAGTCGTCGCGTACTTCGAGGAGCATGGCGGGCGCCTGCCCGAGCTGGTGTTCACCGCAGTGGGCGCCTACACGGGCGTGGCCATCGACCAGGACGCCGTGAAGGCCGGTGACCTTCCCGGCGTCCTCATTGCCCCGGCCTGACCGTCTGCCGCGCACCCGAGACTGGCCCCGACCCTGATTGCAGGGTGGGGGCCAATGCCGTTGCGGCCAGGGGTGTTACTCCGCGGCTAGCTTGTAGAGCACCGGCTGACCGCCGCCGATGCCGTACGTGCAGATGCCGCCGTCATCCATCCGCGTGTCCAGTCAGTACGCATCCTTGTCCATGATCCGCATGTCCCGCATGAACGTCGCGAAGTGGTTGCCCATGGATTCCTGGTTGTGCATGCCGAAGATGGCCGACCGGCCGCACACCTCGCTGAACGTGGGGTCGGTGCCGTTCAAGGAGAACAGGTGGACCATGCTGTCGTGCTTCTTGGCGTAGGTGCCAATACACGCCGCACCCGTCGGCGTGGTCCCGCCCGGGAGGAGGGTGGGGTTCAGGCCGCCCTCAGCGGACGACATGCCGCCGCTGTTGTAGGAGGAGGCGAACGCGAACTCGTCACAGTTCAGCGTGTCGGCCGCGTCCACCAGGGCGGAGGCAGCGAGCAGTGGCCTGGATCGCGCCGTCCATGCGGATATAGATCGGCACCGACCTGACATCGCACTCGGTGAACCGGGTAGCGAGGATGCTCTCGAAGTCGGTGTTACACCACTCCACCCCGGCCGTCGCCGCCGGCCCCGCGGCCTTCGCCCCGCTCTTGGGCGCCTTGTGACTCGTCGCCGACCATCACGCTGGACCACTACGCGCACTTCATGCCGGAGGCAGGGAACAGGGGACGGGGTGCCATCGACATCCTGTTCGGTGGTGGGGAGGGCGGCGTGGTCGCCCGCAGCCGAAACTCCCCAGGAACTCCCCAGGAATTCCCCAGGGGGTTCAGGGCGGATCGCCAGGTCGGAGGGACTTGTCGGTCCGTCTTGATTCCTAAGGCCAGGTAGGCGTATAGCCTGGGGAAATGCTGACAGAAGTCATTGCGACTCGTTATGTGACTCCCTTGAGGGAGGGTGGGTCGCTCCCCGGGATCGTTGAAGGGGACGATCTTGGGACGTATGTTATGTGCTTCCCCGGGCAACGCCGCTGACCTGCGGTTCTGGCCGTTAGCAGCCCGCTGAGCTGCGGCAATGCCTCTTGCGGAGGCTTTCAGGTTCGTGCGCGTCTATGCGGCCGGAACTCCCCACGGACTCCCCAGAGGGGGCCGTTCTCCCCGGAAACTCTCCAAAGGGCCGGGGCCGTTGGGAGTGGCCCTCATCCGGGGGGCGCTGCAGAGACGGCCCCGCGTCCGGTTGGGCGAGAGGGGCGCGTGGCCATGGACCGCGGGGCAGTGAGGCGTGACCTACCCAGTGTCCGCGAGCAGGCAAGCCGTGGGGTTTGCGAACCGATTCGGCGAACCCTTGGCGCCTGCGAGCATGTCCTCGGTCACGTCGGTCTCCTGCACATAGGTGTCTGGTCGGTATCGCCGTCTTTTGATCACGAAGGGCCCATTCCGCTCTTCTCGTCGTCGGTGCTCCTTGGGTGGCTCGAGTTTTCGGCCGCCCGCCTCGAAGGAACCGGCTTGGTGCTGCACTGCGCGAAGTGAGGGGCCCTCGCATGGCGTGGTACGCCGGCCGGGGGAAGCCGGAAATTGTCGGGATGGGAGATCGTGGTACTCACGGCGCAGGCTTGATGCCAGTCCCTGGTGATTGAGTGCGACCGGGGCTTCGGGTGGTGTGCGTGAGCGAGATGGGGGTTCTTCCAGCCTCTGCGGTATGTCGGGCTTCGGCGCAGAAACCCGTCGCCGGGGTCGGCGCCGCGGTCGAGTCGACTGCGCCCATCAGCTTCGAGGCGTGAGTTTGCGGTTCCCGGAGGGTGGTGTCGGTCGCCGTTCTGTTGTGGCTGGTCGCAGCGTGAGGCCGCAGCGGTCGGGAGTGGACGGTGTTCCCGGGGATGGGTACTGCGCACGGTGTGGTGCTGGGTATGCAGTGAAACTCGCGTTCCCTGTACAGGGGTTGAAGGGTTGGGGTACAAGTAAACAAACTCCCGACTTGAATGAGGTCAGGCTGGTGGAAGCGCAGCGGGGCATTACGTCAGGGACAGGACGCCTAACGGAACGGGAGCTCGCGGAGGCTCTGGGGCGGCGGTTGGCCGAGGCGCGATGCGGCGGGATCTGCTTGATTCAGCAGTCTCTCGACGATGGGCCGACGGTGTTCGTCGAGTGCGCCCAGGGGGCGGCGGATGTCCCTCCTGTCTCTGTGGCCGGCATGCTGCGTACCGCACTTACCGAAGAGTCCCAGTCACCTCCTGAAGAGATCGTCTGTGTGGGGGCGTCGAGCCTGCCGCGTTCGCCGGAGGGGGAGCCGATGGCTCACGACGCTCTCCAGCTGTACCGACGCGGAGCGTTGGACGTCCTGCACGTGGAACGCCGCACGGAAGATGTGGTGGCCCCGGAGGATGAGTCGGCGGGGGGCCTCTTCGGCTCCTCCACGTTGTTCGAGTCCGCCGTTCTCTTCGAAGAGGGAGGGCAGGTGGAGCAGGCTGTCGAACTCGGCGACGGAGGGGGCGGCGAGCCGCTTTCCATGGAGCTGATGCGTCAGGACATCGCGGAGATCCTGGACGAGCCACTCGACAGGGTCCGTGACGACGCCGACCTCACCGCGCTCGGGCTCGACTCCATCATGATCATGACATTGGTCAACCGGTGGCAGGCGGACGGTGCGGGTATCACGTTCGGCGAGCTGTTCGCGCGCCCGGTGCTGAAGGACTGGTGGGACGCGGTGACCTCGGCGCGAGAAGCTGGGCAGGCCGGCGCGGAGCAGGGCCTGACGGCGGAGGAGATAGCCGCCCCGAGCGGGACGGAGCCGTTCGATCTGGCCCTGATGCAGCATGCGTACTGGATCGGCCGCGGCGACGAGCAGGTGCTGGGTGGCGTCGCCGCACACTTCTACAATGAGTTCACCGGCCGCGACGTGCAGCCCGACCGGCTGGAACAGGCTGTCCGTGCTCTCACGCAGCGCCATGCGATGCTGCGGGCGCACTTCACCGACGACGGCCGGCAGTGGATCGCCGAGCAGAGCGCTTGGCCCGGCCTGACAATCCATGACCTGCGGGAACACGGCATGGACGAGGCCGAGGAGCGATTGGCGCGGTTGCGCCGGGAGCTTTCGGGCCGACGCCTGGCGGTGGAACGCGGCGAGGTCTTCGACGTCCAGCTCTCACTGCTCCCGGACGGTGCTACCCGGGTGCACGTCAATGTCGACATGCTCGTGGCGGACGCGCTGAGCTTCCGCATCGTTCTGGCCGATCTGGCGTCGCTCTACGACGCACCGCACGCATCGCTGCCGCCCATCGACTACAGCTACCCGCAATACCTGGCCCACCGCACGCGTCGCCGCGAGCGAGGCCGCCAGGCGGACAGGGCGTACTGGCAGGAGCGCCTGCCGGAGCTGCCCGGCGGCCCGGAACTCCCGCTGGCAGTGGACCCGGAGCGCCTCACACGGCGTTCACCGAGCCGTCGGCACCACTGGCTCAGCGGCCCCGAGCGGGATCGGCTCGCGGCGCGCGCCAGGTCGCACGGCGTGACGCTTTCCACGGTGTTCGCCACCGCTTTCGCCGAAGTGCTGGCGGCGTGGAGCTCGCGCAAGCACTTCGTGCTGAACCTACCGCTGTTCGACAGGGAAGCAGTGCACCCGGATGTCTTCCGGCTCAGTGGGGACTTCACCAATCTTCTGCTGCTCGAAGTCGACCTCAGCGAGGCGGGCACTTTTCTGGAGCGGGCGCGGCAGCTGCATGGCCGATTGCAGGCCGACATGGCGCACACCGAATATTCCGGCGTCGACGTACTGCGCGACCTGACCCGGGCCAACAACGGCGATCCGGTGTATGCGCCAGTGGTGTTCACCAGTGGGCTCAGCTTGGGGGAGCTGTTCAGCGAGGAGGTGCGCCGATGTTTCGGCGCACCTTCCTGGATGATCTCGCAAGGACCGCAAGTATGGCTGGACCACCAGGTCACCGAGCATGACGGTGGTCTGCTGCTCAACTGGGATGCGGAACAGGAGTTGTTCGGCGAAGGTGTTCTGGATGCCATGTTCGGCGCCTACCGCAGGATCATCGAGTGGCTCGGCGGCCCCGATGACGACTGGGGCCGACAGCTGCCCGACCTGCTGCCGGATGACCAGCGTGCCGTACGCGCCGTCTGCAACGACACGCGCGCCGCGGGCAGTGGTTCGCTCCTGCACGAGGAGTTCTTCCACCAGGCCGCCGTGGCGCCCGGCCGTCCGGCGCTGTTGTGGGGAGACGACGAGCAGCAGACCTACGATGAACTGGCCGAGCGGGCGCTGCGGGTCGCGGGAGCGCTGCGGGCGCGCGGTGTCGTACCAGGAGACACCGTGGCCGTCACCCTGCCCAAGGGGCCAGGACAGGTCGCTGCCGTCCTGGGCGTACTGGCCGCCGGTGCCGCGTATGTACCGATCGGGACCGATCAGCCGTCGTCCCGCAGAGCGAAGATCTACCGACGGGCCGGCGTCCGGACCGTCCTGACCGACAAGGACGAGCGCGAGGACCCGAGTTGGCCCGAGGGCCTTGAGCCACTCCTGCTCGACGAGGCACTGCGGGCCGGTCCGCTCGCGGAGCCTGTGATGGTGGACGCGGAGGAGTTGGCGTACATCATCTTCACGTCGGGTTCGACGGGGGAGCCGAAGGGGGTGATGGTCAGTCATGCGGCGGCGGTGAACACGCTGGAGGATGTGAACGCGCGGTTCGCGGTGGGTCCGGAGGACCGGGTGCTGGCGGTGTCGGCGCTGGACTTCGACTTGTCGGTGTACGACATCTTCGGGCTGCTGTCGGCCGGCGGCGCCCTCGTCCTCGTCTCGGAGGACCAGCGACGCGATGCCCTGAGCTGGGTCGGTCTCGTGCGGCACAAGCAGGTGACGGTCTGGCAGTCCGTACCGGCCCTGCTGGACATGCTCCTCATCGCGGCGGAGGAGAGCGGACAGCACGTGCCGCTCCGTGTCGCCCTGCTCGGCGGTGACTGGGTCACGGTGGACCTCTGGGGCCGCTTGCAAAGGTGGGCGCCCGGCAGTCGACTCGCCGGCCTCGGCGGCACCACCGAGGCCGCCATCCACTCCACGGTGTGCGAGGTGACCGGCATCCCTGGGCACTGGCGCTCCGTGCCCTACGGGACGCCGCTCGCCAATGTCACCTGCCGGGTGGTGGATGAGCTGGGGCGGGACTGTCCTGACTGGGTGCCGGGTGAGTTGTGGATCGGTGGTGCGGGGGTCGCGCTGGGATATTGCGGTGATGCCGAGCGGACGGCGCGGCAGTTCGTGGAGTGTGAGGGGGTGCGGTGGTACCGGACCGGGGATCTGGGGCGGTACTGGCCGGATGGCACGCTGGAGTTCTTGGGGCGGGCTGATCATCAGGTGAAGGTGCGCGGGCACCGCATCGAGCTGGGTGAGGTGGAAACCGCACTCGACAAGCAGCCAGATGTCGCCCGAGCGGTGGTCCTGGTGACGGGCGGCACCTCGCCGCAGCTGGCCGCGGCCGTGCAGCCCGCACGGCGCGTACCGGACCCGGACGAGCTGCGCGACCGGCTCGCCGGACACCTCCCCTCGTACATGATCCCCGAGCGGATCCTGGTACTCGAACAACTGCCGCTGAACGCCAACGGGAAGATCGACCGCAGGCGGATATCGGCCCTGCTGGACGCCTCGCGCACCGGCGGCACGCCGGGCGAACCGCCGCGGGCCGGAGCCGAGCAGCAGGTGGCCGAGGTCTGGAAGGAGCTGCTGGGCGTCGACCGGGTCACGCGTGACGACGGCTTCTTCGCCCTGGGCGGTGACAGCCTGCTCGCCACCAGGGCAGCGGGGCGGCTGCGTGCCGCGGGCCTGTCCGGCGTGGAGCTCCGGACCCTGCTCTCCCGTCCGGTGCTGAAGGATTTCGCGGCCTCCCTGAGCACGAACACGACAGCGGAAGCCCCGGCCGCCACGATCGTCGAGGATCTTGAGGGCCGTTACGAGCCGTTCCCGCTGACCGACGTGCAGCGGGCGTACTGGTTCGGCAGGACGGAGGACTTCGCCCTCGGTGGAGTGGCGTCCCACTGGTACTGGGAGTTCGAGGACGACAACCTCGACGTGCGCCGGCTGGAGGACGCCTGGAACCGCGTGGTGGCACGACACGAGATGCTGCGGGCGGTGTTCGGCGAGGACGGAACGCAGCGCATCCTGCCCGCCGTCCCCGAGTACCGCATCGATGTCACCGACGTGTCCGCGGGGGAGCGGGAGGCCGCCCTCACGAGGATGCGCGACAGCCTCTCCCACCAGGTGCTCGACTCGACGCGCTGGCCGCTCTTCGACATCCGGGCGGTCCGGGTGGCAGGCGGGCCGACCCGCATCGCGTTCAGCCTCGACCTGCTCGTGCTGGACGCGCTGAGCATCATGATCGTCTTCTCGGAGCTGGGGACCCGCTACCGGGACCCGGGCGCCGAGCCGGCGCCGCTGACCCTGTCGTTCCGGGACTACCTGCTGAACGTCCGGCCGGACCCGGAGCGCCGCGAGGCCGACCGGCAGTACTGGCGCGAGCGCGCCGCCCAGCTGCCGCCCGCGCCCGAGCTTCCGCTGCGCACCGACCCCGAGCTGGTCACAGCGCCGCGCTTCACACGGCGCGAGGCCGTCGTCCCCCCGGAGCAGTGGGAGAAGATCCGCGACAAGGCGCGCGCCCACGGCCTGACGCCGGCGGCCCTGTTGGCGACCTGCTACGCCGAGGTGCTGGGCCGGTGGTCCAGCCGGGCGGACGTGACCTTGAATCTCACCCTCTTCGACAGGCAGGAGGTGCACCCGGAGATCCGGTCCGTCGTCGGTGACTTCACCTCACTGCTGTTGGCCGGGTACCGGCCGCGACGCGGTGAGTCGCTCCTGGAGCGTGCCCGGAGGTTCCAGGACGGCCTCTGGGAGGACCTCGACCACGGTACGGTCTCGGCGATCGAGGTGCTGCGGGACATGGCGCGGTCGGACGACCGGGCCACGGGGGCGATGCCGGTGGTGTTCACCAGTGCGCTCGGTGTGGGCGCGGAGCTGGCGGCGCCGCCGTTCGCGGAGCAGGTCTGGGGCCTCTCCCAGACGCCGCAGGTGTGGTTGGACTACCAGGTCATGGACTTCGCGGGCGGCGTCCGCTTCAACTGGGACGCCGTGGAGGAACTGTTCGCGGAGGGCGTGCTGGACGCGATGTTCGACGCCCACCGTGAGCTGGTGCTCTCCCTCGCCGACGTGGACTGGACCCGGCCGCTGCCGGACGCGCTGCCCGCAGCCCAGCGCAGCGTCCGGGCCGAGGCCAACGCGACCACCGCCGAGGTACGGCGGGCACCGCTGCACCAGGCTTTCTTCGCACGCGCCGGGACCGATCCCGAGGCACCCGCACTGATCTGCGGTGACGGCACGATCTGGTCCTACGGCCGGCTCGCGGAGCGGGCGCTGCGGGTGGCAGGCCATCTGACCGCGTCCGGTGTCCGGCCGGGCGACGCGGTGGCGATCCGCCTGCCGAAGGGCCCCGGCCAGATCGCGGCTGTCATGGGGGTCCTCGCGGCCGGTGGCGTGTACGTCCCGATCGGGGTGGACCAGCCGGAGCGCCGCGCGGAGCGCATCCTCGCCCGGGCGGAAGTCTCCGTCGTGCTCACCGAGGCGGTGCTGGACGAGGCGTGGGGTGCGGAGCCGTTGGCGGAGCCGGTGGCGGTGGACGCGGAGGAGTTGGCGTACATCATCTTCACGTCGGGTTCGACGGGGGAGCCGAAGGGGGTGATGGTCAGTCATGCGGCGGCGGTGAACACGTTGGAGGATGTGAACGCGCGGTTCGCGGTGGGTCCGGAGGACCGGGTGCTGGCGGTGTCGGCGCTGGACTTCGACCTGTCGGTGTACGACATCTTCGGGCTGCTGTCGGCCGGCGGCGCCCTCGTCCTCATCGAGGAGGGCGAACGCAGGGAGGCCCGGCGCTGGGCGGAACTGGTACGACGCCGGGACGTCACGGTCTGGAACACCGTGCCCGCGCTGCTGGACATGCTGCTCGTCGCTGCGGACGACGGCCCGCCCCTGATCTCCCTGGACGTGGCGTTGGTCTCCGGTGACTGGGTCGGCCTCGACCTGCGCGGCCGGCTCGCGCGGGAGGCTCCCGGCTGCCGCCTCGTCGCGCTCGGTGGAGCCACGGAAGCCGCGGTGTGGTCGAACTTCTTCGAGGTCGACCGGGTCGACCCTGGCTGGTCCGCCGTTCCGTACGGCAGGCCCCTCACCAACCAGCGCTTCCGGGTGGTGGATGAGCTGGGGCGGGACTGTCCTGACTGGGTGCCGGGTGAGTTGTGGATCGGTGGTGCGGGGGTCGCGCTGGGGTATTGCGGTGATGCCGAGCGGACGGCGCGGCAGTTCGTGGAGTGCGAGGGGGTGCGGTGGTACCGGACCGGGGATCTGGGGCGGTACTGGCCGGATGGCACGCTGGAGTTCTTGGGGCGCGCTGATCATCAGGTGAAGGTGCGCGGGCACCGCATCGAACTGGGCGAGGTGGAGACCGCACTCACCGCTCACCCGGACATCGCCCAGTGCGTGGTGGCGACCGTCGGGGAGCCGGCGACCGGGCTCGCCGCGATGGTGGTGCCCGAGTCGGGCCGACCGGGGCCTGCCGGCGGTCCGGCCCCGGATGCGTGGCGTACCTGGCTCGCGGACCGGCTGCCGGGTTACATGATCCCCGAGCTGCTGGTCGAGGTGGCGGCGCTCCCCCTGACCGCGAACGGCAAGGTCGACCGTGCCGAGGTCGTCCGGCAGCTGCGCGGCGCGCGCCCGCAGGAGCAGACCCTCGAAGCACCGAGGGGAGAGACGGAGCTCGCCCTCGCGGCGGAGTGGCGGGAGCTGCTGGGCGTCGACCGGCTGGGCCGGGATCAGAGCTTCTTTGTCCTCGGCGGGGACAGCCTGCTCGCGACCCGACTCGCCGAGTCCGTCCGCAAGTCCTCCGGCGTGGTGGTGACATTGCGCGAATTCCTCGCGGCACCGACCGTGCGGCAGCTCGCCGAGCTGATCGTGTCCCGACGCCCGTCGGCTTCGGAGCCGATGGACGAGGGCAGCATCTGATGGGGCGGGGTACAGTATGTGTACGTGTACACGAACGTCGGGTGTATGAGGAGACGCGCATGAGTGCGGAGCAGAACAGGTCGCTCTACAGGAAATGGATCGACGAGCTCTGGCATGCCGATCCGGAGAAGATGGACGATCTCGCGGAGCAGCTCGCGGCGCCGGACTTTGTTGCCCACTGGCCGGGCGAGGACGTGTCCGGCCCCGTTCAGCTGGCCGAAATGGTCCGCCGCGGGGTCTCGCTCTTTTCCGAGGTGCACGTCGACGTCGTCGTCGGCCCGCTCGCGGAAAACGACCTGGTGTCCGGCAGGTGGATTTTCCGGGGAAAGTACAACGGTGAACTTCCCGGTTCGTCGGCCGTCGTGGGAACCGAGGTTTCCTTCGCGGGTATGGATATCTTCCGCTGCCGTGACGGAAAGTTCACCGAGTATTGGGTGAGTTCCGACGGTCTCCAGTTCATGGAGCAGCTGGGATTCACGCCGAAACCCTGACGGTGCGCCGGCACGCACGAGAGGGGCCTCGGGTCCGCGAACCCGAGGCCCCTCTCGTCATGGGGGCGAGTCAGCCCTCCTGGGGCGCCGGGGCACCCGCGGGGCGGGCGGCGGGCCCGGTGCGGAGGGTGCACGCGGCGATCACGGCCGAGCACCCGGCGAGTACCACGCTTCCCCAGGCCACTGCGGTCAGGCCATGGGTGAAGGCGTCCTGCAGAGCGCGGAACGGGACGCCGGGCACGGTCTCCAGGCGCCCCGCCGAGACGGCGTGGATGATTCCCTCGGCGCGGCCGGTACCGACGTGCGCCGCCGAGAGCGGCCCCTCCAGGGCGCTGCGGACCTGCGTGGCCAGGACGGTGCCGAGCGCCGCGACGCCCACCACGATGCCCAGCGGGCGCACGCTGTTGGCGAGGCCGCTGGCCAGCCCCGCGCGCTCGACGGGGACCGCGCCGAGGGCCGCGGCCATGACGGGGGCCTGGACGACTCCGCCACCCGCGCCCAGGACCACCAGGGCCGGCGCGAGGTGCAGCCAGCTGCTGTCCGTGTTCAGCATGGTCAGGGGGAGCAGGCCGACGGCCGTGACGGCGCTGCCGACCGCCGTCACGGTCGCCGTACCGAACTTCTTCAGCAGCTTGGCGCCCATGGGAGCCGTCACCATGAACGGCAGGATGATGGGGAGCAGGGCGGCCCCCGCCTGCAATGCGGAGTAGCCCCGCACCTGCTGGAACCAGATGGCCAGGAACATCATGAGGCCGAAGAACGACGCCACGATGGTGAAGAGGGTGAGCAGCGCGCCGCTGTAGGCGGGGGCGCGCAGGAGGCTCAGGTCGAGCAGGGGGTGACGGCCACGCCGCTCGGCCACGACGAACAGCGCGAGGAGAAGGAGGCCGGCGACGAGGCAGCCGAGGGTCGTCGTGCCGGCCCAGCCGTGTTCCGGTGCCGCGATCACCGCGTACGTCACCGCGATCAGGCCGGCGGCGGAGAGGAGCAGGCCGGCGGGGTCCAGCGGCCGGTCGGCGGACCGGTGGCCGCCGGGCAGGCCGCGGGAGCCGGCCACGACCGCCAGACACAGCGGCAGGTTGATCAGGAACGCCCAGCGCCATCCGGCCGAGTCGACGAGCACTCCGCCCAGCAGCGGGCCGACGACGAACGACAAGGACGCCACGGTGGTGTAGAGGCCCAGTGCGCGGGCCCTGGCCCGGCCGGGGAAGCCGGCGGTCAGCTGGGCCAGTCCCGCGGAGGTCAGGGCGGCCGCCGAGACCCCCTGCGCGGCGCGCGCCGCGATCAGCACTTCCGACCCTTGCGAAACGGCGATCACCGTGGAGGTCAGTGCGAACGCGAGCACGCCGAGGACGAACATCCGGCGGTGCCCCCAGCGGTCGGCCAGTACGCCGGCGGTCAGCAGGAAGGCCCCGTACAGCAGGCTGTAGGCGTCCACGACCCACTGGAGTCCGGCCAGGGAGATCGTCAGGTCGGTCCCGATGTGCGGCAGCGCCACATTGACGATGGTGGTGTCGATTCCGGAGATTCCCGCTGCGGCCGCGACGACGATCAGCAGCCGTTTCTGAGCCTGTGTCCAGCGTTCTGGTTGCGCTGCCGCCTCGCGATGGTCAGTCGTCGGGCTTTCCGTCATCGGCGCGTTCCTCGTCTCCTCGTAGCGGATCATGTATACGCGTAATCAAACCAGGTGCCGCTCTACCACGGAAGAGGGTTGTGGCCGAAGTTGACCGGGTGTTAGCTTCTAGGCCGTCCGGATTGATCAGTAGGTGGCGTACGACGTTTCTGCTGCGTGCCGACGTCTTTGACCAGGCGTATGACCGGTGTCCGCAGTTGGTTGTCGACGGGGGAGCGCGTTCTTTTGCGTGCCGGCCCCTCTTTCAGGAGGACTTCGGATGAATGCTGCTGAACTGCTCATCGCTGAACTCGAACGACGGGGCATTCAGCTTTGGGAAGAGGACGGCGGACTGCATTACCGGTCGCCGGCCGGAGCCCTGACCCAAGAGCTGCGCGAGGAGCTCCGGCGTCGCAAATCCGAGGTCCTTGAACGGCTGCGCCGGACCGCCGACGGGCGGACGGCCGAGCCGGACCCGGAGAGCCGTCACGACCCCTTCCCTCTCACGGACATGCAGTCCGCATACCTGCTCGGCCGCCGGGACGTCTTCGCCTATGGCGGAGTCTCCTGCCACGGTTACGGTGAGCTGGAGTTCGACGCGCTCGACCCGGCACGTCTGGAAGCCGCCTGGCAGAAGATGATCGAACGGCACGACATGCTGCGTGCCACCGTCGCCGACGACGGCACTCAGCAGGTGGCGCCGACCCGGCCCGCCTACCGCGTCGCCGTCGAGAACCTGGCCTCGGACAGCCCGGAAGAACGCGCGGCCCGGAGGGAGGAGATACGGGAGGAGATGGGCCACCGGGTCTACGACAGCACGGTGTGGCCCCTCTTCGACCTCCGAGTGACCCGCGGCCCCGGCAAGGACATCCTGCACTTCTCCGTCGACTTCCTCATCGCCGACTTCCTCAGCATCCAGCTTCTGCTGGACGAACTCCGCCAGCTGTACGAGTGTCCCGACGCCGAACTGCCGGAGCTGACCATCCAGTTCCGCGACTACCTCCGCGCCGAGCGCGAACTGCGTACAGGTCCCCGCTACGAGGAGGACCGGGCCTACTGGTGGCAGCGGATCGACGAACTGCCGCCCGCCCCCGAGCTTCCGATGGAGCGGGACGCCGGGGCCGAGGGGCAACCCCACTTCCGCCGGTACGCCTTCGGCCTCACCCCGCCGCAATGGTCCGCACTGCGGGAACGCGCGGGCCGGCACGGCGTCACCGCGTCGACCGCCGTGCTCGCCGCGTACACCGAGGTGATCGGCGCGTGGAGCAGACACCCGCGGTTCACCCTGAACCTCACCCTGCTGAACCGCCTGCCCCTGCACCCCGACGTCCCTCGCCTCATCGGTGACTTCACCTCCGTCGACCTGCTTGAGGTCACTCAGGACCACGGGGTCCCGCTCGCCGAGCGGGCTAGCACGCTCCAGGGCCGGCTCTGGGAGGACCTGGACCACCGCCTGTGCTCAGGCGTCGAGGTCATGCGTGAGCTGTCCCGGCGGCGCGGCCAGGAGGCCGCCCTGATGCCCGTCGTCTTCACCAGCGCCATCGGTGTCGGCGGTACCGATGACGGCCTCGGCGAGGAGGCCTGGGGACAGCTCGGCCACGGCATCAGCCAGACACCGCAGGTCTGGATCGACTGCCAGAACATCGAGCGGCGCGGCGGCCTCGCCACGAACTGGGACGTACGGGAAGGCGTGGTACCGGAGCGCGTCCTGGATGCCATGTTCGACGCCTATCGCACCCTGCTGCTGCGCCTCGCCGAAGGCGACGAAGCGTGGCGCGAACTCGCCCCCGTACCCCTGCCGGCCGACCAGCGTGACCGCCGCCGAGCGGTGAACGACACGGCCGCCCCGCTCCCCGAGGGGCTGTTGCACGAGGAGTTCGTCCGCCAGGCCGGGCGCACCCCCGAACGGCCCGCCGTCATCAGCGACCGCCGCACCCTGACCTACCGGGAGCTGCTGGACCACGCCCGGGCCGTGGCCGAGGCGGTGCGGGACCGCACCGACCCCGGCGAACTCGTCGCCGTGGTGATGGACAAGGGCTGGGAACAGCCCGCGGCCGTCCTCGGCATCCTCCTCGCCGGCCGCGCGTACCTGCCGGTCGACTCCCTCCAGCCGGAGCTGCGGCGCGACCGGATACTCCAGGACGCAGCCGTCCGCTGCGTCCTCACCCAGTCCTGGCTGGCCGACGCCGCTCACGGCACCAGCATCCCTCGTGTCCCCGTCGACACCCTGGCCCCCGTCACCACGGCCCCCACCCCCGACGAACCGTCGGCCGCCCCCGACGACCTTGCGTACGTCATCTACACCTCGGGCTCCACAGGGCGGCCCAAGGGGGTGATGATCAGCCACCGCAGTGCCCTGAACACCATCGAGGACATCAACCGGCGGTTCGCCGTCACCGCGGACGACCGCGTCCTGGGACTCGCCAACCTGGGCTTCGATCTGTCCGTTTACGACGTCTTCGGCCCGCTGTCCGTCGGTGGCGCCCTTGTGCTGCCCGGACACGAAGGCCGGTCCGACCCCTCCCACTGGGCTCGCACCGCCGCCGACCACGGCGTGACCCTCTGGAACTCCGTACCGGCCCAGATGCAGATGCTCGCGCACTACCTCAACGCGGAACGCGACCGCATACCCGCCGGGGCGCTCTCCGCACTGCGGCTGGCGCTGCTGTCCGGGGACTGGATACCCGTGACGCTCCCGGGAGAGCTGGCCGAACTGCTCCCCGGGCTCAGGGCTGTGAGCCTCGGCGGAGCGACCGAAGCCGCGATCTGGTCGATCCACCACCCACTGGACGATGTGGCGGAGGACCTGCGCAGCATTCCGTACGGCACCCCGCTGGCCAACCAGACTTTCGCCGTCCTCGACCAGGACCTGCGCGACCGCCCCGAACTGGTCGCGGGCGAGCTGTACATCGGCGGCGCGGGCGTGGCCCAGGGATACCTCGGCGACGACGCGCTCACCGCCGCCAAGTTCATCCGGCACCCCGCCACCGGCGAGCGGCTGTACCGCACCGGTGACCTCGGGCGCTACCTGCCGGACGGCACGATCGAATTCCTGGGCCGCGAGGACGCCCAGGTCAAGATCAGAGGGCACCGGATCGAGCTGGCCGAGGTCGAGGAAGGACTGTGCTCCGCCCCCTCGGTCGGAGCGGCCGCCGCCGTCGTCACGGGGGAGAGTGCTGCCGACCGGAAGCTGTGCGCGTTCGTCACAGGCAAGACACTCGACACGGACCCCGAGCCCGCCGACGACGTGGTACGCGCCCTGACCACCGCCGCGGCTGCGGTCCGCGCCGACCTCGAAGGCGACATCGACGGCGAGGGCATCGCCGACTTCGTCCGTGAGCTGGACGCCGCCCTGCTGACCTCCATGGCCCAGACGCTCGGCAAGACCGGCCTGTTCGCGGACGGTGGTGCGGCGACGGCAGCGGACCTCGCCACCGCGCTCGGCGCGCTGCCCGAACACCATTCCCTCGTACGGCGCTGGCTCCGCGAACTGGCGGCAGCCGGAATGGTGCGCCGCGACGACGACGGACGCCACCACGGCCTGCGGCCGGCCGATGTCGCGGACCGCACCCGGGCCTGGGAACGCGCCGAGGCGGCCCGGACCGAACGGATCTGCCCCACCGCCCTCATGGCGTACTTCCGGGGCAGCGCGGAGAGCCTCCGGGCACTGCTGCGCGGCGAGGCCAACCCCTCCCGGATGTTCTTCCCCGAAGGGCGCCAGGACGTCGCCGAGGCGACCTACAGCCACAACGTGGCGGCCGAACACAACAACCGCATCGCGGCACAGGCCCTGCGCTGCATCGCCGAGGCCCGTACGGCCGCCGACGGGCCGTTGCGCGTGCTGGAGGTCGGCGGCGGCATCGCCAGCACCACCCGGCATGCCGTGGACGCCCTGGCGCCCTACGACGTCCACTACACCTTCACCGACGTCTCGCAGTACTTCCTGCAGGGAGCCCGCGCCCGCTTCGCCGACCGTACGAACATGGAGTACCAGCTCTACGACCTCAACGCGGACTACCGGCCCCAGGGTCTCGCCGCGAACTCCTACGACGTGGTGCTGTGCGGCGGAGTGCTGAACAACGCCCGGCACACCGAACGCACGCTGCGCCACCTCAAGGAACTCCTCGTACCGGGCGGCTGGCTGATTTTCATCGAGGCGACCCGCGAGCACCTGGAGATCAGCGTCTCGCAGGCGTTCATGATGGAGGAGTTCAAGGACTTCCGTGCGGAGCAGGACACCACGTTCGTCACCCGGCGGCAGTGGCTGGACCTGACAGCCGGGCTGGGCGCCGACGCGGTCGTCTGCCTGCCGGAGGAGGACGACGCACTCTCCGGTATGGGACAGCACGTCTTCGCGGTACGGCTGCGGCCCGAGCACGCGCGCGTCCACGGCCCGGCGCTGACCGAGCACCTCCGGCGGCGCCTGCCCGAGCACATGATCCCCGCGGAGATCGAGGTCCTCGACGCGCTGCCGCTCACCGACAACGGAAAGGTCGACCGCAAGGCGCTCCGGGAGCGGCTGCGGTGCACCACACGGTCCGAGGACAGCGTGGTGCACGAAGAAGTCACCGACGCCCTCGAAGAGACACTGGCGGCCCTCGCCGCCGACGTCCTCGGTGTGCCGTCCGTGGGCCGGCGGCAGAACTTCTTCGACCTCGGCGGTGACTCGCTGCTGGTCGCCCAGTTCGTCGGCCGCATTCGCGAACAGGTCCCCGAATGCGCCGAGCTCTACTTCGACGGTCTGCTGCGGCGGCTGCTCAACCAGCCGACCGTCGCCGAACTCGCCGACTACATCCGGCAGTACCGGCCCGCCGAACAGGCCGCCGGCAGCGCTCCCGCGCTCTCGCCCCTCGTTCCGCTCAACGACGAGTCCGAGGGACCCTTGCGGGTGCTGGTGCACGAAGGCATCGGGACGATGGCGCCGTACCGGAAGCTGGCCAGGGAACTGGCCGAGCACGGCCCGCTCGCCGGTCTCGCCGTCAACGACATGCGCGGCTACCTGGCCCTGGACGCCGAGCACCTCATCTCACGGCTCGCCGGCGACTACGCCGAAGAACTGCTCGCCCAGGGCCACCGGCGGTTCCACGTCGTCGGGTACTGCCTCGGCGGCCTGCTGGCGACCGAGATGGCCGGCCGGCTCACCGAAGCCGGCGCCGACGTTGCCTCCCTCACCGTGGTGAGCAGCTACCGCGTCCCGTACCGGATCGAGGACGAGCTGCTCTACGAGTACGCCTTCGGCCGCGTTCTCTCGGCCGATCTGGGCGCGATGGGTTACCACAAGGACGAGGAGCTGATGGGCCGGGCACTGCGCACCGTGCTCGCCGCGACCCCCGGCACGGTCGGCGAAGAGGCCTTCGACGCCCTCGACGGCGATCCGGGCCTGGCCGAGGTCGCCGAGCGCTTCAAGGCGTTGCGCGCACGCGACCCCCAGGAACGGCTGGACACGTTGAGCGCACACCTCCTCGACCGGGGCTCTCCCATCGGTTCGGCCCAGCAGGTGACCGAGCTCTACGGCGTTTTCCGGCAGAGCTTCGCGGCGGCGACCTCGCACCGGCCCGACCTGTACGCCGGCGACATGACGTTCCTGAACCCGCGGGGCACGCTCCAGTTCCTGCCGGGGCTGCAGGCGGACATGACCGCCTACTGGCGCGAGACGTGTCTCGGTGACCTCACGGTGACGGAGGTGCCCGGCGACCACTTCAGCTGCCTGGAAGCCCCACATGTCGGGACCACGGCGAAGGAGATCCTGGCCGCCGCACAGCGCGGCGGAGCGGCCAGGTGACCGCGTACGTACCGCTGACAGCTGCGGACAGAGAACGGGGAAGGGATTTTTCATGGTGAGGCCGCTGGACACCGGACGCCGGCCGAAGGTCGTGGTGTGCGGTACACGGTGGGGACGGGTCTACCTCCAGGCGTTCCTGGAGCCGGACTTCCCCTTCGAGCTCGTCGGCATCGTGGGACAGGGCAGCGACCGCAGCAAGGCGTGCGCACGGTATTACGACGTACCGCTGTACACCGACGTGCGGCAGGTCCCCGACGACGTGGACATCGCCTGTGTGGTCATCAGCGCGGGAGTGCAGGGGGGCAGGGGGGCCGAGATCGCCCAGGCGTTCATGGACCGTGGCATGCACGTGCTCCAGGAACACGCGCTGCACCACGACGAGCTCGCCGCCTGCCTGCGGGCCGCCCGCAGGAACGGTGTGCAGTACCGGCTCAACACCCACTACCCGCACATCGAGCCGGTGCGCAGATTCATCGCAGCTGCCCGTGAGTTGTTCACCAAGCAGCGTCCCCAGTTCATCGACGCCACCTGTGCCATCCAGGTCGCCTACACCCTCTTCGACATCCTCGGCCGGGCCCTCGGCGGGGCGCGCCCGTGGGGATTCGCCGACATCCCGGCGATCCCGGACGAGCTGCGCTCGCTCACGGGGCTGGACTTCCCCTACCGCTCCGTGAACGGTGTCTTCGCCGGTGTGCCGATGACACTGCGCATGCAGAACCAGATGAAGTCGAGCGATCCGGACAACTACACCCATCTCTTCCACCGCATCACGGTGGGCACCGACGGCGGGCACCTCACACTCGTCAACACTCAGGGCCCCGTGCTGTGGAGCCCCCGGCCGCACGGGCCGGAAGAGGCCTGGCACACGGTCCGCCTCTTCGACACGGATGCCGTGCACCTCACCTACCCCAGTGCTTCGGTGCTCGGCCCGGTCACGGGCCCCGACTACCGGGAGATCGTCGGCTCGGTCTGGCCAGGGGGCGTACGCACCGCCCTGGGGGCCCTGCGCCGGGCGGCGGTGGCCGGGGACGACCCGCTCAAGGAAGGGCAGTACTACCTCACGCTCTGCCGGCTGTGGCAGGACCTCACGACCCGGCTCGGTTACCCGACGCAGCTCACGCGGTCGGACGCCCCCGATGTACTCCCGGCGGACGACCTGGAGAAGGCCGCTCTGGCCGTGGGCCCGAAGGACGGTTGGCGTGACTGACACAATGAACCGCACCCCCGGTGCCGACTGGCTGCGATGTTTCCGGCCCGCTCCGGGCAGCAAGGCCAGCCTGGTGTGCTTCCCCCACGCGGGCGGCGCGGCCAGCGCGTTCCGTACCTGGCCCCGCCGGCTGGGCGACGGCATCGAGCTGTACGCGGTCCAGTACCCGGGACGCCAGGACCGCTCGGCAGAACCGCACATCGACGACATGGAGGTCATGGCGGATGCCGTGGCGGCTGCGCTGCGTCCCCTCCTGGACCGGCCGCTGGCCCTGCTCGGGCACAGCATGGGGGCGGCCATCGCGTACGAGGTGGCACAGCGGCTGGCCGACGAGCCGTTCGCCACGTGCGCCCACCTGTTCGTCTCCGGCCATCCCGCACCGGACATGCAGCGTCCCGGCACTCTTCACGAGAGCAGCGACACCGGCCTCATCGAGGACGTACGCCGCCTCGGTGGCATCGCACCCGAGGCCCTGGACAACCCCACGCTGCGTGAACTGTTCCTGCCCACACTGCGCGCCGACTACCGCCTGATCGAACGGTACGCACCGACACCTGGTACGCCGCTGCGTACCCCGGTCACCGTCCTGTGCGGTGCGGACGACCCGGAGATGACCCACGCCGAAGCGCTCGCCTGGTCCCGTACCACCAGTGGCGCCTTCGCCGTGCGGACCTTTCCCGGCGGCCATTTCTACCTCGCCGACCAAGAGGCGCGGGTGGTGGACGCGGTGACCGGGGCGCTCGACGACGTGACCGGCCGGGACCCGGCTCCACTGCACGGGGGAAGGGGGCTCGCGCGATGAACCCGGAACAGGAACGGGAGAACGCGGCGCGAGGGTTCGCCATCCGCCTCTTCACCTCGGCGGTCGCCGCCCAGGAGCTGTTCACCTGCTACCTCGGCCTGAAGCTCGGCCTGTACCACGCCCTGACGGACGGGCCCGCGGCCTCGGCGGAACTCGCCGAACGCGCTGACACCGACGAGCGTTACACCCGTGAGTGGCTGGAGCAGCAGACGGCCGCCGGAATCCTCACCGTCGACGACGCCGGCCGCCCCGCGGCGGAACGCCGCTACTCCCTTCCCCCTGGCCACGCCGAGGTGCTGCTCGCGCCGGACAGCCCCTACATGGTGGCGCCCATCGCGGTCCTCCCGATGGGAGCCACCGGCCCCGTCCTGCCCGACCTGCTCACCGCCTTCCGCACCGGAGCCGGCATTCCCTACACCACGTACGGCGAGGACTCCCGGGACGGGCACGCGGGCTCCAATCGCGCGCTGTTCACCCGACACCTGGCCGATTGGGTGCGCACCGCGCTGCCGGACGTGCACAACCGTCTTCTGATCGGCGGCCGGGTTGCGGACGTCGGCTGCGGTGCCGGCTGGTCGAGCATCGCGCTGGCCACCGCGTACCCGGACATCCAGGTCGACGGTTACGACCTCGACGAGCAGTCGGTGGCCGACGCCCGCCGCAACGCCAAGGAACACGGTGTGGCCGACCGGGTCGACTTCCAGGTACGCGACTGCGCGGACTCCCCGCGGCCCGGCCGTTACCAACTGGTCTGCGTCTTCGACGCACTGCACGACATGGCCCGGCCGGTCGACGTCCTGCGCTCCTGCCGCTCCCTGCTCGCTCCGGGCGCGCCACTGCTCGTCATGGACGCGAAAGTCGCCGAGCGCTTCACCGCTCCTGCCGGAGAGGTGGAACGGTTCCTGTACGCCGCCAGTGTGCTGCACTGTCTGCCCGTGGGCCGGTCCCAGGAGCCGTCGGCAGCCACGGGAACGGCCATGCGCCCCGCGACGGTGGCCACCTACGCGAGGGAAGCAGGATTTGCCGGTACTCAGGTGCTGCCCGTGGAGGACATGTACCACCGCTTCTACCGACTGGCTGGTTGAGCAGCCATGCCGACGATTCCGACAGCATCCGGGGTGCGGCGCGCACCGCAACAGCCCGACTGGCCGTTGCCCGAGGCGGCGGCCGTCGTCCGGAGTGCGCTCGCCGCCAGAGCCGGGCTGGTCACGGAGGAGGAATGCCGGCACCTGACGGCCTCGCTCGGACAGGCCGGCAGGGGAGAAGCAGTGGTCCTCCAGGGAGGTGACTGCGCGGAACGGTTCGCCGACGCCGCTCCGTCCGTCGTATCGGCCAAGACCGATCAACTGCTGGCCCTGGCGGCAACCATCCGGTACACCAGCGGCCTGCCCACCCACCCCGTCGGACGCCTGGCGGGCCAGTACGCCAAACCCCGTTCCAGCGAAAGGGAGCGTCTCGCCGACGGCCGCAGCATCCCCGTGTACCGCGGCGACGCGGTCAACTCTGCGGCGTACCGCGAAACCGCCCGGACGGCGGATCCGGCACGGTTGCTGCTGGCTCATGACGCCGCCGCAACGGTGCTCGACACCGTCCGGCGCTCCTGGCCCGACGACCCGTCGCAGCCCCGTGTGTGGTGCTCGCACGAGGCACTGCTGCTCGACTACGAGGAACCGCTGATCAGGGCGGGGCGACGAGGGCCATACGGGTCGAGCGGCCACTTCCTGTGGATCGGGGACCGCACCCGCTCGCCGTACGGCGCTCACATTCGCCTCGCGGCCACTCTGACGAACCCCATCGGCGTGAAGCTCGGTCCGGGCGTTGCGCCGTCAGAGGCTGCGGAACTCTCCCGGCGCCTGAACCCCCATGGGGTGACGGGCCGGCTGACGTTCATCGTCCGGCTCGGTGCGGCCCACGTGGACGACCTGCTGCCGGGGCTGATCTCCGAGGTGGCCCGCCGGGGCGCCCCTGTGCTGTGGCTGTGCGACCCGCGGTCGGGGCAGCTCCCCGGTGGCCTGCATCTGGAGATGACGCCCGAAGACGTCGACGAATGCGTTGACGACGAGCGAGAGCTGGCCGGTGGCCGGTGGCCTCGCGGCTACCGGTCGGCGTGCGATCCGCGACTGAACCCCGAGCAGGCCCGGCATATCGTCCACACCTTCAGCAAGCACCTGTGACGGGTCGTCTCCCGGCACCAGGATCGGTGAAAGGCTCGGCATGCGTACGTTGATCATCGACAACTACGACTCCTTCACTCACAATCTCGCGCAGTACATCGGCGAGGTGAACGGCGAACCGTGTGAGGTCGTACGCAACGACGACTCCGGCTTCCGCATGGCGGACCTGTCGGAGTTCGACAACGTGGTGATCTCCCCGGGCCCGGGCAGCCCCGAGCGGCCGACGGATTTCGGTGTCTGCGCCGAGGTGATCAGGGACAGCGATCTCCCCCTCCTGGGGGTGTGCCTGGGGCACCAGGGGCTGTGCCAGGCGTACGGCGGAACGGTGGGCCCGGCTCCCGAGGTGCGGCACGGCCGGCTCTCGGCCGTCACGCACGACGGCCGGGACCTGTTCGCCGGGATTCCCACGCCGTTCGACGTGGTGCGGTACCACTCCCTGGCCGTGACGTCCCTGCCCGACGAACTCGAAGCGACGGCATGGGCCGGCGACGGCACCCTGATGGGCGTCCGGCACCGCCACCGTCCGCAGTGGGGCGTGCAGTTCCACCCTGAGTCGATATGCACCGAGTACGGCCGTCGGCTGCTGGCGAACTTCACCACGCTCACGGAGCACGAGCAGCGTCGCAGACCCCGCCTCCCTCGGCGCGCACCTCGCAACACCGGCGCGGTCCCGTCCTCGCCCGTGGCGACGTCCGACGGCTTCAGCCACCGGGTACTGGCACGGCGTATCCGCACCGAGGCGCCGGCTGAACAGGTGTTTGCGCACCTCTACGGCGCGAGCCGGACCGCCTTCTGGCTGGACAGCAGTCGCGCCGACTCCTCCCTCGGCCGTTTCTCCTTCATGGGCGACGCCTCCGGACCGCTCGCGCGCGTGGCGGAACATGACGTGTGGCGGGGCGTCACCACGGTACAGAGCGGCCCCTCCACCTCAACGGTCTCAGGGCCCTTCCTCCAGTGGCTGGACACGGACCTGCGCGGGCCGGCCGTCGAGACACCGGAACTGCCCTTCGACTTCGCCCTGGGCTGGGTGGGATACCTCGGCTACGAGCTCAAAGCCGAGTGCGGAGGTGCGTGCAGCCACCGCTCGGAACACCCCGACGCCGCCCTGCTCTTCGCCGACCGGGCCCTGGCTTTCGATCATCATTCCGGTGAGGTGCATCTGCTCGCACTGGCGGAAGTCGGCGCGGCCGCCAGTGCCGCGTCCGGTACCGAAGCCGCTCAGAGCTGGATGAACGAGACGGAGCAGCAGCTGCGTACGCTGCCGGCCACTCCGCTCCGGCCCGTCGGAATCCCGCACGGCGCCAATACCGCGAGCGGGCTGACGCTACGTCACCACCCCAAGGGTTACCTCGATCTCATCGATGCCGCACAGCGTCAGATCAGGGCGGGCGAGACCTATGAAGTCTGCCTGACCAACATGCTCACCGGTACCGCTGACCTCGATCCGTGGGAGAGCTATCGCTTTCTGAGGGAGACCAGCCCCGCTCCGTTCTCCGCGTTCTTGCGCTTCGGGGACCTGTCGGTGCTCAGTACCTCGCCCGAGCGCTTCCTGAAAGTGGGTGCCGACGGTGTGGCGGAGTCCAAGCCGATCAAGGGAACGCGGCCGAGGTCCGCCGATCCCCGCGAGGACCAGCAGCTCCACGATGAACTGTTGACCAGCGAGAAGGAGCGCGCCGAGAACCTGATGATCGTGGATCTGGTACGCAACGACCTCGGGTCGTGCGCGGCTCCCGGGGCGGTCTGGGTGCACAAGCTGTTCGACGTGGAGAGTTTCGCCACCGTCCATCAGCTGGTGAGCACCGTCCGGGCCAGGCTGGACGAAGGGGCCACGGCCATGTCCTGCTTCCGCGCGGCCTTCCCCGGCGGCTCCATGACCGGCGCCCCCAAGATCCGGACGATGCACATCATCGACGAACTGGAGAGCGGGCCACGCGGCATCTACTCCGGTGCGATCGGTTACTTCTCGCTGAACGGTGCCGCTGACCACAGCATTGTGATCCGCACGCTGGTCGCACAGCACGGAAGGGTGCAGATCGGAGTGGGCGGAGCCATCACTGCACTCTCCGACGCCCAGGAGGAGCTGACGGAGACGGAGGTCAAGGCAGCGGCGTTCCTGCGGCTGTTCGGTCAACCTTTCCCCGGCGGCGACACCGTGAGCCGATGAACGCGTACCCGAGCCGGCAGGTCGCACAGGACCGGCAGCGGGGCTACCGCGCACTCAGCCGGAGGTGCCGATGAACCCGTCGACCAGCGCGCCCAGGCCGACCGCGTAGGCGTCGGCCTTGCGGGCGGCCGTCCACTCGTTCGCCAGTTGGGCGAGGTGCGGCATGGTCTCCTGCTCCACCTCGGACACCATGACGATGGAGAGCGGCGAACGGTCGAGCTCCGCGGTACGGCGGTCCGTCGAGGTCCGCACGATGATTTCACCGACGGTGTAGTGCCAGACGGCGCGGTAGGCGGTGGCGGCCTTCTGGTGGTCGAAACCCGCGTCGACGAACGCGCCGAGGATGCTCTCGACCAGCCACAGGACCGAGGGCGCCATCAGGTCCCCGGCGGCCAGGACGTCCACGGCCCAGGGGTGGCGGCTGAGCTCGCCGTGCAGCAGGCACCACAGCACGATGAGCCGCTGCCGGGGGTCCTCGGGCAGCTCCGGCCGTTCGATCCGGGCCACGATCCGGTCGAGGACGAGCACCAGCAGCTGGTCCTTGTCGGCCACGTGCCGGTACATGGCCATCGGAGAGGTGTCGAGCTCCTTGGCCAGGCGTCGCATGGTCAGTGCCTGGACACCCTCGTGCGTCACGATGTTCTCGCTGACAGTGACGATGTCGTTCAAGGCCAGACGCGGTGGCCGGCCCCCGCGATTGCGTTGCACATCCTGCGGGCTCATGGCAGAAGTTTCGCATCCCTCGGCTGGTGTGTGACCACGGTGGTCCTACGGCCGGCCGGTGCGCAGCAGGAACCGCTGCAGCTTACCGGTGGCGGTACGGGGCAGGGCCGGAACGAACTCCACCGACCGAGGTACTTTGAAGGGCGCCAGCCGCTGCCGCGCCTCGGCGAGCAGCTCCCGGGCCACCACGTCATGGTCGCTCCGGTCCAGTGCGACGACGAACGCCCGCAGCTTGGTCGCACCGCGTTGGTCCGGCACTGCGGCCACGGCGGACTCGCGTACGGCGGCGTGGTCGTCCAGCACCCGCTCGATCTCCAACGGGGACACGGTGATGCCGCCGACCATCTCAAGGTCGTCGGCCCGTCCGGCGTGCAGGACGTTCCCGTGCTCGTCCAGCGCCGCCCGGTCCCCCGTGCGCAGCCAGCCGTCCCGCAGCACATCGGCCGTGCGCGCGGGCTGCTGGAGATAGCCCGCCATGAGCGTCGGCCCGGATGCCCACAGGTCACCCTCGACACCGGGGGTGGTGACTCGCCGGTTCTGGGCGTCCCTCACTTCCACCCGGAAGCCGGGGAGTGCCTTTCCCACGGTGCCGGGCACGGCGTGTGCGAGCGTCTGGGCGCAGAATGCGCCGCCGACCTCCGTGGACCCCAGCTCGTCCAGTACCGGCGCGCCGAGCAGTCGACGGGCCTTGTCGGCCAGAGAGGAGCGCAGCGGCTCCCCGGCCGAGACGGCGACCCGGACCCGGTCGAACGCCTCGGGGGAGGCCTCGGCCGTCAGATGCGCCAGCGCGGAGGGCACGGCATGCAGCACGGTGACCGCGAACCGGTCGGCCAGCTCCTCGATGCGGGCGGGCGAGGGACGGTCCGCGAGCAGCACCGCTGCCGAGCCGGTGTACAGCGGGTACACGAGGGAGTTGCCCAGGCCGTAGGCGAAGAAGAGTTTCGAGACGGACAGGCTGACGTCGGTCGCCCGGATGCGGAGCATGTGGCGGGCCACCGCACGGTGGTGGTGTGCGAGATCGCCATGGCGGTGCACCACGCCGGCGGGCCTGCCGGTCGTGCCGGAGGTGTACTGGATGTACAACGGTGCGTCCGGCGGAACGGGGTGCGCGCGCGCCACGGAGGCCGTCGCCGCCCGCGCCATGAGATGTCCGGCCTCGATCGTCGTCCGGCCGGCGAATCGCGACAGCACAGGTTCCTCCGCCACGATCAGCGCCACCTCGCACTCCTGGACCAGGTGGGCGTGGTCCGCGGCGGGCAGAGCGGGGTTGGTGAGGACCGGAACCGCCCCCAGGCGGGCGGCCGCGAGGAAAGTGATGATCCATTCGGGCCCGTCAGGCATGGCCAGCAGCACGCGTCGGCCTGGTTCCACTCCGAGCCCGGCGAGGACCTGGGCGGCACGGGCGGCGAGGTCGTGCACCTGGCCATGGCTGACGCGGTCGGATGCGGTGAGGTACGCCGGCCTGTCACGCCAGCCATGACGTGTGGCGCGGACTGCGAGCTCGGTGGCGATGTTCATGGCGGTTCCTTCCAGCGCGTGGGGGAGTGCGGCGGGTCAACGGCCCTGGGCCGGAAGGAACTCGACGAGCTGGTAGTGGATCCGCTCGCCGAACGGCGAGTCGTAACCGACGGCACGCAGCAGTCGCGGGCGCCAGCCGTACTGCTGGGCCAACTCCGTCAGCTTGGCCGTGTTGCCGAGGCTGGTGAACCCCAGCAGCAGTCGGCCACCGGGTGCGAGCCTCGCGGGGGCGTCGCGCAGATAGGCGTCGTGCGCACGGTAGTCGGGATCGTAGAAGGCGAGTCGCAGATCGCCGCCCGCGGGGGCGCTCGGCCCTTCGCCCGGGTCCTCCACGAAGTTGGAGTTCCAGAAGACGACGTCGTAGCGCTCGCCCGCCGGCAGTGCTGCGAACAGGTCGCCCCGATGGACCGAGAGCCGGTCGGCAACACCGTGGCGCCGCGCGTTGAGGGCCATGTTCTCGGCCGCGGCAGAGGTGATGTCGGTGGCGTGCACCAGGCGGCAGCCACGCAGTGCGGCGGTCACCGCCAGATAGCCGGTGCCGGACCCGATCTCGCAGAAGGAGCCGCCGACGGGGTAGGGGATCCACTCGGCGTACAGCGCGGCGGAGCGGGTCAGGTGGGGTGCGTAAACGCCGGGCAGCAGGTCCCAGTCCCGGCCGAGCAGCCGGAACGTGGTTCTACCGGATATCCCTTCGTGCTGGTTCAGCAATTGCCGGGCCACCTGGGACGCTGTCGAGTCCATGGACAAGAATTCCCTTCCCCGTGCTGGAAGTCATGGAGAACTGCTGGGGCGCTGGCCAGAGAATGTACCGTACGGTCGCCATAGGGCAACACCCCGAACCGATAAGATCCCAGGAGTCGTTGTGTGTGTCATACCGCTTTTCGCTGTTTCACGGGTTGACGAGGTGATGTGATGAGCGCGCCGGGTGGTCTTGCGGGAAACCGGTCCAGAGGTGTGCCGATAATCGATGAAGAGCTGCCCAGGGACCCCTTCGAGCTCTATTCTTCCTGGTACGCAGAAATTCCTCGTGACCGAGGAGTACAGGGCGTGCGTGCCGTGTTGGCCACCGCGGGGGGCGGCGCCCGACCGGCGGTGTGGTGCACCCGCGTGGTGCCGCTGCCCGGCGGGTTCGCCTGCTTCCTGCACCACCGTGGCAGGATCGGAGCCGCGCTCGCCGCCTGCCCCGAGGTGACATTGGCCTTCGACTGGTCGGAGCGCCGACGCAGCGTGCTGGCCGCCGGCCGCTGTGCCCGCCTGCCCGCAGTCGACTCGGATGCGTTCTTCGGGCGGCTCACGGAGCGGGAGCAGTTGGCCGTTTGGGCGGAGGGAATGCAGGAAGAAGGGCACTCCCGGGCCGCCGCCGTCACGGCCGCAGCGGATTTCGCCGACCGGTTCAGCGGCCAGTTGATACCCCGCCCGGGTTACTGGGGAGGCTATCGGATCACTGTCGAGGAAATGCTGTTCCAGCAGGGCAGTGGCGACGGCGTGACAGACTGCTTCCGATTCGGGAAATCTCCCGGAGAGGAGGCGTGGAGCGTCGTGCGCAGCACGCCATGACGGCACCGGAAAAATCCCTTTCCGGTGCTGGCGAAAGTGCATCGGGGTGTCCCTGAGAAGAGGAGAGTCAGTGCTTGCGGGTTGTGTGGAATGGCCAGACGAATTCGTCTCTCGATACGTTGCCAAGGGGTATTGGGAAGCCCGGAGTCTGGGTGGACTGCTGCGCGACTGGGCGCGGCAGCACGACAAGCGGACCGCCCTGGTGGACGGCGAGCAGCGGTGGACGTACCGGGAGTTGGACGAGCGCGCCGACCGCTTGGCCGCAGGCTTCCGCAACCTCGGCTTGGGGCCGGGCGACCGCGTCGTCGTCCACCTTCCCAACACGGCCGAGTTCGTCGCGGTGGTCTTCGCGCTCTTCCGGCTCGGCGCCCTGCCGGTCTTCGCGCTCCCCGCACACCGCCACTCCGAGATCAGTTATCTGTGCACATACGCTGAGGCCACCGCGTACGTCATCCCCGATGAGCACCAGGGGACGGATTTCCGGAAGATCGCCGAGCGGGTTCTGGCCGAGGTGCCTTCCCTGCGTGAGGTGGTGGTGGCAGGCCGGCCGGGCCGCTTCACGGGACTCGGCGAGCTGTACGTCGAACCGTGCCGACTGCCCGAACCCGAACCCGAACCCGGCGACGTCGCGTTCTTCCTCCTCTCCGGTGGCACCACCGGTCTGCCGAAGCTGATCCCGCGCACTCACCGCGACTACGCTTACAACGTCCGGCTGAGCGCCGACAACGCCCGCTTCACCCAGGACACGTCGTACCTGGCCGTGCTGCCGGCGGCACACAACTACGCCTTCGGCTGCCCCGGCATCCTCGGCGCACTGCGCGCCGGCGGGAAGGTGGTGCTCGCCGACAGCGGCAACCCCGACCTCGCCTTCCCCCTCATCGAGCGGGAGCGGATCACGGTTTCCGCTCTGGTGCCGCCACTGGCACTGGTGTGGACGGATGCCGCGGCGACCACCCGGTACGACCTGTCCAGCCTGGAACTGCTCCAGGTCGGCGGAGCGCGCTTCGAAGCAGTCGCGGCCCGCCGCATGCTGGAGCGGTTCGGCTGTGTTCTGCAGCAGTCCTTCGGCATGGCGGAGGGGCTCCTCGCCCAGACGGCCCCCGGCGACTCCGAAGACATCGTCACCCGTACCCAGGGCCGTCCGCTGTCCCCCGATGACGAGGTGCGGCTGGTCGACAGCGCGGGCCGAGACGTAGCGGAGGGCGAGACCGGGCTGCTCCTGGTACGCGGCCCCTACACCCTCCGGGGGTACTACCGTGCCGACGAACACAACGCACGCGACTTCACCCAGGACGGCTTCTTCATCACCGGAGACCTCGCCAGCCGCACGCCGACCGGTCACCTCATCGTCCGGGGCAGGGTGAAGGACGTCATCAACCGCGGCGGCGAGAAGGTGTCGGCCGATGAGGTGGAGGGCCACCTGCTGGCACATCCCGATGTGCGCGATGTCGGCGTGGTCGCCGCCCCGGATGCGCTGCTCGGCGAACGCACCTGCGCCTTCGTGGTGTTCCGCGGGCGACAACGGGAGGGCGCCTTCGGGGAACTGGCCGGCTTCCTGCACGAGCGCGGCGTCGCCGACTACAAAATACCCGACCGCTGGGAAGCACTGGAGGAACTGCCGAGGACCGGCGTGGGCAAGGCCGCCAAGGCACAGCTGCGCGCTCGCGCCGCGCGTGTGGCGGCCCGTCGGCCCACCCGGCTTTCCCGCAGCGGCCGAGGAGGCACCCGATGAACCTGGACGAACAGTCGCCCCCTGCCACCCGTGACACCCCCGTCCTCGTGGTCGGGGCCGGCCCGGTCGGCCTCGCCGCCGCACTGGCGCTCCGCGCGCTGGACATTCCGGTGACGGTGCTGGAGGCCCGGCCTCGCGACGCCCAGCGCCCGGGCAGCCGTGCCCTGTACATGCACCGCACGTCACTGCGGTTGCTGGAGCAGGCCCACCCCGGCCTCGGGCGCGAAGTGGCAGACTACGGAACGGTCTGGCACGCCCGCCGTACCCTCTACCGGGGGCGCGAGGTCTACGCACGCACCTACCCACCGGCTTCGGGTCCCGGCCTGCCGCCGTTCACCAGTCTGCGGCAGATCGACACCGAGCGCTTCCTCCGCGATGCCGCGGAATCCGCGGGCGCCCGCATCGAGTGGAACGCCGAAGTCCGTGCTGTCGCCGCCTCCTCGGAGGCCGTGCAGGTCACTGCCACCGACGGACGACAGTGGACGGCACGGTACGTCGTTGCCGCCGACGGTGCGCGGTCCGCGGTCCGGCGTTGCGCCGGCATCGAGTTCGGCGGCAGCCGGGCCGAAGGCTTCCACGTCGTCATCGATGTGGCCGACGGTTCACGAAAGCGGCCGGCGGTCCGCGAGTTGCACTATGCACACCCGCGAGCGGGCGGCCGCCATGTGCTGACGGTGCCTTTCACGGGCGGATTCCAGGTCGACCTGCAGTGCAAGGAGGACGACCCGGTCGAGAAGTTCACCGACCGGGATGTGCTCCAGCGGTGGCTGCCCAGGATGATCGGCTGCCCGGAGGTGATCGGCGACCTGATGTGGGTCTCCCAGTACCGCTTCCTGCAGGTACTGGCCGACCGGTTCACCGACGGCACCGGCCGTGTCCTGCTGGCCGGCGAAGCGGCGCACCTTTTCCCTCCGTTCGGAGCGCGAGGGATGAACAGCGGCATCGCCGACGCCGACGCTGCGGCCACGGCGCTCGCGCTCGCTCTGTCGGCGGTATCCGCGGAACGGGGGCGCGCCGCTGTGGAAGCGTACGCGCGTGACCGTCGTGCCGCCGCTGTCGACAACAGTGCGGCGGTCGGTGCGGCCCTCTCACACCTGCGGCCTGCCGGGAAACTCGCCCGGGCGAAACTCGAAACCGCCGGACGCCTGGCGCCCTGGGTCCCGCGCCTCGGTGAGTGGCTGGAGCGCGCCCCGTACGGGCCGCGCACGACCGACCGGAGACGCTCCGGCCCTGGCTACTGAGCACCGGGTCCGCGTCCGGCCCGGCCTCCTCCGGTGTCAGACGCGGTCTCCCGGAATCTTCTCGTACCGCTGCCTCAGGTCGGCGAGTACGGGATGCTTCGCGTCCAGCGGGACGTCACCGATGGCGGAGAGGGGGCGGACGCCGACCGACGTGTTGGCGGCGAATGCTGCGCGCATCTGCGGCACGTCGTCGGGAGTGACAGGACGGCTCACCGATGCGTGCACCTCCTGCAGCAAATGCATGGTCACGCCCGGCAGCACGCGGGCTTCGGGCCACACCACACGTTCCTGGTCATCGACGAAGCCGACGTTCCACGTTCCGCCCTCGGAGATGACCCCGGTCTTCGGATCGGTGAACAGTACATCGTCGTAGCCCGCCCGTTGCGCGGCACGCCGGACAGCCAACTGACCGAAAAGACCGGTGTGTTTCACCTCCGGCATGTCCCGCTGATATGCCCTCGTCGAAACGCGCAGAGGAGGCTGACTGTGCGCCACCGGTCGGCAGGTGACCAGGACCTGTGGCCGAGCGTCGGCGCCGGGGTGCGCCATCCCCAACGCCGGGTCGAAGACCGTCACGCGGACGATGAATGTTCCCTCCTGTCGCGCCGCGGCGTGTCTCACATACGAGAGGACGCGGGCACGGTCCAACTCCACGTCGAACACCGTCCGGCAGTCACGGACGAGGCGGTCGAGGTGCAGGGACAGGCCTTTGACCAGCCCGTCGTCGACGCGCAGCGAGGTGAAGTGCCCGAAGTTGGTGAGTGCGAGCGCCTTCAGGCTGTCGGCTTCGACCGGGTTGCCATCGAGGAGGTCCATCACGGCAGTCTGACATCGACCGGCCCTGCCTCCGGCAATGCGCCGCTCGACGCACCTGCGGCTGCGGGGACGCTTGGCGGCCCATCGTGGTTCCAAAGTCACTGGGGAGGCGGGAAGGCCCGATAGCCTGGGCAAATGCTTACAGAAGTCATTGCGACTCGTTATGTGACTCCCTTGAGGGAGGGTGGGTCGCTCCCCGGGATCGTTGAAGGGGACGACCTCGGTACTTATGTCATGAAGTTCACCGGTGCTGGGCAGGGGCGGAAGACGCTTGTTGCCGAGGTTGTCTGCGGGCAGTTGGGGCGGCGGCTGGGGCTGCGGGTGCCGGAGCTGGTGCGGATGCAGCTGGATCCCGTGATCGGGCTGGGTGAGCCCGATCAGGAGGTGCAGGAGCTGCTGAAGGCCAGTGGGGGGCTGAACCTGGGCATGGATTACCTGCCCGGGTCGCTGGGGTTCGATCCGCTCGCCTTTGAGGTGAGTGCACGCGAGGCCGGGCGCGTGGTGTGGTTCGACGCGCTGATCAACAACGTCGACCGGTCCTGGCGCAATCCGAACCTGCTCGTGTGGCACGGGGAGCTGTGGCTCATCGACCACGGTGCGACGATGATCTGGCAGCACAACTGGGCGGGCGCGGAGAAGGCGGCGCTGAAGCCGTACGACGCCTCCGATCACGTGCTGGCGACGTTCGGGCCGGACGTGGCGGCCGCGGCCGAGGAGTTCGCGCCCCGGGTGACCGAGGAGCTGCTGACCGAGGTCGTCGCGGATGTGCCGGACGAGTGGCTGGTGGACGAGCCGGGGTTCGATTCGGCCGAGGAAGTACGGCGGGCGTACGTGAAGACGCTGCTGGCACGGGCCGGAGTGATCAGTGACCACATCAGGATCGGTGAGCGCACGGAGGACAAGCCTTCGCAGGCGCCGGGCTGGCTGGCCGGCAGGCTTTCGCGGAGGGCAGTGAAGTGAGCGGACTGCACAACGGACGGGACGTCTTCGAGTACGCGCTGCTGCGGGTCGTGCCCCGGGTCGAGCGCGGCGAGATGATCAACGCGGGCGTGGTCGTCTACTGCCACGCGCGGCGCTTCGTGGAGGCGCGTACGCATCTGGACGAGGCGCGGCTGCGGGCCCTGGACCCTTCGGTGGACGTGGAGGGCGTACGGGCGGCGCTGAGCGCCGTCGAGGGAATCTGCCATGGCGGCGAGCGGGCCGGGCAGGCGGCGGGGGACGACGTGGGCCGGCGTTTCCGCTGGCTGATCGCGCCGCGCAGCACGATCGTGCAGCCGGGACCCGTGCACACCGGGCTGACGGCCGACCCCGCCAAGGAGGCGGAGCGACTGCTGGACCTGTTGGTGCGGTGATGACGGTGATGCGCACACGGGGGCGGCGGTGATGCGCATAAGGGGGCGATGGCGGCGCGCATACGGGGGAGTGCGGGCGGGCGCGGGGCTGTGCGTGTTCGCCCGTGGGCGTTCGATGCCGCAGGTGAGGTGTGTAACGGCGGGCTGTGGGGCGTTGACACGGAGTGCCCCGGCTTCTAGCGTCAGCTCTGCTGAAGCGACTAAGCGGTTGCTCACCCGCCTTCCGGAAGCGGTGAGCCGCTTTCGAGGTGAGGAGAACCCCGCATGTCCACCACCGAGCAGCGCGTAGCCATCGTGACCGGCGCCGCCCGCGGCATCGGCGCCGCCACCGCCGTGCGCCTGGCCGCCGAGGGCCGCGCCGTCGCCGTACTCGACCTGGACGAGGCGGCCTGCAAGGACACCGTCGAGAAGATCACCGCGGCCGGCGGCAAGGCCATCGCCGTGGGCTGCGACGTGTCGGACTCGGCGCAGGTGGAGGCCGCCGTCGCGCGCGTCGCCGACGAGCTGGGTGCGCCGACCGTGCTGGTCAACAACGCCGGCGTGCTCCGCGACAACCTGCTGTTCAAGATGAGCGACAGCGACTGGGACACGGTCATGAATGTGCACCTGCGCGGCGCGTTCCTGATGTCCCGCGCCTGCCAGAAGCACATGGTGGACGCCAAGTTCGGCCGGATCGTCAACCTCTCCTCCAGCTCCGCGCTCGGCAACCGCGGCCAGGTCAACTACTCGGCCGCCAAGGCCGGCCTGCAGGGCTTCACCAAGACCCTCGCCAAGGAGCTCGGCAAGTTCGGCATCACCGCCAACTCGGTCGCCCCCGGCTTCATCGTCACCGACATGACCGCGGCGACCGCCGAGCGGGTCGGCATGGGCTTCGAGGACTTCCAGGCCGCGGCCGCCACCCAGATCCCCGTCCAGCGCGTCGGCAGGCCCGAGGACATCGCCAACGCCATCGCCTTCTTCACCGGCGAGCAGGCCGGCTTCGTCTCCGGCCAGGTCATGTACGTGGCCGGCGGCCCGCTCAACTGACGCGGCGCCGGCCGACCGGTACCGCCCACCGCCGCCATCGACGCCACCGACGCCAAGGATCGGGAAACCACACATGACTGAGCAGGACAACGCCAACGCCAAGGTCACCCTCATCACGGGCGCCAGCCGCGGCATTGGGTACGGCGTCGCCGAGGCCGTGCTCGCGCGCGGCCACCGCGCCGTGATCACCGGCCGCAACGAGGAAGCCCTCAAGGAGGCCGTCGAGAAGCTCGGCGCCGACCGGGTGATCGGCGTGGCCGGGAAGGCGCACGACGAGGCCCACCAGGCGGCCGCCGTCGAGCAGGCCATGGAAGCCTTCGGCCGGGTCGACTACCTCGTCAACAACGCCGGTACGAACCCGGTGTTCGGGCCGATGGCCGAGATGGACCTCGCGGTCGCCCGCAAGGTCTACGAGACCAACGTGGTCTCCGCGCTCGGCTTCGCCCAGCAGACGTGGAAGGCGTGGCAGAAGGACAACGGCGGGGCGATCGTCAACATCGCCTCCATCGCGGGCGTCTCGGCCTCGCCGTTCATCGGCGCGTACGGCATGAGCAAGGCCGCGATGATCAACCTCACGCAGCAGCTCGCGCACGAGTTCGCGCCCGTCGTGCGGGTGAACTCCATCTCGCCCGCCGTGATCAAGACGAAGTTCGCGGCCGCGCTGTACGAGGACCGCGAGGCGGAGGCGGCGGCGCAGTACCCGATGGCGCGGCTGGGCGTACCGCAGGACATCGGCGGCGCCGCGGCGTTCCTGCTGTCCGACGACGCCGGCTGGATCACCGGGCAGAACCTCGTCATCGACGGCGGGCGCTTCCTGAACGCCGGGGTCTGAACGTCGGGGTCTGAACGTCGGGGTCTGAGGGCCCGTACGTTGCGCTCCGCCGGGCGCGGAGTGAGTTCTGCTGCCGGTGGCGGTGGTCCGAGGGGCCGCCGCCACCGGCAGTTCTGTTCCCGGCTTTGGCGGGTTATCCACAGGCCGGGGGCCCGGCGGGGGGCGTTGTCAGTGGTCGCCGGTAGGTTCTCCAGTGAGAGATGCGGAACCCACCCGGAGGTCGTTGACGTGATGCCCGACATGCTGCCCGAGTCCTGGCGCGGCGTACTCGGCGAGGAGCTGACCAAGCCCTATTTCCAGGAGCTGACGGCCTTCGTCGAGGAGGAGCGCGCCCGGGGGCCCGTCTACCCGCCGCGCGAGGAGGTCTTCGCCGCGCTGGACGCCACGCCGTACGACCAGGTGAAGGTGCTCGTCCTCGGCCAGGATCCGTACCACGGCGCGGGCCAGGGCCACGGCCTGTGCTTCTCGGTGCGCCCCGGCGTCAGGACCCCGCCCTCCCTGCGCAACATCTTCAAGGAGATGCACGACGAGCTCGGCACTCCGATCCCCGACAACGGCTATCTGATGCCCTGGGCCCAGCAGGGCGTGCTCCTGTTGAACGCCGTACTGACCGTGCGGGCCGGTGAGGCCAACTCCCACAAGGGCAAGGGCTGGGAGAAGTTCACCGACGCGGTGATCAGGGCGGTGGCGAGCCGGCCCGACCCGGCGGTGTTCGTGCTGTGGGGGAACTACGCGAAGAAGAAGCTGCCGCTGATCGACGGGCAGCGGCACGTGGTCGTGCAGGGTGCGCACCCGTCGCCGCTGTCCGCGAAGAAGTTCTTCGGCTCGCGCCCCTTCACGCAGATAAACGACGCGGTCGCGGCCCAGGGGCACACGCCGATCGACTGGCGCATTCCCGACCTGGGCTGAGTCGGGCCTGTACCGGGTGACCGGGGGCGGTCCTGGCTGAGCCGGGCCTGTACCGGGTGACCAGGGGCGGTGCTGGCCGAGCCAGGGCCCGTATCGGGGGCGGCCTTGGCTGAGCCGGGGAATGTACTGGATGCGGGCTCGGCCGAGCCGGGGCCCGTAGCGGGTGCGGTCTTGGGTGAGCCGGCGCCCGTACTGGGTGCGAGCTCGGCCGAGTCGGGGTCCGTACCGGGTGCGAGCTCGGCCGAGCTGAGGCCCGTACCGAGTAAGGCCTCGGCTGAGCGGGGCCTCGCCGGTCGTGGGTGCGGTTCCGGCGGGTCGCGGGCGGCTCGGGGCCGTCCGGGCGGCTCGCCGTGCCGGGTGCCGCGGGCGCGGTTAGCGTCGGGGGAGCAGGCGGTGAGGCGGCGTACGGACGCGGGAGAGCGCAGTGGCACAGAGGCGGCACGGGGCGACGGCCGGGCACGGCGTCCTGACCAGGATCGGACAGGCCGTCATGCTGCACCGCGGCGGCGACCGCGAGGAGGCCCGCCGGCGGATGACCGCCCTGTGGCAGGAGCTCGGCCCGCGCGCCGACGCCTATCACCGCTGCACGCTCGCGCACTATCTGGCCGACACCCAGGACAGCCCTTTGGAGGAACTGCGCTGGGACCTGCGGGCGCTGAGTGCGGCTCAGGGCAGCCGGGGCCACGCGGAGGCCGGCCGGACCGAGCTGCGGGCGCTGCTGCCCGCGCTCCATCTCGACCTCGCCGCCGATTACGCCCGGCTCGCCCGGCACTCCGAGGCCCGCTGGGAGCTGGGCCGGGCCCGTACGGCATTGGACGCCCTGGAGGACGACCCGCACCGCCAGGGCATCCGGGCCGACATCGAACGCCTCCAGCGACGCCTGGACCGCGCGGGCGGCCACCGCTCCTAGGGGGCGGTCACCGCGCTCAGCGGGCGGCCACCGCTCCTGACGGGCGACGTGGCGCGTCGGACGCCCGTGTCGGACGTGGCGCGTCAGGCGCTCGTGCCGGACGTGGCGCGTCAGGCGCCCGTGTCGCCGTCCAGGCGCTCGCGCAGGAAGTCCGCGTGGCCGTTGTGCCGGGCGTACTCCTCGATCATGTGCAGGTAGATCCAGCGCAGCGTCAGTTCCTTGCCCGGCAGCCGCCCCGGCGCAGGCTCGTCCAGCGTGCGGCCCTCGGCGGCCTTGACGGCCAGCTCCGTCTCCGCCTGCCAGGTGGCCAGCGCCTCTGCCGCGGTGTCCTCCTCGCCGAAGTGCCAGTCGCGGTCCCAGTCCTCCTCGTCGCAGTAGATCCACGGGAGGTCCTCGCCGGTCATGATCCGCCGGAACCAGTGCCGCTCGACCTCCGCCATGTGGCGCAGCAGGCCGAGCAGGGTCAGCTCGGAGGGCGGTACGGAGGCGGTGCGCAGCTCTTCTTCGGTGAGGCCCGCGCACTTGGTCGCCAGGGTCGCGCGGTGGTAGTCCAGCCAGCGCACCATTTGCGTGAGTTCGTCGCCGGTGCCGGAGGGGATGGTGCGTGCTGGATCGGATGTTGTCATGCCGCCAAGCATGGCCGTTGCGGCGCGTGCCGACCCGGTTTTTCCCGGTTCGGTGTGCATGGCCCGCAATTTTGCGCCATAGCGCGCGGGCGCGGGTTCTAGGGGCGCTGGGCGGCGCCCGGGCCCAGCATGCCGCCGAGCAGTTCGGCACAGCCCGTCCGCAGCTCCGCGCGGCTGGGGGCGGCGGCCTGCAACTGGCCCGCCGTACCGGAGAACAGCACCCCGTCGCACCACGCCACCAGCGAGCGCGCGTGCCGCTGCGGATCGGCCGAACCGGCCGCCGTGAGCAGGCCGGCCAGCGCCTCGCGGAAGGCGCTGCCCGCCCGGTCGTAGACGGCCCGCAGCTCCGGCCGCCGGGTGGCCTCCAGCGCCAGTTCGTACCGGGCGATCAGCAGCTCGCGGTGGCGGGTCAGCGAGCGGTGCAGGGCGAGCGCGAGCAGTTCGGCCAACGCGTCCGGGGTCGACGTACCGGGGGCAGGCTCGGCCGGGGAGAGCAGTGCGGCCTCCCGCTCCGCCAGCCGGCCGACCGCCGTCTCCAGCAGCGCCGCGCGGGTGCGGGCCAGGTTCGACGTGGAGCCCTGCGGCAGCCCGGCCGTCTCGTCGACGGCGCGGTGCGTCAGCCCGCGCATGCCGCGCTCGGCGAGCAGGGCGAGCGCGGTATCGGCGATCAGCTCGCGACGGCGGGCGGCGGCGGGGCGGGAGGAGCGGTCCGGAGTGCGGTCGTTCATGGGAGGTGAGCCTACCGGCCGGACTACGGGTGTGGTAGCTTGTGAGGAGTACGCCACTACAGGTGTAGTGCAGGGGTAGTCAGGCGGTAGGTCGGCAGGAGTAGGCATGAGCAGCAGCGATACGAGTGATCAATCCACCGCCCTCGTCATCGGCGGCGGCATCGGCGGGCTCACCGCGGCCGTCGCGCTGCATCAGGCCGGGTGGCGGGTCACCGTCCTGGAGCGCGCCCCCGCGCTCGAACCCGTCGGCGCGGGCATCGCCCTGGCCCCCAACGCGCAGCGTGCGCTCGACGCGATCGGGGTGGGCGACGCGGTACGGGCCATGGCCGCCTGGCAGTCCGAGGGGGCGTTGCGGCTCCCGGGCGGCCGTGTCCTGGCTCGTACGGACGATCGCGCGGCCGTGCGGCGCTTCGGCGGCCCCGTCGTGGTCGCCCACCGCGCCGATCTGATCGGCCTGCTCGCTGCCCGGCTGCCGGCCGGGGCCGTCCGCACCGCGACCGCCGCCACCGTGACCGACCCGGGCGACCCGGCCGACCCGGACCGCCCCGCGCGCGTACGCCTGATCGGTTCGGAAGATCACCCGGCCGAGCTGGCCACGGACCTGACCGACGACCTGACCACCAACCTGACCACCGACCTCGTCATCGCCGCCGACGGCATCCACTCCGCCGCCCGCCGCGCCCTCTTCCCCGGTCACCCCGCGCCCCGTTACGTCGGCCTCACCACCTGGCGCTTCGTCGTGCCCGCGCCCTGCGGCGTCGACCCGCACGAGACGTGGGGGCCGGGAGCGCTGTGGGGGAGTCAGCCGCTGCACGACGGGCGGGTGTACGCGTACGCGGCCGCCGTCGCGCCGGCCGGCGGCCGGGCGCCCGACGACGAACGCGCCGAGCTGCTGCGCCGTTTCGGCGGCTGGCACCGTCCCGTGCCCGACCTGCTCGCCGCCGTGGCCCCCGCCGACGTGCTGCGCAACGACGTGTACGCGGTGGACCGCCCGCTGCCCGCTTATCACCGCGGCCGGGTTGCGCTGCTCGGCGACGCCGTGCATCCGATGGCGCCCCATCTGGGCCAGGGCGGCGGCCAGGCCATCGAGGACGCCATCGTGCTCGGGCTGCTCGCCGGGCCGGATGCCGACCTGGCGGCGGCGCTAGCCGAGTACACCCGGGTACGGCTGCCCCGTACGACGGAGGTCGTACGCCGCTCCGCCCGCATCGCCCGCCTCACGACCTGGCGTTCGGCCCCCGCCCGCGCGCTGCGGGCCGCGCTCCTCGCCGGCACCGCCCGCCTCGCTCCCGACCTGGCGCTGCGCGCCCTGGACGGCATCGCCGACTGGTCCCCGCCCGGCCGCCCGTAACCCCGAAGGGCCACGTACGCTCCTTTCGTACACACCCGCCCGCTGCCGCCCGACGGGCCGGAACGGGGCATTGGATCAACACACCAGAGGTGACACCCGTGAAGGTAGGCTGCATCGGCCTCGGCGACATCGCGCGGAAGGCGTACCTCCCCGTGCTCGGGGTGCAGCCCGGAGTCGAACTGCACGTGCAGACCCGTACTCCGGCCACCCTCGACCGGGTCGCCGACACCCTCCACCTGCCCGCGCGGCAGCGCCACGCCGACCTGGACTCGCTGCTCGCGGCGGGGCTGGACGCGGCGTTCGTGCACGCGCCGACCGTCGCCCACCCCGAGATCGTCGGCCGCCTGATAGAAGCCGGCGTGCCGACCTATGTCGACAAGCCGATTTCTTACCACTACGCCGAGAGCGAGCGGCTCGTGCGGCGGGCGGCGGACCGCGGGGTCGGCCTGGCCGTCGGGTTCAACCGCCGCTACGCGCCCGGGTACGCGCAGTGCCTGGAGCACCCGCGCGAGCTGATCCTGCTGCAGAAGAACCGGGTCGGGCTGCCCGAGGACCCGCGCACCCTCGTGCTGGACGACTTCATCCACGTCGTCGACACGCTGCGCTTCCTGGCGCCGGGGACCATCGAGGACGTGCATGTACGGGCGCGGATGCGGGACGGGCTGCTGCACCATGTCGTCCTGCATCTGTCCGGCGACGGGTTCTCCGCGATCGGCACGATGAACCGGCTCAGCGGCTCGGCCGAGGAGATCCTCGACGTCTCCGGGCAGGACACCAAGCGCCAGGTGGTCAACCTCTCCGAGGTGATCGACCACAAGGGGCAGCCGAGCGTGCGGCGGCGCGGTGACTGGGTGCCGGTCGCCCGGCAGCGCGGCATCGAGCAGGCGGTGCTGGCCTTCCTGGACGCGGTACGGGCCGGGACGTTGCTGACCGCCGAGGACGCGCTGCTTACGCACGAGCTGTGCGAGCGGGTGCTCACCGAGGTGCTGGGCGGGGCCGCCTGAGGAACCGGACCGTGCGCGTGACGGGCTGGTGGGCGGGCAGCTCGGTGCTCCGGTCGTCCGGCGCCTGCGCCGACGGCGGCCGCAGCGCCCGTACGCCGGTCCGCAGGCAGTACGCGGCGAGCGCGAGGAGGGCCGCGTAGAGCGGCCAGTCACCGAAGCGGACGTACGGGCTGGTGCCGTGCGCCAGCGGCAGCTCGTAGACCGCGGCGGTGGCCCGGTCGGTGGCCAGCTGCCCGCCGATCGGTGCGCCGTCCGGCCCGTACACCGCGCTGACCCCGGTCAGCGTCGCGTGCACCATCGGGCGCCAGGTCTCCGCCGCGCGCAGTGCGGCCAGCGACGCGTGCTGCCCGGGCGCCCAGCTGTCCTGGAAGGTCGAGGTCGAGGACTGCGCGACCAGCAGCCCCGCGCCGTCGCGGACCAGCCGTCGGCTCATGTCGGGGAACGCCGTCTCGAAGCAGACCAGCGGGCCGAACCGCAGGCCCGGTGACGACTCCGAGGCCGTCTCCATCACGACCTGGCGGGTACCGCGCCGACGGTCCTCGGTGGCGGCCTTGCCGACGCTGGTGGCCCAGCCGAGCAGCGCGCGGGCCGGTACGTACTCGCCGAACGGCACCAGCCGCATCTTGTCGTAGCGGTCGCCGGTCGGGCCGTCCGGGCCGATCAGTACGGACGACTTGTAGATGCCGGGGCGGCCGGTGCGCCGCGCGTCGACGTTCACCAGCAGGTCGGCGCCCACCTCGCGGGAGAGCGCGGCCAGCCGGGCGCGCAGGTCGGCGCGCCGGGTCAGGTCCGTGCCGACGCTGCTCTCACCCCAGACCACCAGGTCGACGCCGCGGCCCTTGAGGGTGCGGGTCAGCCGCTCGCCCCGCGCGAACCGGGCGTCGGGACCGGCCACCACGCCCGCCTGTACCACCGCGATCCGGGCCGTGCCGGCGGGCTCGGGGCGCGGCGCCCACGCCCAGGCGGCGCCCGCGACCACGGCGATCGCCAGCAGCCCGCCGAGCGCGGCCCGGCGGGCGGCGGGGGACAGCAGCAGCACGGTCAGCGCGGTGTTCACGGCGACGAGCAGCAGCGTCAGCAGCCAGACGCCGCCGAGCGAGGCGAGCCGCAGCGCGGGCGCCACCTGCCACTGGCTCGCGCCGAGCACGCCCCACGGCCCGCCCAAGTACTCCCAGGACCGCACCAGTTCGACCAGCAGCCAGCCGCACGGCACGAGCAGCAGCGCGGCCGCGCACCGCGCGGGTCCCGGCCGCCCGCGCAGCAGATCGCGGACGAGCACGCCCCACGGCGCCCACAGCGCGCCGAGCAGCGCGGCCAGTACGAGCAGGAAGACGTGCAGGCTCGGCAGCAGCCAGTGGTGCACCGCCAGCATGAAGCCGGTGCCGCCCAGCCAGCCCTCCAGGGCGGCGCGCCGGGGCGTGCGGGCGGTGGCCGGCAGTGCCAGCCAGGGGACCAGGACGACGTACGCGAGCCACCACAGCCCGGGCGCCGGGAAGCACAGGGCCGGCAGCGCGCCGGCCACCACGGCGGCGACGGCGCGCCACCAGGGGGAGCCGGGGCTCGGGTCCTTCTCGCCTGCCGGGCGGCGCATGCCGTGTCCCCCTCTCGGGTCGGACGCCCAGTGTGCGCCACGAGGGCGATCATGCACAGGGGGCGCGGCGAGGCGGTCTCCGGAGCAAGCCGTGCGGGGGAGACCTCACCGGGGACGTCCCCGTCCGGGCCTCATTCCTTGCCCTTCGGCACCACCTGGCGCCACTTCTCGTGGACGACGACCTCCGCCAGCCGCCAGCCCTCCGGGGTGCGGTGGACGGTGAAGGCGTAACGGCCGCCGCAGGTGTAGTTCGGTGCCACCGCGCCGTGGTCGACGGGGACGGCGCCGGCCGGGTCCGCGAGCCGCATCGGGTTGAGGTAGTCGGCGCGTACGGTGGCGGTGTCGCCGGGGGCGCCGTCCCGGGTGGCCTGGATGATCCGGCGGTTGACGATCAGATGCTGGCGGACGGGGAAGTGGCGCATCATCTCCGCGAGCCAGCCGGCGATCTCCTCGCCGCTGCCCTCGATGCCGCCGGCCGAGCGGTAGTCCGCCCGGCCGTCCTTAGTGAAGAGCTCCCGGTACGCGGGCCAGTCGCCGTCGTCCACGGCGTGGGCGTAACAGGTGATGAGGTCGTCGATCGCGAGGCGGTCCATGACGGTCGAGTGTTCAGCGCGCTGAGTCACCCTCCGAGTGTTCGGCATCGGCCGGTCGCCGCCAAGGGGCGGGACCGGCCGGTGACGGCGAATCAGTTGACCGTTGCCGCCTGCTGCGGGGCCGGGGACTGGTCGAACTGGGTGCGGTACAGCTCTTCGTAACGCCCGCCCGCGGCGAGCAGCTCCTCGTGGCTGCCGCGCTCCGCGATCCGGCCGTCCTCGATCACGAGGATGACGTCGGCGGCCCGCACGGTGGACAGCCGGTGGGCGATCACCAGGGAGGTGCGCCCCGCCAGCGCCTCGGTCAGCGCTTCCTGCACCGCGGCCTCGGAGGTGTTGTCCAGGTGCGCCGTGGCCTCGTCGAGGATGACCACCCGAGGGCGGGCCAGCAGCAGCCGGGCGATGGTCAGCCGCTGCCGCTCACCGCCGGAGAGCCGGTACCCGCGCTCGCCGACGACCGTGTCCAGGCCGTCCGGCAGCGAGGCGATCAGGCCGTCCAGGCGGGCCCGGCGCAGTACGTCCCACAGCTCCTCCTCGGTGGCCTCGGGCCGGGCGAGCAGCAGGTTCGCGCGGAGCGAGTCGTGGAAGAGGTGGCCGTCCTGGGTGACCATGCCGAGGGTGCCGCGCAGCGAGGCGGCCGACAGGTCGCGCACGTCCACGCCGCCGATGCGCACGGCGCCCTCGTCCGTGTCGTACAGCCGCGGCAGCAGCTGCGCGATGGTGGACTTGCCGGCGCCGGAGGAGCCGACCAGCGCGACCATCTGGCCCGGCTCGGCCCGGAAGGACACGTCGTGCAGGACCTCGTCGCCGCCCCGGGTGTCGAGCGTCGCGACCTCTTCGAGGGAGGCGAGGGAGACCTTGTCGGCGGCCGGGTAGCCGAAGCGTACGCCGTCGAACTCCACGGCCAGCGGGCCGTCGGGCACCGTGCGGGCGTCCGGCTTCTCGCTGATGAGCGGCTTCAGGTCCAGTACCTCGAAGACCCGCTCGAAGCTCACCAGGGCGCTCATGACCTCGACGTGGGCGCCGGACAGCGCGGTCAGCGGCGCGTAGAGCCGGGTCAGCAGCAGGGCGAGGGACACGATCGCGCCGGGTTCCAGGCTGCCGCGCAGGGCGAGGTAGCCGCCGAGCCCGTAGACGACGGCCAGCGCGAGCGCGGAGACGAGCGTGAGCGCGGTGACGAAGAACGTCTGCACCATGGCGGTACGGACGCCGATGTCGCGCACCCGGCGCGCCCGCGCGGCGAATTCGGCGGACTCCCGCTCGGGCCGCCCGAAGAGCTTGACCAGCGTCGCGCCGGGCGCGGAGAACCGCTCGGTCATCTGCGTGCCCATCGTGGCGTTGTGGTCGGCGGCCTCCCGGCGCAGCTGCGCGAGGCGCCGCCCGACGCGCCGCGCCGGCAGTACGAACACCGGGAGCAGCACGAGGGCGATCAGGGTGATCTGCCAGGACAGGCCCAGCATCACGACCAGCGTCAGGATCAGCGTGACGATGTTGCCGACGACCTGGGAGAGCGTGTCGCTGAACGCCCGCTGCGCGCCGATGACGTCGTTGTTGAGCCGGCTGACCAGGGCGCCGGTGCGGGTGCGGGTGAAGAACGCGACGGGCATCCGCTGGACGTGGTCGTACACGGTCGTCCGCAGGTCCAGGATCAGGCCCTCGCCGATGGTCGCTGACAGCCAGCGGGTGACCAGCCCGAGGCCCGCTTCGGCGACCGCGATGGCGGCGATCAGGCCGGACAGGCCGAGCACCAGGTCCGTGGAGGAGCGGTGCACGATCGCGTCGACGACCCGGCCTGCCAGCAGCGGAGTGGCCACGGCCAGCATCGCCGTCACCGTGCTGAGCAGCAGGAACGCGACCAGGTGGCGGCGGTGCGGGCGGGCGAAGGCCGCGATGCGGCGCACGGTCTCCCGGGAGAAGGGACGCCGGTCCTGCTGCGCGGTGATGGTGCTGTGCAGCGAATGCCAGGCGGTGACTTCCATGTCCATTGCGGTCCTCCGGGGTGCGCGGTCGTCCGTCGCGGGTCCGAGCGACCGGCGACACATCAGGAAGCTATGACCTCAACCAATGTTGAGGTCAACTGCTTCCCTCGGCAGGACCCTTTCGGGTACTCCTTGAGTATTTCCTTCCGGCGCCGGGGCGCGGGCGTTCAGACTGCCGCCCGGCGCCATGCCGCGGCCCGCAGCAGCCGCAGCCCGTTCAGCCCCACCAGTACGGTCGAGCCCTCGTGCCCCAGCACGCCCAGCGGCAGCGGCAGGTGGCCGGCCAGGTCCCAGACCACCAGGCCGCCGATGCAGACCGACGCGATGACGAGGTTCTGGGTCACCAGCTTCCGGGCGCGCCGGGAGAGCGCCACGACGGTGGGCACGGCGCCGATCTCGTCCCGCACGACCACCGCGTCGGCCGTCTCCAGCGCCAGGTCCGAACCGGCCCGGCCCATCGCCACGCCGCTGTCGGCGGCGGCCAGCGCGGGCGCGTCGTTGACGCCGTCGCCCACGACCAGCACCCGCTCGCCCTGCTCCTGCCAGCCGCGCACCGCGGCCACCTTGTCCTCGGGCAGCAGCCCGGCCCGTACGTCCGTCATCCCCGACTCGGCGGCGGTCAGCGCCGCGGTACGCGCGTTGTCGCCGGTCAGCAGGGCGGGCTCGGCGCCGGCCAGAGTGCGCAGCCGGGCCACGGCCCCGGGCGCGCCGGGCCGCAGCCGGTCGGCGAGCGCGAGCACGGCGGCCGGCGCCCCGTCGATCAGTACGACGACGGCGGTGTGGCCGTCCTCCTCGTACCCGGCGACCGCCTTACGGGCACCCGCCGTGCCGTCCGTGCCGTCCGTGCCCTCCGTGTCGTCCAGCAGGCCCGCCGGGCTGCCCACCCGGACGGTGCGCCCGCCGACCTCGGCGCGCACGCCCCGGCCCGGTACGGAGGAGAAGTCTTCGGCGGTGGCGGGCCGCAGGCCGCGCTCGCGGGCCGCGGTGACCACGGCGCGGGCGAGCGGGTGCTCACTGGGCAGCTCGGCCGCCGCGGCCGCCGCCAGCGCCTCGTCCTCGCCGAAGCCGGGCAGCGCCTGTACGGCGGCGACCCGCGGGGTGCCTTCGGTGAGGGTGCCGGTCTTGTCCATCGCGACCCGGGTGACCGAGCCCAGCCGCTCCATCGCCACGGCCGACTTCACCAGGACGCCGTGCCGCCCGGCGTTGGCGATCGCGGAGAGCAGCGGCGGCATCGTGGCCAGCACGACCGCGCACGGCGAGGCCACGATCATGAAGGTCATGGCGCGCAGCAGCGTCGCGGTGAGGTCCGCGCCGAAGGCGAGCGGGACCGCGAAGAGCGCGAGGGTGGCCACCACCACGCCGACCGAGTACCGCTGCTCGATCTTCTCGATGAACAGCTGGGTCGGCGCCTTGGTACCGCTGGCCTCCTCGACCATCGTCACGATGCGCGCGATGACCGATTCGGACGCGTCTTTGTCGACGCGGACGCGCAGCGCGCCGGTGCCGTTGAGGGTGCCCGCGAACACCGTGTCGCCGGTCCGCTTCTCCGCGGGCAGCGGCTCGCCGGTGATGGACGCCTGGTCCACCTCGCTCGCGCCGTCGAGCACGGTGCCGTCGGCGGGCAGCCGCTCGCCGGGGCGTACGAGGACGGTGTCGCCGACCGCCAGCCCGGTCGCGGCGACCGTCTCCTCGCCGTCGGCGGTCAGCCGTACGGCGGTGGACGGCGCGAGGTCCAGCAGGCCGCGTACGGAGTCCTCGGTGCGCCGGGTGGCCAGGGCCTCCAGCGCGCCGGAGACCGCGAAGATCACGATGAGCAGCCCGCCGTCGAGGTACTGGCCGATGGCGGCGGCACCGATCGCCGCCACCACCATCAACAAGTCGACATCGAGGGTGCGTTCGCGCAGCGCCGTCAGGCCCGCCCAGCCCGGCTCCCAGCCGCCCGCCGCGTAACAGGCCGCGTACAGCGGGCCCCACGCCCAGGCGGGCGCGCCCATGAGGTCGAGCGGGAAGGCGATCAGGAAGGTGAGCAGGGCGAGCGCGGCCCAGCGGACCTCGGGGAGCGCGAAGAGCCTGGTGCGGCGGGGGAGCGCCGCGGGGGCCGGTGGCGCCGGCGCGGTGGCGGCGGCCGTGGGCTCGTCGGCCAGCGTGGAAGCCATGGGGAGGACACCTCGGGGAGCGGAGACGTCCGCGCGGCGGGGCCGGCGGACGACAGTGCGGACGGGGGCGAACGTCACGCACGCATGAAGACCTCTTCATGCGTGCGCATCACTGTCACCATAGCCGAACACATGAAGAGGTCTTCAAATATGCTGGTCGTTACGATGGGCACATGGGACATGGAGTCGACGCCCGGGTCACGCCGGCCGAGCACCTGGACGCGGAGTCCGCCGCGACCATCGCCGCCACGCTGCAGGCGCTGGCCACGCCGTCACGCCTGATGATCCTCACCCGGCTCCGCCAAGGGGCCTGCCCGGTGGGCGAGCTGGCCGAAGCGGTGGGCATGGAGCAGTCGGCCGTCTCCCACCAGCTGCGGCTGCTGCGCGCGCTGGGCCTGGTCACCGGCGCCCGCCGGGGCCGCCGCATCGTCTACAGCCTCTACGACAACCACGTCGCGCAGCTCCTGGACGAGGCCGTCTACCACATCGAGCACCTCCGCCTGGGCGCCCGCGACCTGCCGGTGGACGACGGAGCCGAGCAGCTCTGAGGGGCCGCCCGGCCGCGCCGCTCCACCGCGGCCGTCAGCTGTTCCGGCGCCCGCCGGTCTGTGCTTGTACCGCATCCGCCGAGAGATAGGCGTCCGTGCGCTCGAAGTCGCGCAGCGTCGCCTCCCGCCCCGACTGGAACCCGGTCCGTACGAAATCGTCGCCCGCTGTGGCGTTGAGCAGCCAGTTCGCGACGGTACGGAACCGCGCGGTGCCGGTCCGCAGCGCCATGATGTGGTAGCCGCGCGCCACCACCTGCGCGGGCAGCCCGACCAGCTCCTTGCCGAGCGGCCGGGACACCGCGTCGGTGCCCCCGAGGTCGACCACCAGCCCCAGGTCCTTGTGCTTGTACGAGGTGGGCAGCTGACCCCGCAGCGAGGCCATGATGTTCTTCGCGGCGTGCTTGCCCTGGCGCTGCGCGTGCTGCGCGGTGGGCGGGCAGACCGCGCCGCCCTCCTTGGTGATGTCCGGTACCGCGGCGGCGTCGCCGCAGGCCCACACGCCCGGCATCCGCGGCACCGACAGATCCGCGTGCACCGCCAGCCGGCCCTTCACGGTCTCCGCGCCGAGCGTGCCGATCAGCGGGCTCGCGGCGACACCCGCCGTCCAGATGAGCGTGTGGCAGGGCAGCACCCGGCCGTCGGTGAAGGTCACGGTGTCCTCGGTGACCGACTCGACGGACACCCCGAGCGACACCTCGATGCCGCGCTTGCGCACCAGCTCCATCGCCTTGGTGCCGAGCCGCTCGCCCAGCTCCGGCATCAGCTTCGGCGCGATGTCGATCAGATGCCACTTGATCTCGTCGGGCTCGATGCGCCCCGCGTAGCGGGACGCCGCCGCACTGGTCAGCCGCTGCAGGTACGCCGCCGTCTCGGTGCCCGCGTAGCCGCCGCCGACCACGACGAACTGCAGCCGCGCGGCCTTCTCGGCCGGGTCGGAGCAGCACGCGGCGATGTCGAGCTGCGCGATGACCTGGTCGCGGACGTACGCGGCCTCGGCGAGCGTCTTCATGCCCCGCGCGTGCTCGGTCAGGCCCGGGATGTCGAAGGTCCGGGTGACGGATCCTGGAGTGAGGACGAGGTGGTCGTACGACAGGTTGACGGTCTCGCCGGTGATCTGGCGGACCACGCAGACCTTGGCGGCGGTGTCCACGCCGATCACGCCGCCCGGTACGAGCCGGGTCCGGTGCAGGATGCGGCGCAGGGAGGGGGCGATGGACTGGGGGGTGACCACGCCGGCCGCCAGGTGCGGCAGCAGTGGCAGATAGAGCTGGTAGTTGGTGGGGGAGACCAGCGTCAGCTCGGCCTCGCGGGCCTCCAGGCCGTGCTCCAGGGCGCGGGCGCACTCCACGCCGGCGAAGCCGCCGCCCACGATCAGCACTCTGGGTCGTTCCATCACGGTCCTCGCAATATCGGCAGCAGGGGGCCGGTGGCGGCGCCACCCCTGGACACGCTGGCACGCACCCCTCCGGCCCGCCATCGGGCCGCGGCCAGGGTCGTGCGACCGGGTGAGTACCGGCGTTCCCAGGTGCGCCGGGTGCCCCGCAGGCGGCGGTCCCATGCATCGCTTTTTGACACCGGCCGCCGCATTGCTCAGCACCTGCGCCTTGATAGGCACTGGCGCATCAATGCGCACGGAAGACCTATCGGGATCTCCTTCCCCTCGGGCTCGCCGCGGCGGCAGGATGGTGCGCGCGGCGCCGGGGAGCGCCGTACGGGGGATGGCGGGGGCGTCGGCGCATATCCGTGTGCGCGGACGCTCCCCGCGTACCCGGCCATCGCGCGGAACAGCGGGTCTTCCTTCTGTGCACGCGGCCGAGGGAGCGGAGCGCGAGGGGTGGCGAAGAGTGGCGGAAGGGGGTCAACAACTTTCTGGTACAACCAAGTTGTTGACTCGGGCCAGCGGAGCCGGGTACACCGTAACCACGTAACGGACCGGCCGATGACCCGGACCCTGCCGACGGCCGGCACGACGCGGATTCCCGAACGCCGACGGTGGTCGTTGCGCGACCTTACTCCGCGGGTGCCCCCCACCTCCGCAAGACTCCATCGCCGGTGTACGGCGCGATCCCGCGTCTCGGCCGAACAGTGAAGTGGGGACGGGGATGGCCAAAGAGAGGCGGTCCTTCGGGGGCCGTGAAAGGGCCGTGGGTGCCACCACGGTCATGGAGCTGAGCGGGGAGCTGGACATCCTTGCCAGGATCAACCTGGCCGACCGCATCGACGTACTCACCAGTACCGGACGCCCCGACCTGGTCGTGGACCTGCGCCGGGTGACCTTCATGGACTGCGGCGGCCTGTCGCTGCTGTGCCGGGCGCGGCTGCGGATCATGGCGCGTGAGGGGCGGCTGCGGCTCGTCTCGGACGACGGCAGTACGAGTGTCGTCCGGCTGCTGAGCCTGACCGGCCTCCTCGATTCCTTCGAGATCCACGCCGATCTGCTCTCCGCGCTCGACCCGCTGGGCACGACGTCCGACGACGCCATCGCCTGACCGGTCGCTCTCCACGGCTCGCTGCCTCTCGTGGCTGTCCGCCTTGCGGGGGTGTCTGCCTTGCGGCTGTCTTCCTCGTGGTGCGCGCACCCTCCTCGATGCATTAATGCACCATTTCCGCCCGTTAGATTAATGCATCAACTCGCCGCGGCCAAGGGGCTCGTGCGGATCGGCCGGCACCTCGCGGCCCGCCGCCCGCCACTCCCCGACGAACTGCCGCACGCTCGGAAAGCGGTGCGGCGGATCGGCGCAGGTGGCCCGGGCTATCACCGCGCGCTGCCGCGGCGTGCCGCGCCACGCCCGCTCCTCGTCGCCCGCGTCCATCAGTAGCCGCGCCGTCCGTCCGAGCGTGAACACCGTCGTACGGACATCGATGATCGCCCCGCGCACCCACTCCTCCGGCGCCATGAACCGCCGCGACCCCGGCAGCCGGTCCTCCTGCAGGACGAACGGGCCGCGGCGGTACTCGTCGAGGTCGATCAAGTGCGGGGTGTGCGTGGCGAAGTCGTACAGCACGGCCCCGTCGTAGAAGTCCACCGCGACGTGCCCGGCCTGCTCCACCGCCAGGTGCGCGTCCAGGATCAGGTCCAGCGCCGCCAGCACCCGCTCCACGGGCAGCGCCCGGAAGCGGGCCAGCGCGGCGCCCCGCGGCTCTCCGGGGGCGCGGGGCGGGGCGCGGTGGTACAGCGGCTCGCCGTCCCGCCACGGTAGGACGACGGCGGTCCGCTCGCCCACCCGCATCCGGTGCACCTGCGGGACGATCACCGGATGCCGTACGGCACGGTGGAACACCCAGCCGCGGTCCAGCGACCGCTGCGCCGCGTCCGTCAACGCCTCCTTGACGCACCAGCGTTCCCCGTCGGGCAGCCGCACACCGTACGTACGACACCCCGAGTCATGGCCGGGTCCGGCCGCGAACACCTCGCCCACCCGGGCGAGATACGGCTCGACGGCGGCCACCTCATACGTTCCGAGCAGCGGATGGTCGGTCATACCGGTCATCCTGCCAGCGGCCTCCGTGCGGCCGGGGCCGCGGCGGGCCGCGCCGGCGATTTCCGGCCGGCCCGCATTCCGGGTCCCCGCCGAGCTGGATCGGGAGCAGGCAGGACGAGCCCCGGAAGGCGCTGCCCCCACCCGATCACGCGTCCCGCCCGACGGAAACGCCCGGCATTGAGTAGAAATGATGCATACACGACGTGGAAGTGGGCGTGATGGTGACTGAGCAGCCACACCGTGACGGAGCCGGCGATGCCGGGCCGGGCGGTCCCGCCGGGGAGACGCAGGGCATCCCGGCGCTGGACGTGTTCGACCCGGCACCGGTCGCGGTGGCCGTCTTCCACGGCCCCGACCTCATCCTGGCGTACACCAACGCCGTCTACCGGCGGCTGTTCGGGGAGCGGCCGCACGGCGTACCGGCCCGGGAGGCCCTGTCCGACCTGCAGCAGGAACACTTCGAGCTGATGGGCCGGGTGTACCGGACGGGCGATCCGGTGCAGATCGGCCCCGACCGGCCGGTACGGATCGAGGACGCGCGGGGCGAGCTGCGGGACCGCTGGTTCAGCCTCAGCCTCTCCCGGGCCGTGCCCGAGGGCTGGGTGGGGGACCCGGAGGAGGCGGGCGTGCTGCTGGTGGCCATGGAGGTCACCGGCGAGGTCACCGCCAGGGAGCGGGCCCGGCTGCTCTCGGAGAAGCGGCTGCGGGTGCTCCACCGGTACCAGAGCCTGGTCACGGCCGGGGCCCAGAAGGTGTGGGTCACCGGCCCGGACGGCCGCCTCATCGAGCGCAGCCCCGGCTGGGAGCAGGTCACCGGCATGTCGTGGGACCAGCTCCGCGGCGACGGCTGGCTGGACTCCGCGCACCCCGACGACCGCGCCGCGCTCGCCGAGGCGTGGCGGCGCGCGGTCCAGGAGGTGCCGGAGCTGTTCCACCACCGCTTCCGGCTGCGCCACAAGGACGGCTGCCACCGCCACTGCGAGCTGCGCGCGGTCCCCATCCGGGAGGCGGGCCGGGTCGTGGAGTGGATCGGCGCCTGCGCCGACATCGAGGACCAGTGGCTGGCGGAGCGCCGCAAGGAGCTGCTGGTGCGGGCCTCGGCCGCGGTGACCGAGTCGGCCCGCGCCGACCACGCCTTCGCGGCGGTGGGGCGGGTGATCGTACCGGAGCTGGCCGACGCCTGCGGTGTGTACCTCTTCCCGGAGGGCGAGCCCGGCACCGAGCGGGAGGGGCAGGTCATCCACCGCATCTCCGCCACGATCCGGGACGGGCTGCCCGGGGCCATGGCTCCGCTGCGACCCGAACGGGTGACGTCCGGATCGGCCTTCGACCAGGCGATCCGCGAACACCGCCCGGTCCACCGCACCCTCGGCCCCGGCCCCGTACCGCCCGAGAAGGTGCCGCCCGGCGTGGCCGACTGGGCGGCGGAGGCGGGCGTGCACGACGTCGTCATGTTCCCCGTCACCGTCGCGGGGAGCGTGCACGCCGTGTTCACCGTCTACGCCTGCCGCGGCCGCGAACCCTTCAGCCGCGACGAACTCGGCCTCATCCGGGCCGTACTGGACCAGTCCCTGCCCGTCTTCAGCCACGCCCTGGAGCTCCGGCACACCCAGCGCATCGCCCTCGCCCTCCAGCGAAGCCTGCTCACCGATCCGCCCACGGTCGACGGCCTGGAGATCGTCGCCCGGTACACGCCCAGCACCATGGCGGACGAGGTCGGCGGCGACTGGTACGACTCCTTCGTCCTGCCCGACGGTGCCACCACCCTGATCATCGGCGATGTCGCGGGCCACGACCTGGCCGCCGCCGTCACGATGAGCAAGATGCGCAACATGCTGCGCGGCCTGGTCGTCGACCGGCAGGAGCCGCCCGGCGACATCCTGCGCAGGCTGGACGTGAGCACCCAGATCCTCGACACCGAGGAGGGCACCGCGACCTGCGTGTACGCGCGCATCGAGGGCGAGTCCGGCGGGCCCCGGCAGCTGCACTTCAGCGTCGCGGGGCACCCGCCGCCGCTGCTGGTCACCGCCGACGGCGAGGCACGGTTCCTGGAGGCCGCGCAGGACATCATGCTCGGCGGGCTGGCCCCGGACAAGGAACGGGCCAGCACCACCGAACCGCTGCCGCCGCGCAGCATCGTCCTGCTCTACACCGACGGCCTCGTGGAACGCGCCGACGAGGACATCGACCAGGGCCTGGAGCGGCTGCGCCAACACGCGGCGCGGCTCGCCACCGAGCCGCTGGACGAATTCTGCCGCGCCCTGGTCGAGGGCCCGTCCGCCACCAGCAACGACGACATCGCCGTGATCGCCGCCCGGATGCCGGGCCCGGAGGGCCAGGAACCGGAGGGCTCGGCGACGGTGATGTGAACGCGGTACCGAGACGGTGAGGTGCACGCGGTACTGGGGCGATGACGTGCACGCGGTACTGGGACGATCAGACGGGCGCGCGGCCCGACGTGCCGCGTTCGATCAGCTCCACGTCGAAGACCTGCCGCTGCGGGGTGTGCGCGTCCGGGTGCTCGATGCGGTGCAGCAGCGTCGTCGCCGCGGCCTTCGCCATCTTCTCCAGCGGCTGGCGCACGGTGGTCAGCCCGATCATCGACCAGCTGGACATCGCGATGTCGTCGAAGCCGATCACCGACAGGTCCTCGGGGACCCGCAGGCCCCGCCGCCGGGCCGCGTCCAGCACGCCGTACGCCACGATGTCGCTGCCGCACAGCACCGCCGTCGGCGCCGGGTCCAGCGCCAGCAGCTCTTCGGCCAGCGCGAAACCCGTCTCGTGCGAATGGCTGCCCCAGCGCGCGTACTTCGCGTCCAGCGGGCGCCCCAGCTTCGCCAGCGCCTCCGCGAAGTACTGCCGCCTGGCCCGCCCGCTGGAGGTCTCCGGCGGCCCCGTGAGCACGCCGATCCGCCGGTGGCCCAGGCCCACCGCGTACTCCGCCGCGAGGTCGCAGCCCGCCCGGTCGTCGCTCAGTACCCGGTCCACCTCGCCCCGCTCGGCGTCCCGGTGCAGCAGTACCAGCGGCATCCCCGACTCCAGGAACCGCGCCACCGCCGGTGATTCCACCGTCGCGGCGGCGAAGACCACGCCGTCCACCGCCCGGCCGCGCAGCGCGTCCAGGTCGCGCGGCGCGCTGTCCGCATCCGCGTCCGCCTCGCCCCGGGCGAGCAGCATCGTGCGGTACCCCGCCGCGCTGAACTCGCCGTGCAGCGTGGTGATTTCCTGCGGGTACAGCGGGTTCACCACGTCCGGAGTGATCACGGCGACGGTGTACGCGCGGTTCGTCGTCAGCGTGCGGGCCGCGAGGTTCGGCGCGTACCCCAGCTGCCGGGCGACCGTCAGGACGTGGTCGCGGGTGCGCCCGGCGACGAGGGTGTCACCGCGGAAGACCCGGGACACCGTGGTCTGCGACACCCCGGCGGCACGCGCCACGTCATACCCGTTAGGCACGGGGCCTCCCAGCTTCTCGATCTCCCCCGCTCACCTTATAGCCGGCCGCACGAGCCCCCGACCCGCCACCGGGGGCGGAAGCGCCAGGGGTGCTGTGTCGTGTGAACGCCCACAGCACCAGCCCGAGGCAGCTGAACGCGGCCCCCAGTGCGCAGACGGCGCCCCAACCCGCCACCGTGTAGAGGGAGGTCGCGGCGATGGCGCCGGTGGCGCTGCCGATCGAGTAGAAGACCATGTATCCGCCGATCAGCCGGCTGCCCGCGTCCGGGTGCAGCGCGTAGATCAGGGTCTGGTTGGTGACATGGACCGCCTGCACGGCGAGGTCGAGCAGGATCACTCCGACGACCAGGGCCCAGAGCGAGCTGCGGGTGAAGGCCAAGGGCAGCCACGAGGCGGCGAGCAGTGCCAGCGCGATGCCGGTGGTCCGCCGGGAGAGTCCGCGGTCGTTGAGGCGGCCCGCCACACTCGCGGCCAGGGCACCGGCGACACCGATCAGCCCCAGCGCCCCGATCGCGCTGTGCGACAGGAAGTACGGGGCCTCGCTGAGCGGCAGCGCGACGCTGCTCCACAGGGTGCTGAACGCGGCGAAGGCCAGCAGACCGAACAGGGCCCGGAGCCGCAGCAGTCGCTCCCGTGCGAACAGGGTGACCGTGGAGCGCAGGAGCTGTCCGTAGCGCAGGGTCGTCGGCGCGGTGTCACTGTGGCGCGGCAGTACTCGGTACAGGACCAGGGCGAGCAGAGCGGTGAGCGACGCCGAGGCGAGGTAGACGGAGCGCCAGCCCGCGAGATCGGCGATGAGGCCGGATGCGGTGCGGGCGAGCAGGATTCCGACGACCACGCCGCTGGTGACCAGACCGACGACCCGTCCGCGCCCGGCGGCGGGTGCCAGTGATGCCGCGAAGGCCACCAGTGTCTGCGTGACGACCGCGAGAAGCCCCGTCGCGGCCATGCCGGCCAGCAGGAGCGCCGCCGTGCGGGCGGTGGCCACCACGGTCAACGCCCCGACCAGGAGCAGCAGTTGGGCCACGACGAGCCGTCGACGGTCGGCCACGTCGCCCAGCGGCACGAGGAAGAAGAGCCCCAGCCCGTATCCGACCTGCGTGAGGGTGACCACGCTGCCGACAAGTGCCGGGCTCATGGCGAGGTCGTGGCCCATGGTCACCAGGAGCGGCTGGGAGAAGTAGACGTTGGCGACGGCCGCCCCGCAGGCGACGGCGAACAGGATGACGACGCCACGGGACAGGGCGGACTCGCAGTTACCTGACATCGGTACCCCCGCATTATGGTTTCAAGTTGCTACCAGTGGTGACGGTAACTTTCTTGGTAGCATGTTGCAACCGCAGGGAGCGAGGGGAGACGGGAAGCCATGGTGACCAGGACGCGCTTCGACGACAGCGAATGCCCCGTCGCCCGGTCGGTGGACGCGATCGGCGACTGGTGGTCCCTGCTGATCGTGCGGGACGCCTTCGACGGGAGCCGGCGTTTCGGGGAGTTCCAGCGCAGCCTCGGCGTGGCGAAGAACATCCTCACCGCACGTCTGCGAACTCTGGTGAATGGCGGCGTACTTGAATCCGTCCCCGCCTCGGACGGCAGCGCCTACCGCGAGTACGTACTGACTCCGAAGGGCAAGGCGCTCTTTCCCGTCATCGTGGCACTGCGGCAGTGGGGCGAACAGAACTTCTTCGCCCCCGGCGAACCGCACTCGGAGTTGGTCGACAGCCGAGAGGGACAGCGCCTCCGCGCACTGGAAGTGCTGTCCGCCGACGGACGACGGCTGAACCCCGACGACACGACCGTCCACAAGGTCTCCGCCCAGTAAGACACCCCCTAAGGCAGAGGCCGAGGCCAACCCGGAGGCGGGGCGGCGGCTGTGGTTTTGATGAAGCGGCCGCGGAAGAAGACCAGGGGGCGGGCCTCGTGGCCGGTTTCCAGCGCGAGGACCCGGCCGATCGCCACGTCGTGGTCGCCGGCGCTGTGGACGTCCGTGATCTCGGCGTGCACCCGCGCGAGGACCCCGCGCAGCGACGGTGTGCTCCACCGGGACAGGTCCCAGCCCAGTCCCTCGTACTTCCGGCCGGCGCGCGAGCCGAAGCGTGCGCACAGCTCCGTCTGGTCCTCGGCGAGCACGTTGGCCGTGAAGCGGCCGGCCGCTCGGATGCGTGGCCAGCTGCGTCCCCGATGGTCGGCGCAGAACAGTACCAGCGGGGGTGTCAGGGACACCGAGGTGAAGGACTGGCAGGTGAATCCGACGGGTTCGCCGCCGTCCAGCGCGGTCACCACCGTCACCCCTGTCGCGAACGCGCCCATGGCCCGTCGCATCTCCTCCGGCGAAGGGGCCTGCGCCGCGGTCCCAGGTGGTACCGCCGCTCTGGGCTGTGCCGGCGCTGTTGCTCTGGGCTGTGCTGTCGTTGTCATCAGGGTCACCTCGACCGGTCCGGCGCGGGGCAGGCCGCCGCGCTGTGGCTCGACGGTGGACCGTCGCCGCCGGGCCCCCGCGCCGCAGGCCACTGCCGCGCGGTGCTGTCGAGTTCCCCCGGTCCCCTCCCGTACACGGTCCCAAATCCGGCCCGTGTCAGGGAAACCAAGGCCAGAGCATTACGGATCGGATCGGACCGGATCGCCGCGCCGGTCGGCGGGTCGGTCGCCGTTGGTCAGATCGCCTCGCGGATTGCCTGTTCGAAGCCCTCGACATGGCTGCGGGCCAGTTCGGCGGCCTTGTCCGGGTCGGCGGCCGTGATGGTGCGGAGCAGCGGGCCGTGTTCGCCGATGTGGCCCGCCATGCCGGGCAGGCGGTCGACGAAGAGGCACCACACCCGGGTCGCGAGGTTGTCGTAGCGGACCAGGGTGTCTTCCAGGTACGGGTTGTGCGTGGCGGCGTAGATCGCGCGGTGCACCGCGAGGTCGAGGCGCATCAGGTCGTCCGGGCTGCGGCCCTGGTCGCCCGCGCTCTCCAGCTCGCGCAGCAGGTCGGTCAGGCGGGCGCGGTCCGCGGCGGTGGCGCGGCGCGCCGCCTGCGCGGCGGCCATCGGCTCCAGCTGCCGGCGGACCTCGGAGATGTGCGCGAGGTCGGTGATGTTGACCTCGGTGGCGAAGGTGCCGCGGCGGGGGAAGGTGGCGATCAGCCGCTCGTACTGGAGGCGCTTGAGCGCCTCGCGCACCGGGGTGCGGCCGAAGCCGAGGGACTGGGAGAGCTGGTCCTCGTTGATCGGCTCGCCGGGGCGGATGTCCAGCATGACCAGGCGGTCGCGGATGGCGCGGTAGGCCCGCTCGGCGAGCGACAGCTCCTCTGACCTGGACTCCGTACCGTTCATCAAGCCACCTCTTGACCTGTTCTTCGGACTCCCATACCTTACCGCACAGCCTGATATATCAGTTGCTCTTCAGCTGAATTCTAGGAGTGCGCAGATGGCAGCGAATGCTTCGATCGCCCTCACGTCACCGCTCGGCGAGCTCGACCCCGAGGTCGCGGCCGCGGTCGGCGCCGAACTCCACCGTCAGCAGTCCACCCTGGAAATGATCGCGTCGGAGAATTTCGCGCCGGCCGCCGTCATGGAGGCGCAGGGCTCGGTCCTGACCAACAAGTACGCCGAGGGGTATCCCGGTCGCCGCTACTACGGGGGCTGCGAGCACGTCGACGCCGTCGAGCGGCTCGCCCGGGACCGGGTCAAGGAGCTGTTCGGCGCCGAGGCCGCCAACGTGCAGCCGCACTCCGGCGCGCAGGCCAACGCCGCCGCGATGTTCGCACTGCTCAAGCCGGGCGACACCATCCTCGGCCTGGACCTCGCGCACGGCGGCCACCTCACCCACGGCATGCGCCTCAACTTCTCCGGCAAGCTCTACAACGTCGTTCCGTATCACGTCAGTAAGGACGATCTGCGGGTCGACATGGACGAGGTCGCGGAGCTCGCGCGCGAGCATCGGCCGAAGATGATCGTGGCGGGGTGGTCCGCCTATCCGCGGCAGTTGGACTTCGTGGCCTTCCGGCGCATCGCGGACGAGGTCGGCGCGTATCTGATGGTCGACATGGCGCACTTCGCCGGGCTGGTCGCCGCCGGGCTGCACCCCAGCCCCGTCCCGTACGCCGACGTCGTCACCACGACCACCCACAAGACGCTCGGCGGGCCGCGCGGTGGTGTGATCCTGTCCACCCAGGAGCTCGCCAAGAAGATCAACTCGGCCGTCTTCCCGGGGCAGCAGGGCGGGCCGCTGGAGCATGTGATCGCCGCCAAGGCCGTGGCCTTCAAGGTCGCCGCCTCCGAGGAGTTCAAGGAGCGGCAGCGGCGCACGCTGGAAGGCGCGCGCATCCTCGCCGGGCGGCTGCTCGCCGACGACGTCGCCGAGACCGGCGTCTCCGTCCTCACCGGCGGTACGGAGGTCCACCTCGTCCTCGTCGACCTGCGCGCCTCCGCGCTGGACGGGCAGCAGGGCGAGGACCGGCTGCACCGCATCGGCATCACCGTCAACCGCAACGCCGTCCCCTTCGACCCCCGACCCCCGATGGTCTCCTCGGGCCTGCGCATCGGCACCCCGGCGCTCGCCACCCGCGGTTTCGGGGCCGAGGAGTTCCGCGAGGTCGCCGACATCATCGCGCAGACGCTGAAGGAAGAGCCGGACGAGGAGCGCGCCGCCGTGCTGCGCGCCCGCGTCACCGCGCTCACCGACAAGTTCCCGCTGTACCCGGGCCTGAACGGAGCCACCGCATGAGCACGACGCCGTTGCCCGAGCACCCCGACCACCTCTGGCGCAACCCCGAGCCCCGCTCCTCGTACGACGTGGTGATCGTCGGCGGTGGCGGTCACGGGCTGGCCACCGCCTACTACCTCGCCAAGAACCACGGCATCACCAACGTCGCCGTCCTGGAGAAGGGCTGGCTCGCGGGCGGCAACATGGCCCGCAACACCACGATCATCCGCTCCAACTACCTCTGGGACGAGAGCGCGGGGATCTACGAGCACGCGCTGAAGCTGTGGGAGGCGCTGCCCGAAGAGCTGGAGTACGACTTCCTGTTCAGCCAGCGCGGCGTCCTCAACCTCGCGCACACCCTCCAGGACGTACGCGAAGGCGTCCGCCGCGTCGGTGCCAACAAGCTCAACGGTGTGGACGCGGAGTGGCTGGACCCACAGCAGGTCGCCGAGGTCTGCCCGATCCTCAACGTCTCGTCCGACACCCGCTATCCCGTACTCGGCGGCACCTACCAGCCCCGGGCCGGCATCGCCAAGCACGACCACGTCGCCTGGGCGCTGGCCCGCCGCGCCGACGAACTGGGCGTCGACATCATCCAGCACTGCGAGGTCACCGGCTTCGTGAAGGACGGCGACCGGGTCGTCGGCGTGGAGACGACCCGCGGGCGCATCAACGCAGGGCGCGTCGGCCTCGCGAGCGCGGGCCACAGCAGCGTCCTGGCGGAGAAGGCCGGCTTCCGGCTGCCCGTACAGTCGCATCCGCTCCAGGCGCTGGTCTCCGAGCTGCACGAGCCGGTGCACCCGACCGTCGTGATGTCCAACCACGTGCATGTGTACGTCTCGCAGGCGCACAAGGGCGAGTTGGTGATGGGCGCGGGCGTGGATTCGTACAACGGGTACGGGCAGCGCGGCGCGTTCCATGTCATCGAGGAGCAGATGGCCGCGGCGGTGGAGTTGTTCCCGGTCTTCGCGCGCGCCCATGTACTGCGTACCTGGGGCGGCATCGTCGATGTCACCCCGGACGCCTCGCCGATCATCGGCACCACGCCTGTGGAGAACATGTACGTCAACTGCGGCTGGGGGACCGGCGGTTTCAAGGCCACCCCGGCGGCCGGCTGGACGTTCGCGCACACGATTGCGACCGGGGCGCCGCATCCGATCAACGCGCCCTTCGCGCTCGACCGCTTCGTCACGGGGGCGCTGATCGATGAACACGGTGCGGCTGCGGTGGCGCATTGACGCGGCGGCCTCGCGCCGTAGCCGTTTTTCTTTGTTGCCGGGTGCGACGCCGTTGTGGCTGGTCGCGCAGTTCCCCGCGCCCCTGAACTCGCCCTTCGGGCTCGTCGTGACGGGCCCGCCCCCCTCGAGAGGAACGACCATGCTCCTCCTGTCCTGTCCATGGTGCGGTCCGCGTGACGAGACCGAATTCCACTACGGGGGCCAGGCCCACGTCCCCTTCCCCGCTGACCCGCACACGCTCGATGACCGGCAGTGGGCCGAGTACGTCTTCTACCGGGACAACCCCAAGGGCCCGTTCGCCGAGCGGTGGATGCACGCCACCGGCTGCCGCCGCTGGTTCAACGCCGTACGGGACACCGCCACTTACCAAGTGCTGGCCACCTACCGGCTCCACGAGCCGCGCCCCGACGTGCTGTCCGAGGGAGGGAACCGATGACCGACCAGCACCGCCGGCTCCCGTTCGGGGGCCGCATCGACCGCGCCACCCCGCTCCGCTTCACCGTCGACGGCCGCGAACTGACCGGCCACCCGGGCGACACCGTCGCCTCCGCGCTGCTCGCGGCCGGTGTCACCGAGGTCGCACCCTCGATCTACCGCGGCCGCCCGCGCGGCATCACCGCCGCCGGGGTCGAGGAACCCAACGCGCTGTTGCAGATCGACGGCCCGTGCTCGGAAGGCATGCTCCCGGCCACCACCGTGGAGCTGTACGACGGGCTGTCCGCCACCACGATCTCCGGCCAGGGCCGGCTGGACCCCACCCCCGACCCCGCCGTGTACGACAAGAAGTACGTGCACACCGACGTGCTGGTCATCGGCGCAGGGCCGGCCGGGCTCGCGGCCGCCGCCACCGCCTCGGCCACCGGCGCCCGGGTGCTCCTCCTCGACGAACAGCCCGAATGCGGCGGCGCGTTGCTCTCCGGGCGCGGCGAGACGGTCGACGGCCGGGACGCGCTCGCCTGGGTACAGGAGACCCGGGCCGCGCTCGACGCCGCGCCCGAGACGCTCGTCCTCTCCCGTACGACCGCCTTCGGCTCCTACGACGACAACTATGTCCTCGCCGTGCAGCGCCGCACCGACCACCTCGGCGCCGAAGCACCCGAAGGCGTCTCGCGGCAGCGGCTGTGGCACATCAGGGCGGCGCAGATCGTACTGGCCACCGGCGCCCACGAACGGCCGCTGGTCTTCGCGGACAACGACCGTCCGGGCATCATGCTCGCCTCCGCCGTCCGGACGTACCTCAACCGGTACGCGGTGGCGCCCGGCACGCGCGTCGTGGTCGCCACCACCCACGACAGCGCGTACGAGACGGCGGCCGACCTCTGCGCGGCCGGCGTCGAGGTCGCGGCCGTCGTCGACGCCCGTACCGAACTGTCCGAGCCGGCAGGGGAGTTCGCCACTGCCACCGGAGTGGAGGTGCTGACCGGTAGCGCGGTGGCCGGCACCGCCGGGGACCCGCGGCTGACCGGCGTCACCGTCCGCGCGTTGGACGAGAACGGCCAACTGACCGGCCCCGCCCGGTCCTTGGACTGCGACCTGCTTGCGGTCTCCGGTGGCTGGAGCCCGGTCGTGCACCTGCACAGCCAGCGGCAGGGGAAGCTGCGCTGGGACGAGGAGCTGGCGGGCTTCGTACCGGGCGAGCCGGTGCGCGACCAGCGGCTCGCCGGCGCGGTGTGCGGGACGTACGACCTGGCCGGCTGTGTCGCGGACGGGGCAAGGGCCGGGGCGCAGGCCGCCGCGGACGCCGGGTGTGCGACCGATGTCCCGGCCGCGCGCACGCCGGAACCGCCGGCGCCCGTACGTCCCCTCTGGCTCGTCCCCGGCGAGGGCGACGACCCCGGCGCCTGGGACACCCACTTCGTCGACCTCCAGCGTGATGTGACCGTCGCCGACGTGCGGCGCTCCACCGGCGCCGGGATGCGCGGCGCCGAGCACGTCAAGCGGTACACCTCGCTCGGCACCGCCAACGACCAGGGCAAGACCTCCGGCGTCAACGCCATCGGTGTCATCGGTGAGTTGCTGAAGGAGGGCAGCGCACCCACCTCGCCGGGCGACATCGGCACGACGACCTACCGCGCGCCCTACACCCCGGTCGCCTTCGCCGCCCTCGCCGGGCGGGAGCGCGGCGACCTCTTCGACCCCGACCGCCGCACCGCCGTCCACGACTGGCACGTCGAGCAGGGCGCGGAGTTCGAGGACGTCGGGCAGTGGAAGCGGCCGCGGTACTACCCGCGGCCCGGCGAGTCCATGGACGAGGCCGTCGCCCGCGAGTGCCGGGTGGCCCGCGAGGGCGTCGCCTTCATGGACGCCTCCACCCTCGGCAAGATCGAGATATGGGGCGCGGACGCCGGCGAATTCCTCAACCGCATCTACACCAACGGCTTCAAGAAGCTGAAGCCCGGCTTCGCGCGCTACGGCGTGATGTGCAAGCCCGACGGCATGATCTTCGACGACGGCGTGACCCTGCGCATCGCGGACGACCGGTACTTCATGACCACCACGACCGGCAACGCCGCCGCCGTGCTGGACTGGCTGGAGGAGTGGCTGCAGACCGAGTGGCCCGAGCTGGACGTGAAGTGCACCTCGGTCACCGAGCAGTGGACCACCGTCGCCGTCGTCGGCCCGAAGTCGCGCGAGGTGATCGCCCGGGTCGCCCCGGACCTGGACGTCTCCAACGACGCGTTCCCCTTCATGACCTTCCGCGAGACCACCCTCGCCTCCGGCGTCCCCGCGCGCGTCTGCCGGATCTCTTTCTCCGGTGAACTGGCCTACGAGATCAACGTCTCGTCCTGGTACGGCCGGGCCGTCTGGGACGAGGTGCACGAGGCGGGCCGCCCGTACGGCATCACTCCGTACGGCACCGAGACGACGCACGTGCTCCGTGCCGAGAAGGGCTTCATCATCGTCGGCCAGGACACCGACGGCACGGTCACCCCGCAGGACGCCGGGATGTCCTGGGTGGTCTCCAAGCTGAAGGACTTCGTCGGCAAGCGCTCCTTCGCCCGGGCCGACACCGCACGCGCCGACCGCAAGCACCTGGTCGGCCTGCTGCCCGCCGACCGCACGACCCGCCTCCCCGAAGGCACCCAGATCATCGACCGCGGCGTGCCCGTGACCCCCGAGGCCGGCCCCGTGCCGATGCTCGGCCACGTCACCTCCGCCTACTACAGCCCGGCGCTCGGCCGCCCGTTCGGCCTGGCGCTGGTCACCGCGGGGCGCGACCGGGTCGGCGAGACCCTGCTCGCCGTCGTCGGCGACGACCTCGTACCCGTCGAGGTCTCCGGACCCGTCCTCTACGACCCCGAAGGGACCAAGCGCGATGGCTGAGCCGACCGTCACCGACACCGCCACCGGCCCCGCTGCGCTCCGCCGCAGCCCGCTCGCCCACCTCGCCGACCGGCTGCGCGACGCCACCGTCACCGGTCCGCGCGGCGTCGCGGTGAGCGAGTGGCCGTACACCACGATGCTGAGCCTGCGCGTCGAGCCGGGTTCGGCCGCCGCCGCGCGGATCGAGAAGTGCCTCGGCGCCGCGCTGCCCGCGCGCTGCGGGGAGACCGCGCCGGCCGGGCCGCGCACGACGCTGTGGCTCGGCCCGGACGAATGGCTGGTGGTCGCGCCGCCCGGCACGGCCCCGCTCACCGCCGAACTCCACGAGGCGCTGGCCGGCGAACCCGGCTCGGTCGTCGACGTGTCGGCCAACCGCACGGTCCTGGAGCTGCGCGGCCCCGCGGCCCGCGACGTCCTCGACAAGGGCTGCCCGCTCGACCTGCACCCGCGTGTCTTCACCCCCGGAGAGGCCGTCGCCACCCGGCTCGGCCCGGTCCCGGTGCTCCTGTGGCGGACCGCCGAGGACACCTACCGCCTCCTCCCGCGCGCCTCCTTCGCCGACTACCTGGCGCGCTGGCTGATCGACGCGATGAGCGAGTACGCCCGGCCGGAGGTGACCTGACGGCGCACCACTCCTTCGCGGGCGCTGCCACAGCCGGGCAGTAAATACCACGAAAGGCGGTCATGTCATGCCATTCTGAACTGGTATGACATGACATGACCGTTCTGTCGGGGTGGCGCGCCGTACGGACGCACCGCGAAGGAAAGGGAACCGATGACTGGGCAGACAGCTGATGAGCCGGCGAAATAACCGGGCGGGCGTGGCCCTGGGAGTACTACCGCTGCTCGGGTTGGTGACCGCCGCGTGCTGGGCCGCGGCCCCCGAGGGCAAGCCGACCGGGTTCTGGGTCGACCCGGACACCCCGGGCGCCCGGAAGGCGCGCGTACTGGCCGAACGGGGACGGGAGCCGGAGGCGACCCTGCTGCGCCGGATCGCCGACCAGCCCGTGGCCGTCTGGCTCACGGAGCAGAACCCCGCACCCCGCGTGGCGCGCATCGCCGGGCAGGCGGCCGGCGACGGCCGCGTCCCGATCTTCGTCGCCTACAACATCCCGCAGCGGGACTGCGGCCATTACTCGGCGGGCGGCGCCGGCAGCGACAGCGCCTACCGCGACTGGGTCGCCCGGCTGGCCAAGGGACTGGGCAACCGCAAGGCGGTCGTCGTACTGGAACCGGACGCGGTGCCGCACACCGTCGCCGGCTGCCGCGACCGCGCACGCAACGACCGCCTGGCGCTGCTGAACGAGGCGGTCAAAACCCTCAAGGCGCGCCCCGGCGCTTCGGTCTACGTGGACGCGGGCAACGCCTCCTGGATCAAGGACACCGACGCGCTCGCCCGCTATCTGACGGCGGCGGGCGTGAAGCGGGCCGACGGCTTCGCGCTCAACGTCGCCAACTTCCAGACCACGGCGGTGAGCGAGGAGTACGGCGACAAGCTCTCCAAGGCGCTCGGCGGCGTGCACTACGTCATCGACACCAGCCGCAACGGCAACGGCCCGCCCCCGGAGACCCAGGATCACGCGATCGGCGCGGAAGCCTGGTGCAACCCGCCCGACCGCGCGCTCGGCCTCCCCCCGACCACCCGCACCGGCCACCCGCTCGTGGACGCCTACCTGTGGATCAAGCGGCCCGGCGAGTCGGACGGCACCTGCCGGGGCGGCCCCCCGGCAGGCCAGTGGTGGACCGACTACGCGCTGCGGCTCGCCCGCGCCGTGGGGGAGGACCTGCGGCCACCGGAGCCGCCGCAGAAGCCGGTGCCCCCGCAGAAGCCGGAGCAGGAGCAGGCCGCCGCCGCACAGGAAGCGGCCCCGGCCCGGGAAACGGCCGGTGCCGCCTCCCCGGCACCGGCCGCCTCGCCGCTCACTTCACATGCACCCACTTCGCCTGCGACGGAGTCCCCCGCGAGTCCGTGAGGAAGAGCATGTACCAGCCCCGCGGCACCAGCGAATGGCTCTTGGGCACGCGCACCGACAGCGTGCCGCCGCGGCGCTCGAAGTCCAGCGCCACCGACCGCTGCTCCACATCGGTGACATGGGTGACGGCGCTGGGCCGCATCAGCCGGGCGGTCCGCACCTTCCCGGCGCCGGCCACGGTGAAGCGGGTGGTCCCGCCCCGCTTCACCTCGGTCGGGCCGTGCGCCGCCGCCGGCCGCGCACGGTCGTAGCGGTACGGCGGCGTGTAGACCTCGATGCGCTTCTCGAACTCCCCGACCCTGGTGTTCGCGCGGTCCGAGAACAGCGGGTCCGAGCCGAAGACCGCGATCCGCCCGTCCGGCAGCAGCAGCGCCTCGGAGTGGTAGTTGCGGCCCACGGTCGGGTCCGCCGCCTTGGCGAACGCGTGCGCACGCGGGTCGAAGATCTGCGCCTTGTGGTTGTCGCTGGCGCCCTTGCCGCGGTAGTCGCCGGACCCGCCGCTGGTGAACACCTTGTCGTCCGGCGTGAGCACCGCGTTCAGATAGCGGGTGCCCTCGGTCAGGCCCGGCCCCGGCCGGTACTCCGGGTGCTTCTTGGTGAGGTCGACCAGCGCGGTGCGCCCCGTGGACTTCGGTGACTCGCCGACACCGCCCCCGCCGAGGAGCATCACCTGCTGCTTCTGGGCGGGTGGCAGCAGCACGGAGGCGGAGGTCTCGGTCAGCTGAGGCTCCGTCAGCCCGGGCACCGGCTTGAAGGTGTTCTTCTCGACGTTCCAGATGCCGGGCGTGCGGCCCTTGTCGGCCGGGCCGTAGCCCGCGTTGGAGCCGGAGTAGAAGAGCTTGCCGTCGCCGGTGAGGAAGAGCGCCGGATAGGTCGGGAAGTAGCGGTGCGGCCCCTTGGACCACTTGCGCGTCTTCGGGTCGTAGATCTCGTTCTTGCCCGGGATGATCTCGCCCATGTCGTCGAGCCCGGACACCGACAGCACCTTGCCGCTCTTCAGGGTCACCAGCGTCGGGTACCAGCGCGCCTCGTTCATCGGGTCGACGCGGAGGTACCGCTCGGCGACCGGATCGAACTCGTAGGCGTCCTTGAGGCCCTGGAAGTCCTTCTTGTCCAGGCCGAGCTTGGTCGCCAGACCGTAGTGGTTACGGGCGTCCGCGCCCTTGAGCCCCTTGATGCTGTACTGCGCGGCCGTGTTCGTCACCCCGGCCCTGCCGCGCCGCACGGCCTCGACGTACACCCGCGCCTCCCGCGCGCTGACCCGCATCCTCCCGCTCCCGTCGCGGGCGGCCTTCTTCTTGGCGCGCGGCACCACCACCGGGAACTGCGAGCGGTACTCCAGGCCGTCCGGGCTGCGGAAGACGGTGCCCTTGCGCAGCGTCTTCGGCTTGTCGGGATCCTCGTTCTTCACGACCATCAGGCCGCCGGCCCGGGTGACGTCGCCCTTGAGCTTCTCGTACCGGCGGGTGCCGCCCGCCACCAGCAGCTTGCCGTCCGGCAGCTGGGCGTGCCCGGCACAGAACATGTCCTTCGGTGTGTCGATCTCCTTGAACGTGTTCTTGGCCGGGTCCCACAGCACGCTCTGGAACGTGCCGGCGGCGAAGTTCTTCGCGTTGTTGCCGGACCCGGCGATCATCAGCACTTTCCCGGTGTGCAGCAGCGCGGCGTGGATGGAGTTGATCCGGAAACGCTGCGGCACGTCCACCAGGTCCCAGTGCCCGTACCGCGCCTTGTAGGACGGCTGGTTGATCTTGTAGTCGTGGTACTTGTGCTCGGCGTAGCCGATGACGGCCGGCGCGTTCATCGCGCCGACCGCGCTCAGCGCGACGGCCCCGATCGCCACTTTGCGCGTGCGGGGACTGGGTCGGTATCTCACGGTGCGAGCCTCCTGACGGTGAGACGAGGGCCGGGCCGAGGCGGTCAGGCCGGTGGGTGCGGCGGGTCGGCTTCGGCGGCGCGCGGCGGCCCGCCCTCGGTGTCGGGGCTCCGCAGGTACTCCTCCACCGCCCACCGGCTCGAAGCCACCTCGACCAGGTCCTTCAGCCGGGCGGCCGAGGGCCCGCAGCAGACGTAGTACGCGATGCCGTGCGGCTCGCCGCCGGTCCGCCGGGCCAGCACCCAGCGCCCGAACCCGTCCTGCCGGGGCGGGCGGATCGTGACGCGCGCCCAGGAGCAGTCCCGGTCGTGGTGCTTGTCGGCCCGGCCCGGCACGCTCTTCCACGCCTGCACGGGGAGGGTGGTGACCAGGGTGTCCACGCGTGCGTCGGCGCCGTCGGCGGTGTGCACCGTGTCGTTGGGCCGAAGGGCCAGCACGTAGGGGACGCGGGATTCCTCCAGCCAGTCCCGGAGCGGCGCGTCCTGCCCGTACAGCGCGTCGGCGGTGACCCAGGAGAACGGGGCCTCCGTGTCGAGGGCGTGCTGCACCAGCTCCCGGAAACGTTCCTGGTCGCTCGTGGCGGCGGGCGCGAGCGGCTCGGCGCGGGCCGGTGTCGGGTGTTTCGCGCGCCGTCGTTCGTGGGCCACCGACCAGCGCCAGACGACCAGCGGGGCGAGGGAGATGACCAGCGCGATCGAGGCCCAGGTCCGCATGGCCGCGTGGGTGTGGTTCAGGAACACCGAGGCGATCAGCGTCGCGCCGAACACACCGGCCCACAGCAGATGGGTGGCGAAGGAGCGCAGCCGGTCCGGGTTGGCCGTGCCGCCCTTCGACGTGACGATGAAGCCGGCCTTCCGCCGCAGGACCGCGCCCGTCAGGGAGCGGGCGTACAGCGGCGCGGCCATCGCGGACATCGCCATGCCCACCATGCCCGAGGACCCCTGCGGCTCATGGGGACTGACGTTGTGCCGCCGGTTCCACATGTAGAGGCCGATCTGCAGGGCCGCGGCATCGCTGTACAGCATCATCCACATCCGCGACTCGACCTGGACGCCGGAGGCGCCGAGACAGAGGAACAGCGCGCAGGAGAGGCCGCCGATCATCCAGTTGACCGCGGCGATCGGGTAGTAGGTCACCATCAGCGCGTAATTGAGCACCTGGCCGGCCGTGAGGCGGAAGGCCGCCCGCCCGAACTGGCGGAAGAGCGATTCGTAGGTGCCGCGGCTCCAGCGCAGCTGCTGGTTGAAGAAGTCGCTCCAGGTGGCCGGTCCCTCGCCCACGGCCAGTACGTCGGGGGTGTAGACCGAACGCCAGGGCCGGCCGGTGGCGGGGTTGCGCCGGCGGTGGATCTCCAGCCCGGTGGCCATGTCCTCGGTGATGGAGTCGTAGAAACCGCCGGCCTGCCGCAGGGCGCTGATCCGGACGCAGTTGTTGGTGCCGACGAACATGGGCGAGCCATAGGCGTTCCCGGCGCGCTGGATCAGCGCGTGGAAGAGGAACTGCTGGCTCTCCGACGCCCTGGCGACCGTGCTGTCGTCATTCCCGTAGACCTGGGGCCCGACGACGAAGGCCACATCGGGGTCCCGGAAGAAGCCCATCATGCGCTCCAGGTACGCGGGCAGCGGCACATGGTCGGTGTCGACCCCCGCCAGGAATTCGTAGGCGTCGCCGTGCGCGTCCAGCCAGGAGTTGTAGTTGCCGTGCTTGGTCCTGGCGCGGAACGAACCGGTCGGCCGGTTCCACTTCTCCACGCCTTTGCGGGAGAAATGCCGCACGCCCAGTTCCTCGCACATCCGCCGCATCTCCGGGGTGTTCCCCTCGTCCAGCAGCCACACGTCGAGCGGGCCGTTGTGCCGGAGCGCCATGGCGCCCTCCAGCGTGGCCCGGACCATTTCCACGGGCTCCTTGCCCGGGACGAAGGTGGTCAGAAATGCCACCCGGGTGCCGGGCGCGGGAGTGACCGGCACCGGGTCCCGGGCCACGAGCGTGGCGTGCGCGATGGAGACGACGTTGAGGACGCGGAAGGTCTCCAGCAGGCCGATGGAGACGAGCATGACGGCGTCGGCGGCCGTCTCCCAGCCCGCCGCGTATTCACGGTGCACCCAGTGCAGCGGCTGCAGGAGCCAGATGAGCAGCGCCAGCGAGGCGAGGGGCGCCCCGACCAGCAGCAGGGCCGTCCACACGCGGTGCGGGCCGCCGCTCAGCAGGCTTCGGTACTGCACCCGGTAATTCGCGGGATCGGGGTGCGGTGGAGTGAGCGGACCGGCCAGCCGGCTGAATTTCTCGTAGTCGTAACGAGGGACGGACGGCGCGTCGCCGACGGGGGAGCAAATCTCGGTTTTTGTGTCCTCCCCTTGTACTGAACGGCTGGTGACCGCTACCGACGGGTGGCCATCGTGCTGATCCATGGCAGTTTTCCGCGAGAATGCCACGTTACCCCTCGTTACGTATGTAGTTTATAGGTCGAACGGGCCACTAAAACGCTAAGCTAACAAAACTTCTGTATGCCGGAGAGTTCGCCATCCCCGCGGGCCGCCCGAATGGCGGCAGGGTGGCCGGCCGTCCTGGCGCGAGATTCTGAATTTCTCTGCGTCCGAACAGGTGAAAAAATTGTTTCTCCGCAACTTTGAGCCCGTTCGGCCCGATCAAGAGGGGGAAGGGAGACGGCAGTACGGCCGCCTCCCACTCGCTTCAGGAAAGGCCAGTTGTCATGTCACGAATGGCGAAGCTCACCGCTCTCACGGCACTCGCGGCCACTGCCGTCCTCGGTGGGGCGACGACCGCTTCCGCCCACAACGGCGGAAGCAGCGGTGGCGCCGGTGCCGCCGCCGCGGCGTCGAATTCCCCCGGTGTGCTGTCGGGCAATGTGGTCCAGGTGCCGATCAGCATCCCGATCAACGCCTGCGGCAACACCGTCAACATCATTGGCCTGCTGAACCCGGCCTTCGGGAACACCTGCGTCAACGGCCACACTGGCCAGCAGGACGACCACCACCACAACGACCACCACGACAACCACCACCACAAGGGGCACTGAGACCGGCACGCCCGCGCCCGCTCCCGTCCGGTGTTCCCAGCCCGGCACCGGACGGGGCGGGCCGGCCGCTCACTCCAGCCGGCCGAAGCGGCGGGCGGCCCACGCCAGCCCGCCCGCGCCCAGCAGGGCCAGGGCCAGGAGTTCGAGGACGGCCGGGGGCTGCCAGTCCCCCCAGCGGACGCCGGTGGAGGCGAGGCCGCCGGGGACGTACTGGGCAATGCTGCGGCGCAGCACGTCGACGGCGTAGGCCAGCGGATTGACGGCGGTCAACTGGGTGAGCCAGCCGGGCAGGGCGGTCAGCGGGAAGAAGGCCCCCGAGAGGAACAGCAGCGGCATCAGGGCCAGCCCGAGCAGGGTGTGGAAGGACTCGACGCTGCGGATGCCGATCGCCAGCGCCGCCGTCAGGGCGGTGAGGACGAACGAGGTCAGCGCCATCGTGGCCAGCAGCGCGAGCAGCAACAGGGGGCGGTAGGGCAGCCCGACGGTCCCCGACGCGGCGAGCAGGACCGCACCCTGGGCGGTGGCCACGGCGGTGCCGCCCAGACAGCTCCCGTACAGCAGGCTGGAGCGGCGTACGGGCGCCATCAGCGTCTCGCGGAGATAGCCGCTCTCGCGATCGGTGATCAGCCGCATTCCGACCGTCACCGCGGGGGTCTGCACGGTCATCACCAGTACGCCGGGGAACAGGTAGGTGCGGTAGTCGCCGCCGACGGCCGTCGCGGGGACCAGCGCGGCCAGGCCGCCGCCGAGCAGCAGCAGGAACAGCAGCGGCTGCACCAGCGTCACGACCGTCTGCAGCGGCTGGCCGAGCATACGCAGCAGGTCGCGGAGGACCAGGGCGTGGACGGCGCGCAGTTCGCGCAGCAGGGCGCCCGGCGGATCCAGCGCACCGGCCGTCACGGCCGGCTCCCGTCGCCGCTCAGGGGGGCGTCGGGCGGAGCGATGCGCCGCCCGGTGTGGTGGAAGAAGACGTCGTCCAAGGTGGGTTCCGTGAGGGAGACGGCGTGTACGGGGACGCCGCGGGCGGCGAGCGCGGCGCACAGCCGGGGGATCTGCCGGGGGCCCGCCGCCACGGCGACGGTCAGCCCCTCGGGCGCGGTGACCGCCCGCAGGCCGAGGTCCTCGCGCAGGGCGGCCGCCGCCGCGCGGTCGTCGGCGGTGCGTACGCGCAGGCGGTCGTCGCCGATCGCGGCCTTCAGGGCCGCCGGGGTGCCCTCGGCGACGACGCGGCCGCGGTCGAGGATGGCGATCCGGTCGCAGTGTTCGGCCTCGTCCAAGTAGTGCGTGGTGACGAAGACGGTGGTGCGCCGGTCGGCGCGCAGCCGCGCCAGGTGGTCCCAGATCTGGGCCCGGGAGTGCGGGTCGAGGCCGACGGTCGGCTCGTCGAGGAAGAGCACGCCCGGCTCGTGGAGCAGTGCGCGGGCGATCTCCAGGCGGCGGCGCAGCCCGCCGGAGAGCGTGCGCACACGGTGCCGGCGGCGGTCGCTCAGCCCCGTCAGCTCCAGGAGCGAGGCGCTGCGTGCCCGGGAGCGCGCGCGGGGGAGGCCGTACAGGCGGGCGTGGAGGTAGAGGTTGCATTCGAGGCTGAGGTCGGGGTCGACCGCGCTGTGCTGGAACAGCAGGCCGACCCCGCGCCGTACCTGCTGCGGTTGGGTGCGGACGTCGGCCCCGGCCACCACGGCCTGCCCGGCGGTGGGGCGGGCCAGGGCGCACAGCATCGCGATGGTGGTGGTCTTGCCGGCGCCGTTCGGCCCGAGGAAGGCGAAGGTCTCCCCGGGGCGCACGTCGAGGTCCACCCCGCGTACCGCCTCGGCGCCGGGGTAGCGCTTGGTCAGACCATGGGCGCAGATCGCGTAGCGCTCGGCGTGGCCGGCGCGGTCCTCGGCACCGCCGGACGCTTCCTTTTGACGCGGCACGTTCCACACCTCAGCATGAGAACAAGGGAGAAAATCACCTTATCCGGGCACCCTGCCTGACGGGCGCCAACACGAGCGCAGAAAGAAGGTGACGACGATGCGCCTGCCGTACATTCCTCCGACAGTCGTCCGCATGGGACGGGTCGAAGAGCTGACCGGCCAGCTGCGCCACGGCGTTCCCGATCTGCTCGGCCACGGCAACATCCTCTGACCGTCCGCTGAACGGAGGCGGAGCCGAGCGCTCCGCCTCCGCCCATGAGGTGGTGAGAGGGTGGCCGGACACGACGTCGTCGCACAGGGTTTCACCGAGTTCCCCGGCTGTTCCGGGCTGATCGCCACGGGCGCGCACACGATCGAGCGGGGCTGCGTGCCCTTCGACGCCCGTTCCGCGGACCGCCCACGGGGCAGCCATGTCCACCAGTGGGTTCCTGCCGGAACGCGCCCTGCACGGTCCCGCGTACCGGAAGCCCTTCCCGGCACCTTCCTCCTCCTGGCGGGCCCGCTGGGCGGGCCGCTCGCCGCGGACCGCGCGGAGCGGCTGGCCCGCGAGGTGGCGCGCGGCCGCCACGCCGTACTGCGGGAGCTGCCGGCGGAAGTCTCCGGTGCCGTCGCGACGGCGCGGCGTGTCGTCCTCTTCCGCGGGGTGTGCAGCGCCGAGCAGTTGTACTTCCGCGCGGGGGGCGGGCGGACGCGGTGGTCGAGCGATCCGCGCGACCTGCTCGACGGCGCTCCGGAGTTCGACCGGGAGACGCTGTGGCGCGCGTGCCGGGGCGAGGACGTCTTCGTCTACCCGGGCATCGAGCGACTGCTCCCCGGCCGGCTCGCCGTCCTGGACGGCTGGTCGACGCGTACCGAGACCTTCGAGCGGATCACTCCGCTGCCACTGCCGCGCCGCACCTCGCTGCGTCAGTACGCCGACCTCGCCTACGAGTCGCTGCTCGCCGAGACCCGGCCCTACGCCACCGGCGGCCGCATCGGCGTCCTGCTCTCCGGCGGCGTCGACTCCGCCACCGTGCTCGCCGCGCTCACCGACCAGGGGGCCGATGTCGTCGCGTACCACATGCGCAGCACCGACCCGCTCGCCGACGAATCGCCCCGGGCCCGCGAGGTGTGCCGGCACCTGTCGGTCCCCCTGGTGACGGTGGACCCGCCGGGCGAGGACGAGTCCTACTTCCCCGCCGCGCGGGACTTCCCGCTGCCCTTCAACCACGTCTGGTTCCGCCGCCTGGACCTGACGGCCCGCCGGATCGCGGCGGACGGGGTGCGCACGGTGCTCTCCGGCCTGGACGGGGACCTCGTCTTCGGCCCGCTGCGGTACGGGCTGTACGACATCGCCGTCGCGGACGCGCCCTGGCGGGAACGCGGGGCCATGGTCAACGGGCTGCTCAGCTCCAGATGGGAGCTGAGCCGGATCCTCCGCAGCCTGCACCCCGGCCGCTCCCTCTACGAAGACCCCGAAGCGACCGCCGAGACCGAGCGCGCGAGCGACTTCCTCGTCACCTTTCCCGGTGCCTCCAGCGCGCCGTACGACCCGGACTCGGCGGCCCAGGAGCACACCCTCAACCTCACGATCTGGCGGCCGTACGGCCTGCACTGCGCCAAACCCTGGGGCGGCAGACGGCCGCGCCGGCTGGCTGCCCGGCTGCCCAACGCCTACCGGGTCATCCCGTATGCCGGGCGCACCATCGACAAACCCGTGCTGCGTCTTGCCGCGGCCCGCCGCATTCCCGCCTGCGTCTGGCGCCACTACGGGCGGGACTGGCTCGGCTCGCCGGACGAGAACTGGTGCCTGCGGCACCCGGACGCCCTCGCCGGCGTACTGGACGGCCCCGACGCACGCCTGCCCGCCATGGGCGTCGTCGACCCGGGGCGCCTCGCGGCCGTCCTCGCCGACCCGCGCGCGCTGCGCCGTAACGCCGAAAGCCTGCTGTGCACCGCCATGGTCGAGCTGTTCCTGCGCGACCTGGCACACCGGACCGAGCCGACAGGGGACCTCCGATGCCGCTGATCCGCCTTGCCGAACAGACCGTCTTCGACCCCGCCGACGGCACGGGCGTCCTCCTCGACACCGCCGAGGGCGTCTACTTCGAACTCAACCCGACCGCCACCCTCATGCTCCAGGCAGCCCTGCGCTTCGAAACGGCCGACGAAGCCGTCCGTCATCTCACGGAGGGCATCGAAGCCGAGGAGAGCGAGCTCCACGAGGGCATCAGGGCGCTCGCCGCCCAACTGGCGGAGAGCCGCCTCATCGAACCCACCGGCACGGCGCCGTGACCAACTGGGTGTCCCGGGACTGGGCTTTCCTGCTGTGGGGCGCCGACGCCGCCGGGCCCGTGCCCCGCACCTCCCCGCGGACCCGGCTGACCGCCGCCGTCCGCACCGCACGGGCGCTGCGCGTCCTGCGGCGGCACGGCTGGGGAGCCGCACAGTCCTGCCTGCGGGACGCGCGGGCGGCCCCGCGCGCCCACCGCGGCCTCCCGGACGACACGGCGGTCCGTCTCGCCCGCCGTGAACTGCCGCGCTGCCAGCTCGTCGTACGGCTGGCCGAACCCGACGCGCTGTGCCTGGCCCGCTCGTTCGCCCTGGCCGTCTACCTGTCGGCGCTCGGACTCCCGGCCGAGACCGTCATCGCCCGGCAGCGGTCGTCGATCGGCGCGCGCTTCGGCTTCCACTCCTGGACCGAACTGCACGGCGAGGTGCTCAACGACATCCCGGGCGTGCGGACCGGCCATACCGTACTCCAGCGGGTACGGTGCGCCGCCCTGTCGCCGGGCGGCCCGGCACCGTGACCGGACCTCTCAACGCTGCCGCAGGACCTCCAGGTTGGCGCAGTGGGCGAGCGGCTCGCCGCGCAGAAAGCGGCCCACCTCGCCCGCCACGATCCGGGCCGCCTTGTGGGCGACGCCCTGGCTGCCGCCCGCGATGTGTGGCGTGAGGACGACGCCGGGGGCCGTCAGCAGGGGCGAGCCGGCCGGGACCGGCTCCTCGGGGAAGACGTCGAAGCCGGCGGCGGAGAGCCGTCCGGTGGCGAGCGCGTCGCACGCCGCGTCGTAGTCGAGGAGGGCGCCGCGGGCGCAGTTGACCAGTACCGCCCCCTCGGGCAGCAGGTCCAGCTGCTTGCGGCCGATCATGCCGGTGGTCTCCTCGGTGACCCGCGCGTGCAGGGAGACGATCCGGGAGCGGGTGAGCAGCTCCTCCAGGGACACCTGCTCGGCGATCCCCGCGAGCCGCTCGGGATCGGCGTACGGGTCGTGGACCAGCACCGTCGCGCCCAGCGCGAGCAGTACCTTGGCGACCCGGCTGCCGACGGCGCCGAAGCCGACCAGGCCGACGGTGGCGCCGTCGATCTCGATGCCGCAGTTGTCGTAGTCGAAGTAGTCCCCGCGCCACACGCCGCGCCGCAGGTCGGTGTGGACGTCGCCGAGGCCGCGCGCCGCGGCGAGGATCAGCGCGAGGGTGTGCTCGGCGGTGGCGACGGCGTTGCGGCCGGGCGCGTAGCAGACGGCGACGCCGTGCCGGGTGGCCGCGTCCAGGTTGGCGTTGACCGGGCCGCCGCGGCTGGCGCAGAAGAGCTCCAGGTCCGGGCAGTGGGCGAGGATGCGCTCGGTGAGCGGGGCCAGTTGGGTGACGCAGACGCGGGCGCCCTGCAGCGCCTCGATCATCTCGTCCTCGGTGCCGGACGCCTCCCGCACCTCGGCGACCGGGCCGAACGGGGTGTGCGGCCAGGGCAGCAGCAGTTCGCGGACCTCGGCGGCGCCGCCGGTCGCGGCGTCGACCTGTTCGGTGAGCAGGCGGGGCAGGACGAAGTGGTCGCCTGCGGCCAGGACGGTGGTGGGCATGTCGTTCATTTCTCCGTGGATGCGGGTGCGGGTGCGGGTGCGGGTCAGTGGGCGGGGGAGGGGGACACGACGCAGGGCGCGTTCAGCCGGAGCAGGGACGCCTGTCCGTCCTTGAGGCGCAGTTCGGTGAGGGTGCCGTTGTCCAGCGCGGGGAAGACCGTGCGGTACGTACCGAGGGGGATGCCGAGCGCGCGGCAGAGCAGCAGCCGGACGAGGGTGGAGTGGGCGACGACCAGCACGCGGCCGTCCGGCAGCTCCCGGGCGAGGTCGGCGAGGCAGTCGGCGGCCCGCGCTGCGGCCTGCTCGGGGTCCTCGCCGCCGGGCAGATGATGCACGACGGGGTCGCGGAGGAACGCGTCGAGCCGTTCGGGGAACACCTCGCGCATCTCGGTGCGGGTGAGCCCGTCGCCGCGGCCGAAGTCGACCTCCAGGAGGCGTTCGTCGACGCGCGGGGCGAGGCCGAGGGCGCGCGCGGCCGGCTCAGCGGTGAGCCGGGCCCGGGAGAGCGGGGAGCAGACCACCGCGTCGATGGCGGCCCCGGCGGCCCACGCCGCGAGCTCCGCGGCCTGCGCGTGGCCCCGTTCGGTGAGGGCGACGTCGGTGCGTCCGGCGTAGCGGTTCTCCGCGTGCCAGACGGTCTCGCCGTGGCGTACGAGAAGGAAGTCGGTCACTGCTGGGCCTTTCCGACGGCGTGCTCGGCCACGTCGGGGGCGAGCAGGCCGCGTTGGTTCAGTGCCTCCACGAAGGCGAGGTAGGCGGGGGTGAAGCGGGCGGTGCGCTCGGGGTCGGGGTGGTGTGCGGTACGGACGCGGACCATCGCGGCGGCGGCCTCGGTGAGGGGGGTGCCGTCGGCGGTGGCCGCGAGCACGGCCATGCCGAGGGCGCCCTCGGCATGTTCGGGCAGGGTGACGGTCCGGCCGAGGACATCGGCGCGCAGCTGGTTCCAGTACGCGTTGCGGGTGCCGCCGCCGGTGAGGGTGAGCGGGCCGTCGACGGGGGCGCCGAGGTGGCCGAGGTAGTCGAAGCAGAGCCGTTCGAGGCAGGCGACGCCGAGCAGGTGGGCGTGGAAGCGCTCGGCCTCGTCCGCCGGGTCGCCCAGCACGAACGGGCGGGCGTCCGGCGCGCGGAAGGGGAAGCGCTCGCCACCGGAGCCGACGAGGGGGTACGCGACGGGGTCGTGCCCCCGACTCGGCGTCCGCCGAACGGAGTTGACGGCTCGTTCGGTGAGGGCCGCCAGGTCGGCGCCGGGGAACTCGCGGGTCAGCACGCCCGCGCCGCTGCTGGACGCGGCGCCCGGCAGCCAGGTGTCGCCGGGGCCGCGGTGGCAGTAGACGAGGCCGCCGGGGTCGCGGACCAGGCGCGTGCTGACGCCCTTGAGGACGAGCGTCGTACCGAGCACGGAGTTCCACGCGCCGGGCGCGAGCGCACCGGCCCCGATCTGCGCGGCGCAGCCGTCCGTCATGCCCGCGACGATCTCCACGCCCTCGGGGATGCCGGTGGCCCGCGCCGCGTCGGCGCACACCGTACCGAGCACGGTGCCGGGCCGTACCACCTCCGGCAGCAGGGAGTCCGGCACGCCGAGCGCGGCGAGCTCCTTCTCCGGCCAGTCCTCCGCGAGGAGGTGGTAGCCCGTCTTGAGGGCGTGGCTGGCGTCGCTCGCGACCTGACGGCCCGCCAGCCGCCAGGTGACCAGGTCGACCTGGTGCAGCAGCCGGGTGCCGGGTGCGGTGGCGGCCGCCGAGTGCTCCAGCAGCCACACCAGCTTCGGCAGCGCCCACGAGGGCTGCATGGCGCGGTAGCCCAGCTCCTCCCAGACGCCGGCGCCGACGTCGTTGACGCGTACGGCCTGCTCAGCGGCCCGCCCGTCGTCGTACATCAGGCCCGGCGTGAGCGGGGTGCCCTGCGCGTCCGCGAGCAGAATCGTGCCGGACGTGCCGTCGAGGGCGAGCGCTGTCACCCGCCGCGGATCGATCTGCGCGAGGGTTTCGCGGCAGGCCGCGGCGAGCGCGCGCCACCACTCCTCGGGGTCCTGCTCGTGGCGCTCGCCGGTACGGTTGCTGTGCAGCGGCCGGGAGGCGGCGGCGAGCACCCGGCCGCGGGCGTCCACGGCGACGGCGCGGGCGCTCTGGGTGCCCAGGTCGAGGCCGAGGCGTACGGGGTCGGGGTGGCGGGACATCAGGACTCCTCCTTCGGGCCGGTCGGCTGCCAGCCGGCCTCGCGGGCCAGGGCGCGCCAGGAGAGAAAGGCGGCGTACCGGTCGGTGTAGAGCGCGGCGCGCTCGGGGTCGGGCTCCCAGGCGGGGCCCATATGGACGTACTTGTCGGCGGCGCGGTGCATGCTCGACTCGGCGCCGGTGAGGACGAGACCGGTGAGGAAGGCGCCCTTCGCGCCGAGTTCGGTGTCGGTGGAGCGGGTGGTGGGCACGCCCGTGACGTCGGCGATCAGCCCGCACCACGCGTCGCTCCGCGCGCCGCCGCCGCACAGCCGCAGCTCGCTGACCTCCGTACGGGAGGCGGTGAGCGCGTCGCGCAGGGTGAGCGAGAGCCCGTCGAGGACCGCGCGGGCGATGTCGGCCCGGGTGTGCTCCAGGCTCAGGCCCCAGAAGGTGCCGCGGGCGCGCGGGTCGAGGAAGGGGGCCCGCTCGCCCGCGGGGGAGAGGTACGGGAGGAAGGCGAGGCCGTGCGCGCCGGGCACGGAGCGGAACGCCTCGGTGCACAGCTCCGCCGCGCCGGAGAGGCCGAGGACGCCGGCGGTCCAGTTGAGTACCTCGGTACCGGAGAGGGTGGGGAAGGCGCGCAGCACGCGCTCCCGGCCCCGGTAGGCGATGTGGATGCCGCTCGGCTCGCCGGTGGTGTCCACGGCCGTGCGGACGACCTCGGCGCACAGCGTCGTGCCGAGGATCGCGCACGCCTGGCCGGGGTTGACCACGCCGATGCCGCGCGCGGTGGCGGCGATGTCGTACGGCGCCATCACGACGGGCAGCCCCGCGGGGACGCCGAGCTCGGCGGCGGCAGCGCCGGTGATCTCCGCGATGCGCCGGTCGTCGCCGACGACGTCGGGCAGCAGCCGCTCGGCCCCGCGCAGCCCGAAGAGGTCGATGACCTGCTGGTCGTACGCGCCGGTGGCGTGGTCGAGGAAGGGCGCGGACGCGTCCGACTCGTCGATCACCCGCTCGCCGGTGAGCCGCAGGAAGAGCCAGCCGGCGGCGGTGAGGGCGGCGTCGGAGCGGGCCAGGCGCTGTGGGTCGTGCTGCGCGAACCAGGTGAGGATCGCGTTCGGCAGGCCCGCGAAGGTCAGCGAGCCGTTGCGCCGGAACGCCTCCTCCAGGCCGCCGGTGCGGCCCCACTCGGTGACCGTGTCGGCGGCCCGCCCGTCGGACCACAGGACGGCAGGGCCGGTGGGCCGGCCGCGCTCGTCCACCAGCCAGCAGCCGTCGCCCTGTGCGGTGAAGGTGACCAGCCACACCGGGTCGGCGCCCCGCTCGCGCACCTCGGCCAGCGCCGCCCGCACGGTGTGGACGACCGCGTCCCACACGGCGTCCATGTCCTGCTCGGCCCAGCCCGGCCGGGGACGGTCGACGACGGTGGCGCGCCGGGAGACGGCGACCTCGTGGCCCTCGTCGTCGTAGACGACGGACTTGATCAACGAGGTCCCGACGTCGATGGAGAGTACAGACATGCTCACAGTCCTTCGGGGGCGCCGGGGGCGGGCGGCGCGGTCGTGGTGGCCGGGACGGGGCCGGGCTCGGGGGTGCCGGCCGCGCGGCGGTCCCGGTCCTCGGCGGGCGTGCGCAGGAACAGGGCCAGTACGCCGCTCAGCGCGTACAGCCCGGCGAAGATCCAGATGACGCCCTGCACGCCGAGCGGGCCGAGGAAGAGCGCGACGAGCGCGGGGCCGACGAACGTGCTGGCCCCGGCGCCGAGGTTCAGCGCCGCCATCGCCTGGCCCTTGTGCGCGGGGGCGAGCGAGGGCATCAGCGCGGAGAGTGGCACGTACCCGGCCAGCGTGGCGCCGAACAGGCCCGCCACCAGCAGGCACAGCGCGTACTGCCCGCCGAGCAGCGTCGGCACGTAGTACAGCAGCAGCGAGGTGACCGTGCAGCCGGCGCCGCCGCACCAGGCGACCGTGCGCCGCCAGCCGATCCGGTCCCCGAGCACCCCGAAGACCAGGTTGAAGACGATGTTGACCGCGAACATCACGGACAGCAGGCGCAGCCACTGCGACAGGCTCAGCCCGATCGTCTGGGTGAAGAACGCCGGCAGGCACACCAGGAAGCCGAACTCCGGCACCGTATTGATCATGCGGACGATCGCACCCATACCGATCCGCGGATTGCGCCCGAGCAGCGCCAGACTGCCGAAGAGCGTGGCCACCGGCCGCTCACCCGCGGGGGCCAGCCGCCGGAAACCGGTCCGCTCGCGGACGAGCAGCAGCGCGATCAGCCCGCCGAGGACGACCAGACCGAGCGAGAACCACAGCGTGCGGTAGGCGCCGATCTGCGGAATGAGGAAGCTCGCGAGAAGCGAGCCCAGCGTCGGCAGCCCGCCGGTGAAGGCGAACCAGAACCACCCGACGGCCGTGCCGAGCCGCTTCTCCGGCGCCGTCGCCGCGATCCACACCAGGAAGCCGAACGCGAAGAGCGGGTAGCCGATGCCGCGCAGGCCGTAGCTGAGGAGCAGCAGCGGATAGTTCATCGAGGGCACCGCGATCGCCAGCATGAGCACCTGGAAGCCGACCCAGGCACCGAACCCGGCCATCATCACCCGGCGCGGCCCCCACAGGTCCGACAGCGCGCCGGAGAGCCACGCGGCGATGGACGCGGTGATGCCGTAGACGGTGAAGAGCATCGCCACGCGCTGCGCGGACAGGCCCTCCTGCACCAGGTACGGCGAGAGGTACCCGGACTCGACACCGTCGCCGATCATGAAGACGAGGACACCGAGGAATCCCCAGGCGAGCGGGCGGGGAATGCCGAGCCGGTCGGTCCGGGCCGGCCGTTCTGCGCGTGGCGGCCCGATCAGCGCGGGAGGAGTACTGGCCACGAGGCACCTCTTCCAGTGGTACGGGCGGCCGCGCCCCTGACCGGCGCGTCCTGGCCCCTTCTGGAACCGATGCAACGCGGGCCGCGCGGAGCGGGTCAACGCCCGCCGGACGACCTCTCGCGGGCCGGCCGGGTCGCCGAGTGAAAACCGCCGGCGGCGCACCCCCGCACCGCGGGCTTAACATGGCGGCAACGCGGCGTGAGCTCGGCATTTCCGCGCTGACCTGGGGCGCGGAAGCAGTACCGCCGTGTGAGATCCGCGTGAAGTTAACGAGAGGTTCCCGCAGTGACCGAGGACGACGGCGGCGCGCCCGGCGGCAGCGCGAGACGCGAGGACGTCCAGCACGCACGGCGGCAGCGCATCCGCGAACAGGTCGCCGCCGAGGGATTCGTCCGCACCGCCGCGCTCGCCGAGGAGTACGCGGTCAGCATCATGACCATCCACCGCGACCTGGACGTCCTCCAGGCGCAGGGCTGGCTGCGGAAGGTCAGGGGCGGCGCCTCCTCGCTGCCCTCGCTGCTCTTCCACGGCGACATCAGCGAGCGCATGGCCGCCATGAACGCGACCAAACGCCGGCTCGCCCGCGCCGCGCTGCGGCTGCTCACCCCCGGCCAGACCGTCATGATCGACGAGTCCACCACCTGCCTCGCGCTGGCCCAGCACCTCACCGAACGCGGGCCGCTCACCGTCATCAGCAACTTCCTGCCGGTCATCAAGCTGCTGGCGGGCGAGCCCGGCATCACCCTCCTCGCGCTGGGCGGCGCCTACTACCCGGCGTACGACGCGTTCCTCGGCCCGCACACCGCCGACGCGGTCCGCTCCTTCCGCGCGGACGTGCTCTTCATGTCCACCACCGCCGTCACCGGCGACACCTGCTACCACCAGTCGCAGGAGACGGTGCAGGTCAAACGGGCGCTGATGGACCGGGCCGCGCGCAAGGTGCTGCTCGTGGACCACACCAAGTTCGCCCGCAGGGGCGTGTACGCGCTCGCCCCGCTCACCGACTTCGACACCGTCCTCGTCGACGACGCACTGCCCGTCGCCGAACTGCGCCGCCTCCGGGACCTGGGGGTGCCGGTGATCACGGTCGGCGGCGGCGCGTAACACCCGGGGCGGCGACGGGGGCGCGCTTTCCCGGGGCGCCAACGACCGCACCCGCGTGCCGGAATCGCCCGCGCGTACGGAGATCGTCGCGCAGAATGAGGGCCGGGAAGAGGTCTCAGGCGTCGCGGTACGGCCCGGCGCCGGTCTGAGAGGAGAGCGCGTATGCCGCCTTCGGAGCAGCTCGGCGACGGGATGCCGGTGCCCGTGCCGGACACCCGGCTGGCCGCCGAGGCCACCGAGCTGGTGCGGGAGCTGACGGACGACCTGATCTACCACCACTCCCGGCGGGTGTACTACTGGGGCAGCCTCCAGGGCCGCAACCGCAAGCTGGCCTTCGACCCCGAACTGCTCTACATCGGGGCGATGTTCCACGACCTCGGCCTGAACGAGGAGTTCCGGCGCAGCGGCCGGCGGTTCGAGGTGGACAGCGCGGAGGAGGCCAAGCGGTTCCTCACGGCGCGCGGCGTGCCGCAGGACAGCGTGCGGCGGGTGTGGACGGCCATCGCGCTGCACACCACGCCCGGCATCCCCGAGTTCATGGAGCCCGAGGTCGCGCTGGTGACGGCCGGCGTCGAGTACGACGTACTGGGCATCGGCTACGACGACATCGACGCGGAGACGCGGGCCGCCGTCACCCGGCAGCACCCGCGCCCCGACTTCAAGCGCCGCATCCTGGCCGCCTTCACCGAGGGCATCGCGCCCAAGCCGGAGACCACCTTCGGCAACGTCAAGGCGGACGTCCTGGAGCACTTCGTGCCGGGCTTCCGGCGCGGGGACTTCGTCACGACGATCCAGGAGTCCGCCTGGCCGGAGTGAGGCCCCGCCGCCGGCCGGACCGGGGTACTCAGCCGGGGAAGCCCGGGAAACCCGGGAAGCCGGGCAGCCGCCCCGGCTCGGCGAAGGAGTACGGGGCCCAGGGCCCGGTCAGTTCGATGCGCAGCGCGGGGGAGCGGGCGGCCAGTCCGCCGACCGTCTCGGCGAAGGCACCGGCCGCCTCCCGCGGCACGAGATAGGCGCTGTCGAGGAGGTTCCGGCCGTGCGGATACGGGGCCCGGGCGATGGGGGAGGTCCAATAGGCGGAGGTCGCGCGGGAAGCGGCGGCGCCGGCGGGGCAGGCGTCCCGCGGGGGGTGCACGCAGGAGCACTCGGCGACGTCCGCCAGCGTGTGGTGGGCCGCGCGGGCCAGCCCGTCCGTGGGCTCGCCGGCGCCGTCCGCCACGGATTCGGTACCGGTGGGCGCGGCACCGGCCTCCTCGCCCTCGGCGTACGCCTTCACGCCCCACTCCAGCCGCCCGTCCAGCCGCGCGAGCAGCCGTCGGTACAGGTCGGCGCGGGCGGCGAGGATGCGGCGCACCTCCTGGGCGTCGCGGTGGACCGTACCGAGGCGCGTCGGGAGCACGCAGACAGCGGCGGCGGCCTCGTCGACGACTCTCCGGTGGGCGTCGGCGGTGGCCTGCAGGGACGCGTCGTCGGCGGCCGGCTCCCCGGGCGGCCCGGAGACGCCGGGCGGGTCGGAGACGCCGGGCGGACCGGAGACGCTGGGCGGACCGGACGTGCTGTCCGCGGCGGAGGCCAGTGCGGCAAGCGACCCTTCCGGTACCACGACCACGGCGGCGCCGCCGACGCCGGTGAGCCCAGGTCGTGGCCGGAAACCTCTGCGGACGATGCCATAGACATACAGCGGTCCCTGTGGGGAGTCGTGTAAGGGGCCTGCCATCGGACGCGTGGACACCGCCACTGCCCTCTCCTTCTCCGGCCTGTGTTCGTACGCTCTTGCGTTCGATTTCCCGGCTGTACGGGTACCGGAGTCACGGCCCGGCAAACCCGGCCACCGGCGCGAAGGCGCGGCCCGGCCGAGGACGGACTAGCCTGCAAGAAGAGCCGCGCAATAGCCGAAACGCGAGCAACAACAGCTGAAACGTGAGTAACAACGCACTCACACGGACAACCACCCGCGTCCCGCCCGGCACCTTCCGCCCGAAAGCGGGTAGCCGGACAACAGGGACCCGGGGGATGGGGGAGAGCAGCGCGAGCGGAGCGAGCCGAGGGAGGCGGCAGGCATGCAGCACATCGGCGGACGGTGGCGGTGGCGGCGGGGCCCGCTGCGCCGCCGCTGGGACGTGGTGGACGCCTGGCTCGGCCTGCTGACGGCCCTCGCACTCCTCCTGGGCGTACCGGCCGTCGGACTCTCCATCGGCCTCGCCACCTACGGCTCGCAGCGCGCGGAACGCGCCGAACAGCTCGCGGAACGCCGGGCCTTGACCGGCCGCCTGCTGGAGACCGTACCCTCCGACCCGTCCGCCACCGGCTTCGCCGCCGGAACCGGCCAGGTGCCCGCCCAGGCCCGCTGGACCGCGCCCGACGGCCGCAAACACACCACGACGGTGCACGTCGACCCCGGCACCCGCAAAGGCGCCGCGGTCACCGTCTGGACCGACCTCGACGGGAGGCCCGCCGGCGCGCCCATGACCACCGCCCAGGCGGCCGACGACGGCGTCGCCGCCGGCCTCGGCACCGGCATGGCCCTCGGCCTGTTCGTCCTGGCCGTCCGCTGGAGCGGCCGCCGCTACCTCGACCACGTACGCCTCGCGGGCTGGGAACGCGAATGGGCCCAGATCGGGCCGCGGTGGGGGCGGAACCACATCTGAGCGCGACACGGGCGCCCCGGCCGGGATCACCCGCATATGGGGCGCGCCGCACGCCCCTCGCTATCCTGGAAACGGCGTGCTGACGCTCCAGTCCGGCGGTGACATGGACCTGAACACGGTGACCGAGGTGCGGGACGCCCGCGAGCGCGTCCCCTGGCGGCCGGGCGACGCCTGGCTGGCCGGCGGCACCTTCCTGTTCTCCGAACCCCAGCCGCACGTGCGGCGCCTGGTGGACCTCGGCCGGATGGGCTGGCAACCGATCACCAGACTGCCGGACGGCGCGCTGGAGACCGCGGCGACCTGCACCATCGCCGAACTCTCCCGGTACGCCCGAGCACTGGACGCGCCGGCGGCCCCGCTCGTCGAGCAGTGCTGCCGCGCCTTCCTCGCCTCGTTCAAGATCTGGCACGAGGCCACCGTCGGCGGCAACCTCTGCACCGCCCTGCCCGCCGGACCCATGATCGCCCTCACCGCCGCGCTCGACGGCAGCTGCCTGCTCCGCTCGCAGGCCGGGATCCTCCGCCGCGTCCCGGTCACCGAGTTCGTCACCGGCGTCGGGGAGCAGGACCTCGGAGAGGGCGAACTGCTGCGCTCGGTGACACTCCCCGCCCGCGCGCTCCACCGCCGTACCGCGTTCCGGCAAGCCTCCCTGTCCGGCCTGGGCCGCTCCGGAGCCCTGATCATCGCCACCCTCGACCCCGCCGACGCGACCTTCACACTGACGGTCACCGCGTCGACCGTACGGCCGGTACGACTGTGGTTCCCCGCGCTCCCGGACGCACCGGCACTGCGGGACGCAATCGCCGGCGCTGTGCCCGACGGCGACTGGTACGACGACCCGCACGGACTGCCCGCCTGGCGGCGACACATGACCTTCCGGCTGGCCGAAGAGGCCCGGCGGGAACTGGACGAAAGGACCGGCCACCCGTGACCTTCGCCATCCGCGTCAACGGCCGGCCGTACGACACCGCCCCGCGCCCCGGCCAGTGCCTCCGCACCTACCTGCGCGAACACGGCTGGTACGGCGTGAAGAAGGGCTGCGACGCGGGCGACTGCGGCGCCTGCACCGTCCACGTCGACGGCGAGCCGGTGCACAGCTGCCTCTACCCCGCCTTCCGCGCCGCCGGACGCACCGTCACCACCGTCGAGGGACTGGCCGCACCGGACGGCGAACTCCACCCCGTACAAAGGAATTTCCTCGACGCACAGGGCTTCCAGTGCGGCTTCTGCACCGCCGGCTTCCTGATGACCGCCGCGGCCCTGGACGACGAACAGCTCGCCGACCTGCCCCGCGCCCTGAAGGGCAACCTCTGCCGCTGCACCGGCTACCGCGCCGTCGAGGACGCGGTACGCGGCGTACAGCACACCGAGGAGCCCGGCCCCGGGCAGACGGTGGGCCGGAACCTCCCGGACCCGGCCGGCCCCGCGATCGTCACCGGCACCGCCCGCTACACCTTCGACCTCGACGTACCGGGACTGCTGCACATGAAACTGCTGCGCTCCCCGCACGCACACGCCCGCATCACCGCCCTCGACACCGCCGCCGCCCTGCGCGTCCCCGGCGTGCACGCCGTCCTCACCCACCACGACGCGCCCGCCCGCCACTACTCCAGCGCCCGCCACGAACACCCCGAGGAGGACCCGGCCGACACCCGCGTCCTGGACGACACCGTCCGCCACATCGGCCAGCGCGTCGCGGCCGTCGTCGCCGACACCGAGGCGGCCGCGGAGGAAGGCTGCCGCCGCATCGAAGTGACGTACGAGGTACTGCCCGCCGTCCTCGACCCGGAGGAGGCCATGCGGCCCGGCGCGCCCGTCGTGCACGACAAGGACGCGCGGACCGCACGCATCTCCCGGCCCGCGCACAACATCGCGGGCGAGGTGCACGGCGGGACGGGCGACGTCGCGGCGGGCTTCGCCACGGCCGACGTGGTGTACGAGGAGACCTTCCGCACCCAGCGCGTCCAGCACGCGAGCCTGGAAACGCACGGCGCGATCGCCTGGCTCGAGCCCACCGAGCCCACCGAGTCCACCGAGTCCACCGAGCCCACCGAGTCCGCCGAGTCCGCCGAGGGCACGGCCGACGGGCAGCGGCGGCTGGTCGTCCGCTCCAGTACCCAGACCCCCTTCCTCACCCGCCGCGCCCTGTGCACCCTCTTCGACCTGCCGCCCGACGCCGTCCGCGTCGTCGCGGGCCGGGTCGGCGGCGGCTTCGGCGGCAAGCAGGAGATGCTGGCCGAGGACATCGTCGCGCTCGCCGCGCTGCGGCTGCGCCGCCCGGTGAAGCTGGAGTTCACCCGGGCCGAACAGTTCCACGGCACGACGACCCGGCACCCGTTCACCGTCCGGATCCGGGCCGGCGCCCGCCGCGACGGCACGCTCACCGCCCTCCAGCTGCGCGTCGTCGCCGACACCGGCGCGTACGGCAACCACGGCCCGAGCGTGCTCCGCCGCGCCTGCGGCGAGTCGCTGGCCCTCTACCGCTGCCCGAACAAGCGGGCCGACGGCTTCGCCGTCTACACCCACACCGTCCCCGCGGGCGCGTACCGCGGCTACGGCCTCGGCCAGGTCGTCCTCGCCGTCGAATCGGCCCTGGACGAACTGGCCCGCAGGCTCGGCCTCGACCCGCTCGCGCTGCGCGAGAAGAACGTCGTCCGCCCCGGCGAACCCCTCGTCGGCCCGCTCGGCGAGGAAGCGGACCTGCACCTCGCCGGCTACGGCCTGGACCAGTGCCTGGACCTCGTGCGCCGGGCCCGGGCCGAACCCGCCCCACCGGCCCCGGACGGCTGGCAGTCCGGCGAGGGACTCGCCCTCTCGATGCTCGCCACCGGCCCGCCCGGCGGCCATCTCGCCACCGCACGGGCCGCACTGACCGCCGACGGCACGTACACGCTCTCCGTCGGCGCCGCGGAGTGCGGCAACGGCACCACCACCCTCCTGCGCCAGCTCGCCGCCGCCGAGCTCGCCACCACCGCCGAACGCGTCACCGTACGCCAGGCCGACACCGGCCTCGTGCCGCACGACACCGGCACCTTCGGCTCCACCGGCACGGTGGTCGGCGGCCGGGCCGTCCTGCGCGCCGCCCGCGCACTGGCCGCCGCGCTCCGCGACCGCGCAGCCCGGCACCTGGGCGTCGCGGCCACCGACTGCCGCCTCACGGACAGCGCGGTGGTGGCCGGTGACCGCCGGGTGACCCTCGCCGCGCTGCTCGCGGCGGCCCGCGCCGCCGGGCAGGAACCGGCCGCCGACGGGCGGGCCGGCGGCACCCCGCGCTCGGTGGCCTTCAACGTCCAGTGGTTCCGGGTCGCCGTCGACCCCGGCACCGGCGAGATCCGCGTCCTGCGCAGCGTGCACGCCGCCGACGCCGGCACGGTGGTGAACCCGATGCAGTGCCGCGGCCAGGTCGAAGGCGGCGTGGCGCAGGCGTTGGGCGCCACGCTCCTGGAACACGTACGCATCGACGGGCGCGGCGCCGTCACCACCGACACCTTCCGCCGCTACCGGGTGCCCGCCTTCGCCGACGTACCCCGTACGGAAGTGCACTTCGCGGCGGTGGCCGACACGATCGGGCCGCTCGGCGCCAAGTCGATGAGCGAGGGCCCGTTCAACCCGGTCGCACCGGCCCTGGCCAACGCGGTACGGGACGCGACCGGAGTGCGCTGCACGGAACTCCCGCTCACGCGCGACCGGGTGTGGCGCGTGCTCGACGGGACGTCATGTGCGGACAGCGGGCGCCGCGCCTGAGGAACGGCGCCGGGAAGGCGACGGCGGTCTCCTCGGCCATGGCCGCGAAGAACCGGCGCCCGTCGGCCGTCTGCCGCGAGGTCCACCAGCGGTAGTCCAAACCCGGCGCGAGCGCCCGGTGCAGCGCCTCACGAGCCAGCCCCCGACCCCGCCAGCGCTCGGCCACGGCGATGTTACGGATGTATCCACGCCGGCACGCGTGGCACAGCTGGTACTCCAACCGCCCCACGACCCGCCCCGCCGCATCACACATCACGACCGCCTGCCGCCCGCCCGGCACCACGGCCCCGACCGGCCGGAAGGCGATAGCGGCAGCGTCCGGCACGGGCCCGCCGCGCGGCGCCGGTGGCCCCCATAACCGCCCCCGCCGCGCGGACCCTCGCGGTGCCGCCATGCGTTCCTCCCACCCGGGGACGCGGCAACCGGGATCGGTCCCGGCCACGAACGCCGCCTTCTACAGCTTTGTAGAGGCAGGGTACGCGCGTCCACGGGACGGTGGGGGAGCCGAGGTTGGTTCGGTGGGGCACCGACGTTGTCAGTACCCCCCGGTACTGTGTTGAGAAGGGGACCTCGGCACCCCCCAATGGGGGAGAGGAAGGGGGGAAACGGTACGGCGCCGGCACACAGGCGGGAGGGCGGGAGCCGATGGGTGAGCTCGGGCTGCAGGACACTCACGGGATCCTGGACCGGCCGGGGGTTCGCCAGGATCGGACCAGCGCGGGGCTGGGCTGGGAGCACCTCTACCTCTCCAGTCAGCGGGAACTGCCTTACCGGGACGCCTTCGACGGGGCGCGCAGCCATCTGCTGATCCTGCACCTGAACGGGCCGGTGACGGTCAGCCGCGGGCGGCGCGGCCTCACCGCGGCCCGGCGGATCCTGCCCGGTGGGCTCTTCCTGCACCCGGCCGACACCGAACTGGACGTCGAGCTGGGCGGCCGGCTGGACACCGTGCACATCTACCTGGCGGACGAGGCGCTGCAGGAGGCGGCCGGGGGCGGCCGCCCGGTGCGGCTCGCCGAGGAGTTCGGGGTCACCGATCAGCTGCTGGAACAGCTCGTCCGCGCGCTGGAGGGCGTTGTGCGGGACCGGGAGCCGGGCGCCCGCACGTATGCCGACCAGCTCGGCATGATGATCGCCGGGCAGCTGGCCCGGCACCACAGCACCCGCCGCCCGGCCCCGCCCGCGGCCCGCGCCCGCGGCGGCCTGACCGAGCGCCAGTTCGCCGCCGTGCGCGAGCTGCTGGACGCCCGGCTGGCGGACCCGCTGCCGCTCGCCGACCTCGCCGAGGTCGCCAACCTGAGCGTCAGTCAGTTCGCGCGCAGCTTCAAGGCGCGCACCGGGCTTCCGCCACACCGGTACCTCATGCGGCTCCGCGTGGAGCGGGCGTCCCGGCTGCTGCGGACGACCGCATTGCCGATCAGCGAGGTCGCGGCCCGCTGCGGCTTCTCGCACCAGGAGCACCTCACCCGTGTGCTGCGCGACCGACTGGGTACCACGCCGGGCGCCCTGCGCCGCGCCGACTGACCACGTATCCGTATCAACCACCCTCCAGCTGCGTGGACGCGCTTTTCGTGCAGGCGGCACGGCGGGATCGTGCAGGCGCGGGCGCCACCGCCGGGCCGATACTCGACATCCATCTGCCGATCACGAGCTGTGAGAGTCGGAGCGAGTCGCATGCGCGCATTCACCTACGCAGGCCACCCCGCCCGGGTGGTGTTCGGCGCCGGGACGATCGGTCGCCTGCCCGAGGAGCTGGAGCGGCTGGGAGCCGGCCGGGCCCTGGTCCTCACCACGCCGGGCCGGGCGGACCTGGCCCGCCGGGCCCGGGAGATCCTTGGCACCGCGGCGGCCGGGGAGTTCACCGGCGCGGCGATGCACACCCCCGTCGACGTCACCGAGCAGGCCGTGGCCGTCGCCCGCGAGCTGGCCGCGGACTGCCTGGTCGCCGTCGGCGGCGGCTCGACGACCGGGCTGGCCAAGGCGGTGTCCGTACGGACCGGGCTGCCGCAGGTCGTCGTGGTCACCACGTACGCCGGGTCCGAGGCCACGCCGGTGCTGGGGGAGACCGAGAACGGCGTGAAGACCACCCGCTCGGCGCCGGAGATCCGGCCCGGCACAGTGCTGTACGACGTCGACCTGACCCTCGGCCTGCCGGTGCCGGTCTCCGTCACCAGCGGCATCAACGCGATGGCGCACGCGGTCGAGGCGTTGTACGCGCCGGAGACCGACCCGGTGACGGATCAACTGGCGCTGCGGGCAATCGAGTTGCTGGCCGACGCCTTGCCTCGGATCGTCGCCGATCCCGCCGACCGGCAAGCACGTGCCGACGCGTTGGAGGCGGCCTGGCTGGCCGGTACCTGCCTCGGCAGCGTCGGCATGGGCCTGCACCACAAGCTGTGCCACACCCTCGGCGGCTCCTTCGGCCTGCCGCACGCCCCCACGCACACCGTTGTGCTCCCGTACGTCATGGCCTACAACGCGCCCGCCGCGCCCGACGCCATGCGCCGCATCGCCCGCGCCCTGGGCGCCGCCGACGCGCCCACCGCCGTCCACGACCTGATCCGGCGCCTCGGCGCACCGACGACCCTGGCCGAACTCGGTGTCACAGAGGGGGAGTTGGCGCGCATGGCCGGGCTGGCCACTGCTACGCCCTACCCCAACCCCCGCGAGATCACCGAGGACGGCATCGTGGCGCTGCTCGCCGATGCCCTCGTGGGCCGCCGCCCGGCCCCCGCCGACCCCCTCGCCGATTCGCTGCACACCCTCCTCGCTCAGGTCACCGACGGATTCGCGGGGGCGCCCGACGCCCGCGTACGGCAGTTGCTGACCGACCTCACCCGCCGCCTGCACGGCTTCGTCGCCGACAACGACCTCACCGACGCCGAATGGCGGTACGCGATCGACTTCCTGACCCGCACCGGGCAGCAGTGCGACGCGAACCGCCAGGAGTTCATCCTGCTCTCCGACACCCTCGGCGTGTCCAGCGCGGTCGACCTGCTCACCAACTCCCGTACGGCACAGAGCACGCCGTCCGCCGTCCTCGGACCTTTCTACGTCGAGGGCCCGCCGCCGCTGCCCGACGGCGCCGACCTCGCCGAGGGCCTGCCCGGCACCCCGATGTACGCGTCCGTGCGGATCACCGACCTGGACGGGCAGCCGCTGGCCGGCGCGGTGGCCGACGTCTGGCAGGCCAATGAGGACGGTTACTACGACGTCCAGCTGCCCGATCTCGACGGGCCCCAGCTGCGCGCCCGCTTCCGCGCCGACGGCGAAGGACGCATCCGCTTCCGCTCCATCCTGCCCTCGGAGTACCCGATCCCCGACGACGGGCCGGTCGGGCAGATGCTCGCCGCGGTCGGCCGGCATCCCTACCGCGCCCCGCACGTCCACTTCATGATCAGCGCGCCGGGGCGGCGCACGCTCGTCACCCAGCTCTTCGTCGCGAGCGGCGCCTACATCGACGCCGACACCGTCTTCGGCGTGAAGGACGCGCTGGTCATCGACTTTCCCGAGCACCATGGGCCGACCCCCGACGGCCGCCCGGCCGACGGCCCGTGGCGCTCCCTCGAGTACACCTTCCGCCTCGCCCCGGAGACCACGTAATGAACCACCCCACCCCCGATACGTACGACACCGACGTCCTCGTCGTCGGCAGCGGGCCCGCCGGCGGCAGCGCCGCGCTGCTGCTCGCCACGTACGGCATACGCACCACGCTGGTCAGCAAGTACGGCTGGACCGCGAACACCCCCCGCGCACACATCACCAACCAGCGCACCCTCGAAGTCCTGCGCGACCTCGGCATCGAGGACCAGGCGCTGGCCGCGGGCACCCCGCAGGAGCTGATGGGCGACACCGTGCTGTGCACCGCCCTCGCAGGTGAGGAGATCGGCCGCATCCGCACCTGGGGTACGGGCGACGACCGGCTCACCGAGTACACCGCCGCCAGCCCCTGCCCGATGACCGACCTGCCGCAGACCTACCTCGAACCGATCCTGGTCAGCAACGCGGCCGCGCGCGGCGCCAAGGTCCGCTTCGACACCGAGTTCCTCCGGCTGGAGCAGGACGAGGACGGTGTCACCGCCCACCTTCGCGACCGGTTGCGCGGCGATGACTTCACCCTCCGCGCCCGCTACCTGATCGGCGCGGACGGCGCCCGCAGCCGCGTCGCCGAGCAGGCGGGGCTGCCGATCGCCGGGCAGGAGGGCAAGGCCGGCAGCATGAACATCGTCTTCCGGGCCGATCTGAGCGCGCACGTCGCCCACCGTCCCAGCGTTCTGTACTGGGTGATGCGCCCCGGCGCCGAGACCGGCGGCATCGGCATGGGTCTGGTACGGATGGTCCGCCCCTGGAACGAGTGGCTGCTGACCTGGGGTTACGACATCGACGAGGCGCCGCCGGAGATCGACGAAGCGGAGGCCCGCCGGATCGTGCACGACCTCGTCGGCGACGACTCGATCGATGTCGAGATCACCTCGACCTCCCTGTGGACCGTCAACCACACCTACGCCACCCGCTACTCCACCGGCCGGGTGTTCTGCGCCGGGGACGCCGTGCACCGCCACCCGCCGTCCAACGGCCTCGGCTCCAACACCTCGGTCCAGGACGCCCACAACCTCGCCTGGAAGCTGGCGATGGTGGTACGTGGCGAGGCGGGCGGGGGGCTGCTCGACACATACACCGCCGAACGCGCGCCGGTCGGCCGGGGGATCGTCGACCGCGCCAACCTCAGCCGCGACCAGTTCGGCCCGATCTTCCAGGCGCTGGGCATCGGCGGCGGCCTCGACGAGGAGGGCGTCGCGAGCGCGCTGGCCGCCTGCCGGGCGCCGGACGCGGAGGGCGCGCGGCGGCGGCGCGAGCTGGACGCGGCGATCGAGCTGAAGAACTACGAGTTCAACGCGCACGGCGTGGAGCTGAACCAGCGGTACGCCTCCGCCGCCGTGCTCGACGACGGCGGTCCGGCCGAGGAGTGGCCGCGCGACCGGGAGCTGTACCACCAGCCGAGCACCCGCCCCGGCGCCAAGCTCCCGCACGCCTGGCTGACGGACGCGCACGGTCGCCGCTTCTCCACCCTCGACCTCGTCGGCAAGGGCAAGTGCACCCTGGTCACCGGCTTGTCAGGGGTGGCGTGGGAGGCAGCGGCCGACGCCTGCGCCGCGGCTCTCGGGGTCCCGCTGGCCACCGTACGCATCGGTTCGGACGCCGCCCGGGACGCGTACGGCGACTGGCGGCGCCGTCGCGAGACCGACGAGGCGGGCTGCCTGCTGGTCCGCCCCGACGGCTACGTCGCCTGGCGCCGCGGCACGGCACCGGACACGGCCGAAGCGGCCGCCGCCGAGCTGCGCAAGGCCCTGGAGGCGGTACTCCAGCGCTGAGGGTGCTGCGGGGTCAGGAGGACGCCGGCGGGAACGGGACCACCACCGTTCCCGTCCCGGCGTCGTCGTAGATGACGTGCGTGCTCGCCGAACCGCAGCTGAGCACCAGCAGTCCGATGGCGCAGACCACGGCCACCACCGTCAGCACCAGGACGCCGAGCAGCGCCTTGCGGCGGTACGCGCGGCGCCGCCAGTCCGCCTGGCCCTTGCGGTACGCCTGCGGCGGCGCGGACACGGAGGAAGCGACGTCGTCCAGGGCCCGGCGCAGCCATTCCTCGGACCCGTCCGGCACCGCTTCCTTCCGCACCGCTTCCGTCTCCACCTCGTCCGTCACCGGGCGGCTCTCCTCAGCGTGTACTTCAGCTTCGTCATGGCGCGGGCCGTGTGCGACTTCACGGCTCCGGTGGAGATCCCCATCGTCTCGCTGATCTCCGACTCCTTCAGGTCCAGCCAGTATTTCAGGACGAGGGCCTGGCGCTGGCGGGCGGACAGCGACTGCAGGGCCGCGAGCAGCGCGCGGTGGTCGTCCTGCAGCAGCACCTGGTGCTCGGCGGAGAGTACGTGTTCGTCGACCTCGCGGTAGGCGTGCCGGCGGGCGACGCGCAGGTGGCGGATGCGCATACGCGTCAGGTTGCAGACGATGGACCGCAGATAGCCGGCCGCCGCGTCCGGAGTCTTCAACCTGGGCCAGCGGCGGTGCAGTTGGTAGAAGGCTTCGGAGACCACGTCCTCGGCGTCCCCGTCCGCGCCCAGCAGCACGGCCAGCCGCAGCAGTTGGGTGTAGTGGGTGTCGAAGAGGTGGGCGATGGCCGCCTGCCGGTCGGCGTCCCGCAGGTCGAGCGTCAGGGGGGCGGCGCGGTCCGGCGGCGCGCACCCGGGTCCGGGTCCGCCCGGCGGGGGCGGGCCCATCAGGGTGCCGCGGGGTGGGCAGGGCGGTGAGGTCGGTGAGAGCGGCGATGGCTGCATGGCGAGGCGTCCTTGGACGGTCTGGTCAGTCGACGATGACGGTGTATTTGGACCCGCGGCGTTCATGGGGCGTGCCGCAGGCGGTGGCGTCCTTCCAGCGGGGCGCGCCGAGGCGGTCCAGCACGGGCGTGAGGACGGCGGCGGCTGCCAGGTTCAGTACGAGGGCGGGGAGCGCGACGTAGATCGGGGTGTGCAGCGGGCCGATGCCGAGGTCCACGACGGACGAGAAGCCGTGCAGGCAGATGAGGGCGGTGCCGGAGGCCATGCCGGCCGCCCAGCCCACGAGCAGGGCGCGGTGGTGGAACCAGCGGGTGAACAGGGACAGGGCGACGGCGGGCAGTGTCTGCAGCACCCAGACGCCGCCCAGCAGATGCAGGTTGACGGCGTCCTGCGGCCGCAGGACCAGCGCGAACAGCAGCGCGCCCGCCGTGATGCCGAGCGAGGCCGTCCGGGCGACCCGTACCTCGTGCTTGGGCGTGGCCGTGGGGTTGAGGTACTCGCTGTAGACGTTGCGTACGAGCAGGGCCGCCATGCCGATGGCCATCATGGCGGCGGGCAGCAGCGCGCCGACCGCGAGCGCGCCGTAGAGGACGCCGGCCAGCTGCTCGGGTACCAGCGTGCGGATGAGCAGCGGTACGGCCAGTTCGGCGTGGCCCGGGTGGGACTGTATGCCCGCGGCCAGCGCGGCGACGCCGAGGAACGCGGAGAGGGCCAGGGAGAGCGCCCACAGCGGCAGCGCCGCGATCGCGGCGCGCAGCGGGCGGCGGCCCCGGCTCGCCAGCGCGGCCGTCACGATCTGCGGGTACATCGGCTGGGCGAGCGCGGAGCCGAGCGCGAGGGTGGCGTACGCGGTGACGGACTCCGGCGGTACGACCAGGGACAGGCCCTGGGCGGCGAGGCGGCGGTCGGCGGCCGCGAACACCGCGCCGGGGCCGCCGAACTCCGCCACGGCCAGGATCGCGACGAGGATCAGGACCCCCGCGCACAGCGCGGCCTTCACCGGCGCGATCCGGGCACAGGCCCGCAGTCCGCCCGGGTGGATCAGCGCGGCGGAGCACAGCAGGATCACGACGAGGGCGAGGGCGCAGGCCGTGCCGCCGACGGGCAGGCCCATCGCGTCCAGCAGCGTGGTCACGCCGATGACCTGCAGGGCGAGGTACGGCATCGTCGCGAGGATGCTGGTCAGCGCGACGGCCAGGGCGAGCGTGTGCGAGCCGTGCCGGGCGCGGACGTAGTCGGCGGCGGTGACCAGGCCGTGCCGGGCCGCGACCCGGTGCAGCCGGGGCAGCACCAGCATGAGCAGCGGGGTGAGCAGGAGCAGGTAGGTGAGCGCGTACAGCGCGAGGCCGCCGGCGCCGAACATGAGCCCGGGGATCGCCACATACGTGTAGGCGGTGATGACCGTGCCGCCGAGCAGCAGGTTCGTGGGCAGCGAGGTGAGGCGCCGCCCGCCGAGCGCCCACTCCGCGGGGTGCGGCAGCGGCGCGGGCGGTCCGGATGACCGCGCTACGGCCCCGGTGAGCACCGCCGCGCAGACGACGAGTGCGAACGGAGCGAACAGTGCGGCGTTGATGGCGACCCCCTCGGTGTGCGGACGGGGTCCCTCCGGCGGCCGTCCGTGGTCGGCGGACGGCACGCGGAGAACCGTGAGAGACCCCCACCCTCACGTGACAGGCATCCACGACCGATATTCCACAATGTGAAAGCCTGATTCCATTTCTTGGTACTCTAAGGTCCGCCTCCGAGAGCGTCAAGACATTTCCGATGCGCCGGCCGGGAGCCGAAACCCCCTGCCGAAGAGGCGAGTTCCGTCCGAATCGCGTTATGCGGAGGTATGTGTGAGTGAAGAACGCGTCGCCCTCATCACCGGCTCGTCCTCGGGTATCGGAGCCGCCGTCGCCCGCCGCCTGGCGGACGCGGGGATGCGCATCGTCGTCAACTCGGCCTCGTCCGTGCGGGCCGGCGAGGAGCTGGCCGCCGAGCTGCCCGAAGCCGTCTACGTCCAGGGCGACATCGCCGACCCGGCGGACGTCCAGCGGCTCGTCGACACCGCGATCGCGAGGTACGGCCGGCTCGACGTGCTCGTCAACAACGCCGGGCGCACCCGCTTCATCCCGCTCGACGACCTGGCCACGGCCGACGCCAAGGTCTGGCGCGACATCCTCGACGTCAACGTCATCGGCACCTGGCAGATGATCACCGCCGCCGTGCCGCACCTGAAGGCCACCGGCGCCGGATCGATCGTCAATATCTCGTCCGTCTCCGGCAGCCGCGCCATGGGCAGCTCCGTCCCGTACGCCGTCAGCAAGGCCGCCGTCGACCACATGACCCGCCTGCTCGGCGCGACCCTCGGCCCCGAGGTCCGGGTCAACGCCGTGGCCCCCGGCCTCGTCGAGACGCCCTGGTACGACGAGGCGCCGCAGGTGTGGGAGGGCTCGCGGGACTGGATCACCGCCAACACACCGCAGCGCAGGGTCGGCACACCGGAAGACGTCGCCGAGGCGGTCCACGCCCTGGCCACCGCCGCCTACACCACCGGCGAGGTGCTGAGGGTGGACGGCGGCCGCCACCTCGTCTGAACCGCCCTGCCACGCACTGAGCGACGGGCCGGCCTCCTCGGGAGGCCGGCCCGTTTGCCGTACCCGGCAAAGTGGCGCAGCTCACGTCGGTGCGTTTCGGGATCGTCGTAAACCGTTCGCCCTCCCCGCGCAACTAGTGATCGGAAGCCACCGGCGATCGCACGGTGAGAGGGCCGCGGGGGCGCGATGGGGCGCCCGCTGCCGTCCTCTGGGGCGTCTACGTCTTCTTTCGTACTCCATGCCGTTCACCGGCCCGCCGTACCGCACGCCGCGGTCCGGCGTGCCGTGCCGTGCCGCGCGCAGCCGCGGCCGGTGCTCCACGGACGTCGACCAAAGGAATTGAGCCATGGGTATGTACGCGCACACCGCCGTCCCGCGGGCCGGCACACGTGGGGTGCACCACATCGTCGCCGAACGCGTCGGGGAACGCCCCGACGCCTGTGCCGTACGCGACGCGCGCAACGGCGCGTCCCTGACCTACCGTCAGCTGTGGGAGCGTGCGGGCCGGCTGGCGCACACGCTCGCCACGCACGGCGTCGCGCCCGGCGAGCCGGTCGCTGTCGACCTGGAACGCGGCACCGCACTGATCGTCGCCCTCCTCGGCATCGCCCGGGCCGGCGCCGCCTACCTGCCGCTCGACGCCCAGGCCCCCACCGACCGGGTGGCCACGGTCCTGGCGGACGCGGGGGTCCGCACAGTGCTCGTCGACCCGGAGGACGGCGGGCGGGCCGGGCGCACGGCCGGGCTCGCCGCGGTACGGCAGGTGGCCGTGGACCGCCCGGCACCGGACCAGCAGTTCGACGTACCCGACGCACCCGACGTGCCCGTGGACGGCGACAGCCCCCTCTACGTCGGCTACACCTCGGGCTCCACGGGCACGCCCAAGGGTGTCGTCGTACCGCACCGGGCCGTCCGCCGCCTCGTCACCGACGCGACCTTCTGCACCATCGCCCCCGGCGACCGGGTCGGGCAGGCCGCCAACCCCGCCTTCGACGCCACCACTTTCGAGGTCTGGGGCGCGCTCACCGCGGGCGCCACGCTCGTCGTCCTGCCCACCGTCGTCGACCTCGCCATGGACCGCTGGGCCGCGCTCCTCCAGAACGAGGACATCACGACCCTCTTCCTGACCACCTCGCTCTTCCATCTGGTCGCCCGCACCCGGCCCGGCGCGCTGCACACGCTGCGGAACCTAGTCGTCGGCGGGGAACAACTCGACCTGGCGGCCGTCCGCGCGGTCCTCGCCGCGGGCCCGCCCGGCCGCCTCGTCAACGGTTACGGCCCGACCGAGGCCACCGTCTTCGCCACGTCCTTCGACTGCACCGACGCCTCGCTCGCGGGCCGCGACCGCATCCCCATCGGCCGCGCCATCCAGCAGACCACGCTGCACCTCCTCGACGAGAAGCTGCGCCCGGTCGCGCCCGGACAGCCGGGCGAACTGTGCATCGGCGGCCCGGGTGTCGCCAAGGGCTACCTCGGACAGCCCGAGCGCACCGCCCGCTCCTTCGTCCCCGAACCGGGCACCGGCACGCCGATGTACCGCACGGGCGACCTGGTACGTGAGCTGCCCGATGGCGAACTGGAGCTGGTGGGCCGCGCCGACCGGCAGGTGAAGCTGCGCGGCTACCGGATCGAGCTGGAGGAGATCGAGCGTGCGGCGGTCGCCACGGGCCTCGCCGAAGCCGCGTTCGTGACGAAGGTGGGGGAGGGGCCGGCGGCGCGGCTGGCGGGCGCGTTCCTGCCGACCGCTGCTGCCCGAGGCGGTACCGGGGAACTGGCTGCCGCGCTCGCCCGCGCCCTCCCCGCGTACATGCTGCCCGGCAGCTGGACGCCGCTGGAGAGCCTGCCGCTGCACTCCACCGGCAAGGCCGACCGCGGACGCATCGAAGCGGCGATCGAGGCCGCCGCGGAGAGCGCGGCGGAGGCGGTGCACCGGCAGCAGCAGCCCGCCGGGCCGTCCGTACCGCCCCTCGGCGACCCCGTCGCCGACGCGCTCGCCCGCATCTGGGCCGAGGTGCTCGGCACGCCCGCGGCCGCACCCGACCAGGACTTCCTCTCCCTCGGCGGCAACTCGCTGCTCGCCACCCAGGCCGCGGCGCGCATCCGCGAGGTGCTCGCGGCCGACATCGAGCCGTACGACATCCTGCTGGCCGCCGGCATCGGCGAACTGGCCGGACGGGTACGCGAGTCGGCGGAGGCGGTCTGATGGCGCAGCTGCCCTCGCCGCCCCTGACCCGCCGGGCGGCCACGTCCGCGCCGCTCTCCTGCGCGCAGGAGCGGCTGTGGTTCATCGACGCGGCGGCACCCGGCTCCGCCGCCTACAACGTCCCCCTGCTCACCCGGTGGCACGAGCCCGTCGACACCGCCGCGCTCGCCCGCGCCCTGACCGCGCTCGTCGCACGCCACGAGATCCTGCGCACCACCTACGGACTGCGCGAAGGCCGCCCGGTCCAGTACATCGGCGACCCGGCGCCCGTCCCCGTGGAGGTGCTCGCGGGCCCGCCCGGGGAGGACGAACTCGCCGACCGCGCCCGCGCCCCCTTCGACCTGTCGGCCGGGCAGCCGCTGCGCTGCACCGTGTGGCGGGGCGGCCCGGAGGGTGACGCGATGCTGCTGGTCGTCCACCACATCGCGGTGGACGGCTGGTCGCTGGGCGCGCTGTACGAGGACCTGGCCGCCGCGTACGAGCAGGCGATCACCGGGCTCGCCCCGCGGCTCCCTCAACTCCCCGTGCAGTACGCTGACTTCGCCGAGTGGGACCGCGAGGTGGCCGCACACCCCGCGCTGGCCGAGCGGGTGGCGGCGCGGCTCGCGCAGTTGCGTACCGTGTCCGGAGATCTCGCCCTCGGCAGCTGCCCACCGCGCCCGTCCCTCCCCGAGGGCGACCGTCGCGGTGCCCAGCACACGTTCCATGTGGCCGCCGAACTGGCGGCAGATGCGGAGAAGTTGGCATCCGACGTCCGGGCCACCCCTTTCGTGGTGCTCCTCGCGGCGTTCCAGGTGGTGGTGCAGCGCTGGACCGGTCGGGACGAGTTCCTGCTCGCCACCGTCGCCGCCAACCGCCCGCACCCCGCTGTCGAAGAACTCGTCGGCTTCTTCGTCAACACCGTCCCGCTGCACTGCGCGCCTCAGGCCGAGTGGACCTTCGAGCGGCTGTGTACGGAGGTGCGCGGCGAGGCGTTCCGGGCGCTGTCCCACCAGCGCCTACCGTTCGAGCAGCTCACGGCCGGCGCGGGCGCCGACCGGACCCGCGCGCCGGGACCGCTGGCCACCGTCGGCTTCGTCCTGCAGAACGCGCCCGCGCCCCGGCTCGGCGACCGGCCGCGCTGGGGCCCGCCGCGGCTGCTCCCGACCGGCACCACCAAGCTCGACGTGACGCTCACCCTGGAGTACGCGCCCGAAGGGCTGCGCGGCACGGTCGAGTACGACACCGACCGGTACTCCGCCGACACCGCGCGGCAGCTCGCCGCGCACTTCACCGCTCTGCTCGCCGCGGCGGTCGCCGCACCGGGCACCGCACTGTTGGCCCTGCCCCTGACCGAACCGTCGGCGGGCCGCCCGCCGCGCACCGTCCTCGCCGGTCCCCGGCGCGACCTGGCGGCGGAGTACCGGGAACGGCTCGCCGGCACGGCACCCGGCGCCGCGGCGCCGCACGGAGGAGGAGACGCATGACCACCGTGACCGACCTGCTCGACCTGCGGTTCGCCGCCATGAACGGCGACGGCACCGCGGTGACCTGTGCCGGGGAGGAGCTCTCCTGGCGCGCGCTGGACGACTGGTCGCGGGCCGTGGCCCGGCACCTGACGGCGCACGGCGCGGGACCCGGCACGCTCGTACCGGTACTGACCGCACGCGGCGGGGCGCTGGTCGCCGGCTGGCTGGGCGCGCTGCGCGCGGGCGCCGCCTTCGTCCCCCTCGCGATGGACACCCCGGCAGCCCGCATCGCCTTCGTACTGCGCGAGACCGGGGCCACCACGGTCCTCGTCGACGACGCCGGGGCCGACCTGCTCCGCGGTCTGGACACCGACGCCAAGCCGGTCGACCTCGCGGAGCTCCGGGAGCCGGGGGAGGCGGCCGGGCCGCTCACCGCACCGCGCCCGGGCCCCGAGGACCCGGCCGTGGTCATCTTCACCTCCGGTACGACGGGCCGCCCCAAGGGCGTGCTCGTCCCGCACCGCGGCCTGCTCAACACCGCCCTGTGGTGGGCGGCCGACTGCGGCCTCGGCACCGCCGACCGGCTGCTGGTGACCGCCGGCACCGCCTTCGACCCGGCCGCCTTCAACGTTGTCGAGGGCCTGCTGGCCGGGGCCCGGCTGATCCTCGCCGACGACGTCGAACGCCGCGACCCGGCCGCGCTGCTGCGGCTCGTCCACGGTCCGGACGGCGCGACCGTCGCGGGCTCGGTCACCCCCAGCCTCCTGCACGCCATGCTGACGGCCGGGGCGGACGGCGGACCGGGCGGGTGCGCGCTGCGCGTCGTCTACTCCGGCGGCGAGGCGCTGCCCCGCTCGCTCGCCGCTGACTGCGCCCGCCGCTGGGGCGCCGAGGTCCGCAATGTGTACGGCCCGGCCGAGGCGTCCTGCAACAGCACCTGCCACGTCGTCGACCCCGGCGACGTCCGCGCACCGGCCATCGGCCGGCCGCTGCCCAACACCCGCGCCTACGTGCTCGGCCCGCACGGCGAGGAGCTGCCCGCCTCGGTGCCGGGTGAGCTGTACGTCGCCGGTACCGGCGTGGCGCTGGGCTATCTCGGGATGCCCGGCCGCACCGCCGCCGCGTTCCTGCCCGACCCGTACGCGGACGCGCCGGGTGCGCTGATGTACCGCACGGGTGACCGGGTACTGGTGCGCTCCGACGGGGAGTTGGAGTACCTCGGCCGGATCGACGACCAGGTGAAGATCCTCGGCAACCGGATCGAGCCCGACGAGGTCCGCGCACTGATCGAGGAGAACCCGGCCGTCGCCGCAGCTGCCGTGCACGCGCCCGGTGTCCCGAAGCGGCTCGTCGCGTACGTGGAACTCGCCCCGGGTGTGGCACCGACGCACGAGGACGTCGTCCGCCCGCTGCTGAACTGGCTGCCCGCCGCCGTGCTCCCCGCCGAGGTGTACGCGGTGGCCGCGCTGCCGCGCACGGCCAACGACAAGGTCGACTTCGGCGCGCTGGCGGGACTGCGCGACCGGCCGCTGCCCCGCGGCGAGCAGCGGCCGGTACGGCTCACGGACGACCAGCGCAAGGCCGCCCGCCTGATGGCCGCGACCCTGGCCGAGGCGGGCCCCGGCCGAGGTGATCGCGGCGGCCTCGCGCCCGACAGCGACTTCTTCACCCTCGGCGGTCACTCGCTGCTCGCCGTGCGCATGTTGGCCGCGGCCGAACGCGAGTGGGGCATCGCCGTACCGCTGCGGGCGTTCCTCGCGGACCCCACGGTCGCGGGCCTGGCCGGCGCGCTGGCGGAGGCCGGTACCGGCGATGTCGTGCGGACGGCCGGAGGTACCCGGCCCGACGGCGGCCCGCACCCCGCCACCCCCGTACAGCAGCGCCTGTGGCTCATGGACCGGCTGCCCGCCGTGCGCGCGGCCTATCTCGCGCCCGGCATCGTCGAGATCGACGGACCGGTGGACCGCGCGTCGCTGCGGGACGCGTTCGCCGCGGTGCTCGCCCGCCACCCCGCCCTGCGCTCCCGTTTCACCCTGGACACCAAGGCGCGCCGGGTCCAGTACCGCACCGACGGCAGCCCGCCGGAGGTCGCTCTCGTCGACGCGGAGGCCTGGACCCGCGAGGAGCTGGAAGCGCATCTGGCGCGGGAGTGCTGGGCGCCGGTGGACCTGGCGCGGCAGGCGCCGGCGCGCGGTGAGGTGATCGCGCTCGCCGGGGACCGCACGGTCCTGCTCTACGCCGTCCACCACATCGTCTCCGACGGCTGGTCGCTCGCTCTGGTCATGGAGGAAGTGGCCGACAACTACCGGGAGTTGGCTGCCGGGAGGTCGCTCGAGCTGCCGCCCGCCACGCACCCCGCGAGCCTGCCGGCGCCGGCCGTGCCCGACGGCGCGCTCGACGCGCTGCTGGCGGCGCTGCGGGGCGCGCCGACCGACATCGCGCTGCCGTACGACCGGCCGCGGCAGCGGACCCAGAGCATCGAGGCCGCCACCACCCGGGAGCTCCGGCTGCCGGCCGGGGAGAGCGCCCGGCTGCGGGACATCGCCGCCGAACTCGGCTGTACGACGTTCATGACCGCGGCGGCGCTGCTGGCCGCCGTGCTGGCCCGGCGCGGCGCACAGCGGGACTTCCTGTTCGCGTTCCCCTGGGCCGGGCGGGACAGCGCCGGGGCCGCCGGCACCGTCGGCATGTTCGTGAACACCCTCCTGCTCCGGGCCGACCTCACCGGACGCCCGAGCTGGCGCACTCTCCTGACCCGGGTCAAGGGCTCCGCGCTGACCGCCTACCGGCACGCCGACGCGCCCTTCGACGCGCTCGCCGCCGCGCTGCACCCCGAGCGCGACCTCGGCCGCCCGCCGGTGACCCCGGTCTACCTCTCCGCCACCGACGAGCCCGCCACTCCGCCGGCCCTCGGCCCCGGCATCGCGACCCGCTACCGCACACCCCCGGCACTCAAGCTCAAGTACGAGCTGGAGCTGACCGCCACCGGCGGCGCCGACGACCTCCGGCTCCATCTCACCTATGCCACCGCCCTGTTCGACGCCACCACCGCCGACGCCCTGCTCGGCGATCTCGCCGCCGCCGCGGCCGACCTCACCACCGACCTGGAGGCCCCCGTGCTCACCGACGCACAGCCCGACACCGTCAACGTCACAGCGCCCGCCGTCGTCACCGCGCCCGCCGACCCCGCCGCGCTCACCGAGGCGATCGGCGCCGCCTGGCGGGACGTCCTGGACGTGCCCACCGTCGCGCACGACGTCAACTTCTTCGACGCGGGCGGGGATTCGCTGCTGCTGATCGTCCTCCTGGACCAGCTGTCCGGGCTGACCGGCCGGGAACTGGACGCGGCCGACCTCTTCCAGCACAGCACCGTGCAGGCCCAGGCCGCGCTGCTCGCCGGCCCGGCAGAGGCGGCGCGGGAGGCAACGGGGGCCCGGTCCGGCGGGGCCGCGGCGGGCCGCGCGCGCCTCCTCGGCCGCGACCGCCGCGGCGCGGGCAGCGCCGGCTCCGCGGAGCCGGCGGCGTGAACGACGACGCGGCCATAGCGGTCATCGGCACCGGCTGCCGTTTCCCCGGCGCCCGCAACTCCAGGGAGTTCCTGCGGAACCTCGCCGCGGGCAGGGTGGCGTTCCGGGAGCTGGACCGGGCGGCCCTGCGCGCGGCCGGGCTGACCGACGAGACCCTGGACGACCCCTCGTACGTGACGACCGCGGCGACGCTGGACGGCGCCGAGGAATTCGCCGCCGAGTTCTTCGGCTACTCACCCACCGAGGCCGAGGCCACCGACCCGCAGCAGCGGCTCTTCCTCGAAGTGAGCTGGGAAGCGCTGGAGTCGGCCGGGCACCCGCCCACCGGCGACCCGCTGGTCACCGGCGTCTTCGCGGGCGGCAGCCCCAGCACGTACATGGCGGCGCTCCAAGTCGCCAGGGCGCGCGCCGACGGCGTGCTGGGCGCGGTGGACGACGTCATGCTGCACCTGGGCGGCCTGGGCGACTTCCTGCCCTCCCGGGTGGCGTACAAGCTGGGCCTGCGCGGTCCGTCCATCGGCGTGCAGACCGCCTGCTCCTCGTCGCTGACCGCGGTGCACTACGCCGTGCTCAGCCTGCTCGCGGGCGAATGCGACCTGGCGCTGGCCGGCGGCGCGGCCGTCAACGAGCCGGTGCTCGGCTACCGGCACCAGCCCGGCGCCCTGGCCTCCCACGACGGCCACTGCCGCCCGTTCGACGCGCGCTCCACCGGTACGTCCTTCAGCTCCGGCGTCGGCGTCGTGGTGCTGCGCCGGCTCTCCGACGCGCTCGCGGACGGCGACCCGGTGCTCGCGGTCCTCCACGGCTCGGCCGTCGGCAACGACGGATCGGCCCGCTCCGGCTTCACCGCACCCAGCCCCGCCGGGCTCGCCGACGTGGTCGCCACCGCGCTCGACGTCGCGGGCGTCCGCGGCGACCAGCTCCGGTACGTCGAGGCACACGGCTCCGGCACCCCGCTCGGCGACCGCATCGAACTGCGCGGCCTGACCCAGGGCCTGGCCGCGCCCGCCGACCGCACCGGCTTCTGCGCCCTGGGCTCGGTCAAGGCCAACATCGGCCACTGCGGGCCCGCCGCGGGCATCGCCGGGCTCATCAAGGCCGTCGAGGTGGCCCGCACGGGCGAGCTGCCCCCGCACCCCGGCTTCGACCGCCCCCGCAGCCCCGGCGAGCTCGCCGACAGCCCCTTCCGCATCACCACCGAGCCCGGCCGCATCACCGAAGGGGACGCGTACGTCCTGGTCAACTCGATGGGCCTGGGCGGTACCAACGCCGGCGTCGTCCTCGGCCCGCCGCCGCGGCCCGTACGCCCCGAGGCACCGGACCGTGACCGGGTACGCCTGGTGCTCTCGGCCCGCGACGACGCCGAACTGCGGGCGCTGTCCGAGGAGTTGGCGGACGAGCTGGAGCGCGGCGGAGCCAGGGCGGCGGATGTCGCCCACACCCTGCGCGTAGGGCGGACCGCGTTCGCGCGGCGCCGGGTGGTGTGCGCCGCGCCGGGCGACCTGCCCGCGGCGCTGCGTGCCCCCGCCGCCGCCACGCCGCCCGCCGCGCAGGCCGAGCGGCTGGTCATCGACACATCCGGCGACGTGCTCGACGACCGCGTCGACGAGGCCGTGGCCGACGCATGGCTGCACGGTGCCGACGTGGACTGGGCGGCGCTCGCCGCTGGGCGCGGGCGGCGGGTGCCGCTGCCCACGTACCCCTTCACGCGGCAGCGTTACTGGGCACTGGACCGCCTGCCGCCGCTGGCCGCGCCGGCCGGTGCGCCGACGCCCACCAGGGAGGACGCGCGGCCCGGCGGGCCCGCGGACGAGGTGACCGCGGGGCTGCTCGGTCTCTGGCGGGAGATCTTCGGCGTGCCGACGCTGGGCCCCGACCACGAATTCGGCGAGCTGGGCGGGGACTCCCTCACCGCGATGCGGATCGAGGCCGCGGTACAGCGTCGCCACGGCGTGTCGGTCAACGTCCACCGCGCGGGCGGCGGACAGGCCACCGTACGACGGATGGCGGACATCCTTCGCGGCCTGCAACGCCCGGCGGGCGCGGCTGCCGAGGGCGGCGCTGCCGCCGGGACCGCCGATGGACCCGTGGGGCTCTCCGTGATCGACCAGGCCGCCGAAGGGATCGACGCCGACCTGGACCTCCCGCTCGGCGAACCCGCGGCACCCGGCCGCACGCTCGGTCCGGACACCCTGCTGACCGGCGGCGGCACGGGCGCGCTGGAGACCTTTGTCCTGCACGAGCTGCTGCTGCGGCGGCCCGACGCCCGGGTCCACCGGCTGCTGCCCGTGCCCGACGAGGACAGCGGCCACGCGCTGCTCGCCGAAGCGGCGGCCCGCTTCGGACTGCCGGCACCGGACCCCGCCCGGGTGCCCGTCGTCCCGGCCGGCCTCTCCTCCGTAGGCAAGACGCTCACCCACCACCGGGACGGCGAACTCGCCCGCCGAGTCGGCCGGGTGGTGCACGCCGCGCCCCGGCCCGGCGACGGCGGGACGTACCAGGAAGTCCGTGGCCACGGTGTGCTCCCGTTCGCCGAGCTGCTGCGCTGGCAGCGCGAGAACGGCATCGCGGATCTCACACTGCTCTCCACCCTGGCCGCCTGTGCCCCCGCGCTCGGCGCCGAGCCCGTGCTCGCCGAGCAGCGCGAGCAGCCGCTGGATCCCGAACGCGGCGGTGCAGCCGTCGCGGCCTGGGTCGGCGAGCGCCTGCTGGAGCGGGCCGAACGGGACGGGATGCGGGTACGCGTGTTCCGTACGGGACTGCTGCTCGGCGCGCTCGCCGACGGCGCCTGCGATCCGTACGACCCGTTGGGGCAGCTGCTCATCGGGAGCCTCGCGACCGGCCTGCATCCGCTGGACGACCGGCCGCTGCCGCTCGTACCGGTCGACCGCGCGGCCCACGCGATCGCCGATCTCATGGACGCGCCCGGCTCGGAGGGCCGCGCCTACCACCTGGCGGACGAGCGGGCCGTGACAGTACGCGAGCTCTTCGGACTGCTCGCCGACGCCGGGCTGCCGACCGAAGGCGTCCCCGTACGGCCATGGCAGCGCGCCGTGGCCCTGCGCGCGCTGGAGAACGACACCCCTGCCCTGGACCCGCTCGCGCTGCGCGCCCTGCACGCGAGCGCGCCCGGAGCCACGGCCCGGTGGGAAGCGGCGGCCTGGCGGCCATGGCTGGAGCGGCAGGAACAGCGACCCGTGCCGACCGGTGAACTGCTGCGCCGCAGTCTGGAGTTCGCCGCCACCCACCACCCCGACTGCGCGGCCCTCACCGCCCACGCCCTGCCCCTGCCCCGAGGAGCACGATGACCGACCGCACGCTGTACGAATGGTTCGCCCGCTCCGTCGAGCGGTACCCCGACGCGCCCGCGCTGGAGGTGCGCGACCACCGCCTCACCTACCGCGAACTGCACGCCTGCGCGGCCGGGCTCGCCTCCCGGATGCTGCGGGACCACGGGCGGGCGCCGGAGCGCGTCGCGCTGCTCGCCGCACGCAGCCTGACCGCCTTCGTCGGGTACCTGGCCGCACTGCGCCTCGGCGCGGTCGTCACCCCGCTCAACCCGGGCTACCCGGCGCGCCGCAATCAGGGCGTGTACGAACTGGCCGGGGCCGAGGTGCTGCTCACGGACGAGGCGGGCGCGGCACAGCTGCCGCACTTCCCCGAGCGATCGGGGCACACCCGGCTCACCGTGGCCGATGCCGAGGCCGCTGCGTACGCCGACGCGGCGGGGACGCTGTCCCTAGACGGCCCGGGCACCACCCCGGACGACCTCGCGTACGTCCTGTTCACCTCCGGGTCCACCGGGCGGCCCAAGGGCGTGCCGATCCGGCACCGCAACCTCTCCCCGTATGTCGCGCACAACATCGAGCGGTACGAGGTCGGGCCGGGCTGCCGGGTGTCACACACCTTCGACCTCACCTTCGACCCGTCCGTCTTCGACCTCTTCGTGACCTGGGGCGCGGGCGCCACGCTCGTGGCGGCGCAGCGCTCGGAGCTGCTCAAGCCGGTCGACCACCTCGTCGAGCGGGGCATCACGCACTGGTTCTCGGTGCCCTCGCTCGTCTCGGTGGCGGCAGGCCTCGGCAATCTGCCGTCCGGGCTGGTCACCGGCCTGCGGTACGGCATCTTCATCGGCGAACAGCTGACGTACCGGCAGGCGGAGGCGTGGCGTGCGGTGGCCCCGGACGCCGTGCTCGAAAACGTCTACGGGCCAACGGAACTCACCGTTGCCTGCACCGAGTTCCGCCTCCCGGCCGATCCCGCCCAGTGGCCGGTGACGTCCAACGCCACCGTGCCCATCGGGCCCGTGTACCCCTTCCTCGACCAGCTGATCCTGGACGAGGAGGGCCGCCCGGCGGCCGAGGGCGAGCTGTGCGTCCGCGGCTCGCAGCGCTTCGACGGCTATCTGGACCCGGCCGACGACCAGGGACGCTTCGTCTACTTCGGAGGAACCGACGGCACTGATGGCGCGCGGGCGGAACCGTACGACGGCAAGGGCGGGCTCACCGCCGGGCACTACTACCGCACCGGCGACCGGGTCCGGCACGAGAACGGCGTGCTGGTCCATCTGGGCCGCCTCGACAACCAGGTCAAGGTGCGCGGCTACCGCATCGAACTCGGCGAGGTCGAGGCCGCGATGCGCCACCACCCGGCGATGCGCGAGGCAGTGGTCGTGGCGGTGCCCGGCGCCGACGGTACCGAACTCGTGGGCTGCTACACGGGGGAGGAGCTGACGCCGTCCGCCGCGATGCTCTGGCTGCGCAAGCACATCCCCGTCCACATGATCCCGCGCCGCCTCGTCCACCTCGACGAGCTGCCGCTCAACCCCAACGGGAAGATCGACCGCCCCGCGCTGCGGCAGCGGTTCACCGACCGTGTGCCGGCGGCCTGAGATGGCAGGGAAACCGATGCAGTTGCTCCGCGCCCTGGTGCCGCCGCCCGGTGTCGTCCGCGTCCTGACCGTCAGCAACCTCGCCCGGACCGTGGGCAACGGCTTCCTGCTGTCCGTCAGCGTCCTGTACTTCATCCGGGCCGTCCACGTGCCCGCCGCGCAGGTGGGGCTCGGCCTGACCGTCTCCGCGGTCCTCGGGATGGCCGTCAGCATTCCGGCGGGCCAGCTGTCCGACCGGCTCGGCTCGCGCACCGCCTCCATCGCGTTCGGCGTGCTGCAGGGAGTGCTGGTCTGCGGGTACGCGCCGGCCGCCGGGTTCGCCGGGTTCCTGGTCGTGGTGAGCCTGGCCGCGATGGCCGACTCGGCCAGTACCGCCGCCCGTGGCGCCCTGATCGCGGACGCGCTGCCGCCGGGCGAGCGGGTACGGGCCAGGGCGTACCTGCAGTCCGTCATCAACGTCGGCCTGTCGGGCGGCACCTTGCTCGGCGGCGTCGCGCTGACCGCCGACTCCCGTACGGTCTACACCGCCATGCTGCTCGGCGCCGGCGCGCTGTTCGTGCTGGGCGGCCTGAGTTGCCTGGCGCTGCCCGTGTCAGCGCCGGCCGCCACGTCCCAGGGCGAGCGGGCGCGGCACGTCCTGCGCGATGTGCCGTACCTGGCCGTCTCGGCGCTCAACGCCGTCCTCGTGCTGGGCACGGACGCGCTGCTCACCGCCGCGCTGCCCATCTGGATCGCGGACCGCACGGACGCGCCGGTCTCCGTCTACGCGGCGATCATGTTCCTCAACACCGCGATGTGCGTGCTGTTCCAGGTGCGGCTGAGCCGGGGCGCGGAGGACGTACGCGGCGGGGCCCGCGCGATGCGCCGCTCCGGTCTCGTGCTCGCGCTCGCCTGTGGCATCTTCGCCCTCTCGGCGGGCCAACCCGCATGGGTCGCCGTCGGCTGCCTGCTGGTGGGCGCCGTCGTCCAGGTCATCGGCGAGATGCTGCACTCCGCCGGCTCCTGGGCGCTGTCCTACGACCTCGCGCCCGCGCAGGCGCACGGCCAGTACCAGGGCCTCTTCGGGCTCACCCAGCGCGCGGGGGCCGCCGTCACGCCGGCCCTCACCACGGCCCTGCTCATCGGCTGGGGCAGCGCCGGCTGGCTGGTCTTCGCGGCCGTGCTGCTCGCCGGTGGCCTCGCGACGCCGGCGGTCGCGCACTGGGCGGAGCGCAACCGGCCGTTCGCCACCGGGCAGCCGGCCGCGGAGCCGGCGGCCACCACGGCCTGACCGGCCGGATCACTCGACCGAGCCAGAGAGAAGCAGATGGACTTCAGCCTGTTCTACTTCGGGGACGACGGCCGTGACCCGGCCGCGCGCGGCCGTTACGACCTGGTGCTCCAGGGCGCGCGGTTCGCCGACGCACACGACTTCACCGCCGTATGGACCCCCGAGCGCCACTTCCACCCCTTCGGCGGGCTCTACCCCAACCCCGCCGTCACCGGAGCCGCCGTCGCCGCCGTGACGAGCCGGGTCGCCATCCGCGCCGGCAGCGTCGTGGCGCCGCTGCACCACCCGCTGCGGATCGCCGAGGAGTGGTCCGTCGTCGACAACCTCTCCGGCGGCCGGGTGGGGCTCGCCTTCGCCTCCGGCTGGCACGCGGTGGACTTCGCGCTCCGCCCCGAGTCGTACGCCGACCGCAGGAAAGTCATGACCGACACCGTCGAGGACGTCCGCCGGCTGTGGCGCGGCGAGGAGCTGACGGTGACCGACGGAGCGGGCGCCGAGCAGCGCGTGCGGGCCTACCCGCCGCCCGTCCAGCGGGAGCTGCCCGTCTGGGTCACCAGCGCGGGCGGCGTGGAGACGTTCCGCGCCGCGGGCGACCGGCGCGCCGGCGTGCTCACCCACCTGCTCGGGCAGGACCTGGACGAACTGGCCGGGAAGATCCGCGAGTACCGCAGGGCGTACGCGGCGAGCGCGGGCCCGGGCGGCGGCGACGGCCATGTCGTCCTGATGGTGCACACCTTCCTCGGTGCCGACGAGGCCGAAGTCCGGGACCTGGTCAGGGAGCCGCTGAAGGCGTACCTGCGCAGCTCACTGGGGCTGCTGCTGGGCTCGGGAACGGTGGGCGCGCGGCGGGTGGACCCGGCGAAACTCAAGGAGAAGGACGTGGACTTCCTCGTCGCCCGCGCCTTCGACCGTTACTACGACGACGGCGGGCTGCTCGGCACGGTGCCCAAGGCCGCCCGCGTCGTCGAGCGGCTGGCCGGGCTCGGCGTGGACGAGGTGGCCTGCCTCATCGACTTCGGGCTGCCGGTCAAGACCGTACTGGACGGGCTCGGCCACCTCGACGCGCTGCGGAAGCGGTGCGCATGAGGAGCGGCGGGAGCGACACCGTGACGGCACCGGCCGCGTCCCGGACCGTGAGCGAGGCCGAGCGGCGGCGCTTCCGGCGGGCCGCCGGCCGGTTCCCCACCGGGGTCACCGTGGTCACGGCGCTGGCCGGGGGAGTGCCGCACGGCACGACCGTCAACGCCTTCGCCACGGCCTCGGTGGACCCGCTGATGATTCTCGTGGCGCTCGGCAACGGCTCCCGGCTCCTCAGCCACGCCCTGCACGGCAGGCGGTTCGCCGTCACCGTACTGGCCGCGCACCAGGAGGCCGACGCCCGGTGGTTCGCCGACCCGGGCCGCCCGGCCGGCGCCGCGGGCTTCGCCGGGCGGCCGTACCGGCCCGCCGCTCACGCCGGTTCACCCGTGCTCACCGAGGGCGTCGCCGCCTTCGACTGCGCGCTGGCCGGCACGTTCCCGGCCGGCGACCACACCGTCCTGCTCGGCCGCGCCGAGGAGTTCGAGGTGCTCTCGCCGGCCCCGCCGCTGCTCTTCACCGACAGCCGCTTCCATTCCGGACCCCGACCGGAACCCGACACCCTCCCGAGGATCACCACCCCATGACCTATGTCCTGATGTTTCCCGGCCAGGGGGCGCAGCGCCCCGGCATGGGCGCCGACTGGTTCGACCGCTTCCCCGAGCTGACCGACGCGGCCGACGCCGTGCTCGGCTACTCCGTCCGCCGTCTGTGCGCCGAGGACCCCGACGGGCTGCTCGGCCGTACGGAATACACCCAGCCCGCCGTCTACACCGTCAACGCGCTCGGCTACCGCGTCCTGCGCGAGGAGCACGGCGTCCCCGACGTCGCCATCGGGCACAGCCTCGGCGAGTACAACGCCCTTGAGGCGGCCGGGGTGTTCGGCTTCGCCGAGGGGCTGCGGCTGGTCGCGGCCAGGGCGCGCGCGATGTCCGCGGTCACCGGCGGCGGCATGGCGGCGGTGGTCGGCCTGGACGACGCGGTCCTCCGCCTCGTCCTGCGCCGCGCCGGGCTCGGGCGCGTCGAGGCGGCCAACTTCAACACCGCGGACCAGACCGTGATCGCGGGGCCGGCGGAGGACCTGGAGCCGGCCGCCGACGCGGCGCGCGCGGCAGGCGCCCGGATGGTCCGCAGGCTGGACGTCAGCGGGCCCTTCCACACCTCCCACATGGCCCCGGCGGCGGAGGAGTTCGCGCCGGTACTGAGGGCCGCGACGCTCGCCGCGCCCACCCTGCCGGTCCTCTCGAACCGGCACGCCGCGCCGTACGGCGACGACGGGCCCGCGATCGCCCACGTACTGCTCGAACAGATCGCTCACCCCGTGCTGTGGCGGCAGACCCTGGAAGGACTGCTGGCCGAGGGGAGGGCGGCATTCCGGGAGGCCGGCGACGGCAGCGTGCTCACCCGTATGCTGCGCGCCGTCCGGCGGGAAAGGGCGGCGGCGTGAACGGCACGACCGACGTGAGCGAGGCGGTGATCAGGCCGCGCCCGGTGGACGAGCCGGCGCTGCGGGTCTTCCTGCTGCACCACGCGGCGGGCTCGCACCTCACCTTCACCGAGTGGGCCCGGCACGTTCCCGACGACTGGGAGGTGTGCCTCTTCGAGGCGCCGGGCCGCGGGCGGACGAGCCACCGTCCCGCCCTGCGCGGCGCCCGTGACCTCGCGGAGTACTTCATCGGCCGGACGCTGGACCTGATGGACCGTCCGTTCGCGCTCTTCGGGCACAGCATGGGCGCGCTCGTGGCGTACGAGGCGGCCGCGCGGCTCGCCGCGCGCGGGCTGCCGGAGCCGTGCTGGCTCGGGGTCTCGGCCTGCGGCGCGCCGTACGAGGACCTGCCCGGCGAGGGCCTGGGCGGCGAGCCGCTGCACCGGATGCCGTCGGACCGGCTCCGGGCGGCGCTGCGGGCGATGGGCGGCATCCCGCCGGCGGTGCTCGACGAGGACGACCTCTGGGCGCTGTTCGAGGACCGGGTGCGCGCCGACTTCTCGGTGGTGGAGACCTGGGAGCCGCGGACGGTCTCGGCCGACGTGCGGGTCCCGCTGTCGCTCTTCGGCGGCGAGGACGACCGGGTGGTGCCCGTGGAGAACCTGCTCGACTGGGCGGACGGCGCCGACGATTTTGTCGGACAGCACCTTTTCCCGGGCGGTCATTTCTACTTCGAGGGGCGCGTGGCGGCCGTTGTCGGGCGGCTTGTCCAGGATATCCGGGCGACGGTTACAGCCGCCGGGTAAATATCGTTAAAAACATTGCCCAAATTCCGGACCGGCGGCTTGCGGGATTGCGGAAAAGCGGCTTGACGGGTCGCCGAATGCGGTGACATGATTCAGAAGGCGAAAGACCAATTCCGCAACATGGAATTGAATTGATCGAGACGGGGGAAACATGCAGTTCACGGCCCCGGCGCGACCAGCGGACGATGAGCGGGCCCTGCCCGCAGTCGACCGCTGGGCGCTCCCCGAATTGTTTCTGACGGCCGTACGGAAATTGACCACGACGGAATATCTCGCGACGGCCCGCATTCCGGGCGAGCACCCTTACTACACCGATCGCGTACCGGGCCCGGAGCGGGGCGCCGGAATCGATCCGCTGCTGCTCATGGAATGCTGCCGACAGGCCGGACCGTACGGCGGTAGGGAATTCTCGGGAATCGAGCCCGACGGGCGGTTCCTGATCGAATCCTGCGAGCTCGCGCTGCCCGGAATCCGCACCGCCGGCCGGACACCCGGACCGGCGGACCTGGCCCTGGCCGTGACCGCCGAAGGCCGCCCCGGCACCGGCACCGCACGGCGGATGACCTACGCCTTCGACATGACCCTTCCGGCGGGCCGTCTCGGCACGGCCGCCCTGCGCGTCCGGCACGTCTCCCGCGAGCTCTACGACGGCCTGCGCCCGGCCCGCGCCCGCAAGGCGGTGGCCCGCGCCGGAGCGCCGGTGCTGCCCTGCACGCCCGTCGCCCCGCACCTTGTCGGCCGCACCCGGCCGGAGAACGTGGTCCTCAGCCGGGTCGCGGTGGAAGGCGGCAGGGCCAAGGCGCTGCTGCGGCTGCCCGCCGACAACCCCGCGCTGTTCGACGCCGGATACGACCACGTACCGGCCATGGTCCTGCTGGAGGCGGCCCGGCAGCTCGCGCTGTGCACCGCCGCCGAAACGTACGGCGCGCTGCCGGCGCTGACGACGGTCGCCGGACTCGACCTGCGCTGTCACCGGTTCGCCGAGCCGCACCTCCCGGTCACCGTACGGCTGAGCGCGTACGGCACCGCCGAGCCGCAGGACGGGCTCGGTGCCGGCCTGCCACAACTCCGCTCCTTCCGGGCGGCGTTCGAGCAGAACGGTACGGCCGTCGCCGAGGGGCGGCTCCACCTCACCACCGCGGGACCGGAGGGGCGCCCCCGCCGCCCGGAGAGCCGGCGGCCGGTCGCCCTGGCTGTCCTCCCCGTCCCGGGCGCCGGACAGGAGCCGGCATGACGGCCGCCACGCACCGCGCCGCGGTCCTCTGTGGCCTGGGCGGAGCCCTGCCTGCCACCGCCGTACCGAACAGCGCGCTGGCCGCGGAGCTGGACACCACCGACGAGTGGATACGCACCCGTACCGGCATCCGGCAGCGCTTCGTCATCGCGCCCGGCGAGGCCACCTCCGACCTGGCCGTGGCGGCCGGGCGCCGGGCCCTGGAATCCGCCCGCAGGGGCCACGGCACCGAGGGCGGTCAGGACGGGACCGCAGCGGACACGGTGGACCTGGTCGTCCTCGCCACCAGCACCCCCGACCACCCCTGCCCGGCCACCGCACCCGCCGTGGCCCAGCGGCTCGGCCTGACCGGCGTCGCGGCCTTCGACATCGGCGCGGTCTGCACGGGCTTCGTCTACGCGCTGGCCACCGCCGCCTCCATGATCACCGCGGGCGCCGCGCGCCGCGCGCTCGTCATCGGCGCCGACACCTTCTCCACCATCCTCGACCCCGCCGACCGCACCACCCGCGCCATCTTCGGCGACGGCGCCGGAGCGGTCGTGCTGCGCGCGGGCGACCCCGCCGAGCCGGGCGCACTGCTCGGCTTCGACCTGGGCAGCGACGGCGCGGGCGAGGAGCTGATCACCGTACCGGCCGGCGGCTCCCGGCAGCGCTCGACGGCCACGCCCCCGCCCGAACGGGACCGGTACTTCACCATGCAGGGCCGCGCCGTCTTCAACGAGGCCGTGCTCAGCATGAGCAAGTCCGCCGAGACGCTGCTCGCCCGGATCGGCTGGCGCGGCACGGACCTGGACCGGGTCGTGGCCCACCAGGCCAACGTCCGCATCCTGCGGGCCGTCGGCGAACAGCTCGGCCTCCCCGAGGACCGCCTCGTCATCAACCTCGACCGCGTCGGCAACACCGTCGCGGGCTCCATCCCCCTGGCCCTCGCCGACGCCGCCGCCGACGGCACCCTGCGCCCCGGCGACAAGGTACTGCTCACCGGCTTCGGCGGCGGCCTCACCTGGGGCTCGGCGGCCCTGCGCTGGCCGTCCCCGTACGTCGAACCGGTCGCGGCGCCGCGGGCGCCCTGACGCGCCCCGCGCCGTGTACCCCTCATTCACCTCTACACGACAAGGAACCACCGTGCCCACCATCGCCCCTGCCGACATCAAGACCCGCCTCGTCACGCTCCTGAGCACCAAGTTCGGGCTGCCCGAGGAGGAGATCCTCGCCGGCGCGACCTTCGACGAGCTGGACATCGACTCGCTCATCCTCGTCGAACTGGGCCTGCTCGTCCGTAAGGAGCTGGGCGTCGTCCTGGCCGAAGGCGACCTGCAGTCCTCCTTCCGTATCGACGACGCCGTCGCGGTCGTCGCCGAGAAGGGCGGCCAGGCATGAGCGCAGGCCGGGAGGTCGCGATCAGCGGCATCGGCCTCGTCACCCCGGCGGGCATCGGCGTCGAGGCCAACTGGGACCGCGTCCGCGCGGGCAGATCCGCCGCGGCCCGCGACCCCGAACTCGCCGGTCTCCCCGTCGACTTTTCCTGCCGCGTACCGGACTTCGACGCGAACGCGCTGCTCGGCCGGCGCACCGCCTGGCGCCTGGACCGCTTCGTACAGCTCGCCATGGTCGCCGCCCGGCAGGCCGTCGCGGACGCCGGACACGATGCCGCGACCTGGGACGGCACCCGCGTGGGCGTCGTCCTGGGGAACTCCCTCGGCGGGACCGCCACGTTCGAGGCCCAGCACCGCACGTACTACGACGGGGCGCCCGACGAGGTCTCCGCGCTGATGATCCCCATGGCGATGGTCAACATGGTCGCCGGCTACGTGGCCATCGACCAGCGCGTCCACGGGCCCAGCCTGGTCACCGCGACCGCCTGCGCCTCCGGCGCCGCGGCCCTCGGCACCGCCCGCGCCTGGCTCGCCGCGGACCTGTGCGACATCGTCCTCGCGGGCGGCACGGAGTCGGCGATCACACCGGCGACGCTCACCGGCCTCTCCCGCATGGGCGCCCTCTCGACCCGGCGTGACGAACCCGCCGCCGCGTCCCGCCCGTTCGCCGCCGACCGCGACGGCTTCGTCGCCGCCGAGGGCGCCGCGGTCCTCGTCCTGGAACGCGCCGATGACCTGCGGGCCCGCGGCGCACGCGGCTACGCCCGCCTCACCGGCTACGGCGCCTCCTCGGACGCCCACCATGCCACGGCGCCCGACCCGGAAGGCAGGGGCGTGACCCGCGCGCTGCGTACGGCACTGCGGGACGCGGGCGTGGCGCCCGACGAGGTCGACCACGTCAACGCGCACGGCACCTCCACGCCCATGAACGACCTGACCGAGGCCCGCGCGCTGCACCGCGTGCTCGGCACCCGCCCCGCCGTGACCTCCACCAAGGGCGTCACCGGGCACACGCTCGCCGCCGCGGGAGCGGTCGAGGCCGCCTACACGGCACTCGCACTGCGCGACGGCGTCGTACCACCCACCGCCAACGTCACCGCGCTGGACCCGGAGATCGAGGTCGACGTGGTGACCGGCGCCGCCCGCAGGACACCGATCGACGTGGCCGTCAGCACCTCGCTCGGCTTCGGCGGCCACAACGCGGCGCTCGTACTGACCGCAGCATGACCCGCGGCGCACCGCCGAACGGGAGAAATGGGGGAACAGCAACGATGGATGAGGAAGCGGAACAGGCCGGCGTGCGGACCGTCGCCGTGGTCGGCCTCGGCACGGCGGGCGCGGCCCTGGCCCGGCGCTGCGCCGCCGCGGGCCTGCGGACGATCGGCGTGACGGCGGACGCGGCGCACGCGGACCGCGCCCGGAAGGAGCTGGCCGGCACCGGCATCGAGGTGACCTGCGCACTCGACGCCGTCGCCGCGGCCGACGCGGTCATCGAGGCGGTACCGGAACGCGCCGCGGCCAAGCGTGCGGTGCTGGCGGCCGTCGCCGCCCACCGCCGTCCCGGCGTCCCGGTGCTCACCACGGCCCTGACCCTGACCGCCGCCGAACTGACCGCGGCGAGCGGCGGCCCCGGTCTGCAGGCCCTCCGCTTCGTACGGGCCGACCGGCTCACCGCGGTCGAGCTGGCCCGGGCACCCGGCACCCCCGAGCGGCACACGGCCATCGTCCTCGCGCTGCTGCACCGCCTCGGGCTGAAGGTGCATCAGGTACCGGACCTGCCGGGGTCGGTCGCTCCCGTGCTGCTCTTCGCGCTGCTCAACCAGGCCGCGTGGATGCACGAGGAGGGCCACGCGAGCGCGGCCGAGCTGGACACCGCCGTACGGCTGGGCTGCGGCTGGCCCGACGGCCCGCTGCGGACGCTCGACGCGATCGGCCTGGACACGGCACTGGACGTACTCGACGGCCTGCACGAACGCCTGGGCCCGCGCTTCCAACCACCGCGCGGCCTGCGGAAATTGGTCGATCAGGGCGCGCTCGGGGCCAAGGCGGGGCGGGGGTATGTGTGCGGGAACGCCGCCGCCACGCCCGCACCTGCCACCGCCACCACCCCCGCCCCCGTCCCCGGCATCGATCCGGTCGTCGTCATCGGCTCCGGCACGATGGCCACCGGTATCGGCGAGGTCTTCCTGCGCGGCGGCTACCGGACCGTGCTGCTGGCCCGTACGGAGGAGAAGGCGGCAGCGGCGGACGAGGCCGTGCGGTTCGGACTGGAGCGCACCGCCGCGAGCGGGCCCGACCCGGTCGAGGCGGTGGCCCGCTGGACGGCGACCACTGACCGGAGCGTGCTCGGCCGCGCGGGGCTCGTGATCGAGGCCGTCGTCGAGGACCCGGCCGTCAAGCGCGCGCTCTTCGCCGAGCTGGGCGCGGTCTGCGCGACCGGCACCCTGCTCGCCACGACCACCTCCAGCCTGCCGGTGGGGGAGTGCGCCACGGCGAGCGGCCGCCCCGCCGACGTCGTCGGGCTGCACTTCTTCAATCCGGCGCCGGCGATGCCGCTGGTGGAACTGGTCCGCGCCGCGGGCACCGGCGAGCCCGCGCTCGCCACCGCCCGGCGCATCGTGACGGGGCTCGGCAAGACCCCCGTCGACTGCGCCGACCGCACCGGCTTCCTCGTCAACGCGCTCCTCTTCCCGTACCTCAACGACGCGTTGGGGCTGCTGGAGGACGGCGCGGTCGGGCCGGCCCTGCTCGACGCGGCGGTGAAGTCGGTCGGCCGCCAGCCCATCGGGCCCACCCGGCTGCTGGACACGGTCGGCGCGGACGTCGCGCTCACCGTGGCCCGGCGGCTGTACGAGCAGTACGGCAGACGGCCGGAGTTCGCGCCCGCGCCCCTGCTGGAGCGGCTGGTCGACGGCGGCTTCCTGGGCCGCAAGAGCGCGGGCCGGGGCGTACGCGCCTACCTGACGGAGGCGGCGGCCGCGGTGGCCGCCTGACGTACGGAACACGGGGGGGGGGACGGGCGAGCAATCGCAGAACGACTCAAGGCCGGGTGCGCCCGGCCGGAAAGACAGCTCATGACGATGGACAGCAGCACCGCATCCGGCCCCTCCTCCGGGACCGTGACAGGGGCGCGGCCGGACGCCCCCGCCGCACGCCCGGCCCCCGCCCCACCACGCCACCGCGGCCTCGCCGTGTGCACGGTCACGGCCCTGCTCTTCACAGTGATGCTCGGCGGCACCCTGCCCACCCCGCTCTACCCCATGTACGCCGCGCGCCTGGGCCTGTCCCCCCTGATGGTGGCCCTGGTGTTCGCGGCGTACGCGCTCGGCATCCTCGGCCCGCTGCTGCTGGCCGGCGGCCTGTCCGACCAGATCGGCCGGCGCGCCGTCCTCGCACCGGCCGTCGGCGTCGGGCTGCTCAGCTGCGTGGTCTTCGCCGCCTTCCCCACCCTCCCCGGCCTGCTCGCGGGCCGCATCCTCTCCGGTGTCTCGGTCGGCCTGACCACGGGCGCGGCCACCGCCTATCTCGGTGAGCTGCACTCCCGCCCGCCCCGCGCCGCGCTCATCGCCGCGGTCACCAACATGGCGGGGCTGGGCGTCGGCCCGCTGCTCTCCGGCCTGCTCGTGGCGCACGCCCCGGCCCCGCTGATCACCCCGTACGCGGTGCTCGCCGCCCTGCTCCTGCCCGGCCTGCTGGTCCTCGCGCTCCCCGAGACCGTGCGCAAGGGCGGGGCGAAGGCCCGCGTCCGGCCGCAGCGGCTGTCGATACCGGCGCCGGCCCGCCCGGTGTTCACCGCGGCGGCCGTCGCCGTGTTCGGCTCGTTCGCGGTCCTCGGGCTGCTGTCGGCGCTGGCGGGCAAGTTCCTGGCCGAGGGTCTGCACCACACCAGCCCGGTCCTCGCGGGCATCGTCGTCTTCTGCGCGTTCGGCAGCGCGGGCCTCGCCCAGTTGGCCGCGGCGCGCATCGCGCCGCGCACCGGGGCGGTGTGGGGCATGGTCGTCGTACCGCTCGGGCTGGCCGCCATCGTGGTCGCGCTGCCGGCCGCCTCGCTGCCGCTGTTCCTGGTCGGCGCCGCTGTGGCGGGCGCGGGCGGCGGCGTGGCGTTCCGGTCGGGGCTCGCGCTGGTGGCGGCCGAGGCCCCGGCGGGCCGCGCGAGCGAACTGATCTCCAGTTACTTCGTCGCCGCCTACCTGGGCCTGGCCGTACCGGCGATCGGCGTCGGCCTGCTGGTCACGGCGACGACACTGCGGACCGCCGCCACGGTGTTCGCCGCTGTGGTGGTCCTGCTGGCCTTGACCAGCATCGCGGTCACGGTACGCACGAGGCCGGCGCCGCGGGGCTGAGCACGGGAGGCCGCCCCGCTCGGCGGAGCGGAGCGGCCTCGGGATCGGGCGCCGGTCAGGGGATGTAACGCGTGCGGTCCGTGCACAGCGACCAGATGACGAAGACGCCGAGCGCGATGCCGACCAGGGCCCAGATGGGCTGGTACGGCAGCCACATGAAGTGCGCGATCACGTACAGCGCCGCCACCACGACGCCGAGGGTGCGGGCCCAGCGGGTCCCCTTGAGCAGCCCGTACCCGATCACGGCGACGGCGAGGCCCAGTACGAGGTGGATCCAGCCCCACGCGGTGGTGTCGAACTTGTAGACATAGGTGTCGCCCGCCAGGTTGCCCGTCAGGACGTACGCCTGGTCGTTGGCGATGCCGGCGATTCCCTCCAGGACGCCGAGGACCCCGGAGACCAGCATCAGGACTCCGGCGAAGAGCGTGCCGCTGGACGCCCAGACGTTGTCCGGGCCGTGCGCCCGGGACGGCTTGGGGCCCGCTGCGTGGGGTGCTGCCTGCGACATGGTGGCTCCCCTTCCGAGACATGCGTCGGCGAATGCCGTCCGTCCAGCGTCGTCCCGCCGCGCCCCGGTGTCCACCGGATACGTTGCAGACCGAACGAACCCGGTCCCGGACGGGCACGCCCGGCTGGACGCCGGGACCGGGAGACCTCAGGTCCGTTCGCGAGGGGCGCGCAGCGCGCAGGCGGTGCGGCACCGCTCCTGTGGGCCTTCCGGGCGCGGAAAACCCGTTGTCCCGCCGCGCGGCCCCTGCTGAGGTGAGCACATGGATCACGAAGCGGTGCTCGCGGCGTACGACCGGCACATGCGGCAGGGGGCGCGGCCCGACGGCCCCGGCTCCCGGATCGAGCGGGCGGACGGCGTGGTCCGGCAGGCCGCCGACGCGGCGGACGGCTGGCACGGCGTCCTCTGGGCGGACCTCACGCCCGCCACCGCGGACGCCGCGATCGCCGCGCAGATCCGGTACTTCACCGGGCTCGGCCGGGCCTTCGAGTGGAAGCTGCACGCCCACGACCGCCCGGCCGGCCTCGCGGACCGACTGCTGGCGGCCGGTTTCGTCCCCGAGGACGAGGAGACCCTGATGGTCGCCGAGGCCCGTGACCTCCCCACCGCGGTGGACCTCCCGGCCGGTGTCCGCCTGGAGCCGGTCACCGGCGCCGCCGGCGTCGACCTCATGCTCACGGTGCACGAACGTGCCTTCGGCCCCGGCCGCGCCCGCTTCGGCAGCCAGCTCCTCGACCGGCTCGCCGCGGCCCCGGAGACGGTGGTGGCGGTGGTCGTGATGGCAGGGGAGGAGCCGGTGAGCGCGGCCCGCATGGAACTGCCGCCGGACGCGCCCTTCGCCACCCTCTGGGGCGGCGGCACCGACCCGGCCTGGCGCGGCCGCGGCATCTACCGCGCCCTGATCGCCCACCGCGCCCGCATCGCCGCCGCACGTGGCTACCCGTACCTCCAGGTCGACGCCTCCGACCAGAGCCGCCCCATCCTCCAGCGGCTCGGCTTCGCGCCGCTGACGACCACGACCCCGTACGTGTTCACGCCCGGGGCCGCGGCCACCGGCTGACGATCAGGGCCAGCGCACCGTGGCCACGGCGCTGCCGCCCCGAGTGCCGTCCGGCGCCACCGCCGTCAGGCGCAGCTCCGTCCCGCGCTCGGACCCGGACCGCGTCAGGGCCTTGACGTAGTACACGTCGTCGAAGATCCGCCCCAGCGACTCGGTACGGCCGCCCGGGAGCTCCCGGGTGAGGTCGTAGTACCAGACGCCCTGCCGTGCCAGCCGCCAGGAGAGGAAGACCTCGGCGGTGTCCCCGGCGGGGTGCACGGCGTCGACCGTGAAGCCGGCGGGTGCGGCCGGGCGGGGCGCGGGGCGGCCGGCGAGGAAGGCGAGTTCGCCGAGACGGAAGGTGTGGTCGGCGGGGCCGCCCGTGGTGGAGAACCGGACAGCCACCGCGGCGACGGTACGCCCCGCGAGCGCGGCCAGCGGCAGCTCCGCGGTGGTCCAGCCGCCCGCGCGCGGCCGGGCTGCGGGCAGCCAGACCGTGGCCCCGGGGTCCTCCTCGGTGATCAGGCCCAGCTCGACCCGGCCCGCCCGCTCGTCCGTCGCGTACACCAGCCGGGCCCGCTCCCCGCCCGTGACCCGCAGCCGGGTCTTGAACAGCCGGGCGGTGGTGGGCCCTTCCGGGGTGAGGCGGCCGGAGAAGCGCAGCGAGCTGCCGCCGTCGTAGGCCGTGGCGTAGTCGTACTCCGCGTGCAAGGGTTCGGCGCCGCCCGCGCCCCGCGTCCAGAACTGCCAGGTGGGCAGCACGTCCTGGATGCCGATGTTGTTCCACTCCCGGTCGGACACCTGACGGCCCGCCAGGAAGAAGGCACGCCCGTGCCCGGTGTTGAAGCGGGTGACGAAAGGAAAGCTGCCGATCACCGACCGCTCGGTGAGGTACCGGGCCACGCCGTCCCACTTGCGGAAGTTGTGCTCGTCGCGCGGCTTGCCGTCGTCCTCGTCCGGCCAGGGCACGTACTCCGTGCGCCCGGTCCGGGTCGGGTCCTCGTTCGGGCCCGACCAGTAGTGCCGCTCGCGCACGAAGACCTCGCCCTGCGCGTCCGGGTCCTCGCGCTCGGGGTAGCGGTCCCAGGGGAAGTGCGAGCCGAACAGCGCCCAGCTGGTCCGGGCCGGCTCCCCGTCGGGACAGACCATCCGGGCGTCGAACGGCGGATTGAAGCCGTACTTCTCGGTCTCGGTGCCGTGGAAGACCGCCTCGTACGGGTCGAGGCCCCGCTCCAGGGCCGTGCGGCGCGAGGTCTCCACGCCCTCCTCGGTGAGCCAGTAATTGGCGAAGAGGCTGTGGTTGACGGGGGTGTCGCCATGCTGGATCCAGTCGGCGTTCTTGTCGTTGAGCTCGTTCTGGTAGTCCAGCTTCCCGCCGGTGGTGATCGTGTCGTACCACTGGAGGTGGAAGCCCTCGGGCGCCTTGGCCCGCAGGTACGTCAGCATCCGCATCAGCTCGTGCGCGTCGGCCGCGGAGATGCTCGCTTCCTGGTTGATGAAGTAGCCGTCGAAGCCGAAGTAGTCGGCCATCGCCAGGAGTCCGTCGGCCACCGGGTACGAGCCGTCGGCGCGGCGCTCCAGGAGGTCGGCGAAGGTGCCGGTGCGCGGCCAGAACCAACAGCCCAGGCTGCGCGCGCCGTTGCGGTGCGCGGCGTCGGTCCAGGCCGGGTTCGGCAGGTTCACCACGCCGTGCACCGGCTCGTCCTCGGGCGAGCCGTCGACCGGCATCCCGTGCCAGGAGCCGTACAGGTCGGTGTACTGCCAGAAGCGCAGCAGCCTGCGCGCGAAGACGTCGCCGTACTTGTATGCGGTGAAGAAGGAGTTGTCGTAGTCGTAGCTGAGGTTCATCAGCCGCGGGCCGGTCGCCAGGTTCGGGTCAGCCTGGGTGGCGGCGAACGCGGGAATGCGGCGGGCGAGCGGCACGCGCGAGCGGAAGTGGCGCGCGAACCGGTCGGTCTTCGGGCTCCAGGACTTCAGCGCGGCCGCGTCGTAGCCGTGCATGAAGGGCTGGTGGGCGCCGCGCGCGGGGGCGGCAGCGGCGGCGGGCGGCGCACTGAAAGGACCCAGCGGCCCGGTCAGCCCCACGGCCACCCCGGCCGCGCCCAGCATCCGTACGAAGGTTCTGCGATCCAGCGGTCCACTGCTCACGGTCACGCCTCCTCGATGGCGCCGCGGCCCAGCCGCAGCGTGACGATCTCGAACGGATGGAGCTCCAGGGGCAGTACGCCGCCCTCGCACCGCTCCTCGCCGGTTCCGGCGGGCCGCTCCAGCAGGTCGCACCGGACCGCGGAGGCCACCGGGAAGCCGCAGGTCAGTGCCGTACGGACGCGCCCGCCGCGGGCCTCGTGGAGGCGTACCACCACGTCCCCGCTGCCGTCGTCCGCGAGCTTCACGGCCGTGACGGTGACGGCCTCGCCGGCCACCGACACCAGCGGCTCGACCGCCGCGTCGCCCGGCACGCGCCGCTCCGGCAGGTTCAGCGCCCAGCCCTCGCGCACCGCGTCGCCGATCCCGGCGCCCGGCACGAGCGCACAGCGGAAGCGGTGGGTGCCCTGGTCGGTGCGCGGGTCGGGGAAGCGCGGCGCGCGCAGCAGGGAGAGCCGTACGGTCGTGGTCGTGCCGCGGCCCGTCTCCCGTGCCGCGCGCGAGGCGTCGTACCCGTACGTGGAGTCCGTCACGAGCGCCACGCCCCAGCCGGGCTCCTCGACGTGCACGAAGCGGTGCGCGCACGCCTCGAACTTGGCCGCGTCCCAACTGGTGTTGGTGTGGGTGGGCCGGTACAGGTGCCCGAACTGGGTCTCCGCCGCGACCCGGTCCGCGTGCACGTCCAGCGGGAAGGCGGCCTTGAGGAACTTCTCCGTCTCGTGCCAGTCCACCTCGGTCGCGATCTCCAGCCGCGCCGCGCCCGGCGGCAGCGTCAGCACCTGCTCGACGGCCGAGGAGCCGAACGTCCGCCGGACCCGGACGGCACCGGCCGTGCCGCCGTCCACGGCCTCCACCGCATCGGCCTCCACCAGGTCCGTCACCGTGCTGCGGTAGAACTCGTCCACGTCCCAGGCGTCCCACATCGTCGGGAAGTCCTGGTGCAGCTGGAGCAGGTTGGCCGCCTTGCCGGGCGCCAGCGTCTCCCGCCCGGCCCGCAGGTCGTACAGGGAGACCAGCAGCCCGCGGCCGTCGATCTCGGCCCGCAGCAGCCCGTTGTCCAGGACGTAGCCGCCGCCCGCGCGCGGCACGCAGCCCGTGCCGTTCGCCGCCGCCCGCTCGGGCAGCGCACCGCGCGCCGGCACGCCCTCCCGCCCGTGCGGCGCCGCGTTGAACACCAGCGTGGAGCCCGCCGCCGGATCGCCCGCCAGCACCCGCTGGGCCGCCTCGATGAGCGTTTCCAGCTCCACCGCGATGCGCGCGTACCGTTCCGCCGCCTCCCGGTGCACCCAGGCGATCGACGTGCCCGGCAGGATGTCGTGGAACTGGTGCAGCAGCACCTCCTTCCACAGCCGGTCCAACTCCGCGTACGGGTAAAGATGTCCGGTCCGCACCGCCGCCGTCGCCGACCACAACTCCGCCTCGTACAGCAGGTGTTCGCTGCGCCGGTTGCCCTGCTTCGTACGGACCTGGCTGGTCAGCGTCGCGCGGTGCAGCTCCAGATACAGCTCACCGGCCCACACCGGCGCGTCCGGGTACTCCGCGTGCGCCTTCTCGAAGAACTCCGCGGGCTTCTCGAAGACGACCTTGGCCGAGCCCTCCAGATTGGCCAGCCGCCGCGCCCGCGCGAGCATGTCGCGGGTCGTGCCGCCGCCCCCGTCGCCCCAGCCGGTCGGCGCCAGCGACCGGGTCGCCGCGCCCTTCTCGCGGAAGTTGCGTGCCGCGTGCGCGACTTCCTGGCCCGACAGCTGCGCGTTGTAGGTGTCCATCGGCGGGAAGTGCGTGAACACCCGCGTGCCGTCCAGACCCTCCCACCAGAAGGTGTGGTGCGGGAACTTGTTGTCCCGGCTCCAGGAGATCTTCTGCGTCAGGAACCACTTGGCGCCCGCCTGCCGGACCAGCTGGGGGAGCGCAGCGGAGTACCCGAAGGTGTCCGGCAGCCACACCTCCTCCGTCTCGACCCCGAACTCCTCCAGGAAGAACCGCTTGCCGTGCACGAACTGCCGTGCCAGCGCCTCGGGTCCCGGCATGTTGGTGTCCGACTCCACCCACATGCCGCCCACCGGCACGAACCGGCCGTCCGCCACCGCCTTCTTCACCCGCGCGTACACCTCGGGCCGGTGCTCCTTCAGCCACGCGTACTGCTGCGCCTGCGACATCGCGTACACGAAGTCCGGGTCGTCCTCCAGCAGCGCGGTCATGTTGGACGCTGTGCGGGCGACCTTCCGCACCGTCTCGCGCAGCGGCCACAGCCACGCCGAGTCGATGTGTGCGTGGCCGACGGCGCTGATGCGGTGCGCGGAGGCGTGCGCGGGCGCGGCCAGCACGTCGGTCAGCAGCTCACGGGCGCGGGCCGCCGTCCCGCCGATGTCCTGCAGATCCACCGCGTCCAGTGCGCGTTCCACCGCCCGCAGGATCTCCCAGCGGCGCGCCGTGTCCTCGCCCAGCTCGGCCATCAGCTGGCCGAGCACCTCCAGGTCGTGCGCCAGCTCCCACACGGTCCCGTCGAAGACGGCCAGGTCCATCCGGGCCAGCTTGTACTGCGGCACATCGCCGGCCGTCTCCCGGTCGCCGAGCTCGGTGGGGAGGAAGGGGTGGTAGTCCAGGATCACGGGGTTGGCGGACGCCTCGACGTGCAGGTGCACCTCCTCGCCGCCGCGGGCCGGGGCGGCGATGCGTACCCACTGGTTGCGCGGGTTGAGACCCTTCACCGGCGAGCCGTCCGGGCGGTACACCAGGCCCTCGCACTGGAAGCCCGGCATGTTCTCGTCGAAGCCCAGGTCCAGCAGCGCCTCGACGGTACGGCCCGCCCACGCCTCGGGGACGGTGCCGCGCACGGTGAACCAGCTGGTGCCCCACGGCGGGCCCCATGGGGCGCCGGGCTCGATGGGCGTACGCGGCGCGGCGATGCCCTCGGCGACCGGCACTGGCTCCCCGGGCGCGTGCCACACGCCGACGGTCAGCGGCACCGACTCCGGGTACACGGCGGGCCACAGGCGCTCTTCCAGCACCCGCTTCAGGCGGGCTTCGGTGGTGGTGCGGTGGTCGTGCATGGCGGTGGGACTCCTTCAGGAACGGGGCTGTCAGACCTGGTCGGGGGCGAGCACTTCCGTGATGCCGCGCGCCTTCAAGTGGGCGTCATCGCCCGCGAGTTCGCGCCGTACGCAAGCGGGCCGCAGGCCGCGCTCGGCCAACCGCATCCAGGCCTCGAAGACCGGGCCGCCGGGCGCGCACGGGGTGCCGCTCTCCACGGCCAGCGCGAGGGTGCGCGGCTCCGGTACATGCGGCGCGGACCGCTGCTCCCGTACGGCGTCGGCGAGGGCGAGCCCCTCCGGCTTGGCCCGCCGGTCGTTCGTCAGCAGCCCGAGGCTGTACTCCAGCTCGGGGAAGTCCGCCAGCGCCCGGTCCACGTCGTGCGAACACCACCACGTGATGCCCCACAGGTCCGTGCAGTCCAGCGCGGCGCGCACGGTGTCCCGTACGAAGCCGGGCGCGTGCTCGGCGGGAATGTGCGGCGCCGGCGCGCCCACCTCCTGGAGCCACACCGGCCGGCCCGTGTCCGCCGCCCACGCCTTGGACAGCTCGATGAGGTACGCGGCGTGCTGGGCCGTGGCCGTGGACTCGCGCCCGTACCGCTGTGCCGTCCCGTTGAACACCCACGCGTGCACGGCGGTCAGCGCGCCGAGCGTGGCGGAGTGACCCGGCGTGAACGGATGCCCGTCGAGGTACCAGGCCGCGTCGTACGAGGCATGCAGGTGCAGCCGGCCGGGTGCGCCGCGCTCGCAGGCCGCCAGCATTCGCTCCAGCCAGGCGGTGGCCTGCGCGGGAGTGATGCGGTCGGGGTCGGGGTGCGGGTCGCCGGAGAACTGGTTGGTCTCGTTGCCCAGGGTCATGCCGAGGAAGTTCGGCCGGTCGGCGAGCGCCGCGGCCAGCGTCTCCAGGTACGCCGCCTGGCCGTCCAGTACATCGGGGTCGCTGAAGAGGTTCCGCCGGTGCCAGGTGGTGGTCCAGGCGGGCACGAAGTCGAAGCTGGACAGGTGGCCCTGGAGGCCGTCGACGGCGACGTCCAGGCCGCGTTCGGCGGCCGCGTCGGCCAGGGAGACCAGCTGGTCCACCGCGCGCGGGCGGATCAGGGTGCGGTTGGGCTGGAAGAGCGGCCACAGGGGGAAGACCCGGACGTGGTCCAGGCCGAGGGCCGCGATGGAATCGAGGTCGGCCCGGACCTCGTCCAGGTCGAAGTCGAGCCAGTGGTGGAACCAGCCGCAGGTGGGCGTGTAGTTCACACCGAAGCGGAGCGGGGGCATACGGGTCCTGTTCGACGGAGAAGGGGGAGCGTCGCTTACGGCGGGTCAGCCCTTGACCGCGCCCTCGCCGACGCCGCGGAAGAAGTACCGCTGCAGGCAGGCGAACATCACGATCAGCGGCGCGACCGCGATGATCGTGCCGGCGGCGACCACGCGTGGCTTGTCGGCGAAGGTGCCGTGCAGGAAGTTCAGGCCGACGGTGAGCGTGAAGTGGTCCGGGTCGGAGAGCACGATCAGCGGCCAGAGGAAGTCGTCCCAGGCGCCCATGAACGCGAAGATCGCGACGACCGCGAGAGTGCCCTTGACCGACGGCAGCGCGATGCGCAGAAAACGCTGCCAGACGTTGGCGCCGTCCACGACGGCCGCCTCCTCGATCTCGTACGGGATCGCGCGGAAGGCGTTGCGCATCAGCAGCACGTTGAGCGCGCCGACGCTGCCCGGCAGGACGACGGCGACCAGCGTGTTGTTCAGGCCCAGGTCGCGCATGGTGGTGAACTGCGCGATGACGATGGACTCCAGGGGGACCAGCAGCGCGGCGACGAAGAGCAGTCCGGCCGCCGTACGGCCGCGGAAGCGCAGCCGGGCCAGCGCGTATCCGGCGAGCGAGGCGCCGACGCAGTTGGTCAGGACGTTGGCGGCGGCGACCTTCAGGGAGTTCAGCGCGTAGTCCCAGACCGGGATGATCCGGGCCACCTCGGCGTAGTTGGCGAGGGTCGGGTCGTGCGGGACGAACGACGGCGGCGAGGGATAGATGTTCTCGGCCGGGCCCTTGAGCGAGGTGGACAGCTGCCACAGGAAGGGCCCGACGGTGATCGCCAGCACGGCGAGCATCAGGAGGTAACGCACGACCCGCTCCGTGCGGCCGAGGCGGGTCATGCGGCGTTCTCCTTACGGTCGGCGCGCAGTACGAGCAGCATCAGCACCAGCGCGATGCAGAAGATGACGAGGGAGAGCGCGGAGGCGTAGCCGACCCGGCCCGAGAGCCCGGTGCCGGAGCGCTGGACGAGCATCACGAGCGTGCTGTCCTCCCCGGCCGGGCCGCCGGTCGGCCCGGCCAGCAGATACACCTCGGAGAACACCTTGAAGGCGGCCACCGAGGAGAGCGCGCCGACCAGCACCATCGTGGAGCGCACGGCGGGCACGGTGACGGTGACGAAGCGGCGCAGCGGCCCTGCGCCGTCCACGGCGGCCGCCTCGTGCAGCTCCTTGGGCACCTGTGCCAGCGCCGCCAGGTAAATGATCATGTAGTAGCCGAGGCCCTTCCAGACCGTCAGGGCCATCGCGCACAGCAGCACCAGCCAGGCGTCGCCGAGGAAGGACACCGGGCCCGCGCCCAGCATCTCCAGCATGCTGTTGAGCAGCCCGCGGTCGTCCAGCATCCACACCCAGATCAGCGCGACCACGACCACGGACGCGACCACCGGCGTGTAGAAGGCCGCGCGGAAGAAGACGACGCCCTTGAGCGGCTTCTCCACGAGCAGCGCGAGCAGCAGCGGCAGCAGGACCGTGCACGGCACGACGACCACGACGTACAGCAGGCTGTTGCGCAGCGCCGTCCAGAACTGGCCGTCCGCCAGCATCTCCTGGAAGTTGCGCAACCCCACCCACACGCCGGGGGTGAGGGTCCGCGCGTCGGTGAAGGCGTGCTGAACGGTGCTGAGGAAGGGATACAGGATGAAGGCCGCGACCACGGCCAGGCCCGGCAGCAGGAACAGCCAGGGACTGGCCGTGCGATGGGTCCGTACGCTCATGGCTCAGCCCTGCTGCAGCAGCCGGTCGCTCTGCGCGACCGCGTCGTCCAGCGCCTGCTTCGGCGACTTGTCGCCCTGCAGCGCCTTGGCGACCTCGTTCTGCAGGACGGTCTTCATCTCGTCCGTCATCACCACGGGCGTGTAGTTGACCGCGCCGTCCAGCATCTTGGCCGCGGCCACCCGCACCCGGCCCTCGTCGGTGCCGTCGTCCTTGGTCCAGTACGGCTTGTCGAGGGAACCCTTGGTGCTGGGGAAGACCGCGACCTCGTGCGCGAAGGACTCCTGGTTGCGCTGGTTGGTGACGAAGCGGGCGAAGGCGATGGCGGCGGCCTTGTGCTCACTGCGGTCGTTCACGCCGAGGCCCATCACGTACATATTGGGCTTGCCGGTGTTGGCCGGCGCGTCGGTGATGCCGAGGTTCTTGTAGAGCTCGGGCGCGTTCTCCTTGAAGTCCACGAGGTCGGGCGCGCTGCCCGGGTTCATGGCGACGCGCCCCTGGAGGAACTTCCGCCCCGCGCTCTCCGGAGTGGCGCTCAGCGCCTGCGAGTCCAGCCCGCCGCTCTTGAACAGCTTCTTGTACTCGGTGAGCAGCTCCACGCCGCGCGGCTCGTTGTACGTGAACTTCGTGGCGTCGGCGTTCATCAGCTTCACGCCGTACCGCCCGAAGTCCTCGATCGCGGGCACCCCGGCCAGCGTGGCGACCTTCCCGCCGGAGGACTTCGCCATCTTCCCGGCGTCAGCGAACAGCTCGTCGTACGTCGTCGGCGGCTTCTCCGGGTTCAGCCCGGCCTTCTTGAACAGCGCCTTGTTGTAGAAGAGCGGGCCGGTGCTGAGGTACCAGGGGAAGGCGTACGCGCCGTCCAGGCCCGGCAGTTCGTTGCCCGCCCAGGCTTCCGGCGTGTATGTGCTCTTCGCCTTCGCGGTGACCGGCTCCTTGTCCAGGTTCATCAGCAGCCCGGCCTTGGCCAGCGGATAGGACAGGTCGGGCGAGACGTTCACCACGTCGGGCAGGGTGCCGCCGCCGGCGTCCGCGCTGAGCTTCTCGGGGTAGTTCTCGGCCGGCTGGTCGATCCACTTCACCTTCGTGCCCGGGTGCTGCTTCTCGAACCGGTCGATGAGGCCGTTGAAGTAGTCCTTGTACTGGGCGCGCAGGTTCCACGTCTGGAAGGTGATGTGGCCGCTCACCTTGCCGTCGGCGCTGCTGCCGCCGGTGGAACCGCCGCCTCCGCCGCAGGCGCTGAGGACGAGCGCCGACGCCAGCAGTGGTACGGCGATCCGGGCGGATCTGGGCACACGGGTGCCTCGGGAAGTGCGCATGACCGCAGGGCTCCTTCGATCGGGCCGGAGTGGCGACCCAAAAGGTGCCCGCAGCCCCCGAGTTACGTCAACACTTTTCGCGCGAATTTCTTTTCTGCGTGCTGAAACCCCAGGTCACAGCGGTAAGTTCGGGCCTGTTGCGCGAAGTGCTAATGCGCTTTAGTCTCTCCGTACTCAAGCGCATTAGTAGCGAAGCGGAAGAGGGAGCATGCGCCCTACGCCGGCCCGGCGGCCGACCATGAAGGACATCGCCCTGCGCGCCGGGGTGTCCGAGAGCGCGGTCTCCTTCGCGCTCAACGACCGCCCCGGCGTCTCGCCGGTGACCCGGGACCGCATCCGCCGGGTAGCCGAGCAGCTCGGCTGGCAGCCGCGCGCCGCGGCCCGCGCGCTGTCCGGCGAGGGCTCGGCGACGGTCGGACTGGTACTGGCCCGGCCGGCCCGCACCCTCGGCGTGGAGTCCTTCTTCCTCCAGCTGGTCTCCGGCATCCAGGAGGAGCTGTCCCAACGCAAGCTGGGGCTGCTCTTCCAGGTCGTCGAGGGGCTGGACGCGGAGTGCGCGACCTACCGCCGCTGGTGGGCCGAGCACCGCGTGGACGGCGTCCTCGTCGTCGACCCGCGCCAGGACGACCCCCGCCCCGACCTGCTGGGCGGCCTCGGGCTGCCCGCCGTGATGATCGGCGCCCCCGCGCCGGCCGTCGTGGACGGTGAGAGCCCGGCCGTCTCCACCCTCGGCGCCGACGACGCGGGCATCATGGCCGCCCTCGTCGGCCATCTCCACGCGCTCGGCCACCGCCGCATCACGCACATCGCCGGACTGCCCGAATTCGCCCACACCCAGCGCCGGATCGCCTCCCTGCGCGCCGAGGCGGCCCGCCTCGGCCTCACCGAGGTCGCCTCGGTGACCACCGACTACTCCGACAGCGAGGGCGCGGCGGCCACCCGCCGGGTGCTGGACCACCCCCGGCCGCCCACCGCCCTGATCTACGACAACGACGTACTGGCCGTCGCCGGGCTGGGCGTCGCCGCCGAGCGCGGCATCCGCGTCCCCGACCGGCTCTCCCTCGTCGCCTGGGACGACTCGGTCCTGTGCCGCAGCGTCCACCCGGCGCTGACCGCACCGGTGCGCGACACCGCCGCCTTCGGCCGGCACGCCGCGCAGGCCCTCACCGCCCTCCTGGACGGCGCGCCCGCAGGGCACACCCAGGAGCCGCTGCCCCGGATCCAGCCGCGGGGCAGCACGGGCCCGGTCCCGGCCGCGGCGTCGGCTCCGGAGCCGGCCCCGGCGCCGCAAGAGGGCCCTTCCGGCCCACCACGGTCATCCTGAACTCGCCCATGGCACAGGCATCTTGACGCCACGTCCGCACGAGGCGTTCCCAGTCGTTCGGAGATCAACTACCGTTGACGGAGAGCTCCGTGGTCGCCGCGGTGCGTGACCGGTCGCGGCGGACCGTCGTCGGAGCCTGTGTCATGGCCCTGGTCGGATCAGCGAACGTCGTCTGGTGCGTGCGATCGCAAGGCGGAGGAGGGAGTCGACGCGGAGCGTCGGCGACCGACGACAACGCCGCGAGCGTGCGTGCCAGGCGGCGGGCGCCCGGCCGGGGCCATGACACAGGCTCCCTAGGGAGGCCGGATGACGTTTCATTGCGAGTACGCCTGGCTCGGCGGGGCCGGCGTCGCCGAGCAGGTCCTCATCGACGTGGCCGACGGCCGGATCACCCGCGTCACCGACAACACCCCGGCACCGCCCGGTGCCCACCGACTGCCCGGACTCACCGTACCGGGCCTGGCCAACACCCACTCCCACGTCTTCCACCGCGCCATCCGCGGCCGCAGCCAGAGCGGCGTCACCGACTTCTGGCGCTGGCGCGATGTCATGTACGACGCCGCGGGACACCTCGATCCCGACCGTATGTACGCCCTCGCCCGCGCCACGTACGCCGAGATGGCGCTGTCCGGCATCACCGCCGTCGGCGAGTTCCACTACGTTCACCACAACCCGGACGGCACACCGTACGACGACCCCAACGCCATGGGCCACGCGCTCGCCCGCGCCGCCGCCGACGCGGGCATCCGGCTCACCCTCCTCGACACCTGCTACCTCATGGCCGACATCGACGGCAGACGGCTGGAAGGCGTGCAGCGGCGGTTCAGCGACGGCAGCGCCGAGGACTGGGCCCGGCGCACGGGCGCCCTGCGGGACGGCGACCGGCTCCGCATCGGCGCCGCCGTGCACAGTGTGCGGGCCGTGCCGCGCGAGGCGATGACGTTCGTCGCCGCCGACGCCCGCCGCCGCGGCGTCCCCCTCCACGTCCACCTCTCCGAACAGCCCGCCGAGAACGCCGCCTGCCGCCAGCGGTACGGCCGCACCCCCACCCGTCTGCTGCACGAGAAGGGAGTACTGGGCGAGGGCGCGACGGCCGTGCACGCGACCCATCTGGACTCCGCCGACATCGCGCTGCTGGGCGGCTCCGGCACCGGCGTCTGCCTGTGCCCGACGACCGAACGCGATCTGGCCGACGGGATCGGGCCCGCCGGGCGGCTGGCGGCGGCCGGCACGCCGCTGAGCCTCGGCAGCGACGCGCACATGATGATCGACCTGTGGGAGGAGGCCCGCGCCATCGAACTGGACGAGCGGCTGATCAGCGGCCGCCGCGGCCACTGGACCGCCGCCGAACTGCTCACCGCCGCGACCTCGGCGGGCATGGCGGCGCTCGGCTGGAACGCCGGCGCGATCGCGGCGGGCCGGCTCGCCGACCTCGCCACCGTACGGCTGGACTCGCCGCGCACGGCCGGGGCGCGGGCCGGCGATCCGCTGGCCCACACCGTGTTCGCCGGCACCGCCGCCGACGTCAGCCATGTCGTCACCGGCGGCGAACTCGTCGTCGAGAACGGCCGGCACCGGCACATCGAGGACGTCGGCGGCGCGCTGGACAAGGCCATCACGACCTTGCTGGCCGATTGAACGCCACTCGTGGAACCGGGCCCACCCGGGCCCGGTGTGCGGCGATCAGGGCGGCGTACCGGTGTCCGCTGCTCTTGATCGTCCGCCGCTGCGTCCCGTAATCCACATGGACCAGCCCGAACCGCTTGTCGTAGCCGTACGCCCACTCGAAGTTGTCCAGCAGTGACCAGGCGAAGTAGCCCGCCAGCGGCACCCCTTCGGACACCGCGCGGGCGCAGGCCGCCAGGTGCTCCTCCAGATAGCGCACCCGCTCCGGGTCGTCGACCCGCCCGTCGGGGCCGACGGTGTCCGGGTAGGCGGAGCCGTTCTCGGTGACGTACAGGCAGCGCGCCCCGTAGTCCTCGGTCAGCCGCCGCAGCGTCGCGACGAGACCCTCCGCGTGGACCTCCCAGCCCATGGCGGTGCGGCGCGCGCCGGGGACGGCGGTCTGCCGGGCGTGCGGCACCGGGCCCGCCGGATCGTCGGCGACGACGTTGCGGAAGTAGTAGTTCAGGCCGAGCCAGTCCAGCGGCGCGGCGATGGTCTCCAGGTCCCCGGCGCGGGCCGGCGGCTCGGTGCCGTACAGCGCGACCATGTCCTCGGGATAGCCGCGGCCGTGCAGCGGGTCCAGCCACCAGCGGTTGGTGTGGCCGTCGGAGCGGCGCGCGGCGGCGTGGTCGGCCTCGCGCTCGCTCGCCGGCTCGCAGTGCGTGAGGTTGTTGACGATGCCGATCCGGGCGCCGGGCACCGCGGCCCGGATCGCCTGCGTCGCCAGGCCGTGCCCGAGGTGCAGGTGGAAGGAGGCGCGGACGGCGGCGGTGAGGTCGGTCAGGCCCGGCGCCATCCGGCCTTCGAGGTGGCCGATCCAGGCGGAGCAGAGCGGCTCGTTGAGCGTGGCCCAGTGCTGGACGCGGTCGCCGAGCCGCTTGGCGACGACCGCGGCGTACGACGCGAAGTGCTCGGCGGTCTCCCGGGCCGGCCAGCCGCCGCGGTCCTGCAGCGCCTGCGGCAGATCCCAGTGGTACAGGGTCGGGTACGGCGTGATCCCGGCTTCCAGGAGCGCGTCGGTGAGCCGGTCGTAGAAGTCCAGGCCCGCCTTGTTGACCGGTCCGTCGCCGCCCGGCACGACCCGCGGCCAGGCAACGGAGAAGCGGTACGCGTCCACCCCGAGGCGCCGCATCAGCGCGATGTCCTCGGGCCAGCGGTGGTAGTGGTCGCAGGCCACGTCCCCGGTGTCGCCCTTGTCGACCGCACCGGGGGTGTGGCTGAAGGTGTCCCAGATGGACGGCGCCCGGCCGTCCTCGGCGACCGCGCCCTCGATCTGGTACGCGGCGGTGGCCGTCCCCCACACGAAGCCGGCGGGGAGCGCGGCGAGCTGGCTGTCGGACACGGAAGTCCTTCCGTAAGGCGTCATTTGACGGCGCCGGCGGTGAGCCCGGCGACGAGATAGCGCTGGAGCAGCAGGAAGCCCGCGACGACGGGGACGCTGACCACGAGCGAGGCGGCCATGATCTGGTTCCAGTACACCTCGGTCTGGGTGGCGTAGCCCTGCAGGCCGATCGCGAGCGTGCGGGTGACGTCGTTGGTCATGACCGAGGCGAAGAGCACCTCGCCCCAGGCGGTCATGAAGGAGTAGATCGCCACGGCCACGATGCCCGGCACGGCCGCGGGCACGACCACCCGCAGCAGCGCGCCGAGCGGCCCGCAGCCGTCGACCTGCGCCGCCTCGTCCAGATCGCGCGGGATGGAGTCGAAGTAACCCACCAGCATCCAGATGGACAGCGGCAGGGTGAAGGTCATGTACGTGAGGATCAGGCCGCCGCGCGAGCCGTAGAGCGCGATGCCGGTGGCGTTCCCGATGTTGACGAAGAGCAGGAAGAGCGGGAGAAGGAAGAGGATGCCGGGGAACATCTGGGTGGACAGCACCGTCACCGTGAACAGCCGCTTGCCCCGGAAGGTGTACCGGCTCACCGCGTACGCCGCGAACACCGCGATCACCACCGAGCAGGCGGTCGCCGCGCTCGCCACGATGAGCGAGTTCACGAAGTACCGGCCCAACGGCACGGTCCGCCAGATGTCGAGATACGGCTGCACCGTCAGGTGGCTGGGGAACCACCGGAAGGCGCCGGTCACGTCCCGCAGCGGCTTGAGCGAGCTGCTCAGCATCACATACAGCGGGGTGGCCGTGAACAGGGCCAGCAGGGTGAGCAGCACGCGCCGGGTCCAGACGAAGGACCGGGGCGGCGCGGTGGGCGACTTTACGGCCTCAGCCATGCCCGCCCCTCCTTCCACGGCCGGTGACCAGCAGATATACGGCCGTCACCACGAGCAGGAACAACAGCAGCAGGACGGACATCGCCGAGCCCGAGCCGAAATTCCAGGTCTCGAAGGACGCCTGGTAGATGTGGATCGAGATCAGGTCGGCGGCCTCCGGCGCGGCCTTTCCGAAGAGTACGTACGGCACATTGAAGTCATTGAAGGTCCACAGAAAGAGCACCAGCACCAGCACCTGATTGACGGGACGGAGCGCGGGCAGCGTGATGTGCCGGATCTGCCGCCGGATCCCGGCCCCGTCCAGCTGCGCGGCCTCGTACGACTCCCGGGGAATGTTCTGCAGCGCCGCCGTCAGCATCAGAAAGGCGAACGGCCAGGTGCGCCAGACCGAGGTGACCACGAGCGCGAGGAAGCTGTTGTCGCCGACCAGCCAGAACGTGGGCGAGTCGGTCAGCCCGAGCTGGTCGTGCAGGACGTGATTCACCAGCCCGTTGTCCCGCTGGAGCAGGAAGGACCAGGTGATCACGGCGGTGTAGACCGGCAGTGCGTACGGGGTGAGGAACAGCGCGCGCAGCAGGCCGCGGCCCCGGAACGCGTCCTGCATCAGGATCGCGGCCGTCACACCGAGCAGCCAGGCCAGGCCCACGGCGAGCACGGTGAAGGCGCAGGTGACCGCGAAGGAGTGCAGCAGCGCCCGGCCGGCCGGCGCGTCGAAGTCGACCGCGAGCCGGAAGTTGTCCAGCCCGGCCCAGGGCGCCGCGCCCCAGTTGCCGATGTACTCCTGGGTGAGCCGCTTGAAACTCATCGCGATGCCGATGACCATCGGCACGAGATGGATGAGCAGTTCGAGAGCGAGCGCCGGGAGCAACAGAAGATACGGCAGGCCGCCGCGCCGGATACGGGCGATCATCGCCGCCTCACCGCTGCATCTGCTGCTGGGCCGCGGTCAGCCGGGCCCGTACGTCCGCCGTGGTGATCTTCTTGCCCGCGGCGGCGTCGGCGAACAGCTCCTTCATCGCCCCGCCGACCAGCGTCTCGAACTGCGCCTCGTCCGGAACCTGCGGCAACGGCTCCGCACTCTTGGCGAGTACGTCACGCAGCACGGCCTCGTCCGGCGTCCGCGGCGCGTGCTTCTGCACCGCGAGCACGGGCGACAGCGACCCGTACGCCGTCGTCAGCACATTCTGTTCATCCGTCGAAGTCATGAACTTCACGAACTTCAGGGCACCGTCGAGGTTGTCGGTGTTCTTGAAGACACCGATGTTGATGCCGGCGGCCATGGAGTTGATGTTGCGACGGTCGGCAGTGTCGGCGGACCGGAAGGGGACGGGCGCGACACCGTACTCCTCCGGCTTCATGCCGTGCGCGAGCAGCGAGGTGCGCGCGGCCTGCCACAGCAGCATCCCGGCCTTGCCGGTCGCGAAGTCCCGCACGGACTGGTTCTGGGCGTACTCGGCGTTGCCCGGCGCGGCGATCCGGTCGGCGGCGAGCAGGTCGATGTACTGCTTGACGGCCGCGACGTTCGCGGGCTTGTCGAACGTGGGCTTCCCGGCGGCGTCGAAGAAGTCGGCGCCGTGCTGCTTGCCGAAGACGAACGCATGGTGGGCGTTCTCCACCGGATTGCCGCCCTCGACGGCCAGCCCGTACGTCCCGCCCTTGGTCAGCTTCTTCCCATCAGCGACCAACTCCCCCCACGTCGTGGGTGGTTGAGCGATCCCGGCCTCCCGGAACATCTTCTTGTTGTAATAAAGCGCATACGTCAGGGAGTACAGCGGGACCGCCGCCGGGTCCTGTCCGGCGGCGCCGGTCGCGGCCATCGGCGCGGTCGCGAACCGGTCCTTGCCGCCGATTTTGGTGAACGCCTTGCCGTCGAAGGGCAGCAGTGCGCCGCTCTTCTGCAGCGAGGCGGACCAGGTGTTGCCGATGTTGAGCACGTCGGGCCCCTGCCCGGAGGAGGCCGCGGCGAGGATGCGGTCCAACAGTGTGGCCCAGGGCACGACTTCGAGATGAACCTTGATGCCGGTCCGCCGCTCGAACTTCTTCAGCTCGGGCGCCAGCACCTTCTTGTCGGCCTCCACGCTGGAGCCCTGGTTGGTCGCCCAGTACGTCAGCTCCTTCGGGTTGTCGTTGCCGGCCGCGCCGCCGGGCGCTGTGCCACCGCCACAGCCGGTGGCGAGGGCGGCGGTCAGTGCGGTGGTGAGCGCGGCGGCTGCCGCCATACGGATTCTGCGCATGGTCGTTGAGGCCCCTCTGGGAGGTGAGCGTCAAAGCTCTGAACGCGGCTCGGTCTTAACTCAAGGCGTGAGTTAAGTAGTGAGAGAAGGGGCCGTCAAGACGCCGGACGCCGGTAAGTTGGCGTGGAGGGAAGGAGCCACATGCCCGAACGCCACCGCAGGACGGTCCGCGATCTGCGCCGCGGCAACCGCGCGACACTGCTGCGCCGGCTGTACTTCGAGGGACCGCTGAGCCGTCAGGAACTGGCCGCGCACACCGGCCTGAGCTCGGCGTCCATCAGTAACGTCACCGCCGAACTGCTCGCGGACGGCCTGCTGGAGGAGGCGGGTTCCGTCGACTCCGACGGCGGCCGCCCGCGCACCCTGCTGCGGGTCCCGCCGGGCGCCGGCTCACTCATCGGCGTGGACGTCGGCGAAACCCGAATTCGCGTGGAACTCTTCAACCTCTCCATGACCGAACTCGCCCGCTCCGAACACCCGTTGAAGGACGGCGGTCATGACGTCACCCACGTCGTACGGCTCATCGCCGAGGGCCTGGAGGCGGTGCGCGGCGCGGACGTCCCGCGCGGCCCGCTGCTCGGCATCGGCGTCGGCGTCCCCGGCATCGTCGCGGAGGACCCGGCCACCGGCGGCGCCGTCGTGCACGCCCAAACCGTCGGCTGGGACGCCGCCCCGCTCGAATCCCTCCTCCGCACCACCGCCCAACTCACCTCGAACACACCACTGTTCATCTCCAACGGGGCCAAGACGCTCGGTCAGGCCGAGATGTGGTTCGGCGCCGGTCGAGGGGCACGCAACGCCGTCATCGCCCTCATCGGCTCCGGCGTCGGCGCCAGCGTGATCACCGACGGCAGCGCGTACGGCGGCGCCGCACAGGGCGCGGGGGAGTGGGGCCACACCACCCTGCAGCTGCGCGGCCGCCGCTGCCGCTGCGGCGCCCGCGGCTGCCTTGAGGCGTACGTCGGCGCCGAAGCGGTACGGGAACGCTGGCGGGAGGCGGGCGGCGGAGGCGCGCCCGGCGCGGACGAGGAGTCCGCGCTCGCCGCGCTGCTGGCCGCCGACGGTCCGGCCGCCGCCGAAGTCCTGGCGGAGACCGCCGAATACCTCGGCGCGGGCATCGCCGACCTGGTCAACCTCTTCAACCCCGAGCGGATCGTACTGGCCGGCTGGGCCGGCCTCCTCCTCGGCGCCCGCCTGCTGCCTGCCGTACGCGAGGCCACCGCGGCATACGCCCTCCGGTACCCGGCAGCCCGCGCCACGATCGAACTCGGCCGCCTCGGCACGGACGCGGTAACGGTAGGCGCCGCGACACTGCCCCTGAACCGCTTCCTCACCACAGGCGGAGCACCGGGAGCCCGTACACGCAAAAGCCCCGGGCCCGGCGGATGATATTCCGCCGGGCCCGGGGATCAGTAGCGGGGACAGGATTTGAACCTGCGACCTCTGGGTTATGAGCCCAGCGAGCTACCGAGCTGCTCCACCCCGCGTCGGTAGCTGCAACTCTACGCGGCCCGAGCCCGCACACCTAATCGGCGAGCGGCCCCGCATCCCGCCGGGACCGCAGCCAGGCCCGGCTTCGAGAACCGGCTGATCAGTCGACGGACTCCAGGAAGCTCAGCATCCGCCGGTTGACCTCCTCGGCATGGTCGATCTGCGGTCCATGGCCGGTGTGGGAGACGATCTCGGCCCGGGCGCCCGGTATCAGACGCGGGACACGCTCCACTTGCCGCTGCGGGTGCACGAGCAGGCTGCGCTTGCCGAGTATCAGAGAGAGCGGGGTGCGGATGCCGGACAGTTCGGCATCGGAGAGGGGCAGCGGCGCCGGGCGGCGGATGCGATAGGCGCGTACGCCGAGCCTGATCATCGCGCGGAGCTCCGGCACGACGAGCACCGGCTGCTCCAGCCAGGCCGCCAGCCGTGGCCGCAGCGCCTTCGGCGCGAAGGTCGCGAAGAGGCTGGCGAAGATCCAGACGAAGAAGCGCAGCCCCACCTTCTCCAGGCCGCCGGGGTCGAGCAGGGTGACCGAGGCCAAGCGGTTGGGCCCACGGTGCGCCTGGTTCAGGGCGAGCCATCCGCCGTAGGACGAGCCGACGAGGTGCACGCGGTCGAGCCCCAGCCCGGCGAGCGTTTCGTCCAGCCACTGGGCGGCGCGGTCGGGCTGGTGGATGGGCGCGCGCTGCACGCTGCGGCCGGGGTCGCCCGGCGTGTCGATCGCGTAGACCGGTCGCTCGGCGCTGAGTGCGGGGGTGTTGGGGTACCACATGGCGGAGCAGGAGCCCGCTCCGTGCACCAGGACGATGGGGGTGCGGCGGCGGGCGGCCGGGTCCGCCGGGCCGTAGCGGTAGACGTGCGTGGTGCCGAAGGACGTCGTGACGTCCTCTTCCGCCAGCGCGGGCGCCCCCAACGCGTAGACCGCGTCGCAGGCGGCGAAGTAGCGGTCGCGCCGGACGTCGCTCACATAGCGGCCGACATCGGCCTGGGCGCGGACTGCAGTGGTCTCGGGCACGGCCACCTCCGGGTAGTCGAACGTCGTAGTACGGACGTCGTGATACGAACGTACCACGATGGTGGTACGGCTGTATCATCAAGGGGGCCGCTGGAGCCCGCACCCATGCCAGCCCATGCCAGCCCCCGCCAGCCCATGCCAACTCATGCCAACGAGAAGCGGAGAGCCGGACGATGCCCAAGCGCGTGGATCACGCAGAGCGCCGGACCGAGATCGCCGAGGCGCTCGTCCGGGTCGCCGCCCGGCGCGGGCTGCATGCCGTGGGGATGCGCGACGTGGCGGCGGAGGCGGGGGTTTCGCTTCGGCTGGTGCAGTACTACTTCGAGACCAAGGAGAAGCTGCTGCTCTTCGGGCTGCGGCAGCTGACCGAGCGATTCGGCGAGCGGGTCGCCGCCAGGCTCCGGGCCGCCGGGGACCACCCGGGGCCGCGCGCGACGATCGAGGCGCTGCTGATGGCGGCACTGCCGACCGACGAGGAGAGCCGCACCTTCCACCACCTCTACACCTCGTACGCCGTCCTGGCCGTGAACGACCCGGCGCTCGCGGCCCAGCCGTTCATCAAGGACCCCGACGCCGCCGAGGCCGCCCTGGCCGGACTCCTCCGGCAGGCGCAGGAGTCCGGTCTGCTGCGGCCCGGTGTGGACCCCCGGGCGGAGGCGGTCAGCCTGCTCGCCATGTCCGCCGGGCTCGGCACCAGTATCCTCGTCGGCCAGCGCGGCCCGGACTCCGCCACCGCGATCTTCGAGTACCACCTGGACCGGATCTTCCGCCCGGACAAGCACCGCGCTCCGACTCGACAGACACGAAACGGTACGGGGAAGGGTGCGGCCAGGAGCTGAGCCGCTTCCTCGTATCCGTGTCCATCCGGGCCGTGGTGTCAGCCGCCAACAGCGTGGGTCGACGCCGCGTTGCGCAGCGCGTCCAGTCCGGCCTTGACGAGGGGGTGTGCGGCGCTGCCTCGCCGCACGGCGGTCAGCAATTGCCGCACGGGAGTCGGTTCGCCCAGCAACGGGACCCGCACAACGGCGTGTTGGGGCAGCGGAACAATTCTGGGCATGAGGCAGACGCCGAGCCCTTCGGCGACGAGTGAGGAGACTGCGTACCACTCCTTGACCTGGTGGACGATGCAGGGAGTGAACCCGGCCGCCGCACACGCCGCAGTCACCAAGGGGTAGGTGTCATTGTTGTGTTTCTTCACGATCCACGGCTGATCGGCGGCTTCCGCGAGTTGGACTCCCTCGGGTCGGGCGAGCCGGTGTCCCTCGGCGACCAGCAGGTCCTGGCGGTCGGTCGTCAGTGGTGTCTGCTCGAAACGGGCGTCGGTGACGGGCGGCGCGTCCGGGCCGGGCAGCACCAGGGCCACGTCCGCCTCGTCGGCGAGCAGCAGCCGGTAGCACTCGGCGCTCTCTTCCTCGAAGATCAGCGGCTCCACCAGCGGGTGCGTCTTCCGCAGCCGGGCCAAGGCCGGGGCTGCGAGCGCGGCCAGCGCGGAGGACACCCCGCACAATCGCAGCGTGCCCCGGAGGACAGTGCTCTGCTGAGCGAGTTCCGCCTGGGCCGCCTCCCACTGCATCCGCAACGTGTCGGCGTGCCGGAGCACGATGTGCGCGGCCGGTGTCAGCCGCACTCGCCGCCCCTCCGGCCGCAGCAGTTCCACCTCCAGATCACGGGCCAGCAGACGCAACTGCTGGGAGACGGCCGAGGGGGTCAGGTGCAGGACAGCGGCGGTCGCGGTCACTGTCCCGTGCTCGGCGAGCGTCCGCAGAACGTGCAGCCGATGGTCAATCATGCAGTCAAGCCTAAACAGTTACCTGCAAAAACCTTTGCTGGACCTGGATGCTCACGGCGCCGAGCCTGGAGCCATGACGAAGCCTCCCGCTCCCGCGCTGATGCTGGGAAGCGTGCTGAGCATCCAGTTCGGGCAGGCCATCGGCAAACAACTCTCCGGTGCGGTCGGCGCGCCGGGAGTCGTGACCTTGCGTCTCGGACTGGCCGCGGTATTCCTGCTGCTCCTGTACCGGCCTTCGCTGCCGCGCAGCCGTACGGACGCATTGGTGGTACTCGGCTTCGGCACGGCCATCGCGGGGATGAACTTGATCTACCCCGCGTTGCTCCTCCTGCCCCTGGGCCTGGCCAGCGCTCTCCAACTCCTCGGACCGATCACCCTCGCCCTCCTCACCTCGCGCCGCCTGCGTGACGCGGGCTGCGCTGTCCTGGCCGGAGGCGGCGTGTGGCTCTTCCACACCCCGCACGGCACCCACTTCCCGCTCGCCGGCGTGCTTCTCGCCCTGGCCGCAGGCGCCTGTATGGCCGCCTACCTGCTACTGAGCAAGAAAGCGGGTGCCGGCAGTACGGGAGGGGGCCTACTCGCTCTTGCGGTCGCCTGGGCAGCCGTGCTGACGGCACCGCTGGGCGTGCTGCGTCAGGGGACGGAACTGCTTGCCCCGCGAGTGCTGTTGACCGGAGTGGTGGTGGCGATGCTCTCGGCGGTACTCCCGTACTCGCTGGAGCTGGCGGCCCTGCGGCGGCTGCCGACGAGGACGGTGGGCGTACTGACCAGCCTGGAGCCGGCGAGCGCGGGCCTTGCGGGAGTGCTGGTCCTGGCGGAACACCTGAGCGTGGTGCAGTGGGTGGCCCTGGCCTGCGTGGGCACGGCGAGTGCCGGGGCGGTGGTCGGAGGGGATGAGGAGAGAGCCCGTCCGTTGTGAATCCGCACGGTCAGCGTGGGATCAGCGAGCCCTCTTTCGTGACCGTCAGGTGTGCCTGATGGTTACCCGGTGCGCAGTCGCGGCCGTTGGGATAGGTGGGCTGCGGGGTGGTAGTGATCTGTCGGTCGAGCACGGTGGCGCCGCGCTGATTCTTGAATACCAGCGTGATGTGTACCGGCTGTGTTGGCAGGTCGCGTATGGCCGCGAAGCCAGGCCAGGTATGGGGCTCGGGGGGTTGGGAGGCGGCCCCGGTCGCGGTGGCAGTGGCAGTGGCGGTCTCCGTGGTCATTACCGGGTTCCCCGGGGTCGCCGGTTCTTCCGGCCGGGTTCCCCGCAGCCACAGCGTGCGCTTCCGGCATGTGCCGTCCCAGCAGGCCGTGAGGGTCGCGTCGGCCGTCCGGTTCGCCAGTTCCGGGGGGACCTTGACCTGGATGCCGGCGAGCGTGCCCCTCAGGGTGCAAGGGTGGGTGTTTCCCGTGGATCCCCCGCACGCGGTGAGCAGTGCCAGAGCACATGCCAGAGCCGCCAGGGGCAGCGCAATTCCGACGCTCTGTCTCACGTGGGCTCCTCGGTGACAGTCCGACCACCCATGCTCGCACGGCAGCCGCACCACGGAGCTCGCCCTGGGGCGTTACGCCAGGGGGAGTTGGTCGAGGAACTGGCCGAGCAGGTGCAGGCCGGTGCGCAGTGTGTCGGTGTCGTCGGCGAATCCGATGCGTACGGTGTGTTCGATGTCGAAGGCGGCGCCCGGGGTGAGCATGACTCCGGTCTCCTTCAGCAGGCGGATGCAGAATTCATAGGAGTCGAGAGGGGCGTTGTAGCGGAGCAGCGCGGTGGTGCCCGAGGACGGCTTGACGTAGCCGATGTCGTCGCGGCCGGTGATCCACTCGTCCAGGACGGCCAGGTTGGTGCGGGTGATCCGGTGGGAGCGGGCCAGGATTGCGTCCTTGTTCTCCAGCGCGACGCAGGCCAGGAGGTCGTCGACGCGTCCGACGCTGATCGTGGTGTAGTCGCGGTGGGTGGCGACCGCCTGCAGCAGGCCGGTCGGGCCGACGATCCAGCCCAGGCGCAGACCGGCCAGGGAGTACGGCTTGGACATGCTGCCGGTGGAGATGCCGCGCTCGTACAGGTCGGCGATCGAGGTGGTGAATCCGGCACCGTCCTGGTCCACGCCCCGGTAGACCTCGTCGCACAGCACCCACGCCCCGACGCGCTCGGCGATCTTGGCGATGCGGGCCAGCCCGGTGGCGTCGATGAGCGCGCCGGTGGGATTGTTGGGGTTGTTGACCGCGATGAGTTTGGTGTCCGGGGTGACCAGGCGGTCGAGTTCGTCCAGGTCGGGCAGCCACCCGTGCTCCTCACGCAACGTCAGGTGGTCGACGCGGGCGCCGTAGCTGTCCGGGATGGAGTAGTGCTGCTGGTAGGTGGGGACCACGGCCACGACGTGGTCGCCCGGATCGACGAGGGTGGCGTGCACGAGTGCGTTGGCGCCGATCGCGCCATGGGTGACCAGGACGTTGTCCGCGTCCTGAGCCGAGTACAGGCCCGCGACCAGCCCGCGCAGGCGGGGGCTGCCCGGGATCGGCCCGTAGGTGAGCGGGGTGGCTGCCAGCTCGGCCAGTACCTCCTCGCGTCGGCCGGACAGGTCCAGCAGCTCCCCGGTGGTGAGCGAGCGGACGCAGGTCTCGGCCAGGTTGTACCGGCAGGACTCCTCGTACTCGTTCATCCACTGCTCGACCGCGAACTCACGGATCTTCACCGGGGCTGCCCTTCGTCGTCTCGTCGTCTCGTCGTCGCTCTGGTGGTGATGGTAGGAGGAGGGCCAGGTGACCGTCGCCTCTGGCCGAGTGCCGCGGGAACGTCCGAGCGCGCCTCGTCAGTCACGCCGGCGGGCGTTGAGGCGGGCGGCCTGGCGGGTCAGGTGGTCGCGTTCGGCGAGGTTGGGTGCCTTTTGGGCCGCCTCGGCGTACAGCCGTGCCGCCGTCGCCAGGTCGCCGTCGCGCTCGTGGAGGTACGCCGCCACCGCGGCGCGGCGGGGTATGGGGGATCCCTTGCCCGAAGAGCTCGGGCAGGCGTCGTCCAGCGCCGCGAGCGCCGCCAGGCCGGCGCGCGGTCCGTCGGCCTCGCCGACGGCCACCGCGCGGTTGAGCCGGACGACCGGGCTGTCGGTCAGGCGCGCGAGCTCGTCGTACCACTCGACGATCTGCGCCCAGTCGGTCTCCTCGGCGGTGGGCGCGTCGGCGTGGAGTGCCGCGATGGCGGCCTGGGCCTGGAATTCGCCCAGCCGGTCGCGGGCGAGGGCCGCCTGCAGGATCTCGACGCCCTCGGCGATCGACTCGGTGTCCCACCGGCCGCGGTCCTGCTCGGCGAGCGGTACCAGGCTGCCGTCGGGCGCGGTCCGGGCGGCGCGCCGGGCGTGGTGGAGCAGCATGAGGGCGAGCAGCCCCGCCACCTCGGGGTGGTCGATCGCGGCCGCGAGCTGCCGGGTGAGCCGGATGGCCTCGGCGGCGAGGTCGACGTCGCCGGAGTAACCCTCGTTGAAGACCAGGTAGAGGACGCGCAGCACGGTGGCGACGTCGCCGGGCGTCTCGAAGCGCACGCCGGTCACGGTGCGCTTGGCCCGGCTGATGCGCTGCGCCATGGTCGCCTCGGGCACCAGGTACGCCTGGGCGATCTGGCGGGTCGTCAGCCCGCCGACGGCGCGCAGCGTGAGCGCGACCGCGGACGACGGCGTCAGCGACGGGTGGGCGCACAGGAAGTACAGCTGGAGCGTGTCGTCCACCGCGGGCGCGGGCCCGGCCGCCGGCTCCTCCTCGACGAGGTCCTCGCGCCGACGCCGGGCGGTGTCCGCCCGGGTCGCGTCGAGGAACTTGCGCCAGGCCACGGTGACCAGCCAGCCCTTCGCGTCGCGCGGAGGGTCGGCGGGCCACACGCGGACCGCCTCGACCAGCGCTTCCTGCACGGCGTCCTCGGCCGCCGCGAAGTCGGCTCCGCGGCGGACGAGGATCCCGAGCACGCTCGGCGTGAGGCTCCGGAGCAGGGCCTCGTCCAGCTCTGAGGTCACCTCGGAGATCACTCCGTGACGGTGGGCGACACGCCGTAGAACGGGCGCAGCTCGAGCCACTCGTGGATCGGCTTCCCGCCCGCACCGGGAGCGGCCGACAGCTCCCCGGCCAGCTCGACGGCGCGCTCGTAGCTGTCGACGTCGATCACCATCCAGCCGGCGATGAGGTCCTTAGTCTCGGCGAACGGTCCGTCGGTGACCGGCGGACGCCCCTCACCGTCGTACCGGACCCACGTCCCCTCGGGGGCGAGCGCCTGACCGTCGACGAACTCGCCGGTCTTCTCGAGCCGGTCCGCGAAATCCTGCATGTACTGCATGTGCGCCGAGATCTCCTCCGGCGTCCACTTGTCCATGGGCACGTCGTTGACCGCAGCCGGGGCGCCACGGTAGTGCTTGAGCAGCAGGTACTTGGCCATCGTGAGTCTCCTCGATGCTGGTGCGACCCATTGTGGTCGCATTCACTGCGGGGACGGAGCCGGTCACGGGTTCTCGACATCATCGTCCGAAATATTTTTTGGCATGAGCATCGATGAGGCTCGATCGGTCGTCTCGGAGGCGTGTCCGGCGCAGGTGGCTCAGTGCAGCTCGTTGGTGGGCTCCGTTGCCCGGGACCGGGTCGCTGCCAGGCTGGCGAGGAGCTTGAGCCGGTCCTCGGAGGTGGTGCCCGGTTCGGCGGTGTAGAAGGTCAGGTCGTGCACCGCCCGGTTGGGCAGGGGAAGATCCAGGGACTGATAGGTCAGCTCCAGGCGGCCGACTTCCGGGTGCTGCAGGCGCTTGATGCCGTCGTGGCGGGTGCGGACGTCGTGCGCGGCCCACATCGTACGGAACTCGGGGCTGAGTGTGGACAGCTCGCCGATGAGTTCGCGCAGGGCCCGGTCATGGGGTTCGCGCCCGGCTTCGGCGCGCAGCAGCGCGACGGTGGCGTTGGCGGCGGCGTCCCAGTCGACGAAGAAGTGGTGGGCCCCGGGGTCGAGGAAGTGGTACCGGGCCATGTTGGCGCGACCGCGCTTGTCGGTGGTCTCGCTGTCGAACATCGGCGCGTGCAGGGCGCGGGCCAGCGGGTTCGCGGCGACGACGTCCATGCGGCCGTTGCGTACGAAGGCAGCGGACATGGTGACGGAGTCGAGCAGCCACTGGACGGGTGGTGGGGCCTCGACATTCTTGCGGCGGGACTGCGTGCGGTGGGCGGGCCGGGCCGCGCGGGCCAGGTCGAAGAGGTACGTGCGTTCGGCGTCGTCCAGCTGGAGTGCCTCGGCGACCGCGTTGAGTACCTCTTCGGACACGCCGCTGATGTGGCCCTTTTCCAGCCGGGTGTACCACTCGGTGCTCACGCCGGCGAGCACGGCGACTTCCTCGCGCCGCAGCCCGGGAACCCTGCGCCGGCCGCTGGTGGGCAGCCCGACCTGCCCCGGTGTGATCTTGGCGCGCCGGCTGGCGAGGAAATCCCGGATCTCGGAGCGGTTGTCGGTGCGGTCGCCGGGTCGGTGGTCCATGCAACCCACGGTATCCGCGAACGGCCACGGAGGGAGGTTGAGCTTGTACCCCCCATAAGCATCCGCCGCCCGTCAGGAGCTCATCGAGACTTGTCAGGAGCTCGTCAGGAGTTCATCAGGCGCTCGTCAGGACGACGAGTTGCTGGGTCGCGCGGGTCATCGCAACATAGCGGTCGACGGCTCCTTCGATGCCTTCGCCGAACGTCTCCGGGTCGATGAGGACAACCAGATCGAACTCCAGCCCCTTCGACAGCTCCGGCGTCAGCGACCGCACGCGGGATGACGCCCGGAACGTGCCGACCCCCGTGTCACCAGCGCCGATGACGCAGGCGATGCCGTCGTCATGCGCAGCGAGCCAGGTGTCGAGGACCGTGTCCAGCTCCGCGAGAGAGCCGTGTACGACGGGGATGCCGTTGCTGCGGATGGAGGTCGGCACATTGGCGTCCGGCAGCGCAGCGCGGATGGCCGGCTCGGCTTCCGCCATGACCTCTTCCGGCGTGCGGTAGTTGATGCTCAGGGAGGCCACGGTGATCCGGTCGAGCCCGACCCGCGCCAGCCGTTCCTGCCACGACTCCGTGAACCCGTGCCTGGCCTGGGCGCGGTCACCGACGATGGTGAAGCTCCGGGACGGGCAGCGGAGCAGCAGCATCTGCCACTCGGCGTCGGTCAGTTCCTGAGCCTCGTCCACGATGATGTGCGCGAACGGGCCGGCGAGCAGGTCCGGTTCGGTGCCGGACAGCGCGCCCTCGTCGATCAGAGTGTCCTGCAGGTCCTGTCCGCGCAGCATCCCCACCGCGCCTTCGCTCTCGTCGATCTCGGTGTCCTGCAGGATGCCGTCGATGACATCGGCCCTGCGCGCACGTTCGGCGGCGACAGCGGCTTCGTGCCGACGCTTGCGTACGGACGCCTCCGGGTCGCCGAGCCGCTGCCGTGCCGCGTCCAGGAGCGGCAGGTCGGACACCGTCCAGGCCTGGGCGTCCGCGCGCTGGAGCTTCCGTACCTCATCGAGGCTGAGCCAGGGAGCGCATTTACGCAGGTAGGCAGGCACCGACCACAGGTCTCCGACGAGGTCGGCCGCTTCGAGTATCGGCCACGCACGGTTGAGGGTCCTGATCAGCTCCCGGTTCTGCAGCAGCGACCTCCGGAGCAGCTGGGGCGAGACCGCGCCGTCGTCCTCGTACTCCTCCGTGTGCTTGTCCATGAGGATCGTGAGCAGCTCCTCGCGGATCTGGTCGCGCGCCTCGTTGTGCGGGGTGCCGGGCTCCACGGCCGCGAACGCCGCGGCCCAGTCCTCGGCGCTCAGCCAGACGTCGGACCAGTGACTGGAGACCGTCATCCCCTCGGTGGGCGGCTCCTCGTAGATGCCGACGGCCGGCTCGATCGCCTTCACCAGGTCCGCGGACGCCTTCAGCTGGGCCACGCTCGGGTCGGTCTCGACCGCCGCTCCGGCCCCCTCGGTGACGAGGTCGCGCACGGTGCAGGTCTGCACGCCCTCCTCGCCGAGGCTCGGCAGGACATCGGCGACATAGGCCAGGTAGGGCCGGCTCGGACCGACGAACAGCACACCGCCCCGACGGTGACCGAGGCGCGGGTCGGCGTAGAGGAGGTGGGCGGCGCGGTGCAGAGCGACGACGGTCTTGCCCGTACCGGGACCACCGTCGACGACGAGGGCGCCGCGGGAGCCGGCCCGGATGACGGCGTCCTGGTCGGCCTGGATGGTGCCGAGTACGTCGCGCATCCGGTCCGACCGGTTGCTGCCCAGGCTGGCGATGAACGCGGACTGGTCGTCGAGCGCGGCGTGCCCTTCGAGCCCGTCGGCGGTGAACACCTCGTCCCAGTAGTCGCTGACCCGGCCGCGGGTCCAGCGGTACCTGCGGCGGCTCGCCAGGCCCATCGGGTTGGCGTGGGTCGCCGCGAAGAACGGCTCGGCCGCGGGGGAACGCCAGTCGAGCAGCAGCCGGCGCCCCGTGCTGTCGGTGAGGCCGAGGCGTCCGATGTACACGGGCTCGGGGCTGTCCGCACGGACGATGTGCCCCAGGCACAGGTCAAGACCGAAGCGACGCAACGCGCGCAGGCGGGCGGCCAGCCGGTGGATCTCCGCGTCCCGGTCCATCGCCGCCCGGCCGATGCCGCCGGGCGCCTTGCGCTCGGCATCGAGGCGGTCGGACAGTTCGGCGATCGTCTGCTCAAGGCTCTCCGCGATGGCCGCGAAGTGCTGCTCGTCGCCGTCGATCAGCGTCGGGTCCGCCTTGGGGGAGAGGCGGTCGGGCAGGTCGAACGCGCTGGTGGCCAGGGGATTCATGTCATCAGCTCCGGTCCGGGGTCGCTGCCGCGACGGCCGACGGCGCGCCCGCCCGCGCCTCAGTGCCGAGCGCCCGCACCCGCAGCGCGCGTCCCCTCACCGGCCCGACGACGTCACCGCATGACTCACAAACCGACAACACCACACGCACTTCGTGAATCTCCAATTTCGGCAGGTTCTGGCCTCGGCCCGCGATTCTGCCCCACGACCGGGGCCTTGCGGCAAGCCCCCCAGTGCGCTATAAGTTGAGAGTGGCAAGGAGTGGGTATTCCTCTTTGCCTTTCTCTTTGTGACGACAGGCCCTACCTCACACTTTTCGGCCCGTCGCGGGGTCCGCAGCCGACGATGGTGGCAGCGACTGCGGGGTGCCGGCGTGGTCTGTTCCCGCCGGCGCTGCGCTACTCGCCGGTGACCCCGTCGGCGAGTTCGCGGACCACGTCGAGCTGGCCGACGTGTCGGGCGTACTCCTGCAGCACGTGGAACAGGATCCAGCTCAGCGCCGGGTGGTGGTCAGGGGGATTGAAGCCGCCACCGCTGCGTGCGGGTTCCTGCAGTTCGGCGCCCGCCACGATCTTGCGGGATCGCGCGCACTCGTCCAGGAAGAGGTCTCGGATCTCTTCTGTCGATTCCTCGGCGCCGACCTGCCATTTTCGTGTGTCCGGGTCTTCATCGCCCCAGACGGCATCCACTGATTCGGCGGCGAACCCCCAGCGGAACCATCGCCGTTCCACGAACGCGAGGTGCTTGAGCAGAGCGAGCGGGGCCCAGCCGGACGGGAGCCTGCTGGTACGCAGGTCCTCCTCGGACATGCCGTCAAGCTTGCGCAGCAGCGCGGCACGGTAGTAGTCGAGGTAAGCGAGCACCAGCTCGCGGGGGTCGGTCAAGGTGTCCGGCGGCTCTACCGCGGGCTCGGGGGAAGCGATCATGCGCCGGAGGGTAGCGCCGGGCGGGCTCTGCGGCCTACCCGGTATCGCCGAGACAGCGGGCCTCCTACGGTCCGCGATCTTCACCGGGTTGTCTCAGGCCGCCTCGGCGAGCGGGTGGCCTTGGAGCACTGATGCAGGGCGGCAGCCTTGAGGGCCACGCCCGGAATCACAGGTCGAAGTCCTGCGGGGCCAGCCCGAGTGCATGGCAGGCTTCGCGGACGACGGCCTGTTCACTTTCGATGAAGGCGCCGTCCGCGCCGCCGATGATGATGCCGATCTGGATGACGGCGCGGGCTTCGGTGGGTTTCCTCTTCGCCTTGCCGACCTCGTGCAGGACGGTGGTCTTCCCGTGGTCGAAATTGAGGGCCAGCCGGTCGAGGTTGTCTTCGAAACGGCGCTGCAGGTCGTCCGCGGCGAAGTTCTGCAGTACCTCGTTCGTGGCGATGAGTTGAGCGACCCGGACCTGCTCAGCGGGGTCGATGATGCCGTCGGCGGCAGCGACCAGGGCGCACATCGCCATGCTCGCGTCGCGGAACGCGCCGCTCCGCAATTCGTGCTTGCGCGCGACCAGTTGGGCCTGCATCGCCGAGGCGGATGCCTTGAGGCGGTCCCAGACCGCTACCCGCCCTCCCGTGGCCGGGTGATGGGTGCCCGCCTGCCGCTGCCGGGTCGACGTCCTGTCCGTGAGGCTCCGCTCGCCCGAGCCGGCCTCCTGATGGCTGTCGGCGCAGGCGTCGGTACCGTCCGGAAGGGCGGGTGGCAGGCGGCAGTGATCGAGATAGTCCTGCAGAGCGGAGAGGCGCTGGTCCAGTGTGACGTCGGCGACCCGGTAGTAGATCTGCTTCCCGTCCTTACGGGCGTCGATCAGACCGCCGCGATGGAGGAGGCGCAGATGTTCGGAGGCGGTGGAGGGGCTCAGGCCGTTGCGCTCGGCTATCTCGCCGGCGGTGAGTTCGCCGGTGCCCGAGAAATGCGTCAGCATCCGCCGCCGGGTCTCGCTTGCCAGTGCCTTGAGGAAGACCACCGTTTCCTCGTCCAACGGTGTCTCCTGCACCTGCACCTGCACCCTGCTCACGACCACCTCCGGCCAGTGCGCTGACGCCTCGATCGACAGTCGCGTAGAAGCACTCACTTTCTCACAGCGCCGAAGCCGCCTCGCTGCCGGTCCGGCCCCGGCCGGCGCCAGTGGATCGCGGCCGGTGCCTGGGGGGGGCGCCTTACTTGGTGTGCATGATCTGGATCAGGTTGCCGCAGGTGTCGTCCAAAACCGCAGTGGTGACCGGGCCCATCTCCAGCGGGTCCTGCGTAAAGCGCACCCCGAGCCCGCTCAGCCGGTTGAACTCCGCTTGTACGTCGTCCACGGCGAAAGCGGTGGCCGGGATGCCGTCCTGGACCAGCGCCGTCTTGTACGGCTGTACCGCAGGATGGCCGGAGGGCTCCAGTACCAGTTCGGTCCCGTCGGGATCTTCCGGCGAGACCACGGTCAGCCACCGGTCCTCACCCAACGGAACGTCGTGCTTCTTCACGAAGCCCAGCACGTCCGTATAGAAACGCAGGGCCTTCTCCTGGTCATCGACGAAGACGCTGGTCAGGTGGATCCTCATGGTGTGCTCTCCGGTGCGTCGGGCCTGAGCCATCGGGTCGCGATGCGCTCAAGAGGTTCGGTGTTCAGATCGTGGAACTTGTAGCGGCCCTGGCGCCGCGAAACGACCAGACCCGCGGATTCGAGTACGGCCAGGTGCTGGCTGATCGCCTGGCGGGACAGCCCCAGGCCGTGCTTGGTCACCAACCGTGCGCATATCTCGAACAGGGTCTGGCTGTCCCGTTCCACCAGCTCATCAAGGATGCGCCGACGGGTTGGGTCGGCGAGTGCCTTGAAGACATCCTCCGTCATAATCATCCACCATAGGCAAGTGGCGGCTTGCCTATCAAGTCGGGCGCTCTGACGGCGTTGCCTGATCGAAGAGAGGTGGCGTGGCGGCGGGCCACCTTGAGGTGGCGTGGTGGCGGGCGCTATCGGAGTGGGATGTCGATCCCGTACTCGTCCATGGGCCGGGGGCCGTGAATGCGCCTGTCGGCTTCGGTGATGGCGATGTCGTTGATGCTCGCCTCGCGGCGTCCCATCAAACCGCGCTCCTCGAACTCCCACAGCTCGTTTCCGTAACTGCGCCACCACTGGCCGTCGGCGTCGTGCCACTCGTACTGGAAGCGGACGGCGATCCGGTTCTCGTGGAAACTCCAGAGGCTCTTGCGCAGCGCGTAGTCCTGTTCGCGCTCCCATTTCTGCGTCAGGAAAGCGACGATTTCCTCGCGGCCGCTGACGAACGTGTCCCGGTTCCGCCACGTCGAGTCCGGCGTGTAGGCGAGTGCCACGCGTTGGGGATCGCGCGTGTTCCACGCATCCTCGGCCGCCTGGACCTTCTGCAGGGCTGTCTCCCGCGTGAATGGCGGGTAGGGCGGGCGTTCTTCCGGCACTGCGACCCCCTCGGGGTGAGACCTTCTCAGGGTGAGACCTGGCGAGAACGTGCGTTCTCCACCGGTAAGGCATAGGCTAGAGAACGATCGTTCTCAACGTCAAGGAGCCCCGGATGCCAGCCCCGATCACCGAGGAACGGAGCCGCCAGGACCGTGAGGCACTGCTCGACGCAGCGGAGAGGCTCTTCTATGAGCGAGGCATACAGGCGGTCGGAATGGATGAGGTCCGCGCAGCGTCTGGTCTGCCACTGAAGCGGATCTACCGATTGTTCGCGGCGAAGGAGGACCTCGTCGTCGCGATGCTCAAACGCCGCGACCAACGATGGAGGGGAGACCTGGCCGCCCATGTCGATCAGGTCCCGGATCCTCGCGAGCGCGTACTCGCGATCTTCGACTGGCTTGCGGAGTGGTTCGCAGAGCCGGGTTTCCGTGGCTGCGCCTGGGTCAATGCCCATGGCGAACTCGGCCCGACGTCCGAGGCGGTACTGGTCGAAGTCCGGTCGCACAAGCAGGAGTTCCACGACCAGGTTGCGGCGTGGGTCCACGCCACTGGGGTGCCGGTGGCTGAACCGGTCTTCCTGCTCGCCGAAGGAGCCATTGTGACCGCCGGCATCAGCGGCGACCCAGCCCCAGCCCGCCATGCACGCGCAGCCGTCGAGATGTTGCTCGGGACGCCTTGACGCCTGGCCACACGGTCAACGATCTGGTGGCCCACAGCAATTAGAGCCCCAGCAACACGGCGACCGTCTCCAGGTCGACCCAGAAAGTCGGTACGGCTTCTGGCTCTGGCGCACATACGAGGCACGAGTGACAGGGCTATGGCAGTGAGTCGGGCTTGCGTGGTGCGGGCAGTCGGGGGAGGAGCTCCCACAGGGGGCGGGAGCCTGCCGCCCAGGTGGCGAGTGTCTGGCGGTCGACCAGGTGCAGCCGTTGGGACTTCGCCAGCGGGGGGCACTTGGCGGTGAACCGGCCGTTGGTCACCAGGACCACCACGTCCGCGCCGTGCAGCTGCCGCGCGGTGCCGTTGAGGACGTGCAGGTCAGGGGTGCCGACGGGGGAGCCGGCCGCGCCGGCGCTGCGGTGCTTGCACTGGATGACCCACCGCCTCCCGTACGGGTCGGTTGCTTTCACATCGGCGCCGTTGTCGCCGGCCCCGCCGACCTGTACCGCATCCCGGCAGCCGTCGCGGTGCATCAGGTCCCGTATCGCGTGCTCGAACTGCCGGTGGTGCAGGGCGTCCAGTTGCGCCAGCTGATAGCGCAGCCCCTGCATCCGGATCCGCTCCCACCGTGCCTGCTGGGCCCGGTGGTGCAACCAGTAACCGCCGGCCGCCGCAACGATTACCGCGAGCAGGAGAAGCAGCCACCAGTGGAGGAGCAGCCACTGGACGACCGCGATGAGCACGGTGGCCGCTATGACCAGGCACGCGATGGTCGCCAGCTGCTGATTCTGCCGCGCCGCCTTACTGCGGCGACGCGCCGGCCGCCGCGTCACGGCTTCGCCCTGTGGACGCCGGCTCGGCCTCCACCGACCGCTGCGGTTGCGGTTGCGGCTGCGCTCGGTCACGTGGCCCCCTTGTTCGGTGTGACATTTTGTTCCGTGTGACGTCGCTCAGTACAGAACGTGCCGCGCTCACCGGCCCCGCTCACCGGCCCCGCTCAGCGCCGTACCGCCGTGCCGAGCGTGAAGCCGATGGTGGCGCCGCCGTCCGGGCGGTTGTGGGCGAAGGCTGTGCCGTTGTGGGCGGTGGCGACCTCGTGGACGATGGCGAGGCCGAGGCCGGAGCCCGGCAGGCTGCGGGCGGCGTCGGCGCGGTAGAAGCGGTCGAAGACCCGGGGGAGGTCCGCTTCGGGGACGCCGGGGCCGCGGTCGCGTACCTCGATGCGCGGGCCGGTGACGACGACCTCGACGGGGGCGGTGCCGTCCGCGTCGAACTTCGCCGCGTTCTCAAGGAGGTTGGAGATGGCCCGTTGGAGGGCTCCGGGGCGCGCTTCGGCCACGGTGTCGTCGGCCTGGACGACGATCTCCCGGCCGGTGCGGCGCCGGGCGCGTGCCGCGGCCTTTTCCGCCACCTCGCTCAGCGCGGTCTCTACCGGTTCCTCGTCGTTGCGGTGTCCGGCGGCCAGTTCGACGAGCTCGTTGACCAGGTCGGTCAGCTCGCGCGCCTCGCCCGCCATGTCCTCAACGAGCTCCTCCCTGGCCCGCGGCGGCAGTTCGGAGAGGCGGCGGAGCAGGGCGATGTTGGTACGCAGGGAGGTCAGCGGGGTGCGCAGCTCGTGCCCGGCGTCCTGGACCAGGCGCCGTTGGTCCTCCTCGGAGCGGGCGAGGCGGCCGAGCATGTCGTCGAAGGCGCGCCCGAGGCGACCCACCTCGTCGGGGCCGGCGACCGGCACGGCCATGTCGAGGCGTCCGGTCTCCGCGACCGTCTCCGCGACGCCGGTCAGGCGTACCAGGCGTCCGGTGATCCGGCGGGCCAGCCACCAGCCGGCCAGGCCCGTGGCGAGCACGACCGCCACCGTGAGCGCGGCGGTGCGCCGTTGCAGGTTGTCGAGCAGGTCCTCGGTGTCGCTGAACTGCTGGGCGACCTGCACCGCGCCGCGTCCTCCGCCGAGCGCGACGGTGGCCACGCGGTACCGGTCGTCGCCGAGCTCGGTCACGTACCGGCGGGTGGTTCCGGCCGTGTCGTGGGCGGCGGCCTCGCGGTCCTCGGCGAGGACCGGCAGCGCCGGGCTGCCGTGGTCCTCGACGCCGCCGCTGGGACCGAGCACCTGGACATCGGTGCGGATCCGCCGGGTCAGGTCGTCACGGGGCCCGTCGTGGTCGGGGTCGGAGCCGTAGTAGTCCCGCGGGGTGAGGTGCTGCTGTTCGACCTGTTGCCGCAGGTCGTGGACGACCCCCTGGAAGACGTCGTGCTCGTCCACGCGCACCATGCGGGCGGCCGCGTCATAGCTCAGGAAGCCGACGAGCACGGTCACCAGGGCCGCCATGGCCGCGAAGGAGACGGCGAACGCGGTGCGCACGCTGCGGCGCGGCGACGGCAGGCGGCGCAGCAGCGTACTCATGACGGAGCGCCTCGTCGCGCCCGAGGACATGGTCACACCTCTCTGAGGGTGTAGCCGACACCGCGTACAGTATGGATGAGCGGCGGCCGGTCCGGCAGGTCGACCTTGCGCCGGAGATAGCCGATGTACACGGCGAGGTTCTTCGAACCGGGTTCGAAGTCATAGCCCCAGATCCGCTCGTAGATCGTGGTGTGGTCCAGCACGATGCCGGCGTTGCGGGCCAGCAGCTCCAGCAGGTTGAACTCCGTACGGGTCAGATCCAGCTCCCGCTCGCCCCGCCAGGCCCGCCTCGCGTGGGCATCGAGCCGCAGGTCGGCGGCCTCGACCAGGCCGTCCTCCGTCGGTGGGGTGTCGGGGGCCGCCCGGCGCAGCAGCGCCCGCAGCCGCGCGAAGAGCTCCTCGATCTCGAACGGCTTGGCGACGTAGTCGTCCGCTCCCGCGTCCAGGCCCGCCACCCGGTCGGCCGTCTCCACCCGCGCGGTGAGCATGAGCACCGGCGTGCGGTCGCCCTCCGCGCGCAGCACCCGGCAGACCGCCAGCCCGTCGATGCCCGGCATCATCACGTCCAGAACGATCATGTCAGGGCGGTCCCGGTGCACGGCGGCCAGCGCCCCGACGCCGTCGGGCACGACGAGGACCCGGTAGCCCTCCAGCGTCAGGGCGCGTTCGAGGGAGGTACGGATCGCTCGGTCGTCCTCGGCAAGCAGCACGGTGTTCGTCACCCGGCCAGTGTGCCAAGGCCACGGCTCTGCGGTGCTGTCACAGAAGACGTCACGGGAGGCTGTCGCAGAAGACGTCACGGGAGGCTGTCACAGAAGGCGTCACGGAGGGCGTCACGGACGCTGTCACAGAAGTCCGACCGTCTTCTTACCCGGCTCTCACCCTCTCCCTGCCGACGGCTTACCTCCACCGATCATGGTGGTGGCCGAGTCGGCTGGAAGGGCACCAATGAAGATCGTTTTTCTGCTGCACAACGCCTACGGCATTGGCGGGACCATTCGCACCACCCTCAACCTCGCCGCCGCCCTGGCCGACCGGCACGAGGTGGAGATCGTCTCGATGATGCGGCACCGCGCGCACCCGCGCTTCGCCCTCGACCCGCGGGTCGGGCTCGTCCCGCTGGTGGACACCCGGGCGGACAGCGCCGACCTGCGGAATCCGCAGTACGCCGAGCCCTCGCGGGTGTTCCCCGCGACAGAGAAGCGCTACCGGCAGTACAACCGGCTCATCGACACCCGGGTCGAGGAGTACCTGCGGCACAGCGACGCCGACGTGATCTTCGGTACCCGGCCCGGCATCAACGTCTACCTGGCCCGCTTCGGCCCACGCCGCGCACTGCGCATCGGTCAGGAGCACCTCAGCCACGACGTCCACAGCAAGCGGCTGCGCGCCGACCTGGCCCGGCACTACGGCGGCCTGGACGCGCTCACCACCACGACCAGGGCGGACGCCGCCGTATACCGGGCCAGGATGCCGCTGCCGGGCGTCCGCGTGCTGGCCGTCCCCAACAGCATCCCCGAGCCGGCCGTCCGCCCGTCCGACGGCACCGCCAAGGTCGTCGCGGCGGCCGGGCGCCTCGTCCCCGGCAAGCGCTACGACCTGCTGATCGAGGCGTTCGCCCAGGTCGCGGCCAAGCACCCGGACTGGCGGCTGCGGCTGTACGGCGGCGGCGCCGAGCACGACCGGCTCGCCCGGCTCGTCGACGAGCTCGGACTGACGGGAACCGTACGGCTCATGGGCATGCACTCGCCGATCGAGGACGAGTTCGCGAAGGCGTCGATCGTCGCGGTCTCCTCCGACGCCGAGTCGTTCGGCATGACGATCGTGGAGGCGATGCGCTGCGGGGTACCGGTGGTCAGTACCGACTGCCCGCTCGGCCCCGCCGAGATCATCCGTGACGGCATCGACGGGCGGCTCGTACCGGTGGGAGACTCGGACGCGCTCGCCACCGCGTTGTGCGAACTCATCGCGGACGACGCGGAGCGCCGGCGGATGGGCGCGGTCGCCCTGGAGGCCTCCGCCCGCTTCGACCCGGTGCCGATCGCCCACCGTTACGAGCAGCTCTTCGCCGAGCTCGCGGAAACCCGCCGCGAGCGTGCCAGGGAACGCGAACGTGCCGCCGCCCGCGCGCGGCTGCGGAGCCTCGCCGGCCGTCTCCGGCTGCTGGGCGTGGCCCGTACGGCGCTGCGGGCGGCACGTCGGCTCTCCCGCCGGTCCCTCACACCGGCCACAGCGCTCGCCCCGCCCGCACCACGAGCGCCGCGGTGACCTGCATACCGCGGCAGCCGCCCCGAAAGCAGTTGCCCCGAAGGCAGTCGCCTCGAAGGCAGCCGCCCCGAAAGGGGAGGACATGACCGCGCTGACAGCCGTCCGACCGCCGCCGCACAGCCCGGCGGAGCGTCGGCCACCCCGTACCGTCCCGTGGCTCGTCCTGGTCGCCGTCGGATACGCCGCGCTCCAGCTCGCACTGGCCGTCCCGCACCTCGGCCTGGGCTGGGACGAGACCGTGTACGTCTCGCAGGTCGACCCGCGGAATCCCGCCGCCTGGTTCAGCGCTCCGCGCTCGCGCGGCATCAGCCTGCTGGCGGCGCCCCTGCTGGCGGTGTCCGGCTCCACCCTCGCCCTCCGGGTCTTCCTGGCGCTGCTGTCCGCGGCGGCGCTCTACGCGGCCTTCGCGGTCTGGCGGCCGCTGCTGGGGGCGCACCGCACCGCGCTCGCCGCCCTGCTGTTCGGCAGCTTGTGGATCACAGTGCTCTACGGCCCGCAGGCCATGCCGAACCTGTGGGTGGCGCTGGCCACCGTGGCCGCCGTCGGCTGGTTCCTGCGTGCCACCTCTCCGGTGGCCTCGCGGCGGTGCACCCTCGTCGGCCTCGCCGCCGCCGTGGCGGCCGCGACCCTCTTCCGTATGCCGGACGGCGCCTGGCTGGCCCTGTCGCTGCTGGTCGCCTGGGCAGTGGTACCGGGCTGGCGGCGACGCCCGGCGCCCGCCCTCGCCCTCGTCGCGGGAGCGGCACTCGGCAGCGCCGAATGGGTCGTCGAGGCGTACGCACGGTGGGGCGGCATCGGCGCGCGGCTGCACGTCTCCAGTGCGACCGAGGGCGGCATGGGCGCCCACTGGGCGGGTGGCTACGCCCTGCGCAGCCTCAACGGTCCGCTGCTGTGCCGCCCCTGCCATCCCGGCCCGCCACCGCACCCGGCCCTCACCCTGTGGTGGCTCGCTCTCCCGCCCCTGGCCGCGATCGCCTGCGCGGTGGCGTTGCGTACTCCCCGCCCTTCCACCACCCTCTTGCCGGTCGCCTGCGCCGCCGCCGTCAGCGTCCAATACCTCCTCCTCATCGACTACTCGGCGCCGCGCTTCCTCCTGCCCACGTACGCGCTGCTCTCCCTACCGATCGCCGCGCTCGCGGCCCGTACGATCGGAGCAATCCACCACGCCCCAGCGCGCGTTCTCGTCGCCGCCCTGCTCACCGCGCTCTTCGCCGCGCACCTGGCGGGCCAGTACGCCGTACTGCGCCACAACGCCGACGACGCCCGCATCACCGCAGCCCGCTACGGCACCGCTGCCGACCGCCTGCACGCCCTCGGCCTGCGACCCCCCTGTCTGATCACCGGCAAACACGCCCTGCCCGTCGCTTACTACGCGGGCTGCGCCTCCGCCGAGACCGTCGGCAACAACCGCTCCACGACCACGCACGCCCTCCTGCGGCGCGCCACGCACGAACCCACCGCCGCGCTCCGCCCCACAGGCCACGCACCCCCTCACTACGCCCACGGCTGGACCGCGCACCGCCTCCGCGGGACCGGCTGGACGGCCTACCTGCCGCAGCCGGGCCAGTAAGTTGGGAACAGGCGGAACGGAACTGGTCTTCCGCGCCTGCACGGGACTCCGGAGGACAGCTGATGCGCAAGAAGCCGGCGAAGCCGAAGCCGGGGGAGTCGGTGCCGGGAAAGCCGAAGCCGGGCAAGCCGGTGCCGGGCCGGATGCTGTGGCCGCTGTACGCGGCCGCGTTCACCACCGCCTTCGGCGCGCACGGCATCGCGGCCAACCTCGGCGGCTTCTCCGGGGACGCGGTGACCTCACTCATGGTCCTCGGGGGGCTGCTCGCGCTCTATGACGGCGCTGAGGTACTCCTCAAGCCGCTCTTCGGAACCCTCGCGGACCGTATCGGCGCGCGCCCCGTACTCCTCGGCGGACTGCTCGCCTTCGCGGCGGCCTCGGCGCTGTACGCGGTGGCGGACAGCCCCGGCATGCTCTGGGCGGCCCGCCTCGGGCAGGGAGCCGCCGCCTCCGCCTTCTCACCCTCGGCCTCCGCGCTGGTCGCCCGGCTCAATCCGGCCGCCAAGCACGGCCGGGCGTTCGGCAGTTACGGCTTCTACAAGTCCATCGGCTACACCCTGGGTCCGCTGCTCGGCGGCGTACTGGTCCGGGCCGGCGGGCTGCGGCTGCTGTTCACCGTACTGTCGCTGCTCGCCGCGGCCGTCGCGGTGTGGGCCGCACTCGTCGTACCCCACGTGCCGCCGCTGCCGCGCACCCGGCAGACCGTCGCCGACCTGGCCAGGCGTCTCACCGACCCGGTCTTCCTGAAGCCCACCGCGGCCCTGGCGGGCGCGACCGCGGCGCTCTCGGCCGGAGTCGGTTTCCTGCCCGTCTCCGGCGCGGCGGCCGGTCTGGGCACCGTCGCCACCGGCGCGGCGGTCTCCGCCCTTGCCGCCTGCGCGGCGATCGTCCAGCCCAGGGCCGGACGGGCGCTGGACGCCGGTCGCCTCACCGCGCGCACCGGCATCGGTATCGGCCTGCTGACCACGGCTCTGGGCCTGGCTTGCGCGATGCTGCCCGGACTGGCCGGCATGTTGCTCGCCGCGGCACTGATCGGCATCGGCACCGGCCTGATCACCCCCCTCGGCTTCGCCGCCCTGGCTACGTCCACACCTCCTGAACGCCTGGGCCAGACGATGGGTTCCGCCGAACTCGGCCGCGAACTCGGCGACGCGGGCGGCCCCCTCCTCGTCGCCACGATCGCGACATGGGCCACCCTCACCTACGGCTACGCGGCCCTCGCCCTGCTCCTGGCGGTCGGACCGATACTCCTGGCGGTGGGCCCGATGGCCGTACTCATCACCGGTCGCCGCACACCACACGCACCCGCGGACGACAGCCAAAAATGAACACCCCGACAGCTCGGCCAGCGGCCCACTCGTCACGGACCGCGCGGCGGCCGTCAGTACGCCGTGGCCGGGTTGTTGCCGTCCGGCATGCTGAATGGCCCACCCGGATTGACAGACGCGTTGGGCTGTTCCGTAGTAGAAGAAGCGCACCGCCGTCCGGGCGGCGCCGCCCGACGACAGTCGGCGACGGAGGAACCCTCATGAAGCGCATCGCCATGGCGGCCACGTGCGCAGTGGCCGCAGCCTTGCTCACCGCCGGCACCAGCGGCTGTTCCAGTGGCAAGGGCGAGAAGCCGTCCGCCACGCCTACGCACGCCACGAAGGCCAGTACGGCTGCTCCCAGTGGCACGCCAAAGGGCCCGGCCACCGTGTCGCTCGGCTCCAGCAAGTACGGCAAGATCCTCACGGACGCCAAGGGCCGCACGCTCTACCTCTTCGAGGCCGACAAGTCGAAGAAGTCGACCTGCACGGGCACCTGCGCGGCCGCGTGGCCCCCGCTGACCACCGCCGGCGAACCCCACGCCGGAAAGGGCATCAAGGCCGGGCTCCTCGGTTCGACCAAGCGCTCCGACGGCACCACCGAAGTCACCTACAACAACCACCCGCTTTACTACTACGCGGGCGACAAGAAGCCCGGTGACACCAACGGGCAGGAACTCAACCAGTTCGGCGCCGAGTGGTACGTCCTGACCGCCTCCGGCAAGAAGACCGAAGGCTGACACACCTCTCGCCCACGGCCCCTCACGGGCTCGGGGGTCTGACCGGCCACTCGGTGAACCTGCTGATCGTGGACGGACGAACCGCACAAGGGTCGCGCTGACGCCGAGTCGCAGGCCGCGTGCAGCGCGCTGCACGAGTGGTACTCGTCGACGGCGCCTACGCGTCTACAGCCCGACCGGAACGCCGTCGTGGCGATCCGGACCAGGTGGCACCCGGACGACTTTGCCGGCCGACGGCTGCAGGAGGAGGGCCGCGCCGAGGACGGCGGCCGGTGGAAGGTCGTGCACCTGCCCGCGTTCGCCGACCCCAAGTTCGGGCCCCATCCACTTGTCCGGGAGCACGGGGAGCCGCTGTCGCACCCGAAGATCCCCACCCGGGGCAAGCCGGCGCTACGGACGTGGTGGTCGGGCTTGAAGAAGACGTCCATCAACCGGGTACCGGCACGCCCTGTACCAGGGCGACCCGCAGCCCGCAGAGGGCGCGCTGGTCTCCGAGGAGCTGCTGCGCCTGCTCCTGGACACGAGCAGCAAGGTCGAGGCTCAGAAGATCGCTGTGGCGATCGACCCGTCCGGCGGTGGCCGCGACGTCGTCGGCGTCGTCGGTGGCTTCCTCGGCGACGACGGCCGCGTGTGGGTCACGCGCGAGGTATCGGCGCCGGTGTCGTCGGCCGACTGGTCCACCGCGGCCTGTCTCCTCGCGCACGAGACGGACGCGGCGATCATCTACGTCGAGTGGAACTTCGGCCGGGACATGTGCGGTCTGGCCATTCAGACCGTGTGGGAGAAGCTGCAGAACGACGGCGAGATCCCGAAGGAGAAGCTGATGCCGGCGGTTCAGCCGGTGCGGGCCAAGCAAGGCAAGCTGCTCAGGGCGGAGCCGGTCGCACAGTTGATGGTCCAGGACAAGATTCGGTTCCGGGGCGTATTCACCGACCTCGAACGCGAGTGGATCACGTGGATGCCCACCGACCCGGCCCCGCCGGGCCGGATCGACGCCTCCGCGATCCTCGCGTACGGCCTGATCCCCGAGGCGAATAAGAGTGCCATTGTGCACGCGCCGCTCGCCCAGGCCCCGCAGCCGTCCGGCCGGCCCTGAGGGAGGGGCGCAGCGTTGGTGTACGGCCGCCGTATCGGAGGGTGAGAGGTGGCGGGACGGTGCACCTCGGACAATAACCAGCGAATACGCCCGGCCGCCGCGGCCCTGGGCGCTCGAACGTTGCGTATGACTCGGCGCGTGAGGGCTCGCGGTCGTAGTCGGTGCCCTGCTGTCCCGCTGACTGTGCCTTCCAGGAGGGCTTGAGGCACTGCGAGCGCGGTGAAACCCTCGTGGGAGCAGGCGTTACTGCGCCTGGCCTACGGCGCCTTTCTGCGCCGCGCCGGCAAACGCCGTGCAGCGGTCCGACAGCTCGAAGCCGCCCGGGAGACGTTCCACCGACTTCAACCCACACCGTATGTGGATCGGTGTGAAACAGAGCTGACGGCCCGCGGCCGAGCGACTCGCAGCGCGCGGGCTGTCCAACCGCCAGATCGCCCGGGAACTCGTCCTCAGCACCAAGACCATCGAGTATGACCTCAGCAACGCCTATCCCAAGCTCGGCATCAGCTCCCGTATGGGGTTGCTCTTCCGGCTCCCACCGGAGTCATGACGCACTGCGCAGGAGCCGATCACGTGAGGCCGGCGTCCCGGGCTCGTGCCACGACGGCGGCTCGGCTGTTCACGCCGAGCTTGGTGAGGATCACGGAGACGTGGTTGCGTACGGTCTTCTCGGACAGGTACAGCTGGCGGGCGATTTCGTGGTTGCCGCAACCGGTGGCTATCAGGCGCAGTACCTCCCGTTCGCGTTCAGTGAGCTCGGGGAAGACCTGGGCGGCGTATTCCTGTTCCGCGCTCGTGAAGAAGGCGGCGATGCGGCGGGCCACGGGCCGCCCGTAGACCGCGTTGCCCGCTGCGATGGCCAACACGGCACGGATGATCTCTTGGCGGTCAGCGCCCTTGAGGAGATACCCACCGGCTCCCGCGCGCAGAGCGCCGAACAGAGCTTTGTCCTCCTCATGCATGGTGAGGATGAGCACGCCGGTACTGGCATGGCGGGCGAGTATTCGAGCCGTCGCCGCAGCCCCGTCCAAGCCTGGCATGGCCAGGTCGGTGATCACGACATCCGGAACGGTACGGTCAACAACGAGAAGCAGGTCGTCACCCGTGGCCGCTTCGCCGATGACCTCGACTTCAGGAGCCGCGGCCAGAGCCGCCGCCAGCCCGTATCGGAACATGGGGTGGTCATCGGCGATGACCACGCGCACGGCAGGGTGTTCGGTCATGTCGCCTCCAGCGGCAGAACGGCGGTGACCACGGTTCCAGGCCAGCCGGCGTCGACGGCGAACGTGCCGCCGAGCGCCGCGGCTCGTCGCCGCATGGACGTCAGACCGACGCCCGGAAGCGCGTCACCTACTCCGGTGCCGTCGTCCGCGACGGTGATGTGCAACGAAGCTCGGTCCCCGGCCTCGGGATCGGCGGATACCGCGAGCGTGACGACAGCACTGTGGGCGTGCGCGTGGCGGACGCAGTTGGTCAGGGCTTCTGTCACGATGTGGTAGGCGGCGGCCTCCACATCCCGTGGCAGGTCGGGAAGTTCCTCCGCGAGGACTTTGACGGGCAGGGCTGGTTCTATTGTCCCGGCCTGGCGGTGGATGGCGGCGACGAGCCCCACCGCGTCCAGCACCGCCGGTCGGAGACCGTCGATTATGCGGCGGATCTCCTGCACTGCGGCGTCCACTTCGGCGCGGATACGGAGCAGCAACACCTGGCACCGGGAGTCGTCCTTGCTGTTGAGGAGGTCGGTGACCGCCTGCAGCCCGAGGCCGACGCCGGACAATGAGGGGCCGAGTCCGTCATGCAAGTCGTGACGGAGTCGCACGCGTTCGCTGCGAACGGCTACGTACACGCGGTCCCGCTCGTGTTTGAGAGCCTCCGTCAGGCTCAAGGCCAGTACGAGTACGGCTATTTGGGAGGAGAGCGCCTGGAGTAGCTGTCTAGCCGAGCGAGTGTAGTACCTACGCGCGTACGGGGGATCCAGGCGCAAGGTGCCGACGTCCCGCCCGCCGACGCGCAGAGGGAGAGCCTGCCCGGTCGCGGGGCTCCCCACGGCGCTCAGCAACCGCCCGTCAGGCGCCAGGACGGCGACTCCCGACGAGCGTACCGACTGCATGATGGCGACGAGCGCGGCCGGCAAGAGGTCGGTCTCTTCTGCTGCTGCGACACGTCTGCCCAAATGTGTCATGGCACGCAGAGGATCTCTGTGTGCGCCGTACACGAAGCGCTCGACAGCCCGTTGCAGCCGGTCCCGAGCCGGCGCGAAGAGCATGGTGACCAGAGTGGCGCACACGACACCGGGCAGCGGCCGCCGGTCGAAAGCGGCGCCCACCAGGGCGCTGATGGCCATGTACACAAGGATGATGGCGGCAGTCAGCAAACCGTAGACCAGACCGCGACGCAGCAGGATCTCGACGGCGGACATCCGGTAGCGCAGCATCCCGATGGCCACCGCGACCGGCAAGAAACAAGATAACGCGGCGAGTACGAGCGCCGCTTCCTCGCTCAGCCGCCCCACTGTGATGGTGCTGGCGAGGGAGGTCGGTGCGGCCGCACTCACCAAGAGGGCCAGTCGCTGACGGTGCGGCGGCTGCGCGCGCATCAGGCGCAGCAGCGTTGCCGCCCAAATAGTGACCATGGATACGGCCACCAGAGGCAGGCACACGGCCATCAACAGGACGGTGATGGTCGGCCCGGGCAGGCGGACCGGCGGTTCGAGCCCCGGAAAGAAATATCGGTAGGTGCTCGGATCGAAGGCGGCGGTGACCGTCAGCAGGGCCGTCCCCATCAGCGCCCCGGCAACCGGCCATCGCCACCAGCGTGCCGGCAGCCGGCCGTCGGGATACACGGCCAGCAGCACCGACTGCGGTATCAGCCAGCCAGGAACGAACAGCCCGCAGGTGAGGAAGGCGGATGCAGAGGCGCCGGGCCAGGGCGGATCGGCCACGATCGCTCCGTAGCCACCATATGCTGCGGGCCCGAGGACCAAGGCAGCGTTGCTGCCGAGCACGATCCACCCCACGACATTGTGCGGGCGGAGGGTGGCGAGGACGGCACCCGTCACAGCCCACAGCAGGGCCGCGGTGCCCACTACCGCCACATACCGTGTGCTCGTGGCGGGCCCGACCGCGCCGGCTCCGGGCAGGGTACTCACCCAGAGCGCGAAACCCACCGCAGCAGCGCTCAACAGCGCCGCCGTCCATGCCACAGCACGGGCCGTCATCTCTTCAGTTTGCCGTTCTTCCGCTCCCTGGAGCCATACACAATGTCCCGGGCGCTTCGGGAAAAGTGCCCGACCGGTACAGGACTTCGGTTCTGAAGGGGTTCATGGAAACCAGGACTCGAACGGCGGCAAGGGAGGCGCACGCAGGGCCGCCGAAGAATCTGTTGCACGAATCAGAGCGCCAGCCGTGATCGCGCATCTTCAACTACCGAACCCGCGCATGGGATAGGCATCGCGCCGTGCTCACTGCCGTACTGAGAGCACATCGATCCCGAATGAATCCGTCAGACCCAGGCGCGCCGGGCGCTCGCTGCTGAGGCACGGCGCCAGTTTGTGAACCGGTGCCGGCTTCTGCCATTGGCGGCCGGGCGCCGAGGCCATCTCATCGGGCAGCTCGGCGCCCCGCCGTAATCCCAGACTGGTGCGCCTGGTCGGCGGGCACATGGGGCAAGGGTCCTGACCGTCGCAGGCACTTCTCCCGGAGCCACGTCAGCCCTTGCAGGCAGGTACCGAACAAGCGGGCGGTAGCCAGAATTTGAGCACCCGCTCAGGGCCCCGCTCTTCCGGGCAATGTCCCTCGTCACTCGGGACCTCCGCCTCATGCGGACGGGTAGCTGGGCGATGGACAGTGGCTTCGCACAACAGGCCGCCCACCAGGACCGCACACACGGCGGCGCGGGGGGAAGCGCAAGCCCTGCGGCCCTGGTGCAGCGGCCCCCGGCCGAGATCGAAGGAGGGAGGTGCACGATGCGCAACTCAACGTACGAGATCCCGACGCTGGTGAAGGTTGGTTCCTTCACCAAGCTGACACGAGGCCAGTACCACTGCTGCCACAGGGACTCCTGCCACGGCGGCTACCGCAAGGACAGCCACTGAGCTCGATAGGAACGCAATGACCCATATCTCTGGGTCGGTGCACGGCGAGGTGTGGTTCGTGGCCCTACCCGACCACGACGCCACCCTCGCCGTGTCCAAATCACCGACCATGTCCGACACCCGGCGAGTCGACTACGCTTCCGGCCGACCCTGGCTTCTGGGCCAGTGGAACGACGAAGCCGTCACCCTCGCCGACACTGGCTCCGTGCGGGTCGCGCTGGTCGGCCGCTGTTCCGTGACCAGCGCGGAGCTGACCGAGGCCATCCGGCCCCTGCACAGCGTGCGCGCCCTGGATCGGCTGCTGCCCCGACTGTCGGGGTCCTGCCATCTCGTGGCGGCTGATGCGAGCGGGTTACGAGTCCAAGGAACGATCACCGGTATCCGGCGCGTCTTCCATGCGCGGGCCGGGGAGGTCGATCTTGCCGCCAGCCGCGCCGACGTTCTCGCCCGTCTGGTGGGAACGGGGATCGACGAGCGCCAGCTGGCGACCCGACTGCTGGTCCCCGACGGCCCGTACCCGCTGCAAGGCCAGTCCCTGTGGACCGGCGTCGATGCCGTGCCGGAGGACGCCTACGTGCACATCAGCGGCGCCCGGCCCGGCACGGTAGTGCCATGGTGGCAGCCGCCCACCCCCGACCTCTCCCTCGCGAAGGGAGCCCTGCGGCTACGCGAAGCCCTCGATGCGGCAGTCACCGCCGCAACACGCGGTGGCGGGAGGCTGAGCTGCGATCTGTCCGGGGGGATGGACTCCACCTCCCTCTGCTTCCTGGCGGCACGCCGGGCGGACCACCTCACCGCCTTCACCTTCTCCACTACCGATCCCACCGATGACGACCCGTACTCGGTGAAAACGGCACTGGCGGCCCTGCCCGAGGTGGAGTGGATCTCCGTCTCCGACGACGAAGCCCCGATGCCGTTCGACGGTGTCAGCGCACCCGGTACGGCAATGGACGAGCCGTTCCTGGGGCTGGAGGACCGCAGCGCCAATCTGGAGGTCGCGCGGCGTCTCTCGGGGCGCTCGCGGATGCACCTGACCGGCCACGGTGGCGACGAGGTATTCGAGTGCCCGCCGAACTATCTGCACGATCTCGCCCGCACCCGTCCTCGCCTGGCCTGGAACCATCTGCGAGGCCACCGATACGCCTACCGCTGGCCGCTGCGCAGCGCGCTGACCGCGCTGGCGGATCGCCAGAACTACGCCCAATGGCTCACCGCCACGATGTCCCGCCTCACCCAACCGCAACCACAGCCCAGCGCGACCGAGGACCTGGCCTGGGGCCTGTCGTCCCGCCTGCCTCCGTGGGCCACCCCACGGGCCGCTGATGCGGTCCGTTCACTTGCCGCCGAGTCCGACGGTGAACCGCTCGCGGACCGCCGCGGAGAGCACGAGACGCTGGAAGGCATCCGCCGCAGCGGCCGGGACGCCCGGCTGCTGGCCTGGCTGATGGCGGACAACGGCCTGCCGATGACCGCACCCCTGCTGGACGACCGTGTGGTCGAGGCATGCCTGGCCGTACGGCCGTATGAGCGCACCACACCCTGGCGTTTCAAACCGCTCATCACCGAGGCGATGCGGGGCATCGTCCCTCACGAGATCCTGCGGCGTACGACCAAGGGCGGCAGCGGCGCGGACGAGCTGGAGTACAAGGGCCTGCGCACACACCGCGCGGAGCTGCTCACGCTCACCCACGACTCCCGGCTGGCCGCCCGGGGACTCATCGACCCCACGCTGTTGCGCCGCATGTGCGCCAGTGGTTTCCTGCCCGGCCTTCCGCCTGCGGCCTTGGCACGCACCATCGCCTGCGAGGCATGGCTGCGCGATGTGGAGGCCGCCGCCAACCGACCGTCAACACACTCAGAAGGGCCGACATGACCACTCGGCTGTCCCCGCATGTATCCATGACGAAGAACGACGACGGAGTCGTGCTGCTCGATGAACGCCGCGGTGACTACTGGCAACTCAACGGCACTGGCGCCGCGGTCCTCGATACGCTGCTGGAGGGCGGCACCACGGCAGACGCGGTCCGCCTGCTCTCCGCGCACCACCGCGTCCCGGCCGATCAAGCGGGTGCCGACGTGAGGCAGCTGATCGCCTCGCTGCGCGACGCACACCTCGTGGAGGTGGAGAAGCCATGAGCGAACCGGACCGGCTCGTGTCCGCTGCCCCCGCCACGACGGTGCGCCCCGCCGCCCCGCAGCACGACCGGAGCGCCATGGCGCTTCACCACAAGGTGGCGGCACGCGCGGCGGTGGGTGCGGCACGCTTACTGGCACGGCAGTCGCCCGCACGTATGCGTGCTGTCCTCATGGTGTTGCGCCACGGTGCCGCTCCCGCCACATACCAACAGGCCGGCCGCGCCAGGCGGGACGTGGTGGCAGTGAGCCGAGTGTGCGCGGGGGAGGGGTGCGTGCCCCGTTCACTCGCCACCGCTCTGCTGTGCCGGGCCCGGGGCGTATGGCCCACGTGGTGCGCCGGGACACGGACCTATCCCTTCAGCGCACACGCTTGGGTCGAAGCCCAGGACCGGCTCGTGGACGAGCCGCCCGGCACCGATCGCTACCGCGTCATCATGCGCGTCGCAGCACACCGTCCCGACCGAGCTGCGTCGCCGACGAACGCGGAGGCGAGCAATGCCCGGTCTTGACAATGGGCACCCGCACGAGGAGGTGGGCACACGTGGGCCGAACGCCGACAGCGGGCTCGCAACGCAGCGCAGCGCTGTTGATCTTGTGCCCCTCCGGACACTTCTCGCCACCGCGCGCGGCCACGGCAGGGTCATCCTTCTCGCCCTGGTGCTCGCGCTGGCCGCCTCCGCGTTCACCTTGGCTCAGCCGGTGCTGGCGATGCGTACCGTCGACGCCACCCGCACCGGCGACGGCCTCGGCCCGCTCATAGCGCTGCTTGCCCTCGTATTCCTGGCGCAGGCAATCACTGAGGCCGTCGCGCACTACCTGCTGCAGCGCGCCGGCGAAGGCATCGTCCTGGGGTTGCGGACCGGACTCGTTTCTCGTCTGCTGCGGTTGCGGATGCGGACGTACGACAACCACCGGGTCGCCGACCTGATCTCCCGCGTCAACGCCGACACCACCTTGTTGCGCGACGTGGTCGCCTACGGATCGGTGGACGTGCTGTCCGGGATGCTCATCGTGACCGGGACGACGATCATGATGCTCTGGCTCGACCCCGTCCTCTTCGCTTGCGTCTGCGCCGTGGTTGCCGTCGCGGCCGGTGTCACCGCACTGGTGCTCAGGGGAGTCCGGACTGCCACCGAACAGGCGCAGGACAGCATCGGCAGCATGGCGGCCGACCTCGACCGGGCCATGTCCGCCATCCGCACCGTCAAAATCAACCACGCCGAGGCCCGCGAAACCCGGCGCATCACCGAACAGGCGCGCGCAGCCTGGTGCGCGGGGGTGCGCGTCGCCAAACTCGATTCCGTGGTGAGTCCCGCGATCGGACTCGCCGCCAACGGCTCCTACATCCTTGTCCTGGTCGTGGGCGGTGTGCGGGTCGCCCACGGCACGCTCTCGCTTTCGCAGCTCGTGGCGTTCCTCCTGTATCTCACCTATCTCGCCTTACCGTTGACCGACCTCTTCGGGGCCGCGAGCCTGATGCAAAGGGGCCGTGGCGCGCTCAAACGCATCGAAGACACGGCCCGTCTGCCTGTCGAGGACGGTCCGGAACCGGCCGTTCGCCATGCCCTTCCCCGCCCCAACGGTGCTGTAAGGGCGCAGGTGTTGGATGGGGCGAGCGGGTCCGTATTGGAGCTGCACGACGTTCACTTCGCGTACCGTGACCGCCCGGTCCTGCAGGGCGTCTCTCTCACCGTGCCGCACAACTCCCGCACGGCCCTCGTCGGTCCGTCCGGAGCCGGGAAGTCGACCATCTTCGCCCTCATCGCCCGCTTCTACGACCCCGACCGGGGCACGATCTTCCTGGACGGGCAGGACACCAACAGCACCCTCACCCGAGCCGGCTGTCGCGCCCGCATCGGCCTGGTCGAACAGGACGCCCCTGTCCTCCACGGCACTTTGCGCGACAACCTCAGTTACGGCGTCCCGCAGGCCACCGACGCCGAACTACTTCGCGTCATCGAAATGACCAACCTGGACGAGCTGGTCCGCAGGCTGCCGGCCGGTCTCGATACCCCGGTCGGCGACCGAGGAGCGCTCCTGTCCGGCGGTGAACGCCAGCGCGTGGCCATCGCCCGCGCGCTGCTGCCCCGGCCTTCCCTGCTGCTTTTGGACGAACCCACCTCACACATGGACTCCGTGAACGAAGCCGCACTGGCCGAGACCATCGAGCAGGTAGCCGCCGACGCGGCCCTGCTCATCATCGCCCACCGCATCTCCACGGTCAGCTCTGCGGACCGTATCGTCGTCCTCGACGCCGGACACGTCCGTGCCATAGGCACCCACCAGGAGCTCCTCCGTACCAGCGACCTCTACCACCGGCTGGCCCAGGGACAGCTCTTCGATGCCTAGGAGATCCGACCTGGGCTGCTTGTACGGGTGGCGCCCCAGGCACGGGGGCGGTCCCACCGAGAGACAGGGACTGCGGGGCCGCCGTTCCTGGCCGTACGCAACGGCACCGCCCCCGGTTTTTGCCTGCGGCCTGCTTGCCCGGTGAGATCTCGACGACATGACTGCCTGGGCGGCCGACCACGGACACGAGGCCTTGGAAGCGGCCGCTGGCTCACGGGTAATTGCCCGGGTAGCGGGCGGAGTGGAGCGGCTTGGCTGAGTCGCAGTGTGGCCGGTGATCGACTGCCCAGGGATTGCCCATCTCGGCCAGGAGCCGACGCAGTTCGCCAGTCGTACACGGTACGTCAACACGGGCTGCTTGCCGTATTCGTCGTAAGTCGACCCCACATATGTGGGTCATCGGGTGGGAGCTGGGAACACGGGGGCGCTGGTTCAAATCCTGTCGTCGCAGCGATGTTGACCATCGGGTTTCCGGCAACGCCCGACCTGCTGGCGTCATTTGCCGCCAGGCGATGGCAGGCGGTCCGTCTGCCCGGTCCCTTGCCATCCGAGCTCTACCTGGTGGCGCTATGCCAGCGGTTCGCGTGGTTCCACCGCAGCAGGCGCACCGCGACGGGCTAACTGCGTGTTTCGCTCTGGGGGGTGTGTTTGCTTTGCTCCCATGGTTAGGTGTCGCGCCAGTTGAGGGTGGTTGCGCCAGTGAGGCGGTGGGTCATGAGGTCGATCATCGTGAGGTAGGTCACGGCTTCGGAGCGGTGTGGGTGGGTCTCGTAGTCGCGGGCGAGACGGCGATGGTGCATGGGCCGGCCGAAGGTGCGCTCGATGGTCCATCTGCGGTTGGATGACCGTGAATCCGCGGATGCCGGAGGGCCGCTGGGTGGGGTGGACGTCGATGACAAGGCGGGTGCTGTGGTTGATGGCGGTGATGCGGTACAGCAGATGGGTGCCGGCGGCGGTGTCAGAGACGCTGGCGGCGGTGACGAGCACGTTCAGCAGTAGGCCGAGGATGTCTGTTCCGAGGCGGCGCTTGCGCCCGATGATGCGCTTGCCTACATCGGTGTCCTGGTCGCGGCGAGGCACGTTGGCGGAGGTCTTGACGCCTCTGGGAGCCTAGGAGACAGGCCGACGGTTCGCCGCTGCGGCCGTCGGTCTCGGGGACCAGGCGTCGCAGCAGGCCGGTGAGCTGCTCGAACACCCCGTCTTGTTGCCAGTGGGCGAAGTAGGCGTAGGCCGTCTGCCAGGGCGGGGAGTCGTGAGGCAGGTACCGCCAGGGGATGCCGGTGCGTTCCACGTAGAGGACGGCGTTCAGTAGGGCGCGCAGGTCGCGTTCGGGCGGCGGCCGATGGCCAGCCTGCGGCGGCGGCGCTTGGCCCACCAGGCGGTCAGGACGGGCTCGATCAGCGCTCAGCGGGCCAAGGCCCGCAGGTTGGCCGGTTTGGGGGCCAGACAGGACGAGCCGGACCGGAAGCGACTCCCTCCTGCCGCACCGCATGCCGAACTCCTGACCCGTCCCACCGGCCTCAATCTCTGAGCGGGAAGAACCGCAATGCTTCTCACCTTTCATGGGTGAAACGCTCAGTTAGATGTTGTTTCACAACTGATTCGTATGCAGTTCACGCAATCCCCAACCCTCCCGCTCTCCCGGCTCTCCGAACCGCACTGCACCAGATCGCACGAGAAGCTGCCGTAGGTGATTGTCATCGAAGCCACCGATACGTGCCTTTATTTGTTGAAATGACCGCTTCTTCCATTTGGGGTGACAGAGAAGATTCTGGATCGCTTCCTCTGCCATGAATTCCGTGCGCAATTCCATGCGCAGTCGGTTTTCATGAGCTTGCATCTCCCGCTCCAGCCGCTCTCTCTGGCTGACGAGCTCACTCCGGAGGCGAACCCGGTTCATGCGGTAGGAGAGCCAGATCCCGAATGTGGACACTGCAGCTGCGATGAGCGCCGCTATGATCTTGTCGTCCATGTGCCGCTCTTCCTTCAGCAAGCGGGAAAGCCAGGAACTCCAGGGAGTTGCTTGCGCAGGGGCATGCGAATGGTCTGAGGTGCCGCACCAAGCGTGCAGTAGAACGCCCTTGACCGTGGCTCTCGCGAACCCCTACAGAGCCACAAGTGCTTGGTCGCCGTCGAGTGCAGCGCCCAGAGCTTCCCGCAGGCGGGTCCGACCGCGTCCGGAATAGGTACCCCGTTCTCGCGAACTTGCGTTCCGAGACGATCGGGGTCGATGCCGGATCACAGGGAGGTGGGAAATACCTGTGCCCGTGTCCCGAAATCCTCATGCTAAGGGATAGTTTCAAGAACCATCGGTCGCGACCCATCGCATCCCCCCTAATGGTCGAACTTCCTCTGTAGTCATCGTCGGATAAACGCACTGGCTTGGGTAGGGATGAAGAGCGCTCAGCAGGGTCACCGTGGATGCCGCTACCCGGCATATCGTTGGCACCACCTGCCGGGTACTCGATGTCGCCGCAGGCGCGCACGCCTGGCGGCGGTCAGGAAGATCGCGGACTGCCAGGGTGTCCGCGTCCGAGGCCGGCCTCGCGGGCCCGGACGATAGCTTGTGCGCGATCTGCCACCTGCAGTTTCGCAAAGATACTTGAGATTCGATTGCGCACGGTTTTCGGCTGCAGTGAAAGCCGTTGAGCTATGTCGGTGTTCTTCAGCCCTCCCGCCATCAAGTCGAGCACTTCGCGCTCTCGACCGGTAAGTTCTGGGAACGGATGAATCAGGCCACTGCCAACCGCTGTCGAGAAGTAGCTGATGACGCGTTGAGCAATGCCCGATCCAAAAAGCACATCGCCGCTTGCCACAGCCCGGATGGCATGCAGTATGTCGGCCCGCTCGGCGTCCTTGAGTAAGTATCCTCGCGCCCCGGCTTGCATCGCAGTGAATACCCATTCGTCATCTTCGAACATGGTGAGAACAAGGACTTTCGCCTGCGGTAAGGAACTTGCGATGTGCCGAGTTGCTTCTACCCCATCACCATCCGGCATGTGTAAGTCCATAATGATGACATCCGGAGACAGTGAGGTCGCATATTTAACTGCTTGCTCTCCGGTTCCTGCTTCGCCGACCACCTCAAGATCCGGGGCTGATGCGAGCAGGCATCGCAGCCCTTCGAGGAACATCGGATGGTCATCTGCGAGTAGGAGCCTGACCCGATCCATGCCGCCCCCTGACTGGCCCGATTCTCTCTGCGGTCTCCGCAGGTACTTGGTCTATCACATGCCCGGCAATATAGTGGGCTGAGCGCCATACGCACGCTCACATCTTTCACTTACCCGCATCACGATCCTTGCGTGTCAGTGCTCTTGTGCGCCGACACATGCCTGTGATGCGGATGTGGGGACGTCTGGATGAAGGTCACCACATGTCTCGCAGGATGCCTGCTTGGCTCGTCTGGACAGGCTGCTTGCTCATCGCAACGCTCATTGTCTCCACGCTGGTCCTCGACGTTCCCGGACGGCCCCACGATGATCTGCCGGTTCGGTTAGGCAGGGTGACGTACATCGGTACCGCCGTACCGAGCACCTTGATCGGCGCAATCATCACAGCCCGCCGGCCGGGAAATCGCATCGGTATTATGATGATCGGCGCTGGTTTCGCGATCGCGCTGGATCAGTTTTCTTGGAACTATTTCCTGTACGGACATGCGCATGATTTCCCAGGTGCGAACATCGCCGGATGGTTGGGGAATTGCATGTGGACAGTCCCGGTGGCGCTGCTCCTTGCCGCTTTACTGGTCTACCCCAATGGGCATCTTGTCTCCCCCCGCTGGCGGGCACTGGCCTGGGCCACCGGAGCATGGACGCTGGTGTTGCTCTTGCTTGCCGCGCTGGGCGAGGGAGTTTACAGTGGCCCGGCCCTCGTGCCCGCACGGTGGTGCGATAAGTTACTTCCCGAGGCATGGGGAGATCTGGCATCGAAAACCTTCTATGCTTTCCCAGTCCTCTTGGCCGGTGCGGTTTCCTCGGTGCTGGTGAGATACCGTCAGGCCGACGGAGAGGAGCGCGCCCAAATCAAGTGGCTCGCCTATGCAGGCAGCCTAGTGGTGACGGTGTGGTCGTTTCCGCCCTCCCAGGAACTGGGCAGCTGGGCTCGCGTCGTAGCGAATATGGTGCTGTGGACCATCTCGATCGCAATCGGTGTAGCAGTCCTGCGATACCGGCTCTACGACATTGACCGTATTATCAACCGCACTATCCTCTACAGTGCTCTGACCGCTTGCATTGGAGGTGTATACGTTCTTGTCGTCGCGCTACTGGGTGCACTGTTCAAGCAGAGCGAGCGAGGGGCGTTTCTTGCCGCCACGACGGTGATAGCGGTGATCGCCACTCCTCTACGCGCTCGACTGCAACGGGGCGTGGATCGCCTGTTGTACGGTCAGCGCGGTGAACCGTATGCCGTCATCTCCGAACTCGGGGTGCGACTTTCCGCCGCTTTGGCGCCGACTGCCGTCTCGCCGATGATCGTTCGGACAGTTGCCCGCACTCTGAAGCTTCCCTATGTCGCCATCGAGCTGCGTCAGCAGGACGGCTTTCACACAGCGGCCGAGCACGGCACGCTCGGCACGGAGCCGGTGCGGCTCCCCCTCTCCCATCACGGCGAACTGCTGGGCCGGATGGTTCTCGGGCCTCGAGCACCTGGCGAAGAATTCTCCGCCGCGGAGCTCCGCCTGCTTCAGGACCTGACCCGGCAGGCTGGGCTAGCCCTACACAGTGCCCGGCTGACGGCGGACCTGCAACGCTCCCGGGAGCGGCTGGTGGCCGCGCGCGAGGAAGAGCGCCGCCGACTGCGCCACGATCTTCACGACGGCTTGGGGCCGACCCTTGCCGGCGTGGCGTACAAGCTCGATGGCGCTCGCATCACAGTGGAGAACGACGTTCCCCAAGCAGTAGGCCTGCTCGAGGGGTTGAGTGCAGACGTGCGACAAGCCATCGCCGAGATCCGCCGACTGGTTGATGGCCTGCGCCCTCCCGCCCTGGACGAACTCGGTCTGCTCAGGGCCATCGAGACCCATGCCGCGCTGTACACAACGGCCTCGCACAGCTTCCACCCCTTGGCGAAGCGCATTGAGGTGGAGGTGTGCGCCCCGCAGGAATTGCCACCCTTGTCCGCGGCCATCGAGGTGGCGGCATACCGCATCGTGACAGAGGCCCTGACGAATGTCGTTCGCCATGCAGGCGCCGAGCACTGCCGCATCGTACTCGGGCTGGGCAACGACGCCGACTTGCAGCTGGAAATCACCGACGACGGGAAAGGCTTGGCAGTCGACAACTCCCCGGGCGTGGGCCTGACGTCGATGCGGGAACGTGCGGCCGAACTCGGCGGGAGCCTCACGGTCGGGCCCGGCCCTGCAGGTGGCACGCGCGTGGCGGTGTACCTGCCGCGGTAGGAACGGCAGGTACACCGCAGTGACACCAAAGGAGCGTCCCCGACAGCTTCCCGACCAGTTGAGGGCACAGGTCACCTGACGCCGGGACCAGAAGCCACCCACACTACGAGCGCTGGGGCCCCACGGGGGAAACAGAGGGGCCCCAGTGCCCGCGTGAAACCGCAGAAGAACGCGGAGATCCAGGAAAGACAGGCAATGCCGTACAGGCCGGACGCAGGGTTTCGCCGAGCTGGGCGGCCTCGGGATATGCCTGGAAGGTGGCTGGTTTCGGGGCGGCGAAGTGGACGTGGCCGCGTGGGCCATGGTGTGTGGTCAGCCTGTCCCTACGGCATGGATCCTATCGGGCACTCTTGAGCGGCCCTCGTGCGCTCGACATCGGACCACCGGTGCGGGACAGCCGGTGATCGGAAAGCACCGGGCCAGCCCACTTCCCCAACCGAGCCTATTGGGGCCTGCCCGATCGGCGGAACACACGAGGCTCCTCCGTGGTGATGCCCGCGTCACCGGCGACCTCTTCGTGCTCGTGCACCCGTCCGTGGATAGTGCCGTATTCAACGTCGGGGCGGCGCTCTTCGAGATAGTGGACTGTCGCGTTGCGGATGGGCGTGCAACTAAAGGTTGTAGAAGTCGACCAGTTCGGCGGTGGGCCGCTACCCGTGCCCAGCGCGTTCTCGAGCGCTCCTGAGAGTGGATCACCCCGGCACTGCGCAGCAGGTCCCGCGCTTGGTCTTTACAGACCATGAACACAGGACTTGTCTAGGCGCATGACGCAGACATGGCTAGGCATGCCAACTCCACTCGCCAGCGCACTGATCTCTGCTGTGGTGGCACTGGTCGTTTCCATCCTTGGCCCATCACTCAAATATGGATTCGACAAGCGCTTTCATCGGCGTAAGCTCGATATCGAATACGCTTACGAGCAACAGAAAGAGCTACGCAACCGAATCGCCCTCTATAAGGGGCTACTGCTTGAAACAGGTGGTTCCATGAGTAATAGGTTGTGGAATTTTTTTCGACACGAAGGGCATGGGTGGCTCCGGATGAACGGCTCATGCGCCGCGTCTGGCTACTACATCCGGTCCTTTGCGTATCGCATCTTGTGTCTGATTGCTGTCTGTCGCCTCATTGAGCGTCAAGCACTGTTCGTGGACAGTGTTGTTGCGGCAGGAGCAGACAGGAAGTTCATGGAAGCGATGAAGCTGAACATCGCTGTATGGATCAAGGTCGATCTCTACGATGGCCTTGAATACGATGGCGGCAGGGCTACTGATCACTTTCTGCGTGACCGACTGGCCGACATGGCGGATACTTTGTACATAGGTGGGCACCTACTCTCGCTCAGGGAATTTCGCAACCGCTTGGCGGCGGATGATGCCGAATACTGCGTGATCTTCAATTTTCTCGATGGTGCCCGCCGACAGGAGGAGGGGCGCTTTCGTTTTGATCGACTCGTCGCAGTTCAACTGTCTCTGCTCGCCACTCTCAACCGGTTCGGATATGAATACCAGCATGTGCTGCCAGAAACGTTCACCTCAGCTGCTGAGCAGTGCGAGCACCCAGTCATTCTTGTCAATCTCTGTGCTTTGGTGAAGCGCTATCGACTGGAACACGAGGAAGGGTTCCGCGAGATGGTCGCAGCGGCGAGCGCTGCCAGTGCCAGCCGTTGAGTGAAGGGGAAGGCTGGCGCGCTCGTTGGTAGTCCGGTCAACGACTCGCTCCCGCCATCGAACGGCCGGGCGGTCACCGCCATTGCGCAATGAACTGGCCGCGCACGACAGGTCAGCCGCCCCCTCGCGGATGGGCACCGGGTCCGATGCGGCCGGGGTGCTCGCCCGGGCGGCGGCCGAACTGCGCGAGGCCAACCGTGAGCTGCGTACGCTCGCCGAGGGGCTGATGAATGTGTACCGGCACGCCCGAGCCGCGAGTGCCGCGGTCAGGGTGGCTCGCTCCCTGCGAACGCTGGATCTGGAATTGTGGGACAACGGCCTCGGCGGAGCTGACCCCATGGCGGGAACGGGACTGCGCGGATTGAAGGACCGGATCGGCGCGCTGGGCGGCACGTTGACGCTGGATAGCTCGCGGCATGCGGGGACCAGGCTGGCCGTGGAGCTGCCGTGCGCGTCATGATCGCCGACGACTCCGGCCTGCTGCGCCAGCTACTTGCTCAGGTACTCATCAGCCGGGGCTTCGTCGTGGCCGGCCTCGCAGGCACCCCCACGGAGCTTCTTAACCTGGTTGCAGCCGAGCCGCCCAATGTGGTTCTGCTAGACATCCGTATGCCGCCGGGCTACCGAGACGAAGGGATTCGGGCCGCGGAGGCGATTAAGGCCGATCGTCCCGATGTCGGTCTGCTGGTGCTGTCCCACTATGCTGAGACGTCCTATGCGATGCGGCTATTGGAAGCTTCCAACAGAGCGGTCGGCTACCTGGTCAAGGATCGGGTGCAGGACACTGACCGGCTTGTCGAGGCCATCAACAGGGTCGCTGCTGGGGAAATCGTCATCGATCCGGACGCCGTCCAGCGGATGTTGATGCGCCGGAGAACCGTCGATCCGCTGGAGTGTCTGACTGACGGCGAGCGGGACGTTCTGGTGCTAATGGCAGAGGGACTGTCGAACTCTGCCATCGCACGGAAGTTGTGCTGTCGTCCCAAGACGGTCGAGAAGCGGGCCACGGCGCTGTCCCAGAAGCTGAGGTTGCCGCAAGCCGACGCCCCGGAACGGGCCGACGTCAACTTGCGCGTACTTGCCGTCCTCACCTTCCTGCGCAGCGCCGGGGCCGGAGTCGAGTGACGCCTTCGAGTCTCGTTGCTCTGCTCTCCCTTGTACAGCTTGCTCTGTGAGTGCCGATGGTCTTCTTTATCGGTCAATCGGCCTGCCGATCTGTATGGAGGACGTAGCCGAGTCGGTCGCGCCGACGGACGAAAAGGCGAGCGATGTGGTTCTGTCAGGTTGAGACTCTCGGCGCCGGATGCGACCCACCTAGCGTGACGGGTTGGCGGGGAACGATGGGGCGGCGCCGGGAACCGCGGGGACGCACCTGAGCGGCGGGGGTGTCGCTGCTGCGGCCTGAGGAGCAGGCATTCCAGGCATTGCTGGACAAGCTGGCGTAACCAGCAGTCGGGACGGAATCCAGCCTGTCGATCATCAACGGCCGTGAGTGGAAGGTGCAGGCGTTCGCTGTAGTTCAGGCGGCCACGCTTCCGCGCCAGACCGGCGTGACCCGCCTCACCAGGTTCTGTGGTGACCCATAGCGCCCTCGTACGAGAAGTGTCGTAGTTTGACAACCTCCGTACTACGATGGGTATCGTATAAGCCCGGCTTCATTCGGAGCCCCGCCCCGTTCACGTACAGGAGTCTGCTGTGAGCGCACTGTTCGAGCCGATCACCCTTCGCTCGCTGACCATTCCGAACCGCCTGTGGATGGCCGCGATGTGCCAGTACTCGGCGGCTCCGGACGGTGCCGAGCAGGGTGTGCCCAACGACTGGCACTTCCAGCACCTGGCGGCGCGCGCCGTCGGCGGCACGGGCCTGATCATCACCGAGGCCACCGCCGTCAGTCCCGAGGGTCGCATCAGCCCGTACGACCTGGGACTGTGGAACGACACCCAGACCGCCGCCTTCCGCCGCATCACCGACTTCGTCAAGGCGCAGGGCGCCACCGTCGGTATTCAGATAGCGCACGCCGGGCGTAAGGCTTCGACGGAGCGCACGTGGGTGGACCGGGGTGCGCCGATCGCTCCTGGTGAGGGGCATGGCTGGCAGCCGGTCGGGCCGAGTGCACTCGCCTTCGATGAGAAGTCGACGGCTCCCGAGGAGCTGTCGGTAGCGCAGATCAAGGAGATTGTGGAGCAGTTTGCGGCGACCGCGCGGCGGGCGCTGGAGGCCGGTTTCCAGGTCGCCGAGATTCACGGTGCGCACGGCTACCTGATCAATGAGTTCCTGTCGCCGTTCACCAACCGGCGCACCGATGAGTACGGCGGCTCGTACGAGAACCGGACGCGGTTCGCGCTGGAGGTCGTGGACGCGGTGCGTGCGGTGTGGCCCGAGGAGCTGCCGCTGTTCTTCCGGATCTCGGCGACCGACTGGCTGTCGGAGAACGCGGAGGATGAGCGGGAGGGGTGGACCGCCGAGGAGACCGTGCGGTTCGCGGCCGAGCTCAAGGAGCACGGTGTGGACCTGCTGGACACCTCCACGGGTGGCAACGCGCCGGACGCGAAGATCACGGCGGTGCCGAATTACCAGGTGCCGTTCGCCGCGCAGGTGAAGAAGGAGACCGGGCTGGCGGTGGGTGCCGTTGGTCTGATCACTGAAGCGCAGCAGGCCGAGAAGATTGTGGTGGATGGCGAGGCCGATGCGGTGCTGATCGGTCGGGAGCTGCTGCGGAGCCCGTACTTCGCGCAGCAGGCGGCCCGCGAGCTGGGTGCCACTCCGCACGTGGCACAGCAGTACCACCGCGCGTAAGCGGTCTGAGTGATCTGAAACAACAGTGCATGCGGGGGTCGGCGCCTGAAGGGCGTCGGCCCCCGCTTTGCCGTGCGTCAATTTGCCGTGCGTCAAGTCAAGTGGTGGGCAGTGGCGGGTAGTCCGTGTAGCCCGTCTCGCCGCCTACGTACATCAGGTACTTGTCGCGTACGGGGTTGAGGGGGGCGTGGGTGTGGAGGCGGTGGACGAGGTCGGGGTTGGCGAGGAAGGGGCGGCCGAGGGCGATGAGGTCGGCGCCTGCTGAGAGGAGGCGTTCGGACTCGTGCCTGCCGCCGTCGGTGGGGAGGGGGTCGGGGAGTATCGGGTTGGCGATGAGGGTGCTCGGCCAGTTTTTGCGGATGTGCTGGTAGACCGGCTGGTCGGGGTCGGCGAAGGCGACGTGCAGGTAGGCCAGGCCGGCCAGGCCGCTGTCGGCGAGTGCGGTGATGAGTGCCGGGTAGATGTCGTCGGTGTCGCCTTCCTGGACGCCGTTGACCGTGTGGCCGGGGGAGATGCGCAGGCCCACTCGGTCGGGGCCGATCGCGTCGGCGACGGCCCGGACCACCTCGGTCACGAAGCGGATGCGGCGGGCCACCGGGCCGCCGTACGCGTCGGTGCGGTGGTTGGTGTTCTTGGCCAGGAACTGGTGGAGGAGGTGGCCGTTGGCGCTGTGCACCTCGACCCCGGCGAAGCCCGCGGCGCGGGCGTTGCGTGCGGCGGCGGCGAAGTCGGCGACGGTGGTACGGATGTCGTCGGTGGTCATCTCGCGGGGGACGACCGCGGGCCGGCGGCCGCTGGGCGTGTGGATCGTTTCCGGGAGGGGGATCGGCGAGGGCGCGAGGGGCGTCAGGCCGCTGGTGTCGGGATGGCCGACCCGGCCACCGTGCTGCAACTGCAGGAACATCCGGCCGCCCGCGGCGTGCACGGCATCGGTGATCTGCCGCCAGCCGGCCACGTGGGCCGCGTTGTGGATCGCGGTGATGTTCGGGTACGTCTGGCCGACGGCATTCGGCGTGGACGCCTCGGCGATGATCAGCCCGGCGGAGGCGCGCTGCGCGTAGTACGTGGCCATCAGCGGGGTGGGTACGCCGTCGGCGGTGGCGCGATTGCGTGTCAGCGGCGCCATCACCAGGCGGTTCGGCAGGTGGAGGGTGCCGAGGCGGGCGGGGGCGAAGAGGCGGGAGCCGAGTGTTGTGTGCGTCATGCCGGAACGGTAGAAGTTGACATTGGTGTCAGGTTCAAGTCATCGAGGTGGGGGAGAGTGCGCGATGCGGAGGGGGAGGGTGCGCGATGAGGATCGGTGAGCTGGCCCGGCGTACGGGAGTCAGCGAACGCTCGCTGCGGTACTACGAGAAGCAGGGGCTGCTGGTGGCCGAACGTACCGCAGGCGGGCACCGCGAATTTCCCGGCAGCGCCGTCGACCGCGTCATCCGCATCCAGGAGCTCTTCGCCGCCGGACTGGGCAGCGCGAAGATCCGGCAGCTGCTGCCCTGTATGCGGGACGCCGACGGGGGACCGTCCGAGATCGCCACGCCGCGGCTGGTCGCCGACCTCACGACGGAGCGGGGACGCATCGACCGGATGATCGCCGACCTGGTCCGCTCGCGTGACGTACTGGATGAGGTGATCGATGCGGCGGGGGACGGTGACGAGGGACGCCGGGCCGCCGACCGGCAGGGTGAGCACCGGGAAGAGGGATGACCGGATACGCCTATCCTCGCCGGGTGAGTACCAGCAGCCGCAGTCAGCACTTCCGTAACTTCGTCCGGTCCTGGGTGGTCGTGCCGGAGGGCCACCGGGCGACGGCGCCGGCGCGTTCCGCGCGGCATCCGTTCAGGTCGCCGGTCGTCGCGGACGTGGTGGTGACCGCGGCCGTACTGGCGCTGTCGGTGTGGAACAGCACCAAGAATCCATACCTCGGACCGGCGATGCCGTGGGCGAATCTGCTGCTCGCGGGCGTGAGCGCGGTGCCGCTGCTGGCGCGGCGACGGGTGCCCGAGGTGGTGCTCGCGGTGGCGCTCGTCGCGGAGGCGCTGCACATCTCGATCTTCGCGCTGCCGTGCGCGTACTACGCCGAGGGCGCGTACCGGGGGCCGCGCAGCCGCCGGACGGTGTGGGCGGCGGCGGGGGTGGGCCTGCTGTACGTCATCCCCTGGGGCGACGCCGACGCCTGGTCGCATCCGCGGAGCCTGGCCGGTGGGTTCCTGGTGAACTTCGTCCTCGCCATGCTCGTACCGCTGCTCCTCGGGCTGTACGTGGGTGAACGGCGCGCCGTACTCGCGGGGTTGGTGGAACGGGCCGAGCGCGCAGAGCGGGAGCAGCGGCTCCTGGCCGAGGCCGCGCGTGCCGAGGAGCGGCAGCGGATCGCCGGGGAGATGCACGATGTCGTCTCGCACCAGGTGAGCCTGATCGTGGTGCACGCGAACGCGCTGGCCGCCGTGGCGCACGACCCGAAGGTGACGGCCGAGGCCGCGGCGATCATCCAGACGGCCGGGCGGCAGGCGCTCACGGAACTGCGCGAGATGCTGGGGCTGCTCAGGGGCGAGGCGGCGGCCGGGGACGGGACGGAGCAGGTGAAGCAGGGGCAGCAGGCGGAGGTGGCTGCGGCCGACGGTGCCGCCGTCGACCGGATCGCCGCGCTGGCCGACAGCTCCCGGGCCGCCGGGCTGCCCGTCTCGCTGCGCACCGAGGGCGATCCGCGGCCGCTCGCCGAGCCGGTCGAGCGGGCCGCGTACCGGGTCGTGCAGGAAGCGCTCACGAACGTGCACAAGCACGCGCCCGGTGCGGCGACGGACATCCGTGTCGAGTACGGGCCGCGGGCGTTGTGTGTGAGTGTGACCAACGGTCCGGCGGACCGCGCGGCGGACGCGTCCCCCGACGGCGACGGCCCCCTGCTGCCCAGCGGCGGTCACGGGCTGATCGGGCTGGGCGAGCGGGTGCGGCTGGCCGGCGGCGACATCGAGTCGGGCCCGCTGGACGGCGGCGGTTTCCGGGTCCTCGCGACGCTCCCCGCGCCTTCCCGGACGGCCGGCTGAGCGGCCACCGGGACCAGGGGCGGGTCAGTTCGTGCGGTCGGCGAAGCCGGCGGGCAGGTCGGCCGGGCCTGCGGCGACGACGCTCTCGTCGTCCTCGCCCACGTGCTCGAAGAGTGTGATCTTCGCGAACTCCGGGACGACGTAGACCGGGTAGGCCGGGCCCTCGTCGCGGTACTTGGCCATCTCGTCCAGGTGGTCGTTCTGGAAGCAGACGGTGCGCTCGGGGTGCTGCTCGACCCAGTGCGGGAAGAAGATCACGCCGTGCAGCTGCCGCTTGGCGGGGGAGACGGTCACGGAGACGGAGGTGCCGGTCGGCTCGGTCCAGGACACCTTGTACACGTCCTCGTCCAGCCGGACGAGATCGACCGCTTGGTCCTTGACCCAGCGCCCGCCGACCATGCCGGTGTGGATCCGGTAGTCGATGGTCCGCGCGTTCTTCACGTACATCTCGTACTGCCAGCCGTTGGCGTACGTGTAGATGAACCGCTTGCCGGTGATGCCGGAGAGGTCCTGTGCGGGGACGGGGTTCGCGACGGTGGTGGTCATGGTGGCTCCTTGCTGTGCTGTGGCCGCTTCCGGTGGCCACCCCTTTAGTTTGTCACAAAACAGTTTTGCGACAAAACATCGGGTTGCGCTGCGACAATCGCTCCATGGACACCGCAGCCTCCCTCAGCCACCTCCTCGGCCCCCTGCGCCGGGCCGTCCTCCGCTCCACGCGCACCGCCGAAGGCCTCCCCGACCTGCCCGAGGCCCACATCGAACTGCTGCGGGTCCTCTCCGCCGACGGGCCGCTGGGTACGGGCGCGGTGGCGGCGCGGCTCAGCGTGTCGCCCTCCACGGTCAGCAACCTCGTCCGCGCGATGGCCGCGGCGGGCCTGGTCGAGCGACGGCCCTCCGCGACGGACGCGAGGAGTGTGGGCCTCTCCGCGACCCCGGCCGCGCTGGAACTGCTGGCGCGCTACGACCGGGCCAGCACCAGGGCGCTCCAGGAGGCGCTGCACGGTCTGCCGCCGGGCGACCGCGCCGCCGTCGACAAGGCGATACCCGCGCTGGAGCGCCTGGCGGCGTCCCTGGGGGGATGACCGCGAACCGGTCCGGTCCCTGCGCACGCCGGGCACCGGCCGGAGCGGTCAGCCGCCCCGGCCGGTGCCCGGTCGCACCGCCTAGCGGCTGGAGACGCTGAAGCGGTTGGTGGCGAAGTCGAGGCCGCCCGGCGAAGAGGTGATCTCGTAGCCGAACTGGACGTCGCCGATGGTCTCGTCGCCCCACCAGCCCTTCCCCTGGATCCACTTCAGGACCGGCAGGATGTCCACGGTGCCGGCGGAGGAGTCGGAGGTGCGCAGGAAGGAGTACACCTGATTGGCTCCGTTGTCGCCCTTGTAGACCTTCCAGGTGCTGCCGCCGAGGGTGACGGTGGCCTGTTCGGTGCCGATCGGACCGACGGCGCCGGTGTGATTGACCCAGAGCATGACCTCGTGGTCGTAGTCGCTGTCCCAGATGTCGTACGAGGTGTTGTACGCGCCCGACGCCGGCACGGTCACGTCGTACGTGCTGGTCAGCGAGGAGAGGCCGCTGAGGGGCTTGCCGATGACCTTCTTCGCGTTGGGGTAGGACTTGATTCCCGGGGTGCCCGGGTGATCGGCCGACACGTCCCAGTCCGACGCGGACTCGGCCCGGATCGTCTGGGTGCCGGCGCCCGATCCCCAGATGTTGTTGTAGAGCGTGTAGCCGTCGGGGGTGGTGTACGAGCCGAAGCGCTCGGACGAGGACCAGGCCGCGGCCTGGGCCGGTGCGGCGGCGAATCCGAGCACTGCCGCGAAGGCCGCCGTGACGGTCAGCGGGAGCCGTATGCCGAGTCTCCGGGTGCGCTGTGTCATGAACAGTCCTTTCAGAGGTGGGGGAAGGTCGCACTGTTCATCGGTTGGTTGCCTGGGCCCGGGGAAAGGTTGCCGTTCCCGGCTCAGCTCTCGCGCTCGTCGAGTACCGCCATCAGCCGAGACGTGCCGGGCCCGGCCGACAGCAGCGTGCCCTCTTCGGTGTGGGCCGCCGTGCCCGGTGCATTCTCGGGCAGTGTGAAACGCTCGCCCACGAGAAGCGCGTGCCACGGGCCGGTCGCTCCGGTGGCCTCGATGACGAGGCGCGCGCCGTCCCTGCGGGTGCGGAAGACGGCGTCGGGGGCGCCGTCCGGTGCCGGGACCCTGGTCGTCACGGTGTCGCCGTCGCGCAGCCGGTACACGTTCAGCGTCACGCCGTGCGCCCAGTCGTAGACGGCGCTGTCGGCCACGCTTCCGAAGGGGATCACCGAGCCGGGCCGGGCCAGCAGCGGCAGGCTGTCGAAGCCGTACCGCTCGCGCCGCCAGCCCGGTCCCCGTACCCGCTCGCCGGAGAGCAGATGGGTCCACTCCCCGTCCGGTACGTAGTACTCGACGGTGCCGTCGGCGGTGAAGACGGGCGCCACCAGCAGGTCGTCGCCGAGCATGTACTGCCGGTCCAGGGTGTCGCAGGCCGGGTCGCCGGGGAACTCCAGCAGCATCGCGCGCATCACCGGCGTGCCGTGCGTGGCGGCCTGCCGCGCGGCGTGGAAGAGGTACGGCATCAGGCGGTGCTTGAGCCGGGTGAAGTCGCGGGTGACCGCGACGGCCTCCTCGTCGTAGTCCCACGGCACGCGGTAGGAGGTACTGCCGTGCAGCCGGCTGTGCGAGGACAGCAGCCCGAACTGCACCCAGCGCTTGAAGACTTCGGGGCTCGGCGTGCCTTCGAAGCCGCCGATGTCATGGCTCCAGAAGCCGAAACCGGACAGCCCGAGCGAGAGCCCGCCGCGCAGCGACTCGGCCATCGCACCGAAGGTGGACTCGCAGTCACCGCCCCAGTGGACGGGGAACTGCTGGCCGCCGGCCGTCGCCGAGCGGGCGAAGAGGACCGCCTCGTCCGCGCCGCGTTCGGCGGCGAGCGTCTCGAAGACGGTGCGGTTGTATAGGTGGGTGTAGTAGTTGTGCATGCGTGCGGGGTCGGAGCCGTCGTGCCAGACGACATCGGTGGGGATGCGCTCGCCGAAGTCGGTCTTGAAGCAGTCGACGCCCTGTCCGAGCAGGCCGCGCAGCTTGTCCGCGTACCACTGCCGCGCTTCGGGGTGGGTGAAGTCGACCAGGCCCATGCCCGCCTGCCACATGTCCCACTGCCACACGCTGCCGTCCGCCCGCCGTACGAGGTAGCCGAGCCGGGCGGCCTCGTCGAAGAGGGGGGACTTCTGGGCGATGTACGGGTTGATCCAGACGCAGATCTTCAGGCCGTGCTCCTCCTTGAGGCGCCGCAGCATGCCTTCCGGGTCCGGGAAGACCTCCGGGTCCCAGGTGAAGTCGCACCACTGGTAGGCGCGCATCCAGAAGCAGTCGAAGTGGAAGACGCCGAGCGGTATGTCGCGGTCCGCCATGCCGCGTACGAAGCGGGTGACGGTCTCCTCGTCGTAGGAGGTGGTGAAGGAGGTGGACAGCCACAGCCCGAACGACCAGGCGGGCGGCAGCGCGGGGCGGCCCGTCAGCGCGGTGTAGCGGTCCAGGATCTCCTTGGGGGAGGGGCCGTGCACGATGTAGTACTCCAGCGTCTGGTCCTCGACGCTGAACTGGACCTGGCCGACCGCCTCGGAACCCACCTCGTAGGAGACCTGGCCCGGGTGGTTCACGAAGATGCCATAGCCGCGGTTGGTGAGGTGGAACGGGACGTTCTTGTACGCCTGTTCGCTGGCCGTGCCGCCGTCGGCCTGCCAGATGTCGACGCTCTGGCCATTGCGGGTGAACGGGGTGAAGCGTTCGCCCATGCCGTACACCAGCTCGCCGACGCCGAGGGAGAGCTGCGCGAGGGAGTGGTGGGCACCGTCGGGGGTGCGGGCGAAGCCGGTGCCGCGCGCCTCGGCGGAGGTGAGCGTGCGGCCGTCGGCGGTGAAGTCCAGCCGGTACGGAGCGGTGGTGTCCACGCGCAACGACAGGGCGCCGCTGGACAGTTCGAGGAAAGTGCCCTCGCGGTGGACCTTGCCCGCGGTCGTGTCGTCCTGCCCCGTACCCAGGGCGAAGTGGGGGCCGTGGTCGGCCGTGCCGGCGTGGTGGGTGGCGCGGACGCCGATCACGCCCTCGGCGGGTGAGAAGCAAGTAACGGTCAGCAAAGGGCTGTTGAGGGTGTCGCCCCGGTGCCGGAGGTGGCGTGCGGCGGCGTAGAGGGTGAACCGGTCGTCCTCGACGCGGGTGTCGACGATCTCGGTGGCGTACGACGCGTCGACGCCGTCCCGCATCAGCCAGTAGCCGTCGGTGAACTTCATCGGGTGGTGCCTGCCTTTCGAGCCGCGCGCGGTGGCTACTTGATCGAGCCGCCGGCGATGCCGGCGGCGATGTACTTCTGGGCGACGACCAGCAGGACCGCCGCGGGGACGGCGGACAGCACGGCCGTGGCCATGACCGCGCCCCAGTCGCTGACGTGGGCGCCGACGAACTGGTAGATGCCGAGCGTGACCGGCTTGACGTCGTCGGTGGTGTTGAGGGTCAGCGCGAACATGAAGTCCGACCAGGCGAACAGGAACGTGAACAGCCCGGCCGTGATGAGCGCGTTGCGGCTCATCGGGAGCACGATGCGGACGAAGGCGGTGAACCGGTTCGCGCCGTCGACCAACGCCGCCTCGATGACCTCCCCGGGAATGGACACCATGAAGGCGCGCAGCAGCACGATGGAGAACGGCAGCCCGAGCGAGGCGTCGGCCAGGATCAGCCCGAGGTAGGAATTGACCAGGCCCAGTTCCGCGTACGCGCTGTAGAGGGCGTTGGCGATGACGATGCCCGGCACCATCTGGGTGATGAGGGTGGTGAAGACGACGCTGCGGCCACCGCGCAGCGCGGACTGCGCCAGGCCGTACGCGGCGGGCGCGGCGAGCGCCAGGCAGACGACGACGGCGCCGAGCGCGACGACGAGGCTGGTGAGCATCGAGCGGCCCTGGCTCCCCAGCGCCAGCCGGAAGCTGTCCAGGCTGGGACGGGTCGGGAACCAGGAAACGGCGATGCCCGACGCGGGCTGGAGCGCGGTGTCCAGCATCCAGTAGACGGGGAAGAGCAGCACGGCGAGGATCAGCAGCGCGGTGGCCGTGTTCCAGGCGCTGCGCAGCCTGCGGGTACGCGAAGGGGCCACGACGATCACTTCCCCTGGCCGAAGTCGGCGCGGTTGGCGCGGAGGTACAGCACGGCGAAGACCGCGCTGACCAGGATGAGGACGTTGCCGACGACGGCGCCCTGGCCGAAGTCGAGACGCAGGAAGGACAGTTGGTAGGTGACGGTGCCCAGGGTCTGGGTCGCGTCGGCGGGGCCGCCCGCGGTGAGGGCCAGGATCAGATCGAGGATCTTGACCGTCGACATGAAGCCGAGGACGAGCACCACGGTGATCACCGGCCGCAGCATCGGCAGGGTGACACTGCGGAACGCCCGCCAGGCGCTCGCGCCGTCCAGGGAGGCCGCCTCGTACAGCTCGCGCGGTATTTCCTGCAGACCGCCGTAGAGGATGACCATGTTGAACGGGATGCCGATCCAGATGTTGACCAGGACGGCGGACAGCAGTGCCACGCTCGGGCTGCTCAGCCACGGCACCCCGCCGTCGGCCAGGCCGAGCGCCTGCAGGGCGGTGTTGAGGACACCGTGCTCCTGGTCGAGGATGCGCCGCCACACGACGGCGGACACCACCATGGGCACGAGCCAGGGCAGCAGCAGGACCGCCCGTACGACACCGGAGAGGCGGAAGCGCCGGGAGAAGAAGACGGCCAGGGCCAGACCGATGGTGAACTGGCCGAGCAGCGAGCCGGCGGTGAAGAGCGCCGTGTGCCACAGGGCGTCGGTGAAGAGCGGATCGGCGAGGACGGCCCGCCAGTTGGCGAGGCCGTTGAAGGGCGCTTCTCCGGTGAAGTACGTGGTGGGCGTGAAGTGCTGAAAGCTCATCAGCACGTTGCGGACGAGCGGATAGCCGAAGAATGCGGCCATGTAGACGAGCGCGGGGGCGACGAAGAGCCAGCGGAGGAGTTCGGTGTGCCGTGGGAGGGTTCTCATGACCGGTGTCTCACTTCCCCGTCGTCGCTTGCTGCTGCGCCCGTTGCAGCGCCGCTCCGGGGCTGCTCCGGCCGGTCAGTACGGACTGGAACGCGCCCGAGAGGGCATCGCCCACGGGGGGCCAGCGGGTGCCGACCCGGGCGGTGCGGGAGCGGGCGGTGGAGACCAGCTCGGCGAACGGGGCGAGCTCGGGGTTCTTCGCCGCGTAGGTGCGGGCCGCGGCGGTTCGAGTGGGTACGTTGTTGGTCGCCTGGCCCCAAGCGAGCTGGTTCGCTGGCGAGTTGAGGCAGTCGAGGATCCTTGCGGCGTTGCGCTCGCGGCCGGGGTCGTCGCTCTTCGGCACGGTCATGACGGTGCCGCCGATGGGCGAGACGGCCCTGCCGCCCGCCTCGGGCACGGGGATCTTGGCGACGGCCCAGTCCACCTTCTTCTGGGCGGCGAGCACCGGCACCTGCCACGGGCCGTTGACCATCATGGCGGCGCGCCCCGCGACGAACTGGTCGTTGACGTCCTGCTGGTTCCAGTTGACGACGGCCCTGGAGACCGACCGGTCCCCGACCAGCCGCTTCCACAGCCCGAGTGCGGCCTCGCCCTTGCCGTCGTCGAGGCGCGCCTCGTCGCCGCCCGCCGACCAGAAGAAGGGCAGGAACTGGTAGACGCCGTCGGCGTCCGGACTGGCGCTGAAGGCCAGGCCGTAGGTGCCGCCCCCGGTCAGTTTCCGCGCCGCCGCCCGCAGCTCCTCCCAGGTGCGGGGCGGGGCCACGCCGGCCTTCTCCAGCAGGTCGCGGTTGTAGTACAGCGCGAGGGAGTTGGCGGCGCGGGCCACACCGTAACGGGCACCACGGTACGAGCCGAGGGAGACGGCGCTGCGGGAGAAACCGGAGGCGCCGACGCCGAGGTCGCTCAGCCGCCGCAGGCCGCCGGTCCGGGCGAACTGCGGCAGCTCGGACCCGTCCAGCTCCAGGATGTCGGTGAGCGAGTGGGACGAGGCCATCCGCAGCGCCTTGGAGGACACCTGGTCGGCGGGCACGCTGATCTGCTCGACGCGCAGGCCCAGCGGCCGGGCGCAGCGGTCGAAGAACCGCTGGTTCTTGGTGTGTTCGGCGGTGTCGGTGGCCGAGTTGAGCACGGTGACCGTGCCGGGGTCCGGGGCGGCGGCGCAGCCGGTGAGGCCGAGTGCGACCGTGGCCGCCGCGGTGATCGCGGCGAGCACCGGTCTGGCTGCACGGGAGTGCATGGGCGGTTCTCCGTTCGGAGGCGGCTCAGGGAGATGCGGTGCGGTGGGTAAGGCGCCGGGACGTCCGGTGCGGCGCCGGAAGAGGCCGCGTCAGCGCAGCGAGAAGGTGCTCAGACGCATCGCGTCCGAGAAGACGAGGTGGACGTCGTGCCGGCCGCGGGCGCCACGCAGCCGGGCGGTGACGGTGTGGTAGGCGTACCGGTCGCCGGTGCTGCAGACCTCGGCCGTCCCGGCGAGCGGCCCGTCCGGCGAGCCGAGCCGGATCTGTACGGTCCCGCTGCCGCCGCTCTCCTTCGCGACGCGCGCGGTGAACATCCTTACGCCCGCGCCGAGTTCGGCGTCGCGGAAGACGATCCAGTCACCCTTCCCGGTGGCGCCGACCGCGTCCCCGCGCACCTTGCTCTCGTCGACGATCCGCACGCCCCGGTAGTCGTCGAAGTCGGCGGCGCGCGTGGTCCTGGCCAGGTCCCGGGCGGGGATCTCCGCGCCGTTCACGCGCAGTGTCACCCGCCCCCGTACGTCCCCCGACGACGCGCCCACCCAGACGTCGTGGACGCTGCTCTCCACGACCCAACGGCCGCGGGTGACGTCCCAGTGGGCGAGGTCGGCGGCGCGCAGCGGCAGCCGTACGGTCGTGCTCCGGCCCGCCTTGAGAGGCACGCGGGCGAAGCCGCGGAGCTGCTTCAGCGGCTGCTTGTCCCGCGAGGCGCGCTGGTGGGTGTAGAGCTGCACGACCTCGTCGCCGTCCCGCTCACCGGTGTTGGTCACCTGAACGGAGACGGTCACCGTGCCGTCGCCGTCCACCGTGCGTGCGGACAGCTCGGGCCGGCCGTAGCGGAACGTGGTGTAGGACAGGCCGTGCCCGAAGGGGTAGAGCGGGTCGCCACGGAAGTAGAGGTAGGTGCGGTCCGCCGCGATGATGTCGTAGTCGAGCAGGTCCGGCAGGTCGTCCTCGGAGCGGTACCAGGTCTGGGTGAGCCGCCCTGCCGGGTTGTGGTCGCCGAACAGGACGCCGGCGACGGCGTGTCCGGTCTCCTGGCCCGCGTGGGTGGTCCACACGATCGCCGGCACGTGCTCCTGCTCCCAGGTGGTGGTGACGGGGTAGCTGGTCTCCAGGACGACGACCGTGCGCGGATTGGCCGCCCGGACGGCCTTGACCAGGGCGGTCTGCCCCGCGGCCAGCGCCCTGTCCGCACGGTCGTGGTCCTCGCGGCCGTTGATGCACGGCATGCTGCCGACCACCACGACCGCCGCGTCGGCGCCCCGTACGGCCTCGACCGCGTGCTCGACGCCGCCGCGCACCACCTCCGCCTCGTAGCGGGCGGCATCGTCCTGGGTGGTCAGCCGCAGCGTGCCGGCGGCGTCCGCCGTGAGGTACGTCTTGTCGCCGAACCAGTCGGCGGCGGTCTCGTACCCGGCGTAGCGGATCAGCCGACTGCCGTCGTCCTGCCGCTCCAGGACGAACTGCTGCTGTACGTACCAGCCGTTCGGCTGTTCCTGGTCGTTGCGGAACGCCTTCCCGTCGTAGCCCACGTACTTGCCGTTGGCCACGTTGCGCAGTGTCACCACGCCCTGGCCCCAGTCGAAGACGTCGAACTGCCCGGTGGCGCCCGCGTCGCCGCCCTGCTCCGTGAGGACCGCACCGCTCGCGCCGCCGCCCCCGGTGAGGTACCCGCCGGTGGCCTTGTTCCGGAAGGCGACCCGGTCCACGCCCTCGCTCGTGGTGACGGTCCCGCCGGGCCCGAGCCGCTCCGTGACGCCCTTGAGCGGGGTGACGGCGTACGGCAGGGAGCCGGAGTACCAGTCGGTGTAGAGGGTGTCGGCCAGCGGGCCGACGACGGCGACCTTCTTGAGGGCCTTCGCGTCCAGCGGCAGGGCCGCGTGCTCGTTCTTCAGCAGGACGACCGCCTCGGCGGCGGTCTCGCGGGCCAGGGCGCGGTGCGCCGGGCTGTCGATGACCGACTTGTCGATCTTCGCGTACGGGCCGCCGTCCGGGTCGAACTCGCCGAGCCGGAACCGGATGCCGAGAGCGTGTCGGACCGCGGTGTCGAGGTCGGCCTCGTCGATCAGCCCCTTCGCCAGTGCGGTGGTGAGCGCCTGGACGGTCTTGCCGGGCTCGGCGCTGTCGGTGGTGAAGCTGTCGATGCCGGCTCGCAGGGCGGCGGCGTCCCCCTCGGCGCGGGTGGGGTAGTAGTCCTGGTTGCCGGGGAGCAGGTTGTTGGGGGCGTCCGCGTCCGTGACGTTGAACAGGTCCTTCTTCGCCCATGTGCGGACGGTGTCGGTCAGGCCCGGATGGACGGTGGCGGGGCGGCCGTTGACGAGGTTGTAGGACGACATCACGCCGGTGACGGCGTCCGCGCTGAGGGCCGGCCGGAAGGCCGCCTCGTCGTACTCCTTGAGGACGCGGGGGCGCAGGACCGAGTCGGAGGTGGTCCGGCGGGTCTCGTTGTTGTTGGCCAGGTAGTGCTTGATGGTGGGCGCCGTCTTCAGATGGACGGGATCGTCGCCCTGCAGGCCCGTGCCGTACGCCGTGGAGATCGCGCCGGTCAGGTAGGGGTCTTCGGAGTACCCTTCCTCGTTACGGCCCCAGCGCGGGTCACGCAGCAGGTTCACCACCGGCGCCCACAGGTTCAGGCCCCAGCCCTCGGGCCGCTCGTGCTGGAAGCCGCGCGCCTCGTCGCCGACGGCCGCGCCGACGCGTCTGATCAGGGCGGGATTCCAGGTACTCGCCAGACCGACGGCCTGCGGGAAGACGGTGGCCGGACCGAGCCAGGCGACGCCGTGCAGGGCCTCGGTCCCGGTGCGGAACGGGCGTATGCCGAGCCGGGGGACGGCCGCCTGGTACTGGTGCAGCAGGCCGATCTTCTCGTCCTTCGTCAGCCGGCGCAGCAGGTCGTCCACACGGTCCTTCAGCGGCAGGCCGGGATCGCGGAAGGGGTGCGCGGTACGCGTGCGCGCGGCGGCGGGAGAGGCTCCTGCCAGGTCCAGGCCGGCGGTCAGCGGAGCGGCCGCCAGGCCGAGGGCGAGCACGGCACGTCGGGAAATGCCCTGTGGCTTCACGGGACTCCTTCGAGTCGAAGCGCTTCGATAACGGGGTACGTGGTGCCGGTGATGCCGGTGGTGCGGAGGGCGGTTGCCCGGGCTCGTCAGTTCAGGTGTGCGCGCGCTGCCGTACTGGCCCGCTCGGTCAGCTGCGGGGGCAGCAGCGTGGCCTCGGGGACCTCGCGGCCGGCCAGCTTCGCCATCAGCAGCTCCACCGACCGCTCGCCCACCTCGGCGGCGGGGAGGGCGACGGAGGTGAGGGGCACGGTGGCCCCCTCGGCCAGCTCGTCCGGACACAACGCGACGACGGACAGGTCCTCCGGGATGCGCAGCCCGGCCCGTTGGAACGCCTCCAGCAGCGGGCCGACGGCGGGCTCGTTGTGAATGACGACGCCCGTCAGGTCCGGATGCTCGCGCAGCAGCCGGTCGACCGTCTCCCGTGCGGCCTGCGCGCCGGGTGCGCACGGGAGCACGGTCGAGGTCATGCCGTACCGGTGGGCCGCGGCCGTGAAGCCCGCCGCCGTCCGCCGGGCGAAGCCGGTGTCGCGCGCGTACACCTCCGGCGGCGACCCCAGCAGCGCCACACAGCGGTGCCCGAGCCGTGCCAGGTGGCCGACGCACTCCGCGCCGGTCGCCGTGAAGTCGAGGTCGATGCAGGTCAGTCCCGCGGCTTCGGCGGGGAAACCGATGAGCACGGAGGGCAGGCCGAGGGAGCGCAGCAGCGGGATGCGGGCGTCGTGCAGCTGTACGTCCATCACCACGAGCGCGTCCACCAGCGCGCTGTCCGCCACCCGCCGCAGCCCGTCCTCGCCCTCCTCCTGGGTCAGCAGCAGCACGTCGTGGTCGTGCGTGCGGGCGGTGGTGACCACGGACGCCGCGAACTGCATCTGTACGGGCACGTGGATGCCGGTGCGCAGCGGCATCACGAGCGCCACCACATTGGACCGGCTGCTCGCCAGGGCCCGCGCCCCGGCGTGCGGGCGGTAGCCGAGCTCGCGGATGCTCGCCTCGACGCGCTGCCGGGTCGCGGCGGAGATGGAGCGCTTGCCACTGAGGACGTACGACACCGTGCTCGGCGAGACGCCGGCGCGCTGCGCCACATCAGTGATCTTGACCATTGCACTCTCCTCGAAACCGCGTCCCCCGGACCGGGGCGTCGAACCGTTTCGACTACGGCCGTCGAAGCGATTCGCCGGAACAGTAGGGAGGGCCTTGGGGAGTGTCAATGGAATGCACACCACGTAACCGCGCCACCGCCCCGTACGCGGTGGCCGCCGCGGTCAGGCCGACGGCCCAGGCCAGGTCCGTACCGCCCAGGGCACGGGCGACGGGGCCGGTGTAGGCCGAGGTGTGCATGAAGGGGATCTGGAGCGCGAAGCTCGCGGCGTAGAGCAGCAGCGCGGGGGTGCGGAAGCGGCCGTAGATCCCGCCCGCGGGAGCGAAGAAGGACGCCACGTCGTACGTGCCGCGCCGGATCAGATAGAAGTCGACGAGGTTGATGGCGGTCCACGGGATCAGGACGTACTGGAGGACGGAGAGGAAGTCGGTGTAGGCGGCCAGGAAGGAGTTCTGGAAGGCCAGCGCCATGGTCAGGCTCGCGGCCAGCGGCGCGGCGATCAGCGCGGTGCGGGCGGCGCGGCCGGGCAGCCAGCGGTGCCGGAACGTCTGGCCCGCGGTGACCAGACACAGTGCTGTGCCGTAGAGGTTCATCGAGTTGATGTGCACGACGACGACGGCGAAGCCGAAGAGCACGACGGCGGACAGGGTGGTGCCGAGGACCGCGGCGAGCCCGCCGATCGCGTCGTCGGACACGGCCAGGCCCATGACCACGCCGAGCAGCATCGGCAGCGCGCTGCCCAGCACGCAGCCCCAGTAGGTGAACCACAGCGTGGAGCGGCGCCCGGCGGCGTCGGCGGGCATGTAGCGGGTGTAGTCCGAGACGTACGGTGCGTAGGCGATCTGCAGCAGGACGCCGGTCGCGGCCATGCCGACGAAGCCGGCGAGGGTGAAGTCCTCGTTGCCCGCCGCCCGTTGGAGTACGTCGGGAGTGGCCAGGACGCGTACGGCGCAGAGCGCGAGCAGGGCCAGGGCGAGGAGCGTCGCCCAGCGGCCGACCCGGTGGATGAGGTCGTAGCCGACCGTGGCGACGACCAGACCCGCGAGAGCGCAGACCACCAGCCAGGCCGGGACGGACAGCGCGGGCACGACCTGGTGGAGCGCCTGCCCGGCGATGACGAGGTTGGAGGCGAACCAGCCCGCGTACATGAACACGACCAGCACGGTGACGAGCAGCGCGCCGTGGCTGCCGAACTGGCCGCGGCTCTGGATCAGTTGGGGCACGCCCAGTTTCGGCCCCTGGGCCGCGTGCAGGGCCATGAGGAACCCGCCGGCGAGGTTGCCCAGGAGGACCGCGGCGATGCCGGGCCACAGGCCGAGGCCGTAGACGACCGGCGCGAGGGTGCCGGAGACGAGGGTGAGGGGGCTGATGTTCGCGGCGAACCAGAGGGCGAACAGGTCGCGCGGCCGGCCGTGCCGCTCATCCGCCGGTACGGCGTCGATGGTGCGGCCCTCGACGAACCGGGCGGGCGTGGGGGGACGTGGGCGCATCGTGGACCTCTCGAAGAGGGCGCCGAGCCCGCGGGGCCCGGCTCAGGGAAGGGAGGCCGCGGAGGCGGAGGCCGTGGTGCCGACCGCGCCGGCTCGTCCGGCGTGCAGCAGGTCCCACGCCAGCAGGCCGGCACCGACGCGGCCCGCGCGTTCGCCGAGGGACGCGCGGACGAGGTCGGGCAGCACCTGGAAGGCGACCCGGCGCTCCAAGTGCCGCCGCAGCGGGACGAGGAGCTGGTCGCCCGCCTGGCTGAGGCCGCCGCCCAGGACAAGCACGTCGGGGTCGAAGAGCGTCACCGCGGTCAGCAGCGCCTGCGCCATCGCGTCGGCCGCCTCGTCCCACACCCGGCCGGCGGCCGGATCGCCCGCCGCCGCCCGCCGGGCCACCTCGGCCGCGTCCACCATGGGCCCCGCGCCGCCCATGGTCGCGCCGCCCGTCGTCGCACCGCACGCCGCCGTGTACCGCCGGGCGACCGCGGCGCCGCCCGCGATCGTGTCCAGGCAGCCCCGCTGCCCGCAGCCGCACGGCTCGCCCTCGGGCCGCAGCACCACATGGCCGATCTCCGCCGAGCGCCAGTGGCTGCCGGGGAACGGCCGGCCGTCCAGCAGCAGCGCGCCGCCGACGCCGGTGCCGACGGGGACGAAGAGGACGACGGGGTGGCCGCGGCCCGCGCCGAGCCGGGCCTCGGCGACGCCGCCGGAGCGCACGTCGTGGCCGAGAACGACCGGCAGGCCGAGCCGCTCGGCCGCCAGCCGCCGCAGCGGGACGTCCCGCCACTTGACGACAGAGGAGAACACGACCGTGCCGGCGGCCTCGTCCACCAGCCCACAGGAGGCGATGCCCGCCGCCCGCACCGTGACGTCGTGGGCGCGGGCCTCGGCCACGGCCCGCTCGGCGTGGTCCAGTACGGCCGTCAGCACGGCGTCCGGACCGTCCTCGGGGCGGGTGGGGGAGCGGCGCTCGGCGACGGCAGTGCCGTCCGGGGCGATCAGCGCGGACTTGATGACCGTGCCGCCGATGTCCAGGCCGAGCACCCACGCACCGTCCCTCGCCGGTGCGCCCTCTGCGGTACGGCTCACGACGCCTCCTGATCAAGTGACAGTACGTCACAACTTAGCGGGATGTGTGTGCCTCCCGATCCCTTACCCGGTCTCCGGGCCCCGCCACCCTTCGAGGTGCCGGAGCAGGCGGTCGTACTGGCGGGTCCCCGCGTCGACCGCCAGATGGGCGCCGCGCAGTACCTGGCAGAGCTCGGCGGGGGACAGGCGGGGGCGCTGGGCGCGCAGCCCGTCGGAGAGCTCCTGGCTGTGCCGGGGATCGATCCGGGTGTGCGCGGTGAAGTAGAGGCGGGTGTCCTCGTCGTGCAGGCCCACCCGGTCCATGCCCTCCAGGAGCAGCCGGAAGTGCGGCTCGACCCAGCTCTCGAAGACGAAGAAGCAGCCGTAGGCGGCCTGGGTGCGGGACGGGCGGGTGAGCAGCGCCGTGAAGAGATTGGAGGTGATCTTGGCGTACCAGGGATGGGCGCTGCGGTAGCGGGCCAGCTCCTCCCAGCCGGCGGCCGAGCCGAGCTGGCGGCGCAGCCAGTAGGTGTGGAAGTTCTCCAGCCGGCCGCGGCCGCACTCGTCCCAGAGGTTGGCCGCCGCGACCGCCTTCTGCTTGCCCTGGAGCCCGACCACGAGGAGCGCGACCTCGTCGTCCACGACCTCGTTGCGGATCAGCTCGCAGCGCACGAAGTACTCGATCCGGTCGCGGGTCGCGTCCCGCGCCAGGTAGCGGAAGAGCGGGTGGCCGACGCCGGTGTTGTCGGCGGCCAGCGCGTCCAGGTGGTCGGCCGCCGCCTCCTGCCCGTCCGGTTCGGGGACCGGCGCGGGCGTGGCCCAGACGTCGAAGAGTTCGCGTTCCAGCCGGGTCCGCGCGGCGAACAGGGCGATCTCCAGGTCGTCGTCGCGGGTGAGGGTGGCCGGTCCGTCGCGGTAGCCCAGGGACCGGGAGCAGAGCGTGGCCAGGTGTTCGTGCAGGAACCTGCCGTGCGCCTCCGGGTCGTGGCGGAGCCGGGCCAGCAGCTCCGTCTGGGCGTCGGCCGGCGCACTCAGGAACCGGGCCAGCTCGGGGGCAAGCCCTCCGAAGGGCCGTACGGGCGGCCAGTACAGGTCCTGCAGCGGTGGGGCGGTCATCAGGATTCTCCCTTCACGGAGCCGGGCGGGCCGTCCGCGCGCTCCCGGCACCGGGCGGCGTGCGGGGGAGCAGCCCGTCCGCGACGCGGAGCGCGTTGGCGGCGATGGTCAGGCCGGGGTTGACGGCCGCCGACGACGGGAACCACGAACTGTCGGCGATCCACAGGTTGGCCAGGTCGTGTGCCTTGCATCCGGGGTCGACGACGCTGGTGGCCGGGTCGGTGCCGGCGACCGCCGTACCGCACTGGTGCGAGGTGACGTCGATGCCCATGCGCCGCGCCGACACCAGCGGATAGCCGGCCCGGCGCATCATCCGGGCGGTCCTGCGCACCAGTTCGCGGTGCGGCGCGAGGTTGACCGGCCGCCACCCCACCCGGATCGCGCCGCTCGGGCCGACCGTGACGCGGTTGTCCGGGGCCGGCAGATCCTCACTGGTGAGGTAGAGGTCGACGCTGTGCCGGGTGAGGAAGTCCAGTACCGCGGTGGGGAGATGGGGGCGGAGGCCACGGGCGGTGACCGGCCCGAGCTTGCCGAGGGTCTGGACGTTGCCCAGCGGGCCGTGCGCGCCGTTGGCCAGGTACCAGTCGTTCAGGCCCAGGGTCTTCTGGAAGACCGTCCCGCTCGGGCGGCGGGGATCGACGGCGACGAGGAAGGTGCTGTTGTGCACCATGTAGTTCCGGCCGACCTGCCCGGAGGAGTTCGCCAGGCCCTCGGGCCGCCCGGTGCGGGAATGCAGCAGCAGCGCGGCGGTGTTGACCGCGCCGCAGGCCAGTACGTACCGGTCGGCGCGGATGCGCAGCTCCGTACCGTCGTGCCGGGCAGCGGCGAGGGTCACCCGCCGCCCCGGCGGATCGGTCCGCAGCCCGGTCACGGTGGTGCGGGTCAGCAGGGACACGTTCCCCGAGGCCAGCGCGGGCCGCAGCGCGCACACGTCGGCGTCGCTCTTGGCGTCCAGCAGGCACGGGAAGCCGTCGCAGGTGGCGCAGCGCACGCAGGCCCCGCCCGGGCGCAGGTCGATCCCGGTGGGCAGGTCGAAGGGGGCCAGGCCCTGCGCCCGCAGCGCGTCGGCCAGCGTGGCGACCGCCGGTTCGTGCGGCACGGCCGGGTACGGGAAGCCGGCAGAGCGCCAGGGCTCGGTGGGGTCCTGCCCGGCGGTGCCGTGCACTCGGTAGATCCGCTCGGCCTCGGCGTAGTACGGCTCCAGCTCCGCGTAGGAGAACGGCCAGGCCCGCGAGACGCCCTCGGGGTGCCGCACCGGGCCGAAGTCCGCCTCCCGGAACCGCGGCAGGGTCGCTCCGAAGACCTTGGTGTTGCCGCCGACGTAGTAGTGCACGCCCGGTTGGAAGCGCCGCCCGGTACCGGCGTCGTACCAGTGCTCGGCGTTGCGGTACCGCCGCTGGCTGAAGACCGCGTGCGGCGACCAGTTCGCCGCTTCCCGGGGAAGGAAGTCGCCGCGCTCGACGACGAGGACCCGGGCGCCGGAGTCGCGCAGCGCGTACGCCAGGGTGGCGCCGCCCATACCGGCCCCGATGACCGCGATGTCGCAGTCCACCTCGGGGCCGGAGGGCCGCAACAGCCCGGGCAGGTCCGGGTGGTGGCCGGTCGTCATCGGTGCCTCCTTAGCGGGCCCGCTGCCGGGGCCGTGAGGTGCCGGGTGGCGATCTCGTGCGCGAACGCCATGATCGTTCCCTGTGGGCTGATGCCGGTCGGGCCCGGCAGCACCGCCGCGTCGCAGACGTACAGATTGCGGAAGCCGTACGGGCGGCCGTCCGTGTCGCACACCCCGCCCCGCCCGGGCGGCCCCATCGGGCAGGACGCCATGGCGTGCACGGAGACCAGGTCCCAACTGCGCGGGTCGGACCAGCGGGCGAACTCCTCGGCGGCGCGCGGCGAGCCCAGCACCCCCGGCGCCGGCGGGTACAGCTCGACGGCACCGGCCCGGAACAGCAGCCGCGCGGCGCGCACCAGCGCGAACCGCAGCAGGTCCACGTCGTACGGGGTGAGGCGGTGGCGCAGCACCGTGCCCGCGCCGGGGAACCGGCCGACGCGTATCCGCCCCGTCATCCGGACCTGCACGGTGAAGACCGCCATCCGCGGCAGGTCGGACAGCGCCGCGTCGACCACCCCGGGGCCCTGGCGCGCGAGCGCCGCCGCCAGCGACCCGGGCGTGAGGTTGGCGGCCATGACATGGATGCCCAGCCCGCCGAACTCGCTCAGCTGGGCGGTGAAGATGGTGCCCCGCCCGGCGTGCACCGCGGAGCCGAAGCGCACCGGAAGCCGCAGATTGACGTGGAAGGCCATGGCGCGCCCGGCTGTCCTGCGGTGGATGCCGCTGCGCTGGAGGAGCACGGCGCTGCCGACGGCCCCGGCGGCGAGGAAGACCGTACGTGGGCGATACCGCACCGGCTCACCGTCGGGCCCCACGGCCCGTACAGCGCGCACCGTACCGCCGTCGTGGTCCAGCCGTACGGCCCGTACGCCCGGTTCGATCCGCGCGCCGTACCGCTCGGCCTCCGGGAGGTACGTCGTCGCCATCGTCTGCTTGGCGCCCGACGGGCAGCCGGTGGGGCAGCGGTTGCGGTGCGCGCAGCCCGGTGCGGCGCGCCGGGCGAGCGTCCAGCCCCAGCCCAGCGCGTCGGCCGCGGCGGCCAGCAGCCGGGAGTCCTCGTTGCCCGCGCCGTGCCGCTGGACGTCCACCGCCAGCCGCCGGGAGATCTCGTTCAGGTGCCCGGCCAGGTGGCGCAGGCGGTAGCCGTCGGTGCCGAGGCCGTCCGCCCAGCGGTCCAGCAGTCCGGCCGGCGGCTCCCACAGCAGGCCGCCGTTGACCACGGTGGTGCCGCCCACGCAGCGGCCCTCGCCGTACGGGATGACGGGGCTGCCGAAGACCGGGGTGAGCCCCGCGTTGCGGTACAGGCGGCGCAGGCTGTCGGCCGGTGCGGCGGCGGCGAGTTCGGCGGGGGACACCCGCGGGCCCTCTTCCAGTACGCGGGGGTGGCGGCCCGCCCTGGCCAGCTCCAGGGCCGCGACGGCCCCGCCCGCTCCGGAGCCGATCACCAGCGCTTCGCAGTCGACGGCACGTGGCGGCGTGCGGCGGCCGCTCATGACGGCGCTCCCGTCGGCACGGAGGGCGGTACGGGCGGTACGGAGGGTGGCACGGACGGAGGCACGGGCGACGGCGGTGCCGCGCCCGCCACGAGCCGGTCCGGCCGGCCGTCCAGCCCGCCGTACAGCGCCAGCGTCTCGACCGACCGCAGCAGCAGCGCGCACCCCGGCAACCGCGCCAGCCGCTCGCTCCCGCACACCAGCGCATCCGGCCCGGCCATGGTCACCCACCGGCCGGTGACCAGCAGGAACGCGAGCGGCAGAAGGCGCAGGGCGAGCCCGGCCGCGATCCGGTAGGCGCGGGGCTGGACCCGCAGGCTGCCGGTGACATGGGCGGCGGCGCGCTCCAGCGCCTCGGCCTCCCGCAGTACCGGATGACGCGCGGCCCACACCGCGGGCAGCCCGCTCGCCGACAGCGCCCGCTCCACAGTGCCCGGGGCCCTCATCGCCGGACCGCCTTGTCCTTGGCGAACGCCGCCAGCAGCCGGGGCGTGCCCTGGTCCAGCACGGCGTCCAGCGCTTCCAGGAACACCTCGACCTCCTTGTCCCCGGCCACCAGCGGCGGCGCGACGATCAGCGGCAGGCCGTGGTTGGAGCCGTAGAACGCCAGCACGTCGTGGTCCCGGTACAGCGCGGCGATCACGGCAGCGGTGATCAGCTTGAGCCGCAGCCGCGGGTCCCGCGCGAAGGAGCCGGGCAGCAGCCGCAGCACGCGGTCCAGCGCCGGATGACCGGCCCGCAGGAACACGCCGTGCAGCGCGCCCCGCCCGGCCGTGCCCGCGACCGGCCCCGGGTGCCGGGCGGCGATCCGGGCCAGGCCGGCGGCGAGCTGCTCGCCGATCCGCACGGCCCGACCCGGATAGTCGTCCTCGACCGCGATGGCCACCGCCTCCAGCGCCGTGACGGTCTCCTCCCCGAAGCCGTAGTACGTGGTGCTGTGCAGCGTCGCGTCGGCGAGGTTGTCGTACGCGGCCCGGAACAGCGCCTCGCGGGCGATGTAGCCGGAGATCGACGCCTTGCCGCCGCCGAAGGACTTGGAGGTGGTGAGCACGTCCGGGACCAGCCCCGGGTACCGCATGAAGTGGAACAGCGTCCCCGTCCGGCCCCAGCCGGTGTACACCTCGTCGAAGACGAGCACGATGTCCCGCTCGGTGCACAGCCGCCGCACCCCGCGCAGGAAATCCTCGGAGCACTCGCGCAGCGCCGAGGCGCTGAACGGCTCCAGCACCACCGCGTACACGTCGCTGCCGCCGTCGCCGGCGGTGTGCCGCTCCAGCGCGAGGACGAAGGAGTGCAGGTCGTCGTAGGCGAACGCGTCGGTGCCCGGCAGCCCGGGGAACGGGAAGTCCACCTCCGGTGACGCGGTGAGGCTGCCCGCGCCGAGCAGCTTGCCGTGGAAGGCGATGTCGGAGTGCAGCACCGTGCCGCGGCGGCCGCGGTGGTACTTGTACGCCAGCTTGACCGCGCCCTCGACCGCCTCGGCGCCGGAGTTCGGGAAGTAGCTGATGTTCAGGTCGCCGGGGAGCAGTTGCGCGAGGTTGTGGCCGAGCGCGGCGACGTAGGGGGAGAGGAAGTTCTTGTGCACCTCCATCGCCTGGCGTTCGGCGAAGCGGCGGCGCGCGGCGAGGATGCGCGGGTGGTTGTGCCCGTGGTTCAGCACGCCGATGCCGCCGGTGAAGTCCAGGATGCGCCGCCCGTCGCGCAGGGTGATCCAGCAGCCCTCGGCGCGTTCGGCCAGGTCGTGCCCGAAGCCGAAGGAGCCGATCAGTGACACCTGGCTGCGGCTGACGTAACGGCGGTACAAGCCGTGCACCTGACGCGGCGTCATGTGCAGGCAGTCCTCGGCGGTGAAGAGGTCGGTCATTCTGCCGCTCCCGTGGTGAGCGGGGCGGGGTGCGCGGGCCGGGCCCCGGCCCGGATGCGGTCGGCGATCAGCCGGCCGGCCCGCTGCCCGCCCCGGAGGGCGTAGTTGGTGCCCCGGTCCTCGGGGAAGACCTGGGCCATGCCGGCCAGATAGAGGCCCGGCAGGGGGCTCTCGGTGGCGGGGACGGTCCGCGAGTAGTACCGGGTGATCACCGGCTGGGCGTGTTCCGCGCGCCACACGTGCCACCCGCGCACCCACTCCTCCCGGAACGCGGGGAACATCCGGCGCAGGTGGAGCAGGCTGTAGCGGTAGACCTGGTCGTCCGGCATCCGGTACAGCCCGGTGCCGGCCGGCAGATACTTCGAGAGGTAGACCACGTGCCGTCCCCCGTAGTGCCACGCGGGGTCCAGGTTGGTGTGCTCGATGACGCCGACGTAGGGGAAACCGGGGTCGGTGACGTTGAGCCAGTAGGTGTCCGACAGCGGGCGGTCGTTCTCCAGTACCAGGCAGATGTTGGCCAGGTACGGGATCGCGGTGAGCTGTCGTCGGAGGCCGGGGACGGCGGGGTGGGCGCGCTCCTGGCCGGCGAGCAGGGCGGCGGCGGGCCCTGGCGCGGTCGTCACCAGCACCCGCCGGGCGGCGTACCGGACACCGCCCGCCTGTACGCCGATGACGCCCCGCGCGTCGGCCAGGACGTCCGTGACCGGGCAGGAGGTACGGACGCGCACGCCGAGCCGGGTCAGCTCCGGCAGCCAGGCGGCCAGCAGCGCGCCGCAGCCGCCGCGCAGGTAGTACAGCACCTCGTGGCCCGCGCGGCTGCGGCTGCCGCCGCGCAGATGCAACTTGGTCCACATCCAGGTCGCGCCGACCTGGGGCGCGTACTCCCCGAACTTGCCCTCCAGGAGCGGCCGCCAGACCCGGTCGTACACCCGGCGGCCCGCCAGCCGCACCAGCCACTCCTCGGCCGTCAGCGCCTCCAGCTCCCGCCAGTGCCGCACCCGCCCGGCCCGCAGCACCGACCGGCCGAGCCGGAGCCGGTCGGCGGGCGGCAGCGGCGCGAAGCGCAGCACGTCCAGCGGCGTGGACAGCCGGTGGATGCCGCCCGCGTGGTAGAAGCCGGTGCGGCCCTGGTGCCGCTCGACGAGGTGGCCGCAGCCCAGCTCCGCGCAGAGCCGGAAGATGTCCGTGTCGGAGGCGAACCAGTGGTGGTAGAAGCGCTCCAGCTGCCGCCCGCCGACCGGGAAGGTGCCCGCGAGGCCGCCCACCCGGTCCCCGGCCTCCAGGACCAGGCAGCGCAGCCCCGCCCGGCCCAGCTCGTGCGCCGCCCCGAGCCCGGTGAAGCCGGCGCCCACGACGATGACGTCCCAGTCGCCGCCGGGTGCCGTGCTCATTGCGCCGCCCGGTCCTGTGCGCTGCGGGCCACGGCCAGCGGTCGCACGGTGCCGTCCGGTACGCCGCCGGCCGCCTGGCCGGCGGGCTGCGGCGGGTGCCGCTCCAGCAGCACGTACGGCGGCCGGCCGCGCAGCTCGCGGTGGACCAGCCGCAGATACTCGCCGAGCAGCCCCAGGAGTACCGCCTCGCAGCCGAACGTCCAGGCGGCCAGCGGCAGTCGGTGACGGCGCACTGCCGCGGTCATGGCCGCGCCGCCCAGCCAGGTGAGGCCGATGACGGCCGGTACCCGGGCGGGCGCGGGGGAGCAGGACACCAGGCCGCGCCGCGAGAGGTCGGCCATCTTCCGCAGCGAGTACTTCGAGCGTCCCGCCGGGCGCGGCAGCCGGTCGTACGCCACGCTCGTCTCCGGGAACCCCGCCCAGCACACCGAGCCGCGCAAGTACGGCTCCCCTTCGGGGAGTCCGGTGAGCAGGTGGACCACGGCCCGGTCCAGCAGCCGGAAGTCGCCGGTGTCCAGGGCCACCGGCTGGTCGGCGAGCGCGGCCAGCAGCCGGTAGTAGACATGCGCGGTGATCACCTTGAAGCGGCTCTCCCCGGCCCGCGAGGTGCGCCGTGCCGACACCACCGACCAGCCCGCCCGCCACCGTTCGACCAGCTCCGGGATCAGCTCGGGCGGGTCCTGGAGGTCGGCGTCCATGGTGACCACCGCGTCCCCGGCAGCGGCCCGCAGCCCGGCCAGTATCGCCTGCTGGTGGCCGAAATTCCGGGTCAGCCGGACGAGCCGGACCGCCGGGTCGCCGCCGGTGAGGGAGGCCAGCGTGCGCCAGGTGCCGTCCCGGCTGCCGTCGTCGACGTAGACCACCTCGTGCGCGCAGTCCGGGAGGCGGCGCAGCACGGCGGTGAGCCGCCGGTGCGTCCGCTCCAGCACCGCCTCCTCGTCGTAGCACGGCACCACCACGCTGATCAGCGGGATCGAGGGCATGTCGTCTCCTCACGTCGGGCGGGGCCCCGGCCGGTTCGAGGGCGGCTGCGGCCCGTACTGCGTCAGCCCAGCACCTCGTCGGCCGTGGCCCGGAAGCGCTCGGCGGCCGCGGCGATCTCGTCGGGGCCGCTGAACACGGTGACGCCCGCGTCGGCGCCCAGGTAGGTGTCCGACAGGCCCACGGTGAGGGCCACCGCGCGGCTCAGGACGTCGTCGGTGCGGGGGAGGGCGCCGGGGCGGAAGTCCTGGCGGCGCCAGGCCGGTTCCGGGCGCCGGGACGGGCAGGGCCCGGTGTCGCCGGCGGCCAGGGCGCGCAGCTCCGGCAGCCCGCCGTAGTAGTGCTTGGGCGAGTGCAGCAGCGTCTTCGTGCCCAGCCGCTTCGCCACGGCCTCGGCCGCAGCCCGCTCCTCGAAGACGTGGACCAGGACGGTCGCGCAGTCCCCGGCGGCGTCGTGCGACGGACGGCGGACGAAGCCGTCCCGTACGGGGATGAGGTCGGCCAGCGCGTCCCGCTGCGCCCGGGTGCGGGCGAGGACGCCGTCCAGCCGGGCCAGCTGGGCGCGGGCGACCGCCGCCGTCAGCTCGGTCATCCGCAGGTTCAGCCCCAGCATCCGGTCGCCGGGCCCCTCCTCCGCGCGGTACGGGAACCAGCCGTGGTCGTGGTAGCCGTAGGCCCGCTGGAAGGTGCGCTCGTCGGCGGCCAGCAGGAACCCACCGTCGCAGGCCGTGACCACCTTGAACATATTGAGCGAGAACGCCCCGGCCCGGCCGAAGCTGCCCAGCGGCCTGCCGCGGTAGGTACCGCCGCACGCCTGCGCCGCGTCCTCCAGCACCACCAGCCCGTGCTCCTCGGCGATCTCCATCAGCGCGGCCATGTCGCAGGGGGCGCCCAGCATGTGAAGGGGCATCAGTGCCTTCGTGTGCGGCGTGATGCGGGCCCGGACGTCGGCCGGGTCCAGGGTCAGCGTCTCGTCGATCTCCGCCACGACGGGCGTGGCCCCGCAGTGCACGATGGCGGCGACCGAGGCGACGTACAGGTACCCGGGGACGATGACCTCGTCGCCCGGGCCGATGCCCAGCGCCGCCAGCGCCGTCATGAGGGCCGACGTGCCGCTGTTGACGGACAGGCAGTACGGGCTCGCCAGGCGGCGCGCGGCCTCCTCCTCGAACAGCCGGGTCTGGGTGAGGTCGCCGAGGGGGTAGGAGTGCGCCGCGGTCGTGCGGGACCACGTGTTCAGCACCTGCTGGACGTTCGCGCGTTCCTCGTCCCCGAAGAAGGCGTAGCCGGGACCGGGCATGGGCGGGCTCCTCAGGTCGGCGGGTGACAACCGCTGGTCGCGGGCGGGGAGTTCAGAAGACGACGGGGCAGTACGGTGCCGGGTCGTGCCGGAAGGCGGCAGCGGCGGCGCGCACCGCGCCGGGGCGCAGCTCCGCCACCCGGCCGGCCCGCGCGAGCTGCACGAGGGAGCCGCCGCCCAGCAGGACGGCGCCCAACTCCCGTGCGGTGAGCGCCAGATCGGCGTTCGCGCGGGTCCGGACGCAGTCGGCCCCCGTGGTGCCCGTGATGAGCCGCCACCGGCCCTCGTTCCACGGGCAGAGCGGGTCCGTCACCTCCAGGACGACCTCCGTCTCGTTGGCGTAGCCGCGCCCGGACAGCGCGCGGTCGACGTCGACGGCCCTGGCGTAGAGCTGGTCGCGCACGGTCGGTGCCGCGCTGCGGGGGTCCGCGAGCAGGGCCAGTACCGGGTCGTCGACCGGGCGGGCGTCGGCGACGACCGTGCCGCCGAGGTCCACGTCCAGCAGCGCACGCCACAGGAAGGCGTAGGCGGCCGGGTCGCACGCGCTCAACTCCTGTACGGAGACGGTGTACCGGGGGTAGGAGTGGGTCCAGCCGGCGGTGAGCCGGTAGAGGGCGTAGCCGCGTACGCCCGCGCCGTCCACCGCGAGCATGCACAGCAGGCGTCCGGCGCCGCCGCGGTCGGCGGGCGGGTCGGCGAGGGCGCGGCGCAGCCAGGCGCCCTCGCGGCGCAGCGTTCCGGGGCGCTCGGCCAGGCAGGCGCGGCAGACCGCGGCGATGGCGGCCTCGGCCTCGGCGGGCGAGGTGACCTCCAGGGTGAGCGGCGGGCCGTCGTCGGCCGGGCCCTCGGCCAGCGCACGGGCCTCCAGCGGAATGGTGAGGCCGACGGCCTGGCTGGCGGCCCCGAAGCCGAAGCGGCCGTAGAGCGCCGGCTCGGTGGAGTTGAGGACCGCGACCGGCTCGGCCCGCGTGGTGTGCAGGTCGGCGAGGACCCGCAGGATCATGTCGCGCATCAGGCCGCGCCGGCGGTGCGCGGGGGAGACGGCCACGTAGCCGATGCCGAACACGGGGCGCGGGCCGGTGCCCGGCAGCGTCATGTCCAAGGAGTAGCCGGCCAGCGTGGCGCAGGGCCGGCCCGCGGCGCACGCGAGCAGCGAGCGCTTGGGCTCCAGCAACTCGGCGACGGCCGCGCGGTGTTCCGGTGAATGGTCGTATCCGCCGTAGGCGAGTCCCACCACCTCGGTGAAATCGGACCAGTCGTCGGGAGCGCGGAAGTCGTAATCCGGTGACAGCGGTTCCGGTGACTGCGGTTCCGGAAGGAATGGTGAGGAAGAATGCACGGGACACCTCCGACCGATTCCGGCTGATGCCCGAGTGGGCAGCACATCAGGAAAAGGATTCAGTCGGCGCGTATGACGGACAGGCCGCACTGCCCGCAGTCGAGGTCATTTCCGCCGGGGCGGACGCCGCCTTGCGGAAAGGACCGTCGCGAGGCCCGGATCGCGATCTCCTCATGCGCCGATGAATCGAGTCGGGGCCGCCAGAGGCTGTTCTCCACAGTCTTGATACGGCCCTGAACTGTCAACCCCCGCAGCCGCCCGGGATTCAGCGGGCCGGTCACCCGTAGCTGCCGGTCAACGCCCTTTCCGGCCATCCCGCGCAAGCCCGGTACGCCGCGTTTCGTATCCGGCCATTCTCACCGGAATCTCCGCGACCGGCCGGGAAATCCGCGCAGACTCGGTGCGGCGGCCGATACGGATCGGCTGTTATGGACATGACGTGAGTGACGGGAGCCGATATGACCAACGGCAAGCTCGTTTCCGGCAAAACGGTGCCCGGCAAGGGGTGGGAGCCCTACCCCGACCGCAACGGAAACGGCGTGTACCTCGACGTCGACACCTCGGAGGGGAAATTCTCCGGCACCCCCGCGTACATCGCGGCCCTCACCGGTGACGACCGGATGTGGATGACCACCGGCGGCAACACGGTCTACAAGGCCACCCCCACCGGCTTCCGCATTTATGTGCGCCGCGTGGACCGGCAGCCGATCGACCCCGAGTACGCCGCCAAGAACGGCTGGCACATCGCCTGGATCGCGGCCGAGATCTGAGCCGCCGCGGCGGTGCGCAGCGCCCTCTTCCGTGCGCGCCGGCCCCCGCGGCACCCGCCGCGGGGGCCGGTCCTCACGAGCGGCCGGTGTCGCCGCCGAGGACGTACAGCTCGGGGAGGTTGACCACGATCGCCTCCTGTGTGGAGCGGGCGATGACGACGACCGCCTCGTCGTCCGGGCTCGGGTTCTCCTCGCGGTGCGGGACGTAGGGCGGTACGAAGATGTAGTCGCCAGGGGACGTGCGGATGCGGACCTCCTCGGGCGTGCCGCCGGAGTCGTCGAGGAAGACGAACTCCGGGTGGCCCTTCACCACATGGATGGCCGTCTCCGAGGCGCCGTGGTGGTGGTTGGCGGAGGCGGTGCCCGGCGCCACGTGCGTCTGGCCCATCCAGATCCGCTCGGAGCCGACCGTGCCGCCGCTGATCGCCGCGAACCGCCGCATCCCGCCGCTCTGCGCGGTGTCGCCGTCCAGCGCGTCGGCCCGTACGTGATGCAGCCGCGCCCGCAGCGGGGTCACCCCCTCGCCGCCGTCGTCCTCGCGGGGCGGAAGGTCGGGGTGGAAGGGGTCGGGCGGGGTGGGCGCGGACATGAATCTCCTCTGCTCGGCGGGCGTCTCCGTACTCCGTTCGGCGCTGCCCTGACCTGCCGCACGGGCAGAGCGGGCAGACGCTGGAAGAGGGTAGCGAAACGACGAGCCGAGGACGCCATGACCGACAGACCGACCTTTGCCTACGTCACCTACATCGAGAGCACGCCGGAGAAGGTCTGGCACGCGCTGACCGACCCCGAGCTGACGGCCGCGTACTGGGGCCACAGCAACGTCTCCGACTGGGAGACCGGCTCCCCCTGGGAGCACCAGCGGACGGACGGCTCCGGCATCGCCGACGTCGTCGGGCTGGTCGTCGAGAGCGCCCCGCCGCGGCGGCTGGTCACCACGTGGGCCGAGCCGGGCGAGGAACCGGCCGGCGGACCGTCGAAGGTCACCTTCGGCATCGAGCCGTACGGCGGGATCGTCCGGCTCACCGTGACCCACGAGAACCTGGCCGACGAGGCCGAGCGCGCGGCCGCGGCCGGCGGCTGGGCGGCGGTCCTGTCCAACCTCAAGACCCTGCTGGAGACCGGCAGCCCACTGCCCGAAGAGCCCTGGCACATGCCCGTTTCCTGACCACCGGCCCCCTGGCGCGGCACCCCGGTGTACCCACCAGTCACCTGTAATGATTGGGTAAAGGGCAAAGACCAGGTAAAGGAGATCGCGTGGGGGCCGCGCCGCGGCGCGCGCCGGCGCGGCATCCGGGGAGGACACGATGGGGACGCGACGCACTTCGCTGCCGGGCGTCGGCACGCGGTACGACTTCACCACGCACGCCGGACAGCACCTGTCCGTGGTGGTGCACCACGACGGACGCCGCTTCATCGGCTTCTACGCCGCCGACGACCCCGATACCTGCCAGTCCTCGGTCCCCTTGGAACGGGAGGAGGCGACGGCCCTCGCGCACCTCATCGACCCGGCGCCACTGGACGCCGTCCGCACCGACGGCATCGACCTGGTCACCGAGCACATCCAGATAGGCAGCCGCTCCCCGTACGGCGGCCGGCTGCTCGGCGACACCGGGGCCCGCACCCGCACCGGCGCGTCCATCGTCGCGGTGCTGCGCCGCACGAGCGCCCACCCGTCGCCGGGCCCCGACTTCCGTTTCGCCATCGGCGACACCCTCGTCGCGGTCGGCACCCGTGAGGGCGTCGACGCCCTCGCCGCGATCATCGCCGGAGGCTGACCATGCACGAGACCACCGCACTGCTCGTGGAGTTCGGCGCCGTCATCCTCGCGCTCGGCCTCCTCGGCCGGCTGGCCGGGAGAGTCGGCCTCTCGCCCATACCCCTGTACCTCCTCGCCGGGCTCGCCTTCGGGCACGGCGGGCTGCTGCCGCTCAACGCCAGCGAGGAGTTCGTCGGCGTCGGCGCCGAGATCGGCGTCATCCTGCTGCTGCTCCTGCTCGGCCTCGAATACAGCGCCTCCGAGCTGGTCACCAGCCTCAAGACCCAATACCCCTCCGGGGCCGTCGACTTCCTGCTGAACGCGATACCCGGCGCGGTCGCCGCGCTGCTGCTGGGCTGGGGCCCGGTCGCCGCCGTCGCGCTCGCCGGCGTCACCTGGATCTCCTCCTCCGGCGTCATCGCCAAGGTCCTCACCGACCTCGGCCGGCTCGGCAACCGCGAGACCCCCGTCATCCTCGGCGTCCTCGTCCTCGAAGACCTCTCCATGGCGGTCTACCTGCCGCTGCTGACCGCCCTGCTGGCCGGCGTCGGACTCGCCGGTGGCAGCGTCACGCTGCTCATCGCCCTCGGCGCCGTCGGCCTCGTCCTCTACCTCGCGCTCCGGCACGGCCGGCTGATCAGCCGCTGGGTCTCCTCGGACAACCCCGAGATGCTGCTCCTGGTCGTCCTCGGGCTGACCGTGCTCGTCGCGGGCATCGCGCAGGAGCTCCAGGTCTCCGCCGCCGTCGGCGCGTTCCTCGTCGGCATCGCGCTGTCCGGCGAGGTCGCCGAGGGCGCGCGCAAGCTCCTCACGCCGCTGCGCGACCTCTTCGCCGCGATCTTCTTCGTCTTCTTCGGCCTGTCCACCGACCCGACCGCCATCCCGCCGGTACTGCTCCCGGCGCTGCTGCTCGCCGTCGTCACCGCCGTGACCAAGATCCTGACGGGCTGGTACGCGGCCCGACGCGCCGGCATCGGACCGAACGGGCGGCTGCGCGCGGGCGGCGCGCTCGTGGCGCGCGGCGAGTTCTCCATCGTCATCGCCGGGCTCACCACGGCCGTCGAGCCGCGCATCGGCCCGATCGCCACCGCGTACGTCCTGATCATGGTCATCCTCGGCCCGCTGACCGCACGCTGGGCGGCACCGGCGGTCAACCGCGCCCGGACCGGCCTGCTGCCGCTCTTCGGGATCACCTCCAGAAAGCCCGCGCCGCCCGCCCCGTCCGAAGCGCCCGCCGCCACGGAAGAGGCCCCGGCGGCCCCCGCGCCCCGCGAGGACGCGCATGCCCTGCCGCCACACGGGTAACCGAAGCGTCGTACAGACCAACTCCCACAGGTCCACCTGAAGCGAGGGGTCTTCATGGCGCGGTCACCGCGACCACTTCGGCGCAGCAATGCCAGGAAGAAGAAGCGCGGCCGACCGGCGCCGGGCGGCGGGGCACCACTCCCGCCGCCCGTGCGGGCGTTGGTGATGCTGCTGGCGTTCGCCGTCATGGTGGCCTTCGGCGCCGTACTGGCCCGGCTCACCCTCCAGCCGTCGGCGGCCTCCGAGGCGCTCACGCACACCAATCTGCGGCCCGGCGACTCCCTCCGCGACTACCTCGCGCAGCCCGCGTTCGTCGACACCGTCAAGCAGCTCGGCGGGAACATCCTGCTCGGTGTGCCCTTCGGGCTGCTGCTGCCGGTCGTGGCGCCCAGGGCGCGCGGACTGCTGCGGGTGGTCGTGGTGACCGCGCTGGTGATGCTGCTGGTCGAGCTGGTGCAAGGAGCCCTGGTCACCGGGCGCGCCTTCGACATCGACGATGTCATCCTGAACACCACGGGCGCGCTGCTCGGCTACGTCCTGCTGGGCCGCCGCCTCGGCCGCGCCGTCCACCCCAGGCGCCGCCACTGGTGGCAGCGGCCGGCCCGCACCACGTAACGCTCAGCCCCCGGCGAGCAGCCGTCCCGCGTCCGGTACGACGGGATCCAGGCCCAGTTCGGTGAGGATGCGGTACGTGGTGGCGGTGGCAGCCGAGAGCACCGGCAGCCCCGCCTCGTCCTCGACCGGCTGGATCGCCGGCAGCGACGGCATCTGCACGCACGCCGAGAGGACCAGCGCGTCGGCCCGGCCGAGGTCCAGCTTCCGCCAGTGGTCGCGCAGGTCGTCCGGGTCGAGCCGGGCGACTGCGAGGTTGTCCGGGACCTCCAGGCTGAGGGCGTCGACCACCTCCACGCCCGCGTCCTCGATGTAGTCGACGACCAGCCGGGTCAGGTCCTTCATGTACGGGGTGAGGATCGCGACCCGGCGGGCGCCCAGCGCCGCGATGCCGTCGAGCAGCGCACCGGCGCTGGAGACCACCGGAGCCTGCGCGCCCTGGCCGCGCAGCGCCTTCGTGATCTCGGCCTCGGCCGTGCAGTGGTGGCCCGGACCCTGCGCCATGATCGCGACCAGACAGGCCGTGGCGACGACGTCGGGGCGGGCGTCGGCGAGTTCGAGCGCGGCCCGCTCGGTCTGCGCGTTCATGCCGCGCAGCTGCTCGGGCGTGACGTGCTGCATCCGCATCCGGCTGCTGTGGAAGACGAAGCGGTCGCCCGGCCGCTCCTGTTCCCGGGCCCGCAGCATGCGCGGCAGCTCGGTCTCCATCGTCAGGTTCGAGCTCGGCACGATCATGCCGATGTGGTGGTCCGTCACGGGTCTCTCCAGTGGGGTCAGGACTCCCTGGCCAGGCCCTCCCAGTGGTCGGCCATGGATGTCAGCAGGTGCATGAGGTCCGCGCGCCGCTCGGCGTCGTACGGCCCGAGGAGCCGTTCGTCCAGGGCGCGCGCCCGGTCGTTGGCGTCGTGGAGGGTCCGCTCGCCCTCCTCGGTCAGGTAGAGCAGCTTGCGGCGGCCGTCATCGGCGGCGGTGCGGCGGACGATCAGGCCGCGGTTCTCCAGCCGCCGGGCCACGTCCGCCATCGTGGAGGTGTCCAGGGCCACGGCCGAGGCCATCGATCTCTGGTCGCGGCCCGGTGCCGCGTCCACGGCGGTCAGCACCGCGAACTGCGGTCCGGTGAGCGTGGGGTCCACGGCCCGCACCCAGACCGCGAGATACGCCTGGTAGAGACGGCGTACTTGGTAGCCGGGCGCTGCGGTGAGGGCCGTGGGGACCTTGGGAATTTCGGACGAAGGTGCTACAGAAGCGGTGTCGTCAGCCATGGGCCAACTCAATCACGGTGGATTGCCGGGGCGGCGGCGGACCAGCAGGTCACGGCAGCACGGCGGTGAGTGCCGAGCGCAGGGCCGCGAGCGCCGCCGGCGGGTTGTCCCAGAAGATCATGTGGCCGGCGTCCGGGATCGCGGTGAAGGCCGCGGAGGGCAGTGCGGCGGCGGCCTCGGCGGCCCCCGCGGCCGTGACCACCGGGCTGTCCGCGCCGTACAGCAGCGCCGTCGGCCCCGGCACGGAAGGCCACCAGTCGAAGAAGTCCTCCGTCTCGAAGCCGCGGTGCGTGGCCACGATCGCCGCCCGCTCGCAGCTGCTCAGCCAGCGGGCCCGCAGCTCCTGCTCCCGGCGCGGCCAGCGCGGCCAGGAGGCCGCGACTTCGTCGGCGTCGGTGCCGCGCACGGCCTGCGCGAGCTGCCCGAGGAACGCGTCCAGCGTGGTCGGGTACGGGCCCCGCCCCGGACCGCTCATCGGCGGGTCGGCGAGCACTGTACCGCCGAGGGGCACCTTGCCGCGCACCGCGGCGACCGCGGCGATCCGCGCGCCCATCGAGTGCCCGAAGAGCACCGGGCGCTCCAGCCCGAGCCCGGTCACCACGGCCTCGGTGTCCTCGGCGTACTCCTCCAGGGTGTACGTGCCGCCGCCGTCCGACAGCCCGCGCCCTCGCACGTCCACCACCAACGGCCGTGCCAGATCGGTGAGTTCGCGTGCGACGAAGTCCATGGTGACGGCCGGGCTGGTGATGCCGGGCAGGATCACCACGGGGACGCCGGGACCGCCGTAGTCGAGTACGTGCAGCCGGGCGGCGCCGGAGCGTACCCAGCGGCTGGTGGCGGGAATGTCGGCGAGGTCCGCCGACGCGGCCTGGCTGATCGACCGCCGGTCCTGTGCGTGCTGCGGCATGTCGTGCTGCGGCATGGGGAGTTCCTTGAGATAGTCGACCGCTTCGGCGAGTCCGATGACGTCGCCGTACTTCGCCTGGATGTCGAAGAGGTTCGCTTCGTGCGGTCCGGGCGCGCGGTCGCCCACGCACTCGCGCGGTACGAGGACGGGGAAGCCGGACTGCACGGCGTCCACCGCGGTGGCGCGTACGCAGCCACTCGTTGTCGCGCCGCAGATCAGGACCGTGTCGCAGCCCAGGCCGGTCAGCGTGGCGGCGAGCGAGGTGCCGAAGAACGCCGACGCGCCCTTCTTCACGACGAGATGGTCCTCGGGGCGGCGCGGCAGCCGGGGATCGATCGCGACGGCCTCGCTGCCTTCGTGCAGGGCGCGCATCCCCTGTGCCTTCTGCAGCCAGGTGATGCCGTCACCGGCCGCCTCTGCGGGGGTGTACGCGATGGCGGTGAACACGACCGGGACCCCGGCGGCCCGGCCGGCCTCGATCAATTCCCTTGTCGCGCCCACGACTTCGGTCAGATCGGCGCCGGAGGGGAAGGAGTCCTCGGTGAAGCCGCGGGTGAGGTCGACGACCACGATCGCGGGGCGGCTGCCGCGGCGCACGGGGGCGCCGAAGCCGGCCCGGTCGTAGGTGCGGTCGGTGGCCGTTCCGTACTGGCTCGCGCTCATGCCCGCCTCGCCGCCTTCAGCTCGCGGCGCAGCCCGGCCATCCGGCCGAGCAGCCAGCCCTCGAACAGCCCGAAGGCGAAGGCGGCGGCCACCGGGCCGTACTTGGCGAGCGCGGGCCCGCCGAGCATCGCCAGGCCGTCCAGCTCGGGGGCCGGGGCGGCGGCCGCGGTGACCGGAGTGCCGGCGGCAGCAGGCATCGCCGACGGACCCGCCGCCGGCACCCGCTCCTGATCCAGCAGACTCCCCAGATTCTGCGCGAACTGCTGCAGGATCCGGTCCGAGACCGCGCCGATCGCGCCCTTCCCGAACTGCGCGATCTTCCCGCGGATGACCAGGTCCGTGTCCAGCCGCAGCAGCGCGCCCTCCGGCGCCTCCGCCACCACCAGCGTGACCTCGGCCTCGGCGTCACCGCTGCCGTGCGTGTCGGCGCCGCGCGCCTGCACCCGCAGCCGCCGCTCCCCGGCATCGGCCTCCAGGAACCGTACGGTCCCCGCGTACGCCGCCGTGACCGGGCCGACCCGGACCGTCACCCTGCCCTGCCAGGCGTCCCCGTCCTGCCCCGTGAGCGTGCCGCCCGGCATGCAGGACGCGACCCGCTCGACATCGTTGAGCAGCGCGAACACCTGGTCCGGCGGGGCCTTCACGGGGACCGTGTTGGTCAGCTGCATCAGTTCTCCTTCCCGGCGCGCCGACGGGCCGCCGCACAGCCGTCGATGGCCTCGACGATGGTCTGGTAGCCGGTGCACCGGCACAGGTTGGCCGCGACCACCTCGCGGATCTCCTCCTTGCTCGCGTCCGGCCGCTCGGCGAGGAACCCCTCGGCGAGCATCAGGAACCCGGGCGTGCAGAAGCCGCACTGGAGCCCGTGGTGTGCGCTGAACGCTTGCTGCAGATCGCTGAGTTCACACTCGTCGGTGCCCTGTGAAAGGGACTCGACGGTACGGATTCGCGCCCCCTCCGCCTGTGCCGCGAACATCAGGCAGGCCCGTACGGGACGGTCGTCGACCAGCACCGTGCAGGCGCCGCAGATCCCGTGTTCGCATCCGACATGCGTGCCTGTCAGCCGCAGATCGTGCCGGAGTACGTCCACGAGGGTGCGCCGGGACTCGGCGAGCACCTCGTGCTCCTCACCGTTGACATCAAGTGTCATCAACTGCAGATCAGTCGCTGCATCGGTCATCGGGCGCGCTCCAGGGTCCGCTGCCGCCGCAGTGCGTCGTGCACCGCCTCCGGCGTGATCGGGGTGTGGTCCAGCTCGACGCCGGTGGTGCGCAGGGCGTCGTTGACGGCGTTCAGCACGGCGGCCGGGGCGCCGATCGTGCCGCCCTCGCCGGCGCCCTTCGCGCCGGTCTCGGTGAACGCGCACGGCGTCTCCAGATGGTGGATCGCCACCTCGGGGATCTCGTGCGCGGTGGGCACCTTGTAGTCCATGAAGCCGGTCGCGGACGGCTCGCCCTGCGCGTCGTACGTCACCTGCTCGAACAGCGCGCCCGCGATGCCCTGCGCGATGCCGCCCCGGCACTGGCCCTCCACCACCTGCGGGTTGATGGCCACGCCGCAGTCCTCGACGCAGACGTACCGCAGGATCTCCACCTGCCCGGTGCCTTCGTGCAGCTCCACCACGCAGGCGTGGGTGGCGTTGGAGAACGTGCCGTCGTTGAAGACATCGAACGCGGCGGTGCCGGTCAGCCCCGGTGCGATGTCCTTCGGCAGCAGATGCGCCTTGAGGTACGCGATCTCGGCCAGCTGCTCGTACGTGAGCGTCACGGAAGGCGCGTCGCGGCGGCGGACCAGCCCCTCGCCGCACTCCGTCTCCTCCGGGGCGACGCCCCAGCGGGCCGCGGCGATCCGGCGCAGCTTGGCCCCCAGCTCGGCGGCGGCGAGCCGGACCGCGCTGCCGCCGACGGCGATCGAGCGGCTGGCGAAGGTGCCCCAGCCGTAGGTGATCCGGTCGGTGTCGCCCTGGTGCAGCTTCACCTTCGCGAGCGGCAGCCCCAGCTCGTCGGCGACGATCTGCGCCATGGTCGTCTCATGGCTCTGGCCGTGGCTCATCGTGCCGGTGGTGACCGTGACCGCGCCGCTGGTGTCCATCCGGACCTCGGAGAGATCGAAGCCGGGGACCACCTCCATCTTGCGCTGCGCGAAGGCGGTGGAGCCGTAGCCGGTGCGCTCGCTGAAGCAGGAGTACCCGATGCCCAGGTGGCGCCCCTCGGCGGCGGCCGTCGCCCGCTTCTCGTACCAGCCCTCCGCCCGCACCGCCCGCTCGCACAGGTCCAGCGACTCGCGGTAGGAGCCCGGGTCGTAGGTGATGCCGTTGACGCCCGTGTACGGGAAGTCGGTGATGACGTTGCGGCGGCGGATCTCGACCGGGTCCAGGCCCAGTTCGCGCGCGGCCCGCTCGAAGAGCCGCTCGATCACCATCACGTACTGCGGCCGGCTCACGCCCCGGTACGGCGCGGTCGGCGCCTTGTTGGTGGTGACCGCCCGGCCGCGCACCCGGTACGCGGGCACCTTGTACACGCCCGGCATCTCGGCCGACGCCATCAGCGGCTCGATGCCCGCGGTGAACGGGTAGCAGGAGTACGCGCCCATGTCGCACACCACCTCCGCGTCCAGCCCCAGGATGCGGCCCTCGGCGTCGAACGCGGCCCGCACGTCGTAGTGCTGCTCGCGGGCGAGGAACGACGCGGTCAGCGCGTCCTTGCGGTCCTCGATCCACTTGACCGGCCGGCGCAGCCGCAGCGCGGCAGCGGCGGCGGCGATCTCCTCGCGGCCGACGACGCACTTCAGGCCGAAGCCGCCGCCCATGTCCGGCACCCGCACCCGTACGGCCCGCTCGTCCAGCCCCAGGCAGCGCGCGGCGACGGTGCGCACCTGGTGCGGTACCTGCGTACAGGTCTCCAGTACGAGCTGTTCCTCGCGGTCGTCCCAGTGCGCCACCGTGCCGCGGGTCTCCAGCGGCAGTGCGTTCTGGCGTCCCGTCCGGGAGTCGACGTGCACCACGCACGGCGCGGCCGCGAAGACCGCGTCGATGCCTTCCGAGGCGAAGAGGGAGACGTCGACGAGGGTGTTGCGCGGCGCGTCGTCGTGGAGGAGCGGCGCACCGGGCGCGAGCGCATCGTCCTCGCAGGTCACCGGGGGCAGCGGCGCATAGCTCACCTTGGCCGCCTCCAGGCCGTCCTCGGCGGCGTACGCGTCCCGGGCGACGACGATGGCGAGGGGCTCGCCGACGTACCGGACCCGGTCCCGGGCGAGCACCGGCATGGCCGTGGGGACGAATTCGGTGAGCGGGCGGTCCAGCCGGGCCGTGATGTCGGCCAGCTCCAGGTCCTCGGCGGTGAACGCCGCGACCACGCCCGGTACGTGGCGCACCGCGCTCAGGTCGACGGCGGTGACCTCGGCGTGCGCGACGGTGCTGCGGACGAACTGCGCGTGCAGCATCCCCGGCAGCGCGATGTCGTCGACGAACCGGCCGCGGCCGGAGAGCAGCCGTGGGTCCTCGCGGCGGGCGACCGATTGGCCGACCAGCCGGTCCTCCGTACGGGGTGTCACGGTGACATCGCCTCCTCGCAGGCGCGCTCGACAAGGGTGCGGATGAGGTGCCGGCGGTATGCCGGGCTGCCGTTGGCGTCGCCGGGCGGATCGCTCGCGTCGGCCGCGGCGGCCGCGCACTCGGCGAAGGTGCCGCCACCGGCCAGCACGGCTTCCGCCGCCGGAATCCGTACCGGCGCGGGGGCCACGCCGCCCAGCGCCACCCGCCCACCGCGTACCGCCCCGTCCTCGACGTCGAGGTCCACGGCGGCCGCCACGATCGCGAAGTCCCCTTGGCGCTCGGCGAATTCGGTGAGCGCGGCGTGCGGCGCGGGCCGCGGGAAGACGACCTCGACGAGGAGTTCGCCGGGGTCCAGCGCGGTGGTGTAGTACCCGAAGAAGAAGTCCTCGGCGCGGATACGGCGTTGCCCGTGCGGGCCCTCGGCCACCAGCTCGGCGCCGAGCGCGACGGCCAGCAGGCACCACTCGGCGGTGGCGTCGGCGTGCGCGAGGCTGCCGCCGACCGTGCCGCGGGTCCGGATCGGCAGATGCCCGATCCAGCGCATGGCCCGGCGCAGCACGCCGAACCCCGGCTCCAGGACGCCCGGCGGGGCGGTCTCCACGGTGTGGTGCGTGGTCAGCGCCCCGATGCGCAGGCCGCCGTCGGCGTCCGTGTGCAGGTGGTCGAGGGCGCGCAGACCGCCGATGTCGACCAGGTGGGCGGGCCGGGCCAGCCGGTAGTTCATCATCGCGACCAGGCTCTGGCCGCCGGCGATGACCTTCGCCTCGTCGCCGAGCTCGGCCAGCAGCCGGGTGGCGTCCTCGGCACTGCGCGCCCGGTGGTAGCGGAAGGGGGCGGGTTTCATGGTCCTCCTCTCGGTACGGTGAGCGGTCAGGGAGTGTGCTCGGGTGCGGGCTGCGGCGCGTCCGCCGGGGCGTCCGGGTCCGTGCCGTCCAGCGCCCGGCCCTTCGTCTCGGGCGCCGCGACCGCCATCCAGCCGACGGCGAGCAGTACCGCCAGGCCGAGTACCGCGAACGTCAGCGGCAGCCCGAGCACCGGCCACAGCACCGAGCCGAACAGCAGCGGCGCGAATCCCGTGAGCACCCGGCTGACGGACGAGGCCCAGCCGAAGCCGCTCGCCCGCAGCCGCGTCGGGTAGAGCTCGGCGACGTAGGCGTACATCGCGGGGATGGTCAGCTGCATCAGGAAGCCGAAGGCGCCGATGGCCACGACCGACCCGGTCGGCATCTTCAGCACCAGCGCGAAGACCACCAGCGCCAGGGAAGCGATCGGCGCCGAGACGCCGATCAGCCACTTGCGGCCGACCAGGTCCACCAGCGCGGTGGAGACCAGCACGCCGACGATGCCGACGCCGCTCATCAGTGTGGTGTTCATGAACGCCGCCGTGTCGCCGAGGCCCTCCTCCTTGAGGATGGAGGGCAGCCAGCTCAGCGCCGCGTAGTAGACGAGCATGACGGTCGCGAAGAGCAGCCAGGCGGCGGAGGTGATCCGCGGGCTGAACTTCCAGAGTCCGACGAGCTGTTCGACCGCGGCCCGCGGGCCCCGCGTCCGCTCCTCGACCACCGGATCCGGGATCACGTACGGCTCGACGGGCGCCCCGGTGCGCGCCACCAGGTCGTCGATGACGGCTCGCGCCTCCGCCTCGCGGCCCTTCCGCGTGAGGTAGACCGGCGACTCGGGCACGCCGCGGCGCACCCAGAAGAGCAGCAGCGCGGGCAGGCTCATCGTGGCGAGCATCCACCGCCAGTTGTCGTCCAGCGTCAGCATCGCCGTCGACACCAGGCCGCACAGTGTCACGCCCACCGGCCACCACGCGTCCAGCGCGGTGAGCACCCGCCCCCGGTACTTCCGCGGCGAGAACTCGCCCACCAGCGCGTAGTCGACCGGGATGCAGCCGCCGAGCCCGACGCCTGCCAGGAAGCGCAGGGCCAGGAAGACCGGGTAGGCCGGGGCGAGCGCGCCGAGCACCGAGAACACCGCGAAGATCAGCAGAGTGACACTGAACGCCTTCTTGCGGCCGATGCGGTCCGCGACCGCGCCCCACGCCACCGCACCGACGGCCATGCCGACCAGGTTGGCGGTGGCGACCAGGCCGCGGGCGCCGAGCGAGAGGTCGAAGTGCGCGCCGACCAGCGGCATCAGGAAGCCGTTGAGCGCGATGTCGTACGCGTCGAAGAGGTAGCCGAGGCCGCCGATGAGGAAGATCCGGCCCTGGACTCCCCATCTCCAGGGGAGGTCCTGGACGATCTGATCGCCTGTCTTCATGGTCGCTCCAAGGGACAGCCGGGTGGGTCAGCGGGCGAACTGGTAGGAGAAGGCGACGGCGTCGGGGTCGTGGAGCGGGGTGCCGCCCCACAGCCACTCGTAGGACAGGTCGGACTCGCCCTCGAAGCGCCGGAGCTTCTCGTCCCGGGCGCGCTGCTCGGGCCCGTCGGGGAAGTGGTAGAAGGTCTTGTTCTGCAGCGAGGCGTCCTGCACCATCCCCGCGTGCTTGGCCCGCCGGGAGACATAGCGCCGCAGCGCCGCCTCGACGTCACCGGTGTGCACACCGCCCAGCTCCTCCGCGAGCACCGCCGCGTCCTCCATCGCCTGCGAGGCGCCCTGCGCCTGGTACGGGAGCATGGCGTGGCAGGAGTCGCCCAGCAGCGCGACGCGGCCGTCCATCCAGACCGGGTCCCGGCGCCGGTGGTAGAGCGCGAAGCAGCTGACGTCCTCCTTGGCCTTGGAGAGCATCGCGGGCACCCGGTCGTCCCACCCGGGGAAGGCATCCACCAGGTCCTGCGTGGTCGCGGCGACGGTCCACTTCTCGGCGACCTCGTCCGTGCAAGGCACACACGCGACGATGTTGAGGAACTCCCCGCGCCGGATCATGTAGTGGACCAGATGCCGGTCCGGGCCGTACCAGATGGTGCTCTGGTACCGGTCGACCAGCCAGCGGGTGGCGGGGTCGGCCGCGATCAGGTCGCCGGGGATCAGCGCCCGGAAGGCCATCTCGCCGGAGAACTCCAGCGTGTCGGCCGCGCCCATCAGGTCGCGCACCCGGCTGCGGATGCCGTCGGCGCCGATCAGCACGTCCCCGGCGTACCGGCGGCCGTCGTCGGTCACGGCCACCGGCCGGGCGGGGTCGGACCGGTCCAGCTCCGCGACCCGGCTGGAGGTGTGCACCTCCACGGCCGGCCCGGGACCCGCCGGGTCGAGGCACGCCTCCATGATCACGCGGTGCAGGTCGGCCCGGTGGTAGTGCCAGTAGGGGGCGTTGTACCGGTCCTTGCAGTGCTGCCCCAGCGACGTGAGGCCGATGATGCTGCCGTCCTGCCAGCGCCGCCTGACCTGGTCCAGCGGCTCGGTGTGGATGGCCGCCAGCTGCCGGCGCAGGCCGAGCCCGAGCAGGACCCGGCTGGCGTTGGGCGCGGTCTGGATACCCGCGCCGACCTCGCCCAGCTGCGCCGCCTGCTCCAGGACGGTGACCCGCAGGCCCTGATGACGCAGGGCCAGCGCGGCGGTCATGCCGCCGAGACCGCCGCCGACGATGGTGACTTGGTACGACTGGCTGGGCGCCACTGTTCCTCCAAGGCGTTGTCGGGATACGAAGGGCGGGGCCGGTCAGCCGTCCTCGGCGAGCCGGCCGGCCACGACGACCTCGGTGCCGTCGACCGAGACGGTGCAGCCGCGCATCGCGATGTCGAGGTGCGCGTAGGACTCGCGGCCGAGCACCGGGTGCGGGCCCGTGGACCACAGGAAGTTGCCGGCGAAGGCGCGGGCGTCCATGCCCATCAGCTCGTCCTTGCCGTACATCGCGGTGGCGAACCAGTCCGCCGTACGCATCAGACCCCACCCCATGTGGGAGAGGCTGCGGCCCCACTTGTCGTCCGCGTCCTCGAAGAAGGTGTTCAGCAGCGCGGCCTCGGCCCCGCCGGTCACCTTCTCGATGTGGCCCGCGGCGATCTCCAGGGTGACCGGCTCCCGTACGTACTCCTTGAACGGCAGCAGGATGTCGCCCTCGGCGAGCACGATCCGCCCGTCGGAGATCTCCGGCCAGCACAGCACCATCGTGCTGGGCCAGTGGTCCCAGCGCCCCGGGTCGTCCGCGAAGCCGCACTGGAACTCCGGCTTCGAGCCGCTGAGCCGCACCGTCAGATCGGTGCCCGCCGCGGACGTGACCCGCATGACGGACGACCGCTTCAGCAGCTCGACGCCTTCCAGCACCGCCGCCTTGTCCGCCTCCTTCGGCAGATTCCGTACGAGGACGTCGGGGGCGTCGCAGACGAAGATGATGCGCGTGCCGGCCTTGAGGATCTCCTGCTGGACGGGCGCGTGGATGAATCCCTCGCGGGTCAGGTCGACGACCAGGTCGGCGGATTTCAGCAGGTCCTGGGCGGTGGTGTCGTGGAGTACGGAGGTGAGGCCGGGGCCCGCGCCGGTGTGCGTGCTGGGCATCGGGGCCGGGGTGCCGCCGGGCACGGTGGCGGCGATGACGTGGGCGCCGCACGCCTTGGCGGCGCCGAAGGCGGCCGCCACGTAGTCGCCGCGGCTGCCCGGCTCGGCGAGCACGACGACGTGCTCGTCGCTGCGGAGCTTGCACAGGCGCAGTTCGCGGGTGAAGGCGTCGAGCAGGTCGACGGAGGAAAGATCGAACACGGGTCCTCCAAGGACGTACGGGGAACGTACGGGCAACGTGGGCTCGTGAGCCCGTGGAGTGCGTCGTGCGGGGCGGGCGCAAGCGTGCGCAGACATGCGTGATGAGCCCGCCGAACATGCTCTGATCATGCTCTGATCTGCGGTGACGCGCCGGTCGGCGCGTCCCGATGGAGATAATCCGAACACGTACGATCTCGCCTTGGCAAGGGGTGTGGCGCGAGTTCACCCCGTTCTTTCGTGCCGGAACGCGCCGGAAACATGGCGGGCCGGGCGGCCGGGAAGTACGATAGGTCTCGTACATTCACCGTCCGCCCGGCCCTCGTGCGCCGACCGACAGGAGCCGTCATGCCGCCCGCCGTCACCCCAACGCCGACCGGGAACGCCCCGCGCGTGCTGGGGCACCCGAGCCGCGACGACATCCGGCTGGAGGACGTGCTGCACGCGCTCGCCGACCCCGTCCGCCTCGGGATCGTGCTGGTGCTGGACGAGGCCGAAGGGGAATGCTCCTGCTCGGTCTTCGACGCGCCCGTCAGCAAGTCGACGCTCACCCACCACTTCCGGGTGCTGCGCGAACACGGCGTGATCACCCAGGCGTACCGCGGCACGGCCAAGATGAACGCGCTGCGCAGGGACGACCTGGAAGGGCTCTTCCCGGGCCTGCTGGACACCGTCCTCGCCGCGGCCCGGCGGCAGGCGGCGGCCGGCCTCAGCGCCGGCGCAGGTGCGGCCGCAACAGGTGCGACCAGCCGGCCCTGAGGTCCTGGTAGTCCTCCCGGGAGTACTCCGAGCGGGCGCGCGTCAGGTGCGTGCCGTCGACGAGTGAGCGCCAGCGCTTCGGGTCGGCGCCGTAGAGGTAGGAGCGGTAGTTCGCGGCGCGCGCGGCGCTGGGGGAGTGCTCGTCGGAGTGGTCGATGTGGCCCGCCTCCTCCCGCGCGTACAGGTCGTAGTTCTCCGCTGCGGCGAGCAGCGACTCCTGGCCCCCGCGGCCCTGCGGGATCAGGTTGTACGCGGCGAACTGGTCGGCGGCGTCCTCCTCGTGGCCGGTGAACGGCAGGTGCAGCTTGTCGATCAGCGCGTGCGCCGACTCGTGGTACAGCGTCTCCGACACCACGCCCGCCGTCCGCTCGCCGACCCTGCCGTACCCGGCGTCCTTGAACATGTCGCGGACCTCGGCGACGAACTCGTAGCAGACGTCGATCCGGCCCCTGCCCGGGTCGTACGCGATGTCGCTGTTCCCGCACGAGCGGCCGGTCATCCGGATCTTCGCCGGGATGCGCAGCCGGGTGTTGAGCTTGCCCGAGACCCGCTCCAGCAGGTGGTTCCGCTGGAGGAACGCCCGCTCGTCCGCCCCGCCGCTGCCGGGCTTCGCGTACTCCGGCACCAGGCCGCGGACGGGAGCGGCGGTGTACCCGGAGGCGGCGTGACCGGGCGCGGCGGCGACCAGCGTGGCCGAGAGGCCGGTCAGCGCTGTGGTGGTCAGTACGGTCCTGCGGAGCGCCGCGCCGCGCCGGGACCGCGCCTTGGGCGCTGCGTGCTTTCCTGTCATGCCCGCAACCCTCGCCGCCCCGGCCCGCCGGCGGATCCCCCGCCGGTCCGCGGCACGCCCCGCCGACCGGCGGGGGCGGACACCCGCGATCTCCTCTTCAGGTCCCGTTCCGGCGCCCCTTACCTGCCGTAACCTCGACCGCGGGAAGCACCGCGCGGACCTCCGGGACCGGCGGCCGGCAGCGGGAACGAGGAGCTCGGGTGATTCGGGTCGTGGTCGTCGACGACGAGGAACTGGTGCGTTCCGGGCTGCGGCTGATCCTCGGCTCCGCGCCCGACATCGAGGTGGTCGCCGACTGCGGCGGCGCCGAGGCGCGGGCCACGCTGCTGGCCCACCGCCCGGACGTGCTGCTGCTGGACATCCGGATGCCGGACGTGGACGGCCTGACCATCCTGCGCGGGCTGCGCGACCTGCCGCAGCCCCCGAAGACCGCCATGCTGACCACCTTCGACGGCGAGGAGTACCTCGGCGCCGCGCTGCACGACGGGGCCGCCGGCTTCCTCCTGAAGGACACCGCGCCCGAACAACTCGTGCACGCCGTACGCGTACTGGCCGACGGCGGCCGGGTGCTCGCGCCCGGCGTCACCCCGGCCGTGATCGGCGGTTACCTCGGCGGCAAGCCGGACGCGGCCGCGGCCCGCAGCGTCGGCGGCCTCACCGACCGCGAGCGCCAGGTGCTCGCGCTGGTCGGCGAGGGCCTGCCGAACGGCGAGATCGCGCTGCGCCTGCACTTGGCGCACGGCACGGTCAAGGACCACGTCAGCGCGCTGCTCGGAAAGCTGGGCGGACTCAACCGCGTACAGGCCGCGGTGATCGCCGACCGGGCGGGACTGGTGCGGCTGGGCGAGGCGGACCGGGCGTACGGGGTGAACGGGGCGTACGGGGACGCGCGGCGGTGAACGACGGCACGGCCGCCAAGCCGGCCGGCGCCCCGGCCGTGCACGACGGTACGGACGTCGGTCCGGCCGGCGCGACCGCCGTCGCCCGGCTGCCCCGCCGTCCGCTACCGGTACGCGGCGTCCTCGCACCGACGCTCCCCGTGGCCCTCGGGCTGGTGGACGCCTTCCTGGTCCACGGCGTGCGGCCGGGCCTCGGCCTGTGGACCTCGCTCGCGTCCGCCCTCGTCCTGCCGCTCCGGCGCCGCTGCCCCGAAGTGGCCCTCGTGGTCACGCTGCTGGGCATGTACATCGGGTACATCTGGTTCGCCCCGATGATCGCCCTCTGCACGCTCGCGGCCCGGCGCGCCGGCACCGCCCTCGTCGTGGCGGGGGCCGCGGCCCTGGCCCTCGTGCACTACCTCCCGTACCCCCTCGGCGACTACACCCCCACCGCGGACCGCCAGAGCCTCCTGGACCTGCTCGACTCCTGCGTCCTCGGCGCCGGCGCCGCCGTGTTCGGGCGCTGGGCGCGGGCGCGGACCCAGCTGCGGGAGCGCGTCCGGGACCTCACCGAGAGCCGCCACCGGGAGGCGGAGCTGCGGGCCGAGCGGGCGGTGACCACCGAGCGGGCCCGGCTCGCGCGCGAGATGCACGACGTCGTCGCGCACCAGGTGAGCCTGATCAGCCTGCAGGCCGGGGCGCTGCAGATGACCTGCGGGGACGACGCCTCCCGGGAGCGCGCCGGCACCGTGCGCGACCTCGCCGCGAAGACCCTGGAGGAGCTGCGGCACATGGTCGGGGCGCTGCGCTCCGGCGGCGGTACGGGCGCCGGGCTCGCCCCGCAGCCCCGCCTGGCCGACCTGCCCCGGCTGGCGGCGGAGAGCGGCCTGCGGGTGGCCCTGGACCTCGACGGCGCGCTCGGCGGGGACGCCACGTTCGGTGGAGACAACGCGGCAGCGCGCGGCTGGCCCGAAGCGGTCGAACGCGCCGCCTACCGGACCGTCCAGGAAGCGCTGACGAACGTACGCAAGCACGCGCCCGGCGCGGATGTCCGGGTCACCGTGGACGTGACGGACAACCGTACGGCGGGGGAGTGGCTGACCGTGGACGTGCGCAACGGCCCGGCCGCGGCACCCGGGGAGTCGGCGCTGCCAGAGGGCGGCCACGGCCTGCTGGGCCTGCGGGAGCGCGCGCTGCTGCTCGGCGGCACGTTCGCCGCGCATCCGACGGGCGACGGCGGGTTTGCGGTCAGCGCGGGGTTCCCGACGGGGAGAGGGTGACGGGGCCCGGCGGGCAGGCTGTAGCGGGGCAGCCGCTGGGGGCCGTCCTCACTTCCCCGCCCGCGCCGCCTCCAGCAAGCCCTCCCAGTCCGGGATCTTGACCGTCGAACGCCCCAGCTCCTGGCCCAGCGCCGCCTCCGCCGCCTCGATGCCCAGCCAGCCCGGCCACGGCACCGGCCGCTGCCCGGCCAGCCGCAGCGCCGCCACCGGGTTCGCCGGCAGCTCCTGCCCGGCCAGCCCCGGCGCGTCGGCGAGCAGCGAGCCCACCGTCTGCTTCGCGCACGGCCGGTTCGTGCCGATCACGCCGGTCGGCCCGCGCTTGATCCACCCGGCGACGTACTCGCCCGCGCACGGTGTGCCGTCCCGCAGCACCCGCCCCTCCGCGTTCGGTACCGTCCCCGTCGCCGCGTCGAACGGCAGCCCCGGCTGCGCCACTCCGCGGTACCCCACCGAGCGCAGCACCAGCCCCGCCTCGATGTCCTCGTACTCCCCGGTGCCGCGCACCCCGCCCTGCCCGTCCGGCGCGGTCCGCTCGAACCGCACGGCCCGCACACCGTCCCGCGCATCGCCGACCAGCTCGGTGGGGCGCAGGTAGAACCGCAGGTGAATGCGGCGCCGTGGGCCGTCCGGCGGCGATGCGGGCCGCTGCGCCCACTCCCGCAGCACGTCGACGTTGCGCCGCACCACGGCCGGCAGCGCGCCCGGGTCCGCGCCGCACGCCGGATCCATCGCCAGCTCATCGGGGCGTACGACCACGTCGGCGCCGGGCAGCGCACCCAGCTCCCGCAGCTCCTTCGTGGTGAACTTCGCCTGCGTGGGGCCGCGCCGCCCCACCATCCAGACGTCGCGCACACCACTGCCGGCGAGCGCCTCCAGGGCGGGCTGCGGCACGTCCGTCGGCACCAGGTCGCCGGCCGCGCGGGCGAGAATGCGCGCCACGTCGACGGCGACGTTGCCCATGCCGATGACCACGGCGGACGACCTGCCGAGCGCGAAGCCGCCGGCCGCCGCCGCGTCCGGGTGCGCGCTGTACCAGGACACGAACTCCGTGGCGGAGCGGCTGCCCGGCAGCTCCTCGCCCGGGATGCCGAGCCGCCGGTCGGTGGCGGCGCCCACGCAGTACACCACCGCGTGGAAGATGCGGCGCAGCTCGGCGTGGTCGAGCCCGCCCGTGCCGACGTCCACGTGGCCCAGGAAATGGACCCGTGGGTGTTCGAGCACGGTCCGGAGCGTGCGCTGCAGGGTCTTGATCTTCTCGTGGTCGGGCGCCACGCCGTACCGCACGAGTCCGTACGGGCATGGCAGCCGGTCCAGGACGTACACCTCGACGTCCGGGACGGCCTCTTGCTGAACGAGAGCCTGAGCGGTGTAGACCCCGCTCGGTCCCGAACCGATCACTGCGACACGAAGCACTGGGAGGCCCCTTTCGCGGGATGTCTCCAGGATCGCACCGCCGTGCGGGTGAGGGGAGTGTGCCGCGCGGATGTGCCCCCTGGTGTGGCGCAAAACGCCACGGGAATGATCCGAAACACGCGCCCTGCGCCGCCCCGCCCGCCGCACGGGACGACAGGCCCTACGGCGCCGCCTTCCGCATCCGCTCGATCTCGGCCGTCTGCTGGGCGATGACGTCGGTCGCCATCTCCTCCACGCGGACGTTGTTGCCTTCGGACAGCACATCCGTGGCCATGGTCACCGCGCCCTGGTGGTGGGTGATCATCAGCTTCAGGAAGAGCGCGTCGAAGCGCTCGCCACGGGCCGCGCGCAGCCGCCCGAGCTGGGCGTCGGTCGCCATACCGGGCATGGCGGCGTGCTCCGCGCCGTGTTCGCCATGACTGCTCTGCTCACCCTGGCTGCCGTGCTCGCCCTGGCTGCTGTGTTCGCCATGGCTGCCGTGCTGGCCATGACCGTCCTGCCCCTTGTCGCCGCCGTGGGTCGTCAACCAGCCCTTCATCGCGTCGATCTCGGGCCGCTGGGCGGCGTCGATCCGGTCGGCGATCCGCCGCACCGTCGTCGACTCGGCGTGTTTACCGGCGAGTTCGGTCATCACCAGGGCCTGCGCGTGGTGCTCGATCATCATCCGGACGTATCCGAAGTCGGCGGAGTTCGGCGAGTCGTCGCCGATTTCCTTGCGCGCCTCGTCGGCGGAGAGCGTGCGGGCCGGTTCGCCGGGCTTCCCGGGCGCGATGACCTGCTGCCCGGCGTCACCGGCGGCCGCGTCCGCCCGGCCGCCACCCGCCGAACACCCGCTCAGTCCGAGGACCGCGGCGGCGACGGCCGCGACGATCCCGGCGGCGGGTCTCCTGGAACGCTTCACGGGAACTCCTGTCCTCGACCGGCCGGTTCGTTGCCCACGCATGACATCTTCATTGCCCTCTATTGAGATGTACATGAGCAGCGCGATACTACCCAGGGTCAAACCCAGACCCAGAACAACCGTTCCCATCCCGGACGGACTCACTCGGACGGACTCAAGGGAGGACGCTGTGACGTCATCGACGCACAGACCCACCGACAGCTCCACCGTCAAGCTCACCGACATCCCCACCGACAGACCCACCGACAGACCCACCGACAGCTCCGCCGTACGAAGACCACTCGCACGTCGGCCCCTCGCACGCCGGCCCCTCGCACGCCGGGTCCTCGGGCGCCGCGGGCACCTCCGCGCGGCCGTGGCCGCGTGCGGCCTGGTCGCCTCGCTGTTCGCGGCCGGACCGGCCGCCGCCACCCCGGACCCGGGCGACACCCCGTCCGTACACAAGGAAGTGAGCAGCGGTCAGCGGGCCGACACCAAGGCGGCCATGGCGAACGGCGAGATCCCCGGCGTGGACGAGATCGTCCACAGCGACAACGTCCGGCACCTCGCCAACCTCCCCAAGACGGCGCTGAAGAGCACCAATTCGGACCTCGCCTTCCAGGGGAAGTACGCGTTCGCCGGCAACTACGACGGCTTCGCGATCTACGACATATCCCGGCCCAGCGCACCCCGTACCGTGAGCCAGGTCCTCTGTCCCGGCTCGCAGAACGACGTGTCGGTCTCCGGCGACCTGCTCTTCCTGTCCACGGACTCCTCGCGCAGCGACGACTCCTGCAGCAGCACCACGCAGCCAGCGACCGAGAAGTCCTCCTGGGAGGGCATGAAGGTCTTCGACATCAGCGACAAGGAAAACCCCGAGTACGTCGCCGCCGTCGAGACCGCGTGCGGCTCGCACACCCACACCCTGGCGCCCGACGGCAAGAACGTCTACATCTACGTGTCGTCGTACTCGCCCAGCGAGACGTTCCCCGACTGCAAACCCCCGCACGACGGGATCTCCGTCATCAAGGTGCCGCGCTCGGCCCCCGAGAAGGCCGCGGTCGTCGACTTCCCGGTGCTCTTCCCCGACGGCGGCAACCCGGGCGGCCCCGACAACCCCGGCGTCTCGAAGACCACGGGCTGCCACGACCTCACCACCTTCCCGAAGCTGAAGCTGGCGGCCGGCGCGTGCATGGGTGACGGCATCCTGCTCGACATCAAGAACCCCGCGGCGCCCAAGGTCATCGACCGGGTCCAGGACAACGTGAACTTCGCGTTCTGGCACTCCGCCACGTTCAACGAGAGCGGCAAGAAGGTCGTCTTCACCGACGAACTGGGCGGCGGCGGAGCGGCCACCTGCAACGAGAAGACCGGCCCGACCCGCGGTGCCGACGGCATCTACGACATCACCGGCAAGGGCGACGACCGCAAGCTGGTCTTCCGCGGCTACTACAAGATCCCGCGCCACCAGGCCGACACCGAGAACTGCGTCGCGCACAACGGCTCACTGATCCCGGTCAAGGGCCGCGACATCATGGTGCAGGCGTGGTACCAGGGCGGCGTGTCCATCTGGGACTTCACCGACTCCACCGCGCCCAAGGAGATCGGCTACTTCGAGCGCGGCCCGCTCTCCGCCGACACCCTCGTCGGCGGTGGCTCCTGGTCCGCGTACTACTACAACGGCCACATCTACTCCAACGACATGGCCAAGGGCTTCGACGTCCTGAAGATCGACGACCGCCGCACCGACAGCGCGCGCTCGGTCCACCTCCCCGAACTGAACGTCCAAACCCAGCCCGACTACCGCTGACGGGGCCCGACTACCGCTGACGGGGCCCGGCCACCGCTGGGCGGGGCCTGGTTACTGCTGACCCGGCGTCGCCAACGCCGGCTGCTGCTCTACCTGCCCCGTCTGACCCATCTGTCGTGTCTGTTCCGTCTGCTCCGTCTGTTCCATCGGCAACATCCCGCCGGACGGTTCTCGCTCACCGTCCGGCGGGGCGCCGAACTCCCAGTCCAGCCCGTACCGCTGGAACAGCTCGCCGCGCAGCCGGGTGACCGGCATCGGCGCGCCCGGCAGCAGTACGGCGACCACCGCACCCATGAGCAGTGCGCGCAGCAGCGGATAGTCGGTGTCGGGGTCGGCCGAGCCGTACGCCACGACCGTGTCCCGCAGCAGCTGCGCGAGCCGCTGCTGCTCGGGGCACTGGATGAACCCCTCGGCGGTCAGGATGCCCGCCATGTGCGTCCGCATCAGCTTGGGCCGGTCCCGGGCCAGCCCCAGGATCGCGTCGATCGCCCGGGCCAGCAACTCCCGCCCGGCGTCCGGCCCGTCCGGATACGGCTCCCGACGCAGCCCGGCCTCCAGCGACAGATGCATCAGCCGGTGCACGGCGGACTGCAGGAGCTGCCGCTTACTCGGGAAGTAGTACGAGATCAGGCCACGCGCCGACCCGGCCCGCTCCGCGATGTCCCCCAGCGTCGTCGCTTCGTACCCCCGCTCGTCCACCAGCTCGACCGTCGCCTGCAGCAGCCGTTCCCGGGAACGCCGCCGCAATTCTTCGTTGACCGATGCGCTGCGGGGGGACATGCTGTAACTCCTGCGTTGACTGGCTCTCAGCCAATATACTCAGCGAGTCGCCGGACACCCGCCCCGACCCGAGGCGGTATCCGGTCAAGCCGCCTGCTTCGGGCGACGCGGGGGATCGCCCGAAGCAGGTCGCAGCATCTCTGGGCGGACCAATGCTGACCCAATGCTGACTCAACGCTGACTTTCCTGACTGGGGGTCAGGACCGTCGACGCGCTGAGTCAGCCCCGCTGGAAGGTACGGCGGCCCAGAGAGTGGCGATGACGACGGTGATGTCGCGCAGGAAGCCAAGTCTCTTGGGATCGTCAGGTCCTCTGTGGACTACGACGAGTCGCCGAAAAGACGGCCCATCAGTCCACTGGGAGCGATGCCGAAGTTGCCGGTGTGACCGAGCGCGGCACTGTCGCTTTGGTGGCTTTGCGCATCCAGGGCTTGCGTCATGGCCGCGATGCACCGCCGAGGCGGCCGGAGACTGTCGCCCTGCCGACGAAGCCGTGGTCGGTGACCGGCGATTGTCAGTGGGGGCGGGTACAGTGCCCCCGCGCGCTGCCGTGCGGTCGGTTCTGTCCGTTTGCGTGCAGTCTTCACCAGCAAATCCCCCCTAAATTCGGCCGCGCGGGTGTGCTTCCAGTCACCCTTGGGGGTTGTGAAGTGTGTCACTCAGGGGTGATCAAAGGGCTGCCAACCTGGGGTGTTGCCGTATAAGCCGGGCCGAAGGGGGCAGATCAACATGTGGCCAGACGGTGCACAACCGAAGCAGTGCAAGGCAAGATGGGGGCATCGTCGCAGCCGAGTGTGATCGTCGCCACAATGGCGGTCTTTTTCTTGCATACGCGGCGGTAACCGCATTCGGAATATGCGGAAGGCCCCACCTGACGCCCGCGAAGCATCCTGGTGAGGCCCTCCCTCAGCACTCCGTCTGCAGCGCGGCCCCGACCGTTAGGTCGGGGCTCTTCGCGTTACAGCGACCAGTGGTCCCACGTGATCTTGTAGATCACGTAGAGCACCGGCCCCAGCCAGCGGGCCGCCCTTCGGTGCGGCGGCATCCGCTTGCTGCAGCAGCGGCAGTGCCCCTCCGGCTCATCAACTTCCTCGGCCATCGGGATCCATCACCCCTATCCGTGCGACCTGCGGATTTCGCAGGTCGGCGGGTGGGCCCACAACCTTCGTGGACTCCCCGGGGAGGCACGAGTGTTCGCGAGCCCCTGGGGTGACTGATTGCAGAGCAGAGTACCCCCACGCTGCGTAATCCGTGGTGCCCCCAACTCCCCCTTGCGGCACGGGGAGCGCGGCACTGCGTGCCCCGTTGAGCGACTGCCCCATACATGGATCGTCAACTGTGCTGCGCGATGGGTCTCTTAGCTGCAGCAACTCTCTCCGGTACGTGCGGAACGGAGTGCCAGTTCCCCTTGGGGGAGTCGCCAATGTCACACAGGAGGGTCGGATTCCAGATGAACCGCCAACCCTGAACGCCCGTACTTGTGCGACTAATTGAGAAACTCTTTGCCCAGAAGCCCGTGCAGCGGCCCTGGTCCTGATCAGGGCTGCTGCGATGCGCGAGTTGTTGCCCACGCTCCGGCGTCGGACAGCATGCTCCCCGACGCCACCCTCGCCGTGCTCGACACCTCTGGCGACGCGACGGTCGTCTCGACACTGTGGGTAGCTGTTGCAATTTGCGCCCACTGTGTCGCACGAGATCTGCGTGACGACTGGGGCTATTGCAGGGTCCGCATGTGCGCGCGCCGAGCGGTGACCAGCGCAAACCACCGCTCGCGGGTGAGCTCGCGCAGCCGGCCGATGCCGGCGGCGGTCCCCTCCTGGTCGTCGCGGACCGCGTGATGGAAGGCGAGCGCCAGCTCGAGCTTGGCCTGGGCGAAGGCGAGTCCGGAGGTACTGATCTCGGCCCGCAGAACCTGGTACCGGTCGGCGAGGTCGGCGAGGTCGGTGCCGGCGTCGCGCAGGAGCTCGGCGATGCGCACGTCCAGGGGGGCGGCACGCAGGCGTCCGTGCGCGCCGGGACGGTCGCGCCGGTCTCGTCACCGAGCTTCCGGACCGCACCCAGCTGCGTCAGCGTGCCGGTTTCCGGCGGGGTGGTCGGCAGTACCCGCAACACGGCACGCTCGGCGGCGTGTTCCACGAGCTGGTCGAGCAGGTTGTCGGTGGGAGCGCTGGTCAGCCGGCGGCACACGTCGGCGGACTTGGTCAGCGCGTCCCGCAGGCCCCAGCGGGGTCTCCTGCTGCTGCGGTTCGACGGCCATGGTTCCCCCGGTGGCGCGATCGCTGTCGTGGCTCGCGCGGCACGGCCCGCGCGCCCCGGTAGAGCTCCCCCCCCGAGCGTGCAGCAGCGCAACGGCGGCGTTCAGCAGGCAATCACGCCGTACCGACGGGCCTGCGCAGCCCGCGTGCCCGCCCCCGACCGGTCGCGGGGGCGGGCGGTGCCCGGATCGACTGCCGTTAGTGGGACCGGGCGTCAGCCGAGGTCGAGCCGGCCGTCGATGCGGCGGGGGATGCCGTACGGGTTGGCGTCCTGGAGGGGCGGCGGGAGGAGACCGTCGGGGACGTTCTGGTAGGCGACGGGGCGCAGGAAGCGCTCGATGGCCAGGGAGCCGACGGAGGTGGTGCGGGCGTCGGAGGTGGCCGGGTACGGTCCGCCGTGGACCATGGCGTGACCGACCTCCACGCCGGTGGGCCAGCCGTTGAACAACACGCGCCCGGCCCGGCGTTCGAGGACCGGCAGCAGTGCGCGCGCCTCGTCGAGATCGGCGTCGGCGGTGTGCACGGTGGCCGTGAGCTGGCCCTCCAGCGCTTCGAGGACATCGGTGACGTGCTTCAGGTCGCGGCAGCGGATGAGCAGCGAGGCCGCGCCGAACATCTCGCGCTGCAACTCGGGGTCGGCGCGGAAGTCGTCACCGTCCACGGCCATGAGCAGGGAGCGGCCGCCGCTCGCGGTGGGCGGCTGCGCGCCGCGGGCCAGGACCTGGACGCCCGGCCGGGCGCCCACCGCCGCCGTCTCCCGCCGGTAGGACTCCGCGATGCCGGGCGTGAGCATGGTGCCGCCGGCGTTGCCGTCGATGGTGCCGGCCGCCCGTGCCGCGAAGGCGTCGAGACCGTCGCCCTCGACGGCGATCACGAGGCCGGGGTTGGTGCAGAACTGGCCCGCGCCCAGCACGAGCGATTCGGTGAAGGCGTCGGCGAGTTCCTCCGGGCGTTCGGCGAGCGCGCCGGGCAGGAGGACGACCGGGTTGACGCTGCTCATCTCGGCGTACACCGGGATGGGAACGGGGCGCTCGGCGGCGGCCCGCACCAGTGCATGGCCCGCCGTACGGGAGCCGGTGAAGCCGACGGCTTGGATGCGGGGGTCGGTCACGAGCCGGGTCCCGGTGTCGTGTCCCGCGCCGATGAGCAGCGAGAAGACCCCCTCGGGCAGGCCGGTGTCGGCGACGGCGGCACGGATGGCGCGGGCGGCCAGCTCGGAGGTGCCGAGGTGCGCCTCGTGCGCCTTGACGACGACGGGGCAGCCGGCGGCCAGGGCCGACGCGGTGTCGCCGCCGAGGACGGAGAAGGCGAGCGGGAAGTTGCCGGCGCCGAACACGGCTACGGGGCCCAGCGGGATGCGGCGCTGCCGGATGTCGACGCGGGGCTGCGGGCTGCGGTCGGGCTGCGCGGGATCGATACGGGCGCCGTGCCAGCTGCCCTCGCCGAGCACCTCGGCGAACATCCGCAGCTGGCCGGTGGTGCGGACCACCTCTCCGGCGAGCCGGGCGGCGGACAGGCCGGTTTCGCGCCGGGCGCGCTCGACGAGCGCGTCACCGGCCAGGGTGAGGTGATGGGCGATGCGCTCCAGGAACCGGGCGCGGTCCCGGGGGTGGACGGCGCGGTAGGCGTCGAAGGCTTCCTCGGCGAGCCGGCAGGCCCGCTCGATGTCGGCGGGGGAGGCCGTGGGGTAGGCGGGGTCGAGTTCCTCGCCGGTCTCCGGGTTGCGGGACCGGATGCCCGTACCGGTGCCGGCGACGGCGTCGGCGCCGATGAACATCGTGCCCCGGGGCTGGAGTTCGTGCGGAGGGGGAGGTGTTGCGGTCACCTGGGATCGTCCTTCTGTACGGGTGCGCGTACGGGTGCGGTGCGATGTGATGCAGCGTCAGGCGGCGGTGGCCGGCAGCTTCCCGATCAGCTCGGTCAGCTCCGCGAGTTCGGCCTCCGCCAGGTCGGTCAGCGGGGGCCGTACGGGACCGGCGCCGTTCCCCGTGGCGGTCATGCCGGCCTTGACGATGCTCACCGCGTACCCCGCCCTGCGGTTGCGGATCTCGGTGTACGGCAGGACGAAGTCCCTGAGCAGGGTGCGCACGGTGTCGTGGTCGCGGCCGCGGACGGCGGCGTAGAACTCCAGGGCGAAGTCGGGGAGGAAGTTGAAGATGGCCGAGGAGTAGGTGGTGACGCCGAGTTCGAGGTACGGCAGGGCGTAGGTCTCCGCGGTGGGCAGGCCGCCCACGTAGGTGAGGCGGTCGCCGAGCCGGGTGTAGATGCGGGTCATGGCGTCGATGTCGCCGGTGCCGTCCTTGTAGCCGATGAGGTTGGGGCACTCGTCGGCGAGGCGGGCGAGGGTTTCATCGGTGTACGTGGCGTTGGCGCGGCCGTAGACGATGACGCCGAGGGAGGTCTCGCGGCAGACGGCGGCCACATGCCGGGCGAGGCCCTCCTGCCCGGCCTCGGTGAGGTAGGGCGGGAAGAGCAGGATGCCGTCGGCTCCGGTGCGCTCGGCGGCCCTGGCGTACTCCACGGCGGTGCGCGTGCCGTAGCCGGCCGGGGCGAGGATGGGCGTCCCTTCGGGGGCCGCCTGGACGGCCGCGGTCACCACCTGCTCGGTCTCGGCGGCGGTCAACGAGAAGAACTCGCCGGTGCCGCCTGCCGCGAACAACCCGCCGACCTCGTACTTCGCCAGCCGCTCGATGTTGTCGCGGTAGGCGCCATCGGCGAAGGAGAGGTCGTCGGCGTCGAAGTGGGTGACGGGGAAGGAGAGCAGGCCCGAGCCGATGCGCTGGGCGAGCTCCGACGGGCTGAAGGACGTCATCCGTGGTCTCCGCTGTCTGGTCGTGGGGTGGGGTGCCGATCGGTGGATACGACGCTACGAGCCGCGAGTCATGCAGGTCCAACACCCTTTTCGCATCCATCAATACTCAACGGGCATCACTGCTTCCCTGTTGACCGCTCGGCGGACGCCGGCGTCCGAAGCGAACAGGGAGCACCACGCGCCGAACGCAACGCGCCCGGCGCGGGCCCCGCGCTGTCCAGGTCAGCGGGGCCCGCGCCGGGCGGGTGCCGCCGGCGGCGAGGCGCCGGGCGGGCGGTCGGGGGAGCGGTACGGAGGGTTCAGGGGCGCTTGCCGGCCTCGTGCGTGGCCTGCGTCCAGGCGCGGGCCTGCTCGCTGAGGGTGATTCCGAGGCCGGGGCGTGCGGGGACGTGCATTCGTCCGTCGCTGATCGTGAGGCGCTCGTTGAACAGCGGCTCCAGCCAGTCGAAGTGCTCCACCCACGGCTCGATGGGGTAGGCGGCGGCGAGGTGGAGGTGGATCTCCATGGCGAAGTGCGGGGCGAGCTGGAGGTGATGGTGCTCGGCCAGCGCGGCGAGCTTCAGGAACTGGGTGATGCCGCCGATGCGCGGGGCGTCCGGCTGGATGACGTCGGCGGCCTTCTGCCGGATGAGTTCGTAGTGCTCGGCGACGCTGGCCAGCATCTCGCCGGTGGCGACCGGGGTGTCCAGCGAGGCGGCGAGGGCCGCGTGCCCCTCCGCGTCGTAGGCGTCGAGCGGTTCCTCGATCCAGACGAGGCCGAACTCCTCCATGGCGCGGCCCATGCGCTGGGCAGTGGGCCGGTCCCACTGCTGGTTGGCGTCGACCATCAACGGCACGTCGTCGCCGATGCGCTCGCGTACGGCGGTGAGGCGGCGCAGGTCCACCTTGCCGTCCGGGTGTCCGACCTTGATCTTGATGCCGCCGATGCCGCTGGCCAGTGAGGCGGTGGCGTTGTCGAGGACCTGCTCCGTGGGGGTGTGCAGGAAGCCGCCGGAGGTGTTGTAACAGCGCACCGAGTCGCGGTGGGCGCCCAGCAGCTTGGCCAGCGGCAGCCCGGCCCGCTTGGCCTTCAGGTCCCACAGGGCGACGTCGACGGCGGCGATGGCCTGAGTGGCGACACCACTGCGTCCGACCGAGGCGCCGGCCCATACGAGCTTGGTCCACAGCTTGCCGATGTCGCTCGGGTCCTCGCCGATCAGCTCGTCGGCGATCTCCTTGGCGTGGGCGTACTGGGCCGGTCCGCCGGCGCGCTTGGAGTAGCTGAAGCCGATGCCCCGGTGCCCCTGCTCGGTCTCGATCTCGACGAACAGCATGGCCACCTCGGTCATCGGCTTCTGCCGCCCGGTGAGCACCTTGGCGTCGCTGATCGGCGTGGCCAGCGGCAGGGTCACCGAGGAGAGCTTGAGCCAGGCGATGGTGTCGAGGGTCACCTCGCCGCGACGGCCGGCGGCGGAGGTGGCTGTGTGCGTCATGGTCACCACTTGTGTCCCTGGGGTAGTGGGCGGATGGAGCGGAAGGCGGTTGCGGACGCCGTCGGCCGCGTGGGCGGGCGGAGCGGGAATACGCCAGTCCGGCCCGGTACGGCAAGGGCTCGTGGCGAAGCGTCTGCGGGGGAGGGGCGGCTCTCCGTGGGTTTTTCCTGACGCTAAGGTCGGCGATTGATCCACGTCCAACTTAGTTTTTGGATGATTCAATACCGGGAGGGCATCAGTGTTTACGCTCGTGCAGTTGGTGAGCTTTGTCGCGGTGGCCGAGGAGCTGCACTTCACCCGGGCTGCCGAGCGCCTGCGCATGACCCAGCCCCCGCTGAGCCGGCAAATACAACTGCTCGAACACGAACTGGGCGTGCAGCTCCTGGACCGTACGAACCGCACCGTCCGCCTCACGCCCGCCGGCCGGGCCTTCCTCAACGAAGCACGCAACATCCTCCGCCAGGCCGAAGCGGCCACCCTCTCCGCCAAGCAGGTCTCCGCCGGAGAGGCCGGCGCCATCGCCATCGGATTCACCGCGGCCAGCGCCTACTCCGCACTCGGCACACTGCTCGACGTGGCCCGCTCCACGATGCCCGGCACGGAGATCGTGCTGCGCGAGAAGGTCACCCGCGACCAGCTCGAAGCGATCACCGAGGGCTCCCTCGACCTCGGCATGATCCGCCCTTCCAGCACCGGGCCCGACCTGGCGACCCGCCCCGCCATCCGGGAGGGCCTGCTGGCCGCCGTGCCCCGCGACCACCCGCTCGGCGCCGGCGACGATCCGCTGCGCATCGGCGACTTCGACGGGCAGCAGGTGCTCATGTACTCGCCGGTGGAGGCCCGCTACTTCCACGAACTGCTGGTCAGCATCTTCCGGGAGGCCCGCGTCACCCCGCGCTTCACCCAGTACCTCAGCCAGGTGCACAGCCTGCTGGCGATGGTCAACGCGGGCTGGGGCATCGCCTTCGTTCCCGAGGCGGCCGCCCAGATGCGGTTCTCCGGCATCACTTTCCGGCCCCTGGAACTGCCCGACCCCACCCCCGTCGAGCTGCACCTGGTGTGGCGCAAGGCCAATGACAACCCGGCCCTGCACGCCCTCCTGCGGCATCTGTGAGGAATGCCCCCGGCGCCTCGGTGCCGGCCGGTGAGACACCGCACCATCGGGCGCGCGGAACGATACGCGCCGGGTATCGCAGGATGCCGAAATGGTGTTGGACCCGCATCGCAACAGGCTCTTAACGTTCCGGCCAGCAATTCGAAGCGGCTTCCGCCCGGGCAGCACCGAGCGCCCCGCCCCCCCCCGCGGAAGTTCCGGAGGCCGTGGACGGGCCGCGCCCGGGACGGGAAGCCGCGTGAGCCGCACGTCTCCGCGCTACGCCAGGAGCCCCCTGCCATGACCGACCTCACCCCTGCTGACCTGGGCCGACGCCTCGGCTCCGGCCTGCTCTCCTTCCCGGTGACCCACTTCCGCACCGAGGACCACGCCTTCGACGAGGACGCGTACCGGGCGAACGTCGCACGCCTCGGCAAGTACGACGTGGCGGGCCTCTTCGCGGCCGGCGGCACCGGGGAATTCTTTTCGCTCTCCCCGGCGGAGGTGGAGCGGGTCGTCACCGCCGCCGTGGACAGCGCGCCCGCCGGAACCCCGATCGTCGCCCCGGCCGGCCACGGCACGTCGACCGCCGTCGAGTTCGCCAAGGCCGCCGAGCGCGCCGGCGCCGACGGCCTGCTGCTCTTCCCGCCGTACCTCACCGAGGCCCCGCAGGACGGGCTCGCCGCACACGTCGAGGCGGTCTGCCGGGCCACCGGCCTCGGCGTCATCGTCTACAGCCGGTCCAACGCCGTCTACGCGCCGGACACCGTCGCCCGCCTCGCCGAGCGCTGCCCCAACCTGATCGGCTTCAAGGACGGCGTCGGCGACATCGACCCCCTCACCCGGCTGCACGCCCGGCTGGGCGACCGCCTCACCTACATCGGCGGCCTCCCCACGGCCGAGACCTACGCCCTGCCGCTCCTCGAAGTGGGCGTGACCACCTACTCCTCGGCCCTCTTCAACTTCGTACCCGAGTTCGCCCTCGACTTCTACGCGGCGGTCCGGGAGCGCCGCCGTACCGACGTACTGCGCATGCTCCGCGACTTCGTCCTGCCCTACACGCGGATCCGTGACCGCAAGCCGGGCTACGCGGTGTCCATCGTCAAGGCCGGCATGACGGTCACCGGCCACCCGGCGGGACCGGTGCGCGCGCCGCTCACCGACCTGGAACCGGCCGAGCTGGAACAGCTCACCGCCCTCGTCCGGCGCATCGGCGCCTGAGCCGCCGCCACCCGCCCGGCACCACCGGCACCGCCGCCCGGCCGCCGGGCACACCCGCCGCATCCGCTCCGAAAGGCACCGCACCATGACCACCACACCCCCTGCCGGTACGCCCGTCGTCACCGCGATGCGCGTCATCCCGGTCGCCGGCCAGGACAGCATGCTGCTGAACCTCAGTGGCGCCCACGCCCCGTACTTCACCCGCAACCTGGTGCTGCTCACCGACTCCGAGGGCCGCACCGGCGTCGGCGAGGTACCCGGTGGAGAGGGCATCCGCACCACCCTGGAAGAGGCCCGCGACCTGGTCGTCGGCCGGTCCGTCGGCGACCCGCACGCCGTGCTGCGGGCGATACGCGAGCGGTTCAACGACCGCGACTCCGGCGGCCGCGGCGCCCAGACCTTCGACCTGCGCGTCACCGTGCACGCGGTGACCGCCGTCGAGTCCGCCCTGCTCGACCTGCTCGGTCAGCACCTCGGCGTACCGACCGCCGCACTGCTCGGTGAGGGCGTCCAGCGCACCAGCGTTCCCGTCCTCGGCTACCTCTTCTACGTCGGCGACCGGACGCGCACCGACCTGCCCTACCGCCACGACCCCGACGCCAAGGACGACTGGCTGCGGCTGCGCGACGAGGAAGCGCTCACGCCCGAGGCCGTCGTCCGGCTCGCCGAGGCGGCCCAGGAGCGGTACGGCTTCCAGGACTTCAAGCTCAAGGGCGGCGTACTGGACGGCCCCGCCGAGGCCGCCGCCGTCACGGCCCTCGCCGAGCGCTTCCCCGAGGCCCGCATCACCCTCGACCCCAACGGCGCCTGGCTGCTGAAGGACGCCATCGAGCTCGGGCGCGGACTGCGCGACGTCCTGGCGTACGCCGAGGACCCCTGCGGCGGCGAGGGCGGCTACTCGGGACGGGAGACGATGGCCGAGTTCCGGCGCGCCACCGGCCTGCCCACCGCCACCAACATGATCGCGACGGACTGGCGGCAGCTCGGCCACGCGGTCAAGTCCGACGCCGTCGACATCCCGCTCGCCGACCCGCACTTCTGGACCATGAACGGCTCGGTCCGCGTGGCCCAGCTGTGCGACGCCTGGGGACTGACCTGGGGCTCGCACTCCAACAACCACTTCGACGTGTCACTGGCGATGTTCACCCACGTCGCCGCCGCCGCGCCCGGCGACATCACCGCGATCGACACGCACTGGATCTGGCAGGACGGCCGGCACCTGACCCGCGAGCCGCTCGCCATCCGCGACGGTGCCATCGCCCTGCCCGACCGCCCCGGGCTCGGCGTCGAGCTCGACATGGAACGCGTCGAGGCGGCCGAACAGCTCTACTTCGACCTCGGCCTCGGCGGCCGCGACGACGCCGCGGGCATGCAGTACCTCCTCCCCGGCTGGAAGTTCGATCCGAAGCGGCCGGCGCTGGTGCGCTGAGCCGGCCTGTGCCTTCGCACCCTCTTCCCGTCCACTCAGCACCCGGGATTCCGGCCCGCCAGGTCCTCACCTCCGGCGGCCCACGTCTCGGCATCACTTCAAGGGAGAAGTGAGATGCCCCTGCTCGTCGTGGCGCTCAGCGTGGTCGCGCTGCTGTTCCTGATGACCCGGCTCAAGCTCAACGGGTTCATCGCCCTGCTGCTGGTCGCGGTGGCCGTGGCCGTCGTCCGGGGAATCAGCCCGGAGAAGATCCCCGACGTCCTCAGCGAGGGCGTCGGCGGCCAGATCGGCGACACCATGCTCGTGATCGGGCTCGGTGCGATGGTCGGCCGGGTGATGGGCGACTCCGGTGCGGCCCAGCGGATCGCCACCACCATGTCCGCCCGGTTCGGCGACCGCTGGGTCCAGGTCGCCATGGTGGTGACGGCCATGCTCATCGGCGTCACCATGTTCTACGAGGTGGCCTTCGTCATCATCGTGCCGGTGGCGTTCACGCTGGTCCGGGTGACCGGCAAGAACCTGCTGTGGATCGGCCTGCCGATGTCCATCGCGCTGTCCACCATGCACAGCTTCCTGCCGCCGCACCCCGGCCCGACCGCCGTCGCTGCCACCTTCGACGCCTCCATCGGCAGGACCCTCTTCTTCGGCCTGTTCATCGCCGTCCCGGCCGGCGCGCTCATCGCGCTGATATGGCCCCGGCTGGCCTTCGTCCGCCGGATGAACCCGTCCATCCCCACCGGACTCGTCAGCGACCGTTCCTTCACCGACGAGGAGATGCCCGGCATGGGCTGGTCCCTCTCGGTCGCGCTCTTCCCGGTGGTACTCATCGCGGGCGCCTCGGTGGCCGAGATGGCGCTCGGCGAACACCACGCCGGGATGCCGCTGATCGCCTTCATCGGCTCGGCCCCGGTCGCCCTGCTGCTCGCCCTGATCCTGGCAGCCTGGGCGTTCGGCCCGCGCATCGGCCGCTCGCTGGGGGACGTGGCCGCGTCGTGCGGTGACGCGGCCAAGGCCATGGCGATGATCCTGCTGGTCATCGGTGCCGGCGGCGCCTTCAAGAACGTGCTGGTCGAGGGGGGCATCGCCGACTACATCAAGAGCCTCACCGACGGCTGGACCGTCTCGCCGATCCTCCTGGCGTGGCTGATCGCCGCCATCCTGCGCATCGCGCTCGGCTCCGCGACGGTCGCGGTGACCACCGCGGCGGGCATCGCGGCACCCCTCGCCGCCGGCAGCGGTGTCCACCCGGAGCTGATGGTGCTCGCGGTCTCCTGCGGCTCCATCGCGTTCTCGCACGTCAACGACCCCGGCTTCTGGATGTTCAAGGAGTACTTCAACCTGTCGGTCCTCGACGCCATCAAGGCACGCACCACCTACACCACGGTCCTCGCCCTCCTGGGCCTCGGCGGCGTCTTCGCCATGCAGGCGGCACTCGGCGCCCTCGGGGTGTAGCGGCAGTACGGATACGGATCGACCGGCGGAGGCACCGCACCCCATACGTGGCCCGGCGGTGCCTCCGCCATGGTGGGCCGGTGCGGGCGGCCGGCGGCGTCCCCACGCGGAGAACACACGGCGGGTCAGTGGAGCGGGACGTCTCCCCCGGCGTCGTCGGGTACCCAGCGCAGTACGTCGCCGGGCCGGCAGTCGAGGGCGCGGCAGATGGCGTCGAGCGTGGTGAACCGCACCGCCTTCGCCCGGCCGTTCTTGAGGACGGCGAGGTTGGCCGGGGTGATGCCGATGAGGGCGGCGAACTCCCCTACCGCCAAGCCGCGTTCGGCGAGCCGGCGGTCCAGGTCGACGACGATCGCCATCAGATGACCTCGGCCATCTCCGTCTGGAGCGCCGTCGCCCGGTGCAGGAGACCGCGCATGATCACGGTGAGCATGGCGAACGCGGCTCCCGCGGCGTGAAGATCGCCCCGTGCCGCACCATGCCGAGCAGGCCCCACACGGCGACGAGCGCGACCTGCACACAGGCGACACCGAGGGTCGCCACCACCACGTACGGGATGGCGTAAGGGGCGTAGGCGGGAAACTGCTCGACCTCGTCGGCCGCGTCGGCCGCCGTCGACGGGATGACAACGATCCGACCGACGCTGAAGAGGTGCCGGCCCCGGTCGAGCGGCCGCCCGACCTCCGGTCCCGCACGCCCGCGTCCAGCGCGTCTTGACCAGCTGCAGAACTGGGTCTGGGCCTGGACCGCTGAGAAGACCTTCCACGGCGCGTGCGGCCCCGAAAACCTCGCCGAGGCCCTCACGCTGTTCCGTACCTGGGCGACCACGATCGCTCCCTGAACCGGCGCAGAACCCGGAGACACCAATCCGGTGAACCTATGCGGTGAGAGCACTGGAAGCCCACTCGTCGACGCGCAAACCCAACCAACCCTCGAAGGGTCGCTCATCTTCTGCTGGCCGGCGACGAACTTCACCGAACCCAGAAAGCCATTCGCGTAGGCAGCGCCGAACAGTTGCTCCGGATTGGTGCCATCGCCCCCCCGCGCCGCCGCTCCTTCGATGTGGAGAGTCTCGTATCCAGCTTGCCGTCAGTGGACTTGGCCGTGCCGTCGCGCCCGCCGGTGCCGGTGACTTCTGCGTTGTAGGCAGGCGTGACCTTCTGTATGACGGGGACATTAGTGCCCCAGTAGTCAGGGAGATGGGCCGTCCACTCGAAAGGGCGAACAACGCGCGCCGGCCCTAGGTCGTTTCCGACGGTCCGTTCGAAACAACTGAGCCAGTGCCCCAGTGGTGGCCTGAATCGAGTTGTTGATCTCGCCTGCTGACGCGTAGAAACTGGTGCTTCACCGATCGGAGGAACTCCTGTGCCCGGATACATCAGCGCTCCAGCCACCCGTGCCGAATTCGCCTCCCTGCCTGAGTGGCTCTGGGGGGAACTTGCGGCGGGAAAGTTCTTCCCCGCAACGAAGAGTGGTGGTACCGATCGAATTGCCGAATCCGACGTCGCCAGCGCCGCGCCGCCCGCAGACGGCCGGATCGCCAGTGCCGGGAGGGCCGAAGCTTTCCAGCTGGACGAGCCCGGCACCCACTGGCAGAAGCACCACGTCGCTTCCGGCGAAACGCTCGACGTGCAATGGCGATTCCCGGTAAGCAATCCGACGCGTCGGTGGTCGTACTTCATCACCAAGCAGAACTGGAACCCCTTCCAGCCCCTGGCGCGCTCCCAGTTCGATACAGACCCGTTCCATTCCGTGGAGCTCACGCCCCAGCCCTATTGGACGATGCAGACGGAGCTGACTCCCTCCAATCCCACCACCCACCAGGTGCCACTGCCACAGCGCACCGGCTATCACGTGCTCCTCGCGACCTGGGAGATCGCTGACCGGGGGGACGCCATCTATCAGGTGATTGATCTCGACTTCAGCTAGTGCTGTGATCGCATGGGTTCGCCGGGGCACCCCCACCGCCGTCTGGGCGATGCGCTCCCAGTCGGTGTAGAACCGTCGCGCCGCGGGGCTGAGGAAGCAGAAGCGGGCCGTGTTCGCCCCGCAGGTCGGGTCGGCGTACATCTCCGAGTACAGCGCGCGGCCGAGCGGATTGGTGAGCAGGACGTCGAAGCGGCTGTTCGTCACGCACACCGGCAGCGTGGGCATCGCCCCGACCATGCGCTCCACCCCGGGCCGCAGACTCGGCCGCTCGGGACGGCGCCGCACCCGGCCGGGGCGCGTGTTGGCGGCGCGCGCGAGGTCGTACAGGTGCGCCCGCTCGGTGTCATCGAGCCGCAGTGCGGAGGCGAGCGCGTCCAGGACGCTGTCGGAGACCCCGCCGAGACTGCCGCGCTCCAGCCGCGTGTAGTACTCGACGCTCACCCCGGCCAGCGTCGCGACCTCGCCCCGGCGCAGCCCCGGAACCCGGCGGTTGCCGTAGACGGGAGGGGATCCTGGTTCACTTCCTGGTGCGGGTATGCGGGTGCGGCTCGTTGTGATCGAGGGTGGCGTACCAGGTGGCCAGCAGCTTCAGCGCGTCGTGGGCGGGCGTGCCGGCTTCGGCGCTGAGGGCGGTGAGGGTGAGGCCGGGGTCGTTGGGTACGGGCAGGGCCTCGAAGGCGAGGGTGAGGTCGCCGACGGCGGGGTGGTGGAAGCGCTTGAGGCCGGTGTGGTGCAGGCGCACGTTGTGTGCGGCCCACAGGGTTCGGAAGTCCTCGCTCTGGGTGGAGAGTTCGCCGATCAGGTCGCTCAGTTCACGGTTGTAGGGGTCCCTTCCCGCTTCGGTGCGCAGCAGTGCCGCAGCCGTGGCACGCTGTGCGTCCAGTTCGGTCATGTACTCGGCGGCGCCCGGGTTGAGGAACTGGTAGCGGGCCATGTTCACCGGCCGGGCCGGGTCCTGGAACAGCGGCCAGTACAGTGCCTTGCCGAGCCGGTTGGTGGCCAGGACGTCGAGGCGGCCGTTGCGGATGAACGCGGGCGCCTCGGTCATCGCGTCAAGCAATTGCTGCAGGCCGGGCCGGATGGGCTGGGCGGTGCGGCGGCGTATGGGACGCCGGGTGGTGCTCGCGGTGCGAGCCAGGTCCATGAGGTGGGCCCGCTCGGAGTCGTCGAGCTGCAGTGCGCGGGCCAGGGCGTCCAGGACGGCCTCGGAGGTACCGGAGAGGTTGCCGCGCTCCATGCGGGCGTAGTACTCGGCGCTCACGCCGGCGAGCATCGCGACCTCCTCGCGGCGCAGCCCTTTCACCCGCCGGTGGCCTGCGGCGGGCAGGCCGGCCTGCTGCGGGGTGATCTTGGCGCGGCGGCTGGTGAGGAACTCGCGGACCTCGCTTCGGTTGTCCATGTCTTCGAGGTTACGACGCCCCTGGGGTGCGAGGGGTGTACTGCCAGTACACGTATCAAGGGGTCCTTCCGCGCGCCTGTGACCTGCTGTTTCATCGATAGCAGGCCAGCTACTGGCCACCCCGCCGCTCCGCCGGCACCGCTGGCGGGCGCAGGGCGCAGGGCGCAGGGCGCAGGGCGCAGGACGGAGGGCGCAGGACGGAAGGGAAGCAGATGCCCGCCTCTCCCTGCGGGGGGCGCTGGGCATCCGCGCGGAAAAGCACAACAACAAGCAGATGGGACCTCTCGTGAACCCGCAGTACAACTTCGAAGGCCAGGTCGCCCTGGTCACCGGCGCCGCCTCCGGCATGGGACTGGCCGCCGCCCGAGCCTTCGCCCAGGCCGGTGCCGCCGTCGTCCTGGCCGACCTCAACAAGGACGCCGTGGAGAAGGCGGCCAAGGAACTCATCGATGCCGGCCACCAGGCCATCGGTGTGGTGTGCGACGTCACCGACGAGGACCAGGCCGCCGCCGCAGTCGACCGCGCGGTCTCCGCCTTCGGCCGCCTGGACATGGCCTTCAACAACGCCGGTATCCAGGCCCCGCCGTCCGACGCCGCCGATGAGAAGGCCGAGGAGTTCGACCGCGTCAACGCCGTCAACCTGCGCGGCGTCTGGGCTGCTCAGAAGCACGAGCTGCGCCAGATGCGTACCCAGGGCTCTGGCGCGATCGTCAACTGCTCCTCCCTCGGCGGCCTGGTCGGGCTGCCCGAGCGCGCCGCCTACCACGCCTCCAAGCACGGCGTGATCGGCCTGACCAAGAGCGCCGCGGTCGAGTACGCCCCCAAGGGCATCCGCATCAACGCAGTGTGCCCCGGCACGATCGACACCCCCATGGTCGCCGACATGCTCGAAAGCCAGGCTGACGCCATGGCCGAGATCCTGAAGCAGCAGCCCATCGGCAGGCTGGGCCGTGCTGAGGAGATCGCCGAGGCCGTCCTGTGGCTGTGCAGCCCCGGCGCCAGCTTCGTCATCGGCGTCGCCCTGCCGGTCGACGGCGGCTTCACCACCCACTGAGGCCACCGATAAGACCACCGAAAACGCGGTTACGGCGACCCGACCGTCCCCGGCGCCCACCCCTGGGCGCTCACTGAGGACAAGGCTGTACCGTTCTTCCGGCAGGCCGTCGAGCTGGGCATCACCTTCTGGGACACCGCCAACGTCTATCAGGCCGGGACCTCCGAGGAGATCGTCGGCCGCGCCCTCACCGAGTACTCCCGGCGCGAGGACATCGTGCTCGCCACCAAGGTCCGCGGCAAGATGCACGACGGCCCGGGCGGTGCGGGCCTGTCCCGCAAGGCGATCCTGGAACAGGTGGATGCGTCCCTGACCCGGCTGGGCACGGATTACATCGACCTGTACCAGATCCACCGCTTCGATGACGACACCCCGGTCGAGGAGACGATGGAGGCACTGCACGACGTCGTCAAGGCCGGCAAGGTCCGCTACATCGGCGCCTCGTCCATGTACGCCTGGCAGTTCGCCAAGCTCCAGCACGCCGCCGACCTCGGCGGATGGACCCGCTTCGTGTCCATGCAGAACCAGTACAACCTCCTGCGCAGGCAGGACGAACCGGAACTCATGGCCATGTGCGGCGACATGGGCGTGGGGCTGGTGCCGTATTCGCCCAACGGGAAGGGCCGCCTTGCGCGCCCCGCCGGCGAGCAGAGCACCCGCTCTCGTACCGACCACGTCGTGCGGTCCTTTGACAGCGAGCACGACGCGCCGGTCATCGATACTGTGCAACAACTCGCCGAAGCCCGTGGCGTCAGCATGGCCCAGGTCGCACTCGCCTGGGTGCTGCGCAATCCGCTGGTCTCGGCGTCCATCGTCGGAGCCACCGAGCGGCACCATCTACCGCAGGCCGTCGACGCGCTCACGCTCCGGCTGTCGGACGAGGAAGCGGCCGCCCTGGAGGATCCGTACGTGAACGCCGGACCGTCGTGGTTCTGACGCGTTCCTGACGCGTTTCTGACGCGTTTCTCAGCGGACCTCGAAAGGCCACAACTTCGTTCTGCGGTAGGGGGATTGGCTCAGAACTCCGGCTCGTCACCGGCCGGCTCGCCCCGCGGCCCGGACCGTACTGTGCTTCGCACGACAGCCTCCTTGAAGGCCGCCGCGGCGCGTCCTGTCAGGACGAGGCTGCGCGGGCGGTCGTCGGCGTGGGTGAACTGGACGACACCGTCACGCCGGCCAAGGCTGATGTTGGTGAAGGTGTAACCGATCCGAACGGGTTCGGGTTCCCGGCCCGTCAGCCGAGCCGCAACGACGTCGGCCACACCCCGGCCCATGGGCAGGGCCGCCTGGCAGGACATTCGGCTCGGCGCTCCGCCCACCGACACCGCGGCAGCCGCGTCGCCGACAGCGTACACCTCGGGGTGCGAGATCGAGCGCAGCGTGGTGTCGACGAGCATCCGGCCGCTCTCGTCCGTTGCGAATCCGGCCGCGCGCGCCAGCTCCGGCGCCTGGAACCCGGTGGTCCACACGACGGCGTCAGCGGCGAACGACGCGCCGTCGCGGGTGTCCAAGCCGTCCTCCCGCACCGCCGCGACAACGGACTTCGGATGCACCGAGACGCCCAGCCGGTCGAGCGCGCGCCGCAGGTGGGTCCGGGCGCGTGGCGCGAGCCCGGATCCCGCGTCAGCAGCACCGGTGAACAGCCGGACTCGCAACTCGGGGCGACTCTCGGCCAGTTCCGAGGCGGTTTCCAACCCGGTCAGGCCTGCGCCGACCACCGCGACAGTGCCGCCTGACGCCATCCCGGCAATCCTGTGCCGCAACCGAGTTGCCTGCTCAGGGCCGGCGACAGCGTACGCGTGCTCGGCTGCTCCCGGGACGTCGTCGAGCCGTGCCGCCCGACTGCCCAGCGCGTACACCAGGGTGTCGTAGCCGACCGCTCGGGGCTCGGCGTCCATACACGCGGTCCGGGCAGTGGTATCGATACGCACGGTCCGGCCAGTGGTATCGATCGCGGTCACGTGTCCGACGACCAGTTGGACCGATGCACCGCTGAGCTGCTGGCGCAATGACAGCGCCGCCACTGGCTGCCCGGCGGCCAGCTGATGGAGCCGGACCCGTTCGATGAACCGGTCCGAGGCGTTGACCAGCGTGATCGTGACATCGCTCCGGCGCAGCTTGCGGGCGAGGCGCTTGGCCGCCAGCAGACCGGCGTAACCGGCGCCCACGACGACGATGCGATGGCTCATGGCACTCATGGCATGACTTCCTCTGTGACTGTGATTGTGACTGTGAGTACGGGCGGCTTGGCCACGGCAACCGCCCAGGCGATGTACAGGACGTTTGTCACCAGCCGAGCCACCGCACCGACCGGCCGCTCCAGCAGCCGGGGCCGGTCCGGGTGCGCGCGGCGCAGTGCGTCCACGTGGGACACCAGGTAGGAGGTGATCAGGACGGTGGCGGCCCAGCCCCCGGACTGCCTGCCGCACGGGACCAGTACCAGCGCACCCACCACGATCTCCGCCGCCCCGCTGACGGCGACGAGGAGCCGCGCCCGGGGGAGCCACGCGGGTACCAGCGTGCGGAAGTAGGCGGGCGCCAGGAAATGCGCGACCCCTGTGACGATCAGGAACACCGCCAGGGCAACGGAACCGATAGCGTGCATGGCACGATGATCGATTCACCTCGTGCCTGGGCGCTTGAACAAAACGATCGCCGCATCGTCTTCGCCTCTGGGCCCGAGGCGACGATGTTCGCCGAGTCCCGCCCGTTCCGCGTGGCCCCACACCGGCTGCCGGCGTGGAAAGCCGTGCTGCCGATCGGTGGCCATGTCGAACTCCTCCAGCCGGGGCGGCCCACGGTGGCGGCGCCCGGGCTGATCGTTCCGCCCCAGCTGGCACACGCCTGTGCGGCGACCTCTCCCTACCTCGCCCTGTTCATCGACTCCTGGCTGCTGCCCTCCTGCCCGGGGCCGATACGGCTCGATGCCGGTGAGGTCCGCCGCCTGCTCGCCGCGCTCGGTACCACCGGTTCCGACGGCCCCGGCACCTGCGTGGATCTGGCCGCCGGATACGCCGAGTTGCGGACACTCGCCGGGCGCCCAGCCCTGCTCGATCCGAGAGTCGCCCACGCTGTGCACCTGTGTACGGTGCGCGATCCGGACATGCCCATCACCTCCATCGCCCTCGAGGTCGGCCTGTCGGCCCCGCGGCTGCGTGCCCTGGTCCGGCAGGACGTGGGCATTGCGCTTGCACGCTTGCGCCGATGGGGCCGGCTCCGCACCGCGATCGCCGACCTGCCGGACTCGACTGCCGCCCTGGCCGCAGCCACCGCGGGCTTCGCCGACCAGGCCCACCTCGCGCGTACCGCACGGGACTTCATCGGGCGTACGCCTGTGTCCGTGCGACGTGCCGAAGCGTAAGGCGCACGGTTGACGGCCCGTCACATCCCGCCCCGTGCCCAGAAGCGTGGTGCGCTTCTCTTCGTGCGGCTCGACGAGACGGAAGGCGGCTGCCTCCTGGGTGGGGCAGCCGCCTTCCTCGCGTTGCTTGCCGGCCATGGCTGTTTCGGCCGGCCGTGGCCGGCCTACAGCGCCGGGTAGGCGTTCTTCAGGAGTTCCTGGAACTGTGCCGAGAACCACTGCCCGGCGAGCGGGGCGTTCGGCAGGGCGCCGGACATGTGGTAGCCGTTGCGGGCGTTACCCGTGTACGTCGGGTCGCACATCCGGTCGAAGCCCTTGCCCTCGTTGTTGGGGATCTCCTTGCTGGCCCCGTCGGACTCGCCCGGCGGCTTCATCCAGACGTACGCGTCGATGCCCGGTGCGGGAGCGGCCTTCGGTCGTTCGCCCAGGCCCGCGCCCGCCTGGTTGCACCAGTTGCCCAGGTGGATGCGCCGGTCGTAGCGGCCGCCCTCGACGTACGTGTCCACGCTCGTCTTCGCTCCCGGGCCGGTGGGCCGTGCCGTGCCGCCCCAGCCGTTGCGGGAGGTGTCGATCAGCATGCCGATGCCGGAGTTGAAGCCCACGGAGACCAGCTTGTCGCGGAAGGCCTGCGCGAAGGACTGCTCGTCCACGTACCGGTTCCAGTCCACCCACTTGGACTGGCGCACGGACACGCCGTTGACCGAATCGTTGATCGAGAAGTTGTCCTCCTTGAGCGCGCTGTAGTTGGCGGTGTTGGCGATGAAGCCGTGCACGTTGTCGACCGTGCTGCCCTCGGCGGTCGCCGCCTGCTTGAACAGCTCGGCGGAGGGGCCGAAGTTGTCGTCCCAGCCGATCCAGCCGTGGTGTCCGGCGTCGAGGTAGTTGTAGACGTTGGGGATGGCACCCAGCTTGTTCAGGGCGTAGCCGACGCCCTTGACGTAGTTGCCGTTGGCCTTCATCACATCGCACTGCGGGGTCTGCGTCGGCCGGCCGCTGACGTTGGTGACCAGGTTCGGCAGGGAGTCGATCTCCACCGTGGTGACGATGCGCAGTGAGGCGTACTTGCTGTCGGCGAGGATCGCCGCGATCGGGTTGATGTACTGCGTCTTGTACTTGTCGATCTCGGTCGGGCCCAGTTCGCCGTTGGAGGCGAGCGCGGCGCAGTCGCGCCCCGGGAGGTTGTAGATCACCAGCTGGACGACGAGTTCGCCGTTGCCCTTCTGCTTCAGGGCCTCGTTCAGGTGGTCGCGCAGGCCCATGCCGCCGTTCACGCCGTTGATGGCGGCGATGCGGTCGAGCCAGACGCCGGTCGGCTGGTTGGCGACCTTGCTGCCGCCGGGTTCGGCCGCGGCCTTCGCGGACCACTCGGGGTTCACGTACCCCTTGGCGCCGGCGTACGGATTGTCGACCTTGGCGGCTGCCGGTGCGGCCGCGCAGGTGGCTCTGTCCGACGTGGCGGCCGCGAGTAATGCCTGCCCTGTGCCGTGGGCGGCGGTGCAGCCGGGCGCCGCGGCGCTCGCCGCCGGGCTCAGTACCGTGGCCGTGCCGGCGCCGGCCGCGAGCAGTGCGCAGGCGGCGAGCAGTGCCGTACGCCGCCGGGGCGGCAGAGTGGGGAATGTGCGGCTCATGATGTCCGTCCTTGTGTGTCGAGGGCGCGCAGCCGGTCGCGCAGCCCGGTGCCGTACGCGGTCGGTGTGCCGTGGTAGTCGCTGATCAGGGCCGGGCCGGCGGAACAGTCCCAGGTGTTCCAGGTCCAGCCGAGGTAGGAGAGCCCGCGGTCGTCGAACCACTTCGTGACGCGGTCCACGAAGGCGTGCCCGCAGGTGTTCTCGCCGATCTCGCCGGCCACGAGGGGCACGCGGGCGGCGACCGGCGCGAGTGAGGAGTCCCAACAGGTCTCGTTCGCGCATGCGTTGAAGTTGTAGCCGTGCCAGGCGGCGGCGAGGTTTCCGGCCGGGTCGCGCGGCGCGTACGGGAGCCACTGGCTCAGGTCGTTGGCGTACGCGAGGCCGCCGGCCAGGACGAGGTTGCGGGCGCCGGTGGCCCGCACCGCGTCCAGCAGGTCCTGCATGCCGGCGACCTCGTAGCCGATGCCGGGGCAGTTGCCGCCGTCCCGCCAGCAGGTCCACGCCTGCGTCGTGGTCGCGGTGGCACGGTCCGGGTAGGGCTCGTTGAAGAGGTCGAAGGCCACCCGCGGGTCGTTCTTGAAGGTGTTCGCCACCGAGGTCCAGAACGCGGGGCTGTAGCGCGCGTCGGGCATTGGTTTCTGGCAGCCGGCGTTTATGTCGGAGCAGCCGGCGGAGTTGCCGGTGTACTGGCCCCAGCTCCAGTGGAGTTCGAGGACCGGCGTCATGCCGTGTGCTTCGACGCGTGAGACCAACTGCCGTACGGGTTCGATGTAGTTGGCGCCCCGGTACTCGGGTTTGATGTTGTCCGTACCCAGCCAGCACTGTTCGTTGAGCGGTATCCGGACCGTGTTGGCTCGCCAGTCCGCGATGGCCGCGACGGACGCGTCGTCGACCGGGCCGTCGAAGATGCCGTGGCCCTGGACGCACATGAACTCACCGCCGGAGCGGTTGACTCCGAGCAGGCGGCGGGTGGCACCGGTCGTATCGGCCAAACGGCTGCCGTCCACGTGCAGTTCGGGCGGAGCGTCCGCGGCAGCCCGTGGGGCGGGCTTCGCGGCGAAGGGCCCGGTGGCGCTTGCCGTTGCGGTGCTCGTCGTCGTGAGCACCGCGGTGACCAGGAGGGAGGAGAGCAGAAGGAACAAACGAGGGGGGTGTCGCATGAGCGACTCCTTGCAGCTCGGATGCGTACGGGGACGCATGTGCCGACTGATGGAATCGTTCCCACTGAGGTTTCCGCTTTCGGAAGGTACCGCCAAGCGACTTCAAGCAACAGAGGCAGCGCAGTCCTTTTTCAAAATGCCTGTTCGATACTTCAAACAGTGCCCAGGCCCTCTTGACCGTGCCGCCCCGCACGGCGATATTGGGCTCGTTCCCACTGGCGGTTGGCACGGTTGTGCCTTCTGCGTGCCTTCATTACTTCATTTCGGGCGCGGTGACGCTCTCGGGCGGGCCGATTCACCGCGTGCTCATACCCCGGTCGGGCACCGGTCCATGTGGTGTTCACCCGACCGACACGCCGAAGTCCGAAGCTCAGCACGGTATTTGATCAACCCCCCACGCCGAGGAGCGTTCGCATGAGCAGCCGACTGACCAACCGTCAGCCCGCCAGATCGATCACCGTGTTACTGTGCACGGCCCTCGCCGCCCTCGCCGCGGCCGCGCCCGCCGAGGCCGGTGGCCAGACCACCGGCGCTCTCCCCGCCGTGAGCCCCAAGGCCGAGACCCCCGCGCTGTTTGACGACAAGGCAGGCGGAGACGCCGACGCGGACGACCCGGCGATCTGGCGCGACGCCGCCGAGCCCGGCCGCAGCCTGGTGATCGCCACGGCCAAGCAGGGCGGACTGCGGGTCTACGACCTCGACGCCCGGCCCGTACAGTCGCTCCCCGCACCGCCCGCGCCGGGGCCGGACGACGCCCCCGGCCGCTTCAACAACGTCGACCTCGTACACGGCCTGCGCCTGTCGTCCGGCGGCCGGGCCGACGTGGCGGTGGCCAGCGACCGCGGCCGTGACACGCTGCGGATCTACCGCATCGACCGGGACCGGCCTGGTGGCCCGCTCACCGACGTCACCGACCCCGCCGCGCCGCCGGTGTTCTCCGCGGACCAGGGCGAGATCAACGAGCAGCAGACCGCCTACGGCCTCGCCACCTGGACCGACGCCTCGACCGGGCGGTCCTACGCCCTCGTCAGCCGGCGCAACCGCACCACCCTCGCCCTGCTCGAACTGACCGCGGCGCCCGGCGGCAAGGTCGGCTACCACAAGGTCCGCACCCTGGACCTGCCGTCCGCCTTCCGGCTCCCCAATGGCACTTCGTGGACGCCCTGTGCCGAGCCCGGCGAGCTGCCCCAGGTCGAGGGCATGGCCGTCGACCCGGCCAACGGCACCCTCTACGCCGGCCAGGAGGACGTCGGCATCTGGCGGATGCGGGCCGACCTCACGGGATCGCCGCACCTCGTCGACAAGGTGCGCGAGTACGGGATTCCGGGGAAGTACGACGAGGGGACCGACGAGTGCGTCCCGGGCGCCGACCCCGGCTACGGCGGCACCCGGATCACGGCCGACGTCGAGGGGCTGACGCTGCTCACCGAGGACGACGGAGACGGTTATCTGCTCGCCTCCAGCCAGGGCGACAACACCTTCGCCGCGTACGACCGTGAGCTGGGCGACGACAACGAGTACGAGGGCGGATTCCGCGTCACCCCCGCCTCGGCGAGCGTCGACGGCTCCGAGGAGTGTGACGGAGCCGCCGTACTCAACGCACCCCTGGGCGCGAAGTACCCGCACGGCCTGCTCGTCGTCCAGGACGGCCACGACGCACCGGCGGACGACGACCGCAAGGCCACGGACTTCAAGTTCGTGGACCTCGCCGACGTGATGAAGACGATCGACGACTGACGGACGGTCCCGCGCGCTGCGCGGGCGGGGAGGGACGTCCCTCCCCGCCCGCGCAGCGCCTGAGTGGTGAGCGGTCAGAAGTCGTACGGCTTTGCGGTGTTCCAGTTCAGGACGTCGGCGTCGGACCAGGTGAACTTCGAGGGCTTGCCCTTGCTGTTGAAGGCTTCCTGCTCGGTGGCCGGGCCGGTGTCGCCGGTCCCGTCGCGCATGGCGAGGGAGAGCTTCGACGAGGTGTGCGTCTTCGCGCTGTCGGTGAAGAGGGCCACGGCGGAGTAGACCTTGCCGCCGGGCCGGACCGTGATCCGGGTGTTGCCGCCCGGGGCGTCCTTCTTCGAGTGGGGCAGGACGTTCGAGGTGTTCCCGAGGATGACGGACGGATACGAAGTGACCCAGCAGGGCTTGGAGTCGGCGTTCCGTGCGGTGATCAGCAGGTGCTCGCCCTGCTGCTTCGGGAAGCGGTGCAGTACGGAGTACGACATCTCGTCGCCGTCGCACTGACGCGTGCCGGCGGCATGGGCGTTGGTGACCTTGCCGGAGTTCGCGGCGGCGACGCCGGTGTCGGTGCCGGAAGCGTCCTTTGCGGTGTACGCAGGGGAAGACTTCGTTCCCTTCGCACCGCTGTCGCCGGCGCTGCCCGCGCCGCCGCAGGCGGTCAGGCCCAGGGCCAGTGCGGCGGTGGCGGCGGCCAGAGTGGCGGCTCGGAGCTGGAATGTACGCATGTGGGGTCCCCCGTGCGATGGTGTGAGTTCCGCGGAGTCGTTCCCGCTGTGGTACCAGGTTGACCGCGGCGACTAACGTTCCGCTGTCGTAGCGCTGGCGTCCCGCTGCCGCCGCGGCCCATGGCGCGAATTCACGTCAGTGGCCCTTGCCGCGCCCGGAGAGCGCGTCGCGGGCCCGGTCGACCAGACCCGCGCCGGGAGCGAGGATCTTGTTGGCGGGGGGAGTGGACGGTGCCGCGGGGTGCGGGCGGGTCGGCGCGGCCTTCTTTGCCTGGCGGACCTTTTCCCCCAGCTCGTCGAGTTCCTCCGCGCTCGCCGCCTGCCGCAGCTGGGGGAAGAGGTTGTTCTCCTCGTCCGCGACGTGGCTGCGGATCTCGCTGATGAGGGTGGTGATGAGCCGGCCGAAGTCGGGATCGTCGGCCTGGCAGCTCTCCAGCTGCTTCATGGTGCGCTCGGCCGACGAATGGTCCTCGATCTCCTTGTCGGCCACGCTGTCGCCGTTCGCGAGGCAGCGGCGCACCGTCGGATAGAGGTGCATTTCCTCGGCGATGGAGTGACGTACCAATTCGATGATGGCCTGGTCCGCGAGTTCCTTGCGCTGCGGGTCACCGGGCGGCAATGCCTCGATCCGGGAGAAGATTTCGTCGACCTCCCGGTGGTCGGTGGTCAGCTCCTCGATGACGTTTCCGCCGTGTGCCATTTTCTGTCCCTTGTTCCTCTCTCGTGCCGTGACGACGTACGAGTACCAGCCGACCTCGCGCTCATTCTCGTTTTCGTACGGGAATTCCGCGCGCCGGCGGCAGCCGTACGACGTACCCAGGGGCAGCCGCCGGGCGGACCCAGGAGAAGGCGCAGAACGTGACAGTCGAGGTGGCATCGGGCGTTCAGGATGTGTTCAGGCTGCGGGTGGCACGGTCGGGCGCGACAGTCAGCAGCCGGCGAACGCCGGGAAGTGCCAGACGGGATGATGGGCGTTGCACGAAGCGGAAGTCCTGACCGATGTGAATGCCACCGACGCCGGCAGGCGCGCGGTGAAGAAGATGCCGGAGGTCACCCTGGCCTTCTGGATCATGAAGATCGCCGCGACGACGCTGGGCGAGACGGCCGGTGATCTCTTCGCCCAGACTCTCCAGCTGGGCTATTTCCTCACCACGATCGCGCTGTTCGTGGTCTTCGTGGTCACGCTGGTCACCCAGCTCGGGTCCCGGCGCTACCACCCGTTCTTGTACTGGACCGTCATCCTGTCGACCAGCATGGCCGGCACGACGATGTCCGACTTCACGAACCGGGACGCCAGCGCAAAGTACCTCACCAATGGGGCCGCGTCGCTGGGCTGGGGGCCGCAGGGGCTGGGGCTGGGGTACCCCACCGGCGCCGCGATCCTCGTCTCGCTCCTGATCGCCATCTTCGTGGTCTGGAGGTGCACGGGGCTGACGTTCTCGATCCGCGACATCGTCACCTTCCGTGCGGAGGCGTTGTTCTGGGCGGCGATCCTCGTCTCGAACACGCTCGGCACCTCCATGGGGGACTTCCTGTCCGACAGCTCCGGTCTGGGCTACGCGGGAGGCGCGCTGCTCGTCACCGGGCTGCTGGCGGTACTGCTCGTCCTCATGCGCGTCCCCGTCGTACCGAACGTCCTGCTGTTCTGGATCGCCTTCGTCCTCACCCGGCCGCTTGGCGCGACCGCCGGCGACTTCCTCACCAAGCCGCTCGCCAAGGGCGGCCTCGACCTCGGTACGGCAGGCTCCTCGGCCGTACTTCTCGCCCTCCTGGCCGGCCTCATGGGGTACGCCCATGTCGTCATGAAAGGCGGTGGCCGAGCCCGCGGGCGGTGCTGATCGTCAGGTCGCTGTCCGCGCCGCGCAGCTTGCGGCGCAGCCGGGTCAGGTACTGGTCGAGGGTGTTCTCGCTGACGTGGGCGCCCTCGGGCCAGCCCGCCCTGATCAGCTCGCGCCTGCGCACGAGGTCGCCGGGCGCCGCCATGAGGGCGGCGAGCAGGCGGAACTCCGTCGGGGTCAGGTCGATCCGGATGCCGTGGGCGGTGCAGCTGTGCCGGACGGCGTCCAGGGTCAGGGCGCCGAGGGTGGCCGGGCGGGGAACGGAGCGCCGCAGTGCCGCGCGGAGGCGGGCGGCGAGTTCGGCGAGGTGGCAAGGCTTGGGCAGGTAGTCGTCGCCGCCGGCGGAGAAGCCGCTGAGCCGGTCCGTGATCCCGTGCTGGGCGCTCAGGAAGATGACGGGGGAGTGGAAGCCGTTCGCCCGGAACGCCTGGCACACGTCCCGTCCGTCAGCGTCGGGCAGCCCGACGTCCAGCACGGCAGCGGCGATGTCGTCGGTGGCCAGCCGCAGGGCGGTGGCGCCGTCCCGCGCGGGCACGGTATCGAAACCCTCCTCGCGCAGGCCGCGCAGGAGTACGTCGCGCAGGGCGTGATCGTCCTCGACGATCAGGATCCTGTGGCCCATGCTTCCTCGCGGTTCATGAGGTCGTCAGCAGGGGACGCAGCCGGGTGGCCGTGATCCGCCGGGCCACGGCATCCGGCCACCGGCGCAGTACGGACACCGCGGCGGCGGCGACGAGGGTGCCGACGAGCGCACCGGCCACGACGTCGTGCGGGTAGTGCGCGCCGACCCAGATCCGGGAGAGCGCCATCGCACACGCGGCCAGTACGGCGACCAGGCCGAGACGACGCCCGACGGCGACCGAGCCGAGGCGGCGCCCGACGGCGAGCAGCGCGACCGCGGCCGCCGCGGCGATGGCCGCGTGATTGCTGGGGAAGGACCAGTCGCCCGGCGCCGGACACGCCTCCAGCGTGATCACATGCAGACTCTGGCACGGGCGGTCCTCACGCACCGCGAGTTTCAGCGCGTCATCGACGGCGTACGCCAGGACCACGATCACCGGCGCGGCGAGCGCCAGTACCGCGGCTGAAGGGCTGGTGCCTCTCGCGCGCCACCACGCGACCACCATGAGCACGGCGAACAGGGCGAGCCCATAGGCCGACCAGCCGGACACCAGGCCGTCCAGCCAGGTGGGGGAGTGGTGGGCGAGGGCCACCACCTCGGTGTAGACGGAACCGTCGAGGGAGGAGCCGTCGAAGGCGAGGATCATGGCCGTGCTTCTTTCCATCACGGGGGTGGGCGCGCCGGGAGGCGCACCCCGCTGACTACAATGCTGTAGACGGTCTACTGGACTGTAGACGATAGCGGTGTGAGGATCGTTCCCATGACCGACTCGAAGGACGAACGCCGGCCGGCGGGCGAACTGGAAGCCACCGTGATGGCCGCCCTCTGGGCCGCCGACGGGCCGCTCACGCCCGGCCGGGTGCAGGTGGAGCTCGGCTCCGGCCTCGCCCGTACGACAGTGACGACGATCCTGTCCCGGCTGCACGAGAAGGGCATGGCCGGCCGGGCCCGCGAGGGGCGGGGATACGCCTACTTCCCCGTCCAGGACGCTCCCGGGCTGACCGCACGCCGTATGCACAGCGCGCTCGACGGGGACATCGACCGCGAGACGGTGCTGGCCCGCTTCGTCGCCCAGCTCAGCCCCGACGACGAGCGGCTCCTGCGGGACCTGCTGGAATCGGGTGAGCAGTGACGGTCCTGCTCCTCGTCCCGCTGCTGCTGCCCTTCGCCGCGCCCTTGCTCGCCCGCCGCTGCCTCGACCGGCTCGCGCCCGTGGCCGCGCTGTGGGTACTGACGCTCGTCGTACTGGTCCTGGCCGCCTCCTCCGTGGCCGCGCTCGGCGCGCTGGCCCTGCTCGGGCTGCTCAGGGTGCCGCTCTTCGCCGGGCTCGGCGAGCTGATCCACCCGCTCCACACCCCGTCGGCCCTCCTGGTCCTGCCGACGGCGGCGGTGGCCACCGGCATACTGGCCGTCAGCTGCTGGACGCTCGCGCGCTCGGCCCTGCGTCAGGCCCGCGCGTTCCGCGTCGCCCACCGGCAGGCCGCCCGTCGGCCCGCGGCGGGTGACCTGTGCATCGTCGACTCCCCGGACCCCGACGCGTACGCACTGCCGGGCAGGCCGCACCGCATCGTCGTCACCATGGGCATGCTCCGCAGCCTCGGCCCCGCCGAACGGGAAGCGCTCTTCGCCCACGAGCGCGCCCACAACGCGGGCGGCCACCACTACTTCCTCGCCGCCGCCGAGCTCGCCGCCCACTGCCATCCCGGCCTGCGCCCGGCCCGCGCCGCGATCCGGCTCGCCGCGGAGCGCGCCGCGGACGAGGCCGCCGCCGCCACGACCGGGGACCGGCGGCTGACCGCGCAGGCCATCGCCCGCGCGGCACTGGCCACCGGCGTCACCCGCTCCGCCCGGCCGGACTTCGCCTCCGCCGCGACCGCCGGCCCCGTCCCGCAGCGAGTGGCGGCCCTGCTCGCGGCTCCCCGACGCCACACCCGGGCCGCTTCCTGGATCGCCCTGCTCCTCGCCGTCCACGCGGCCGTCTCCTTCTCCGCCGCGGCCGACGGCGTGCTCGACTTCCACCACCGGGTCGAGGTCGCCCAGGGCGAGGTGAGTCGCTGACCAACCGTCAGGCCGGCGGGTTCCCGTGGTCGCGCGGGGGCGGGTCGGCGTGCTTGGTGCGGAGCATGGCGAGGGAACGGGCCAGGATCGACCGGGTGTCGGCCGGGTCGATGATGTCGTCGACCAGGCCCCGTTCGGCGGCGTGCTGAGGGTGCATCAGCTCCCTGCGGTACTCCTCGATGCGCTGCGCCCGCACCGCGCTCGGGTCCTCGGCCGCGGTGATCTCCTTGCGGAAGACGACGTCGGCGGCGCCCTCGGCGCCCATCACGGCGATCTCGTTGGACGGCCAGGCGAAGGAGAGATCCGCGCCGACGGAGCGCGAGTCCATGACGATGTACGCGCCACCGTAGGCTTTGCGGAGCACCACGGAGACGCGGGGCACGGTGGCGTTGCAGTACGCGTACAGCAACTTCGCCCCGTGGCGGATGATGCCCTGGTGCTCCTGAGCGACGCCGGGCAGAAAGCCGGGCACGTCCACGAGAGTCACCAGCGGGATGTTGAAGGCGTCACACAACTGGACGAAGCGCGCGGCCTTTTCGCTGGCGCCGATGTCCAGCACACCGGCCAGGACCAGCGGTTGGTTCGCCACGAAGCCCACGACATGACCGTCCAGCCGGGCCAGCGCGCACACCATGTTCCGCGCCCAGGACTCGTGGACCTCGAACGTCTCCCCGTCGTCGGCGATCTCGCTGATCACCTCGCGCATGTCGTACGGGCGGCTGCCGTCGGCCGGGACCAGGTCCCGCAGCGCCTCGCAGGCCCGGTCGGGCGGGTCGGCCGAGGGCTCCTCGGGCGGCAACTGCCGGTTGTTGGACGGCAGCAGCGACAGCAGATAGCGCACGTCGTCGAGGCAGTCGGCCTCGTCGTCGTGGACGAAGGCGGCCACCCCCGATTCCCCGCTGTGCACGTCCGCGCCGCCCAGCCGGTCGTGGGAGACCCGTTCCCCGGTGACGGCGTGCACCACGTCCGGGCCGGTGATGTACATCCGCGAGGGGCCGCGGACCATGAACACGAAGTCGGTCAGGGCCGGCGAGTACGCGGCCCCGCCGGCGCACGGGCCGAGTATCACGGAGATCTGCGGGATCACCCCGGACGCCCGCGCGTTGCGGAGGAAGATGCCGCCGTACCCGGCCAGGGCGCTCACCCCCTCCTGAATGCGGGCGCCCGCGCCGTCGTTGAGGCTCACCAGGGGCGCTCCCGAGGTCAGCGCCAGATCCATCACCTTGTGGATCTTCGCGGCATGGGCGGCGCCGAGGGATCCGCCGAAGACCCGGGAGTCATGGGCGTAGGCGAACACCGTGCGCCCGTACACGGAGCCCCAGCCGGTCACCACCCCGTCGCCGTACGGGCGGTTGTCCTCCAGCCCGAAGCCGGTGGCACAGTGCCGCCGCAGGGGCTCGAGCTCGGTGTACGTGCCCTCGTCGAAGAGCAGCGCCATGCGTTCCGGGGCCGTCAGTTTGGGCGGCGGGGCCGCTCTTCGCTCGGAGGAGGAGACTTGGTGGAGGTCGGTGTAAGGCATGGCGTGTCCTCTGATGAGGGGTGTCCCAATGCGCCTGCGGGACCGCTCCGTTGGTCATGGAGCGGCCTCGCCCGTCCAGGAGCCGAGCGTCATCTCCGCGGTGATGCCGGGGCCGAACCCCGCCATCAGGCCCTGCCCGCCCTCCGCGACGGAGCCCTCCTCGAAGAGCCGGCGCAGGGCGTCGAGGACCACGGCGCTGGCGATGTTGCCGTACTCGGTGAGCGTGGCCCGGCTGTGCCGGAACGCGGAGGGCGCGACGTCCAGGAACCGGCTCAGGTCGTCGAGGATCCGCGGCCCGCCGGCGTGGACGATGTAGAAGTCCAGTGCGGAGGCGTTCCACAGGTGCTGGGCCGCGAGTTGCCGCAGCGCGGGGGCTAGCGGTTCCATGGTGGTCGGTACGCGCTTGTCCAGCCGGAAATGGAAGCCCGTCTCCCGTACGTCGTAACGGATCCATTCCTCGGTGTGCGGGATCAGGTACGAGCCGTTGAGTTCCAGGCGTACTCCAATGCCGCCGGTCCCGCGGACCAGAGCGGCGGCGACCGCGTCCCCGAACAGGCCGTCGGACAGCAGGGAACCGACCCCGTCGTCCGCGGGCTGGTAGCACAGCGAGCAGAACTCGCAGGCCACGATCAGTACGTTGGCGCCGGGGTGGGCGGCGCAGAAGTCCTGGGCCCGGTTGACGGCCGCGCCGCCTGCCGCGCAGCCCAGTTGGGCGATCGGTATCTGCCGGGTCTCCGGGCGGAAACCCATTTCGTTGATCAGCCACGCCGTCATCGAGGGCATCGTGAAGCCGGTGCACGACACGTAGACGATGGCGTCGACGTCCTCGGCGGACAGCTCGGCGTTGGCGAGGGCCTGGTCGACGACCGGCGGGACGCGGCGTTTGGAATGCTCCACGTAGAGGGCGTTGCGGGCCTCGAAGCCCGGATGCCGCAGGGTCTGCTCTACGGGCTGGATCAGGCGGCGCGTACGGACACCCGTGTTCTCGATGAGCCGCAGCACCAGGGGCAGTTGCGGGTTTCCCGCGTGCAGTCTGCGGGCGAGGTCGAGGCTGTCCCGCAGTGTGATCTCGTGTTCGGGGACGGCCACGGAGGGCTTGCAGAGAGTGGTCACGGTGGTGCTCTTCCGTCGGGGACGGCCGGGTGACGGCCGAACGCGCGGGTGCGGTCCACTCCCTCCACCCTGCACGAGGAGGCGGTTTCCCGCATGCGGCGACGATGTCCCCGAGCGGCACCGACCGCCGTTCCGCGCACCGGGCCGCCCATGACCGGGCGCCGCCGCCGACGGCACACGGGCGCCGGCAGGCCGTGTGACCTGCCGGTTCCCCGAGTTTCCTGATCACCTCACCGGCGTCTTCGGCCGGTGGGCAATCTCCTGGTAAAGCTCCCCGCGGGTCAGGCCGCGGCGGCGGTGCGGCGGTGGATGCCGATCAGGTTGGCGGCCAGCGTGGCAGCGACGGCCAGCCCCATTCCCAGTACCGCGCCGCCCACCCCGATGCCCGGGGCGGCGAAACCCAACGCCAGCACGACGAGGGCGCCGGCGGCCACCAAGAGCTCGTGCCCCACGGCGCCGGTGCCGGTCAGGCGGTGCAGGACGCCGAGGGCGACCAGGACGATCGCCACCGGCACGGCCACGGCCAGCGCCGCGCCCCGGACGGACAGGTGCCCGTGGTGCTCCGTGGCCCCCAGAGCCACTTCCAGGCCGGCGCCGAGGGCGGCGACGGCGGCGAAGATCACGTAGTGGCCGTATCCCCAGGTGAGGGCGGTCTTCAGATTCGGCAGGGCGACCTCGGGGCCGGTGAAATAGGTCCACCACAGGCAGAAGACCAGCAGCAGACCGCCGACGACGATCATCAACAGCCCGGCGGTCAGTCCCCCCTCGCTCACGGCGGACCGCACGGCCGCCAAGGCGGCGAGAATGACCTCGCCGAGCACGATGATGGTGAAGAGGCCGTAGCGTTCGGCGATGTGGCCGGGGTGCCAGTGCGTGGCCCGTCCCCGGTACTCCGCCCAGGCCGGCACGGCCAGCTCCGCGGCCACCAGCACCACGAACGTGACCCACGCCCACGCCTCGGGCGTCCACAGCCGGGCGATCCACCCGGCCTGCACGACGATGATCCCGACGGCGTACCGCACGGCCGCGCCACGGCCCTGCGGATGCTCCACCGCGGCCCGCAGCCACTGGGTGACCATCGACACCCGCATGATCACATAGCCGACGACCACCACGGTGAAGTCGCCGTGCTCGAATGCGGACTGTACGCCCGCGGCCAGTACCAGCACCCCCGCCATCTGCAGCAGGGTCAGCAGCCGGTACGGCACGTCGTCCGTGTCGTAGGCGGAGGCGAACCAGGAGAAGTTCATCCACGCCCACCAGATCGCGAAGAACACCGCGGCGTACCCGGACAGCGCCGCGCCGAGGTGCCCCTCGGCCAGCGCGTGGTGCAGCTCGGCGGCGGCCTGCGAGACCGCGACCACGAACGTCAGGTCGAACAGCAGCTCCAGCGGCGTCGAAGCACGGTGTTCCTCACCCGGGTCACGCCCCCGCATCGCCCGTCGCATCACTCCACCACGCCACGTACTCTCGTCGCTCACGTGCTCTGCCTTCCCTGTCCTCGCTCGATGGCAGTCCCACCCTTCCACCCTCTCGCGGACGTACGCATCCGCTACTCGCCGCCTCCCGGCCGACCGGCGTCACCACCGACGTCGCGGCCGGCCTGGTCGCCCGGTGACGCCGGCGGGGCCCAGAGGCCGTCCATGGTCGTGTGGCTGATCTCCTTGGCCAGGTCGCGGCGGGCCGCGTACGCCATGTTGACGATCAGCCGACGGCCGCGGCGCAGGGGAGTGACGCGGTGCAGGGTGGTGTCGGTACGCATCAGGTAGCGGTCGCCCGGGCGCAGGTCCAGGGTCCGCACCGGCCCCGCGGCGAGCTGCCGGTGCAGCTGCGGATCGGCCTTGTTCCAGGTCGTGCCGGGTACGTACTGGACGGAGCCGCCGTCGCGCGGCGGCGGGCAGTCGACCACCCAGACCAGCGCGAAGCTGTAGTCGTCCCAGTGCCAGCCATGGGTGTCGCCGGACTCGCGCAGCTCGGTGATCACAAACCGCTCGGGCTCGTAGGGGCAGGTGAGGACCTCCTCGCCCGCCACCTCACCGAGGACGGCGCGGATCTCCGGGGAGTCGTACAGGGCGGGGATGGCGCGCCCGTGGGCGCTGATCTCCTGGCAGCGGACGTTGCGCATCCGCCGCGGCGTGTGCCCGGTCTCGGCGAACTCCAGCTCCCGGCGGACCCCGTACTGCTCCGCCAATGCCCGTGCCTCATCTGCCAGTTGACGGAATTCCCGCGACGGTGCCGGTACCTTCACCGCGCCGTGCCGGCGGAACGCGGCAACGGCTTCGCTCAGCAATGTCATGACGGTTACCGTGACAGCTCACCCGCGTGTGCGAGCAGTACATCGCCGCATTGCCGGTCAGGCGGAGCGGGCGGCTTCGGTGGCCGCCGCGCGTGGGCCACGGGTGTGGATCAGGTCGATGAACTCGCCGGTCCGCGCGGCGAATTCGGGGTGTTCCGGGAGGTCGTCGCCGAGGAGGCCGTCGTTCAGTACGGCGGTGGCGAACGACGGGCCGTCAGGAGTGCGGGCGCGCAGTGCGGCGAGGTGGTCGCGGGCCGGGTCCGCCATGGCGGCCGCGTGCTCGCCCGGATCGAAGCCGGCGGAGGGGGCCAGGCAGCACAGGTAGGCGGCGACGGTGAGGGCGAGGTGATGCGGCATCCGGCCGGACCGCAGCTGGAGCAGCGCGGGGCCGGGGACGCGCTGGCGCAGCTTGACGGAGCCGTCCGAGCCGACCTGCCGGGTGCGGTGCCCGAGCGCCGAATTGGCCCAGCGGGTGAACAGCTGGGTCACGTACGCTTCCAGGTCGATGCCGTCGGGGACGGTGAGACCGGGCAAGTACTCGTTCCACAGGACCGCGCGGGCCGCCTCCGTGACGAAGGGCTGCGCGGTGGACTCCGGAATGGTGTCGCGGCCGTCCAGGGCGCCCAGGTAGGCGATGAGCGAGTGCGTGCCGTTCAGCAGCCGGACCTTCAGAAGCTCGTACGGCTCCACGTCGTCGGCGAACAGCGCGCCGCCGGCCTCCCAGGCGGGACGGGACGCGGCGAAGCGGTCCTCCAGTACCCACATGGTGAACGGCTCGGCCGGTACCGGGACGTCGTCGCGCAGCCCGAGCGCCTCGGCGACGGCGGTGCGCTCCGCGTCCGTCGTCGCCGGCACGATGCGGTCGACCATCGTGTTGGGGAAGGTGACGTTCCCGGCGGCCATCCAGGCGCTGAGCTCTTCGCGCTCGCCGGCCGGGAGCTGGGCGGTGAACTCCTCGACGAGGCGACGCGTGTGGTCGCCGTTGCCGATCAGGTTGTCGCAGCTGAGGACGGTGACCGGGGCGCCGTGGGTGGCGGCGCGCTCCTGAAGGGCACGCACGATACGGCCCACGGTGGTCTGCGGGGCGAGGCGGTTGCCACGCAGGTCCGCCCGTATACCCGGGTGGTCTAGGTCGAGGCCGCCGGTGCGGGGCGAGTACGTGTAGCCATGCTCGGTGACGGTCAGGGAGATCACGCGGGTGCCGGCGGCGGCGAGCGCTCGCTGCACCTGCTCGGGTTCCCGCGCGGCGACCAGTACTCCGGTGTGCACGGCGGGGACGGTGCAGCGCAGGCCGTCCGGGGAGACCTCGGCGACGGTGTAGCGCAGGTCCTGGGCGCGCAGCGCGTCGGCGACGCCCGCGGAGCGCCCGGCGACGCCCAGGACGCCCCACGGGCCGTCCTCGCGGGCGAGCGCGGCGGCGGTGTAGACGGCCTGGTGGGCGCGGTGGAAGTTGCCGAGGCCGAGGTGGACGACGCCGGTCTCGGCGGGGGTGAGGGTGCGGTGGTGCAGCAGTGCGCCGGCCGGTGTGGTGGCGGCGGTGAGCCGGGCGGCGCGGGCGGAGGCGGTGGTCATGTGCGGGTACGTCCTTGCGGTGGTCGTCGTTGCGGCGGCCGGGTCACCAGTCGGTCATCGAGCCGTCGCGGCGGCGGGCGACGGGCAGGTAGGCGGGCTCGTACGGATGGCGCGCCGCGAGGTCCTCGTCGACCTCGATGCCGAGCCCTGGCGCGTCTCCGGGGTGCAGATGCCCGTCCTCGTACGACCAGGAGTGCTGGAACACCTCGTGCACCAGCGGGTCGTACCCCATGTACTCCTGGATGGCGAAGTTGGGCGTGGCCAGGCCCACGTGGAGCGAGGCGGCCAGCGCGACGGGGGAGACGTCGGAGGGGCCGTGCGGGCCGAGCTGGATCTGCCAGATGTCGGCGAGGGCGGCGATCCGGCGCAGATGGCTGATGCCGCCGGCGTGGGTGACGCAGCAGCGCACGTAGTCGATGAGCTGCTCGGTGATCAGGCTCTGGCACTCCCAGACGGTGTGGAACACCTCCCCGATGGCGAGCGGAACGGTGGTCTTCGCGCGGAGGGGGCGGAGCACCTCCTGATTCTCGGCGGGGGTGACGTCCTCCAGCCAGAACAGGTCGAGGTCCTCCAGCGAACGGCCCAGCCGGGCGGCCTCGTTGGGGGTGAGGCGGTGGTGGGCGTCGTGCAGGAGCTTGACGTCGGGGCCGAGGTGGGAGCGGGCCGCGGCCAACGCCTCGGGCGCGTGCCGGAGATAGGCGTCGGTGTCCCAGGTCTCCTCGACGGGGGCGAGGCCGCGCCCGGCGGGCTCGTACGCGGCGCCGTCCTTGGCGACGCCGTACACGATGTCCAGGCCGGGGACGCCGGTCTGGGCCCGTACGGCCCGGAAGCCCTGGGCGAGCCGGGCGTCGAGGGAGTCCAGCAGCTGCGGTACGTCCCAGCCGGTGGCGTGGGTGTAGGAGAGGATCCGGTCGCGTACGGCGCCGCCGAGCAACTGGTAGACGGGCAGCCCCGCGGCCTTGCCCTTGATGTCCCACAGGGCCAGGTCGACCGCGCCGACGGAGGTCATCGTGACGGGGCCGCGGCGCCAGTAGCCGCCGCGGTAGAGGTACTGCCAGGTGTCCTCGATGCGGGCGGGGTCGCGGCCGATGAGCAGGGGGGCCACATGGTCGCGGAGGTAGGAGGCGACGGACAGTTCGCGGCCGTTGAGCGTGGCGTCGCCCCAGCCGACGAGTCCCTGTTCGGTGGTGACCTTGAGGGTGACGAAGTTGCGGGTCGGGCTGGTGACCAGGACATCGGCGGCCACGATGCGGTCGGGCTTGCTCATCAGGTACTCCTCGGGGACTTCCGGTCAGGAGCGGGCGGGGAGCGCGGGGGCGGCTGCGGGCACCGGGCCCGTCGAGCCGCGGACGTGCAGCTGGGTGGTCAGCCGCAGGGTCTCCGGCCGGGCGCGTCCCGTGCCGGAGAGGGCCGCGGAAATCCGCTCCACCGCGCTCGCGCCGGCCCGCGCCATGGGCACGGCGACGCTGGTGAGAGCCGGGTGGGTGACCTCGGTGAAGGGGATGTCGTCGAAGCCGACGACGCTGAGGTCCGCCGGGACCCGTACGCCGAGTGCGCGGGCGCCGGCAACGATGCCCAGGGCCACGAGGTCGTTGTGGGCGAGCACGGCGGTGGCGCCGGAGGCCAGCACGCTCGCCGCGGCCGCGGTGCCGCCGGCGGCGGTCTCCGACTGCCGCCCCAGCACGTCGAGTTCGAGCCCGGCCTCCGCCGTCAGCGCGCGGGCCAGCGCGACGCGGTGGGCATTGGACCAGGAGCGCGCGGACCCCTGTACGTAGGCGAGCTTCCGGTGGCCGAGCGCTGCCAGGTAGGCGACGGTCTGGCGCAGCCCCTCACCCGCGTCGGCGAGCACGCAATCGGCCCGGTCGGTCTCCCGGTTGACCAGCACCAGCGGCGTGTCACCGCACAGCCCGATCACCTCCTCGGCCGCCAGGCGCGGAGAACAGACGATCAGCCCGGCCGCGCGCCGGCACAGGTGCCCGATCAGCTCCCGCTCGTGCGCGGGGTCGAAGTCCGTGTCGGCCAGTACGACGGCCAGCCGGCGGTGCCAGCCCTCGCGCTGCGCGCTCTTGACGAAGGAGCCGAACACCGGGTTCGCGACATCCGGGACGAGCACGGCGACGGTGTCCTGCTGGGAGTCCCGGCCCCTGCCACCGCTCACCCGGCCCGGCGGCGCCTCATAACCGAGCTCGCGGGCGGCCTCGACAACCTTGCGCAAGGTTTCCGGGCCCAGCCGGTCCGGCTCGCTGAACGCGCGGGATGCGGTGGACAGCGCGACGCCTGCGCGTTTGGCCACGTCCGTGAGGGTGCAGCCCATCTTGCCTCCTGGCGGGAAACGCGACGCCGCACTACCTGCGGTCGTCGGGCCAGAGATTGACCCGCCTTATGTTCGGCAATATTGCGCAAGCTTGTCAATGGTGTCTGCCCGTGGCTTCGCGCGCCGCCGCAGCACCGCCGACCACCCACGGCCCCGCCGCCCCACGGCCACAACCGGCTGCCTCCCATACATTCTCGACCAGGGCCGCAACAAGTGACGACGGTTCTGATCAAGCAGCGGGTTCATGTCTTGCTGCCTGCAACGATGACGTGTGGGCGCGAGCATCGGGGGGCGGGAGCAGGTGGGCCGTGACCGGCATCGATCAGACGTTGCGGGACCTGTTGCAGATCGACGGTGTCCTCGGGGTCTCCGTGGTCGACTACTACAGTCGGCTCATGCTGGGCTCCATCGGCCACCCCGCCGGCCCCGACCTGGAGAAGGCGGCGCTGGTGGACACCGATGTCGTACGGGCCAAACTCGCCGCGCTCGAAACGCTCGGCTACAGCCCCGACCGGATGGAAGACATCCTGATCACGCTGGATGACGAATACCACCTCATCCGTCCCCTCTCCCGCTGCCGGAACGACGGCATCTTCTTCTACGTGGTACTGAGCCGGGCCCGCGCCGACCTGTCGGCCACCAGAAAATGGCTCCGCGCGGCGGAGCAGGGGTTCGACGTGTGAAGAGGGCGTCGGCGGCCGGGGGTCAGGCGTCGCGGTCCGCGAAGACGCCGTTGGCAGTGAAGGCCACCTCGGCGAAGCGTTCGCCGATACGGCGGTGGGTGGCGGCGTCCGGGTGGAGCTGGTCGGGCAGCGGCAGTTCGGCGAAGTCGGCCCGGCCGTAGAGCTCGCGGCCGTCGAGGTAGTGCAGGTTCGGGTCCTCGGTCGCGCGTGCGGCGGTGAGGCGGGAGAGCTCCTCCCGGATGATGTTGAGCGTCAGGCGGGTGCGGTCAGCGGGGTCGCCCGTGGCCCGGAAACTCAGCTTCCCGGCACTGACGTTGCTGAAGTCCGGAGCGGCCGGGCCGGGGGTGTCCTCGTGGATCGGGCAGAAGAGGGGCGAGACGACCAGCAGCGGTGTGGTCGGGTGCCCTTCCCGGATGGTGTCGAGGAAGCCGTGCACCGCCGGGGCGAAGGCGCGCAGCCGCATCAGGTCGGCGTTGACCAGATTGATGCCGATCTTGACGCTGATCAGGTCGGCGGGGGTGTCCCGCAGGGTACGGGCGGTGAACGGGTCGAGCAGGGCGCTGCCGCCCAGCCCCAGGTTGATCAGTTCCACGCCGGCGAGGGAGGCGGCGAGCGCGGGCCACGTGGTGGTGGGGCTGGCGGCGTCGGAGCCGTGGCTGATCGAACTGCCGTGGTGCAGCCACACCTTGCGGCCCCGGTCCGGCACGGGCTCGACGGGGGCGTCGGTACGCAGCGCGACGAGTTCGGTGGCCTCGTTGTGCGGCAGCCAGATCTCGACGTCCTTGACGCGGTCGGACGGACTGGACGGGTCGGACGGGCCGGGCAGGTCGGTGAAGCGGAGGGTGCCGACCGGGCCGGGCTCGGTCGTGGCGGAACCGGTGGTCATGTCGATGGTCAGGGTGTTGCCGCCCGTGACGCTGCCCCGGTCGGCCAGCCGGCCGTCGACGAGCAGGTCGTACACGCCGTCCGGGCGGGGCGGGGCGCCCACGTAGACTCGCTTGGTGGGCAGCGTGTCCAGTTCGACGGCGGTGGCACGGGTGCGGAAGACCAGCCGTACGCCGGAGGGCTGGGACTCCGCCATGGCCAGCTGGCCGTCGGGGATCTGCTTGCGGGCCCGGGCGGGCAGCCGGTGCGGCAGCACGCCGTGCGCGGTGCGCTCCAGGTCGAGGGCGCCGCGCAGGAGGTCGGCGGTGATGGGTGTGGTGATCCAGGTGTGCTCGGTCTGCTCGGTGTGCTCGGTGCGCATGTGTCTCAACCTGTTGGGGTGACGGGGGTGTTCGGGGGCGCGGGCCAGTTCCGCAGCAGTGCGTCGAGGGCGTCCAGCATCCGCGACCAGGTTTCCTGTGTGTCCGGGGCGCTGTGGCTGAAGCCGCCGCCCATTTCCAGGCTGACGTAGCCGTGGAAGACGCTGCCCAGCATCCGGACCGCGTGCGTCTGGTCGGGCTCCGTCAGGTCGTAGCCGCGCAGGATCGCCCGGGTCATCTGCGCGTGCCGGACGCCGGCACTGGCGGCCGCCGTTTCCGGGTCGAGCCTCAGCTGGGCCGCGGCGTAGCGCCCGGGATGCTCCCGGGCGTAGTCGCGGTAGACGTTCGCGAAGGCGGCCAGGGCGTCCTTGCCGGCCCGCCCGGCGAGCGCAGCGGCGGCCCGGTCGGCGAGTTCCTCCAGGGCGAGCAGGGCGATCCGGGTCTTGAGGTCCTGGGAGCTCTTCACGTGCGAGTACAGACTCGCGACCTTCACGTCGAACCGCCGGGCGAGCGCCGAGACGGTCACCTGGTCGAACCCGACCTCGTCGGCCAGTTCCGCCCCCGCCCGGGTCAGGCGCTCCGTGGTCAGCCCTACGCGCCGCACCATGCCGTCCTCCAGTCAGCAGTCAGCCAGAAGCGATTATGCAGTTGCCTAATAGTATTAGGCAAATCCATGCACTTGCTAGGCCCTGTTAGGTGCCCGTTAGGTACCTGGGTCGTTCACCTGGCGTTGGGATTTTCCTCCCCACCCGTACAACCTTTCGGTTCTCCGGGTGATCTTCACCGTCGAGTCAACAGACTCCTTCGAACCTTCGGGCCTGTGAGCAGCCAGTTCCGGGCCCCCTTCTCCACTTGGGGAACACCATGCGTAGACGCGCCACTGCCGCCGCCGTGAGCGGTGCTCTGGCCCTGACGGCTCTCGCGATCCCGGTCGCGCAGGCCGACGCCGGGCAGGCGGGCGATGCCGCCGCTGCCGCCCGTACCGCGCACGACAGCTCCGTGCAGCAGGCCGCCTCGGCGAAGCAGCCGAAGGCCGCGCCGGCCGGCTTGCGTGCCGCCGCCGCCGACGACGGGTACGGCGACACGACCATCTCCGACGTCGTCGTCAACGGCGGCAAGGACGTGGTCCTGGGCACCACCAACACCAAGACGGTGACGGTGACCTTCACCGCGACCGACGACTCGGGCATCGACTCGGCCACCGCCCTCCTGTGGCACGGCGGCGCCACCTTCGACGACATCGACACCGGCGTCACCCCGAACGAGGAGTACGCCGGCTGCACGGCGACCTCGTCCACCACCGCCAAGTGCACGCAGACGTTCACGATCGACCCGCAGTCCCACCTGTTCAACGGTGCGGCGGGCACCTGGAAGGTGTGGGCGCTCGCGCAGGGCAATGACGCGGACTACGTCCAGCAGGACAACGTCAAGTCCTTCTCGATGAAGCGCTACTCCAAGCTGACCGCCAACGCCTCGCCCGAGCCGGTCGTCAAGGGCAGGACCATCACCATTTCCGGCTTGCTGACGCGCGCCAACTGGGACACCTACAAGTACGCCGGCTACACCCAGCAGTCGGTGAAGCTCCAGTCGCGTGCCGCGAGCGGCAGCACGTACTCCACGCTGAAGACGTACACCTCGGGCAGCGGCTCGGCCGCGGGACAGGTGAAGACCACCCGGACCGCGAGCACCGACACCTGCTGGCGGTACAGCTTCGCCGGTACCTCCACCACCCCCGCCGTGACCTCCACCGGCGACTGCGTCGACGTGCGCTGACGCCCGGCACGTCCCCTTCTCCGGCGGGGCCCGGTCACCGGCGAGTGAGCAGGTCCTGGTGGGGGAGGGGACGGTGGAGCGCGAGGAGGGCCTGGTCGTCCTGGGGAGCGCTGGCGCTGTGGCGGCTGACGTCGCGGGCCAGGAAGTCCAGGACGGCCGACGGCTCCGGGAGATGCCCGGTCTGGTGCAGGTAGTCGTGGATCATGCCGGGCACCCGGTCGGCCGGGTCGTAGAAGGTGCCGGCGCGGTCGCGGGCCTCGGTCACGCCGTCGGTGAAGCACAGCAGCATCGACCCGGGCGGGAAGGCGTACGTGTCCACCGGTGACGCCCAGTCGCCCAGGGTCGTGATGCCCAGCGGCGGCGCCTCCTCCGCCGGCTCCAGTACGCGCGCCCGGCCGTCCGCGTACAGCAGGAGCGGCGCCGGGTGCCCGCGGTTGACGAGCTGCACCTGCTCCAGATCCGCGCTGAACTGGACGATCAGGGCGGTCGTGAACCCCTCCGTCTCGTCCGGGCCGTCCCGGCGCCGCCCCTCGCGCAGCAGCGACTCCTCCATGACCTGGACCAGATCGGGCAGGTCGGGCGAGTGGTCGGCGGCGAAGCGGAAGGCGCCGATGTCGACGCTGACGGCCGCGACGGCGGCCAGCCCCTTGCCGCGCACGTCGCCGACCATCGCGCGGACGCCGAACGGGGTCTCCTGCACCACGAAGAGGTCCCCGCCGATCAGGGCCATGTCCTCGGCCGGCACGTAGCGGGCCGCGATCCGCAGGTCACCCAGCCTGCTGGGCGGCCGGGGCAGGACGGCCCGCTGGGCCACCTCGGCGGCGTACCGCGCCCGGCTGGCGCTGGCGTGCTGCGAGCGCAGGGACCGGTCCAGGCCCACGGCCAGTGCGGTGACGGCCAGCAGGGTGACCTGGTTGGCGATGCCGGCCTGCCAGCCGAAGGAACCGTCGGCGTATGCCAGGCCCGCGTGCGCCATCATCGCGGCGAGGCCGACGGCGATGATGCCCGCCGGCCGGAGGAGGGAGACCGCCGCCACCGGCGCGACGGCCAGCAGCGGCGCCGACGACACGGCCGGGGGCGACAGCAGCTCCACCAGCACCGCGAGAACGATCACCGCCGCCGGAATCCAATGACGCGTCCGCGACCACACTGCCAACTCCCTCATCAGGCCATCTTGCCCGCCCGGAACGCCGCAGGCAGCTCACGGCAAGCCGAACGCGGCCGAACGGTACCTGCCCCGGGCGCGCCACCAGCGGAGTCTCTCAGGCGCGCCGCGGCGTCGCGGACGCCATCGCCGTCAGGGTCCGGCGGCAGACCTTGCCCGTCGGGCCCAGCGGCATTTCCGGCAGCCGGAGGAGAAGTTCGGGCAGCTTTCGGCGTTCGAGGCCGCGCTCCCGCTCCAGGAACGCGGTGAGGTCCGGCAGGGTCAGCGTGGGCGTCGTACCGGGCAGCTCGCGGACGCACGCGCACAGGCGCTCGCCCAGGTCGGGGTCCGGCACGGCGACGCAGACGGCCTCGGCGACGGCGGGGTGGGCGCCCAGCTCCCGCTCCACCTCGGCGGGGCTGATGTTGTAACCGCCGCGTACGACGATCTGCCGGAGCCGGCCGAGGACGTGCAGCCGGCCGTGCGCGTCCAGCAGCCCGCGGTCGCCCGTGCGCACCCAGCCGGTGGCGGTGCGGTAGCGGGCGTCCAGCTCCGGGCTCGCGACATAGCAGAGCGGCGTCATCGGGCCGCGGGCGCAGATCTCGCCCGGCTGCCCCGGGGGGAGCGGGTCGCCGCGGCCGTCGGTGATGCGGATGGCGGCCACGGCGGGGTCGGGGCGGCCGGTGCCGGTCTCCGGGGTGAGGCCGGTCGCCGCGGTGTGGCAGTTCACGCCGTCGGAGGAGCCGTACACGGCGATGACCGGGCGCGAGAAGCGCCGCCGGCAGGCGTCGGCGGTGGACTCGGGCAGCGCGGCGCCGCTGGAGACCACCGCCCGCAGACCGGTGAGGTCCTCGGCCGGGAGCGGTGGGTGGTCGGCGAGGCGGCGGAGCATGGTCGGTACGCCGAAGACGTGCGTGGGCCGGTGCTCGGTGATCATGCGGAGGGCCGCGGCCGGATCGAAGGACTCCTGGACGAGGAGCGTGCCGCCGAGCGCCGCGACCGTGACGGGCGTGCCGCAGGAGCCGAACGAGGAGGCGAGCGGGACGAGGACGAGGTGGCGGGGCGGGGAGCCGGCGGGGTGCAGGGACCGGATGTACGCGGCCCGGCCGCCGGCCATCGCGTTGTGCGAGTAGGCGACCATCTTCGGCTCGGCCTCGGAGCCGGAGGAGACGAGGATGCGGGCGGGGGATTCGGGGTCGGGGGACGGCGGGTCCGGGAAGGTGTGCGCGGGCCCGTCGAGCGGGCGGGCTCCGGGCACGTCACCGAGGGCGAACACGGCGCGCAGATACGGTAGTTGAGAGCGCAGGGCGACGTCGTCGGGGGAGGAGAAGACGGCGCCGCGGGCGCGGGAGCGGGTCAGCAGGCTGAGGGTGTCCCGGGTGCCGCGGCCGGTCGGGTACGGGAGCGACACCGCGCCCAGCGCGGCCACCGCCAGCTCCGCCGCCACCGCCTCGCGGCCGTTGGGCAGGCGGAGCGCGATGATGTCCCGCGCGCCCAGGCCCGCGGCGGCGAAGGCGCCGGCGAGGTGGCGCACCCGGGCGGCGAGGGTGGCGTAGTCCACCGCGCCCGCCGCGTCGATGACCGCCTCCCGGGCGGGGTGCCGGCGGGCGTGCTCGGCGAAGAGGGAGTACAGATCGCGGTCCGGGCAGTGGCCCCGCGCTGCCCAGGCGCGGCGGTACCGCGCCGGTACGAGATCGCGGATCGTGACTCCGTCGCGGGAGGTCCATACGGCCGTCGGCGCGGGAGCTCCTGAGCCTGCGTTCATGCGAACTCCCAGGGTGCGAGCGGATGAGCGTGCTCCGCCGTCGCCACGGCCGCGCGGAAGGCCGGGGCGCGGGGCAGGTCGCGCAGGTCGGTGCAGACAGGTGTCGCGGTCAGGCCCGCCTCGTGCAGCCGGGGTGACCAGAAGCCCGTCGGGCGGAGGCGGAAGCGGAGGAGGGACGCGGCGAGGTCCGCCGCGGCGCCGGGCCCCGTGATCCGCGCGACCCGCTCCGGCCGGGCGCGGGCCTCCGGGCCGAGCGCGAGATAGCCGTCCGCGGTCCGCACCGGACGGTCCAGCGGGGTCCACTCCACCCGTCGGCGGCGGCGCGGGATCACCGCGGCGGCGGAGAGCAGGGAGGAGTCGACGCGCCCGCCGTGACCGGTACGGATGCGGGTGAGCAGGGCCGCCAGTACGCCCTGCGCCGACACCAGGCCGCCGAGGACGTCGGTGAGCGTCATCAGGGAGGGGACGGGGGGCTCGTCGGCGGGGCGGAGCGCGGCGGCCAGGCCGCTGCGGGCCTGCACCAGGAAGTCGGTGCCGACCGGCGGCGTGGGCCCCAGCGCGTCGCCCCAGCCCGAGGCCCCGGCGTACACCAGGCCCGGGCGGGTCCTGCGCAGGTCGTCGGCGTCCAGGCGCAGCTGCGCGGCCTTGCCCGGCGCCCAGTTGTGCAGGAAGACATCGGCCCCGGAGACCAGTTCGTGCACCTCGCGCCGGCCGGCGTCCGTGGTGAGGTCGATCTCCGCGACGGTCTTGTCCGCGTTGAGCGCGCTGAAGCGGGCCGAACACGTGCCCGCGATCGGCGGGATGCCGCGCATCGGGTCGCCGCCCGGCGGCTCGATGCGCATGACCTCGGCGCCGAGCATCCGCAGGATGTGCCCGGCGAGCGGTCCCTGCACCCGCCGGGTCGACTCCACGACCCGCAGGCCGCCGAGCGGCGCTTCCGTCGCCGGAGACGGCCGCGCGGCGGCCCGCTCGGGGAACGGCGTCAGGGTCCACGGCCGGATGCCGATCGGCGGGAACGGGTCCTCGCGGACCGCCAGTACGCTGACGCCCGCCTCGCCGGCCGCGTGCCGCACGGCCCGGAACGACGCACGGGCCACCGCCTCGTGCAGGGACGCCGGCAGCGGGCAGCCGGCCGTGCCGAACCGCTGCTGGAAGGGGCGCCAGCCGCGCCCGACGTCGGAGGGAGGCGCGCCGAGCCGCCGCCAGAACTCCTGCCACTGAAGGGCGTCGAGGGTCTCCACCTCGATGTGCACCCCGTCGGCCGTCAGCCAGGCGCACTCGCCGGGCGCGAGCGGCTCCGGCGGGTCGTCGCCGGCGGTCGCGGCGGCGAGGTACTGCGCTACGGAGAGCAGCGCCGCCTGGGCGACCGAGGTGCGGACCCGGTGCAGCTCCAGGCCCCGGGACCGGCCGATGAGGACGGCCAGGGCGCCCTGCGCGGCCAGTACTCCGGCCACCGCCGACGCGTAGTCGACGGCGAGCGGCGCGGGGCGGCCGGCCGCGCGGCCGTGCACGTGCATGATGCCGCAGGCCGCCTGGACGGCCCGTTCGTCGGGCAGCGGCAGGCCGACAGGGCCCGCCCAGTCGATCGTGTACGCGGACCGGCCGGACTTGGGGGCGTCCGCGAGGTCCAGGGCGCGCGCGGCGACGCGCCCCGCGACAGCGGCCCCGTCCGGCGGCGCCGGCGCGGTCACGAGCCGCCTCCGATCCGCGGACGGCGGCCCTGTGTCGAGTACAGGACGCTGGACGCCGCGCGGAAGGACGGGTCCCGCATCAGTACGCGTACCTCTTCCAGGTCCCGCTCGGTCATGCCCGCGGCGATCAGCTTGTCCCGCAGGTGGTACGTGTGGTGCAGCTGGAGCCGGAGGCCGGCGGAGCCGGCGTGCCGCGCCTCGATGAACGGCTGCGGGTCGATGTCGACGAGCCCCGCGGCCCGCATCGCGGCCGGCACCTGCCGCCCCCAGTGCGGATCGCCGCCGCCCGCCTGCATCGCGTCGGCCTTCGCCCGCAGGAAGGCCGTGTACAGCTCGGCCGCGCGCCCGTCCGGGGCGAGCAGCGGCGGTTCGTAGGAGGTGTCGAACTCGTCGATCTGCAGCAGGCCGCCGGGCTTGAGGGCGCGTACCAGCTTGTCGAGCACCGCGCCCCGCTCCGCGAGGTGCTGCAGGACGAGGCGCGCCACGATGAGGTCGAAGGCCGCCTCGGGCAGCGGGTCGGTCACCACGTCGTGCCGTACCACGGAGAGGTGCGGCGTCTCGGGGATGTGGTGCGGTTTGACGTCGGTGGCGGTCACCTCGCCGGTGGGCGCGACGCGTGCGGCGAGCCAGCGCGCCACGCTCCCGCCGCCCGAACCGATCTCCAGGCACCGCCAGCCGTCCCCGACCCCCGTCGCGGCCAGCCGCGCGAGGGTCACCGGGTCGTACGCGGCGGCCAGGCAGCGGTGCTGTTCCTCGCTGTGCGTGCTGTCGTTGTCGAAGACGTAACCAAGGGTGTCGTCTTTCAGGGTCCGGCTCAGTGTGCTCCCCGCCTCTCTGCGATACATGAGCTGCTCGTTCCGGGCGCCGGCTCTCACGTCCACCGGCCGGAGCCCGAGGTGTCCGTACGGCCGGTGAGCCGGCGGCGCAGTGCCGTGCGGCGGACCTTGCCCGTGCCCGTACGGGGGACGGCGTCCCAGGTGAGGACGGCCGGCTCGCGCAGCGTCGGGAGGTCGCGCACCGCCTCCTGCCAGCGGTCCCGGTCCAGCGTGCCGTCCGCGGTGACCACGACCGGCAGCGGCGCCTCGCCGGGGCTGCCGAGCACGACGCACTCCAGGACCTGCGGCAGCCGTTCCTCCAGCACGTCCTCCGTTTGCAGGCAGCTCAGTCGGGGAGTGCGGTCGACCTCGCGGTCGAGCAGCCGGACGCTGCCGCCGCGGCTGCGGATGCCGATGTCGCCGGTGTTCCACCAGCCGCCGTGCTGCTTCGCCGCCCAGCGGGCGTCCTCGCCGACGTACGCGAGGCCGCGCGCCGCCGTCCTGGCCAGGACGAGCCCCTCGCGGCCACGCGGCAGCGGCGCGAGCGTGTCGGGATCGACCACCCGCAGCCGGGTCTTGAGCGGAATGGGCCGGCCGAGATCGCGGGCGTCCCGCTGCCCCTCGTCCGCCGACACGGCGCGGCGGGTGTGGAAGCGGAAGGTCAGCGGGCCGGTCTCGGTCTGGCCCCAGCCCTGCATCCACAGCGGGCTGCGGTGCGCGCTGGCCTGGAGGTAGGCGCGGAGGACGGGCGGGTGCACCGCGTCGTACGTGCTGATGTACAGCCGTACGCGCCGGAACGGGTTGTCCAGGCGGGCGGTCAGCGGCCGGAAGCGGACGAACGAGGCGGGGAGCGCCTCGACGACCGTCGGCGGGTGGGCGCGCAGCAACGGGTCGGCGGCGTCCGGGTCTTGACCCGTGACGATCGTGATCCGGCGCGGCGCCAGGCACAGCACGCTCGCGGTCCAGCAGAACGTCCGGCCGTGGGCGTACGAGCTGGCGTTGAGCAGCGTGTCGTCACGCCGCACGCCGATCTTCGGATACCGCACGGTCTCGAACCGGGCCAGCTTGCCGATGATCGTGCGGGTCGAGTGCACCACCAGTTTGGGTACGCCCGTCGTGCCCGAGGTGTGGTTGATGACCAGGGGCTCGTCGTCGTGCCGTCGGCGGGGGCCGGGCGCGGGGTTCCCCTGCAGGGCTTCGAAGGCGAGCGTGCCCGGTAACGCGCCGTCCAGTACGGCGCAGGCGTCCGCGGCCCGCAGCAGGTCGGCGCCTTCGGCGCGGGCGCGCTCCAGCAGGCCCGACGTGGTCACGAGCAGGGCGGGGCCGAGGCGTTCGAGCAGCAGTCGCAGCGTCTCGCCGGGGAGCTGCCCGGAGAGCTGTGCGGGGACGGCGCCGATCCGCACGGCGGCGCAGGCCAGCAGGTCGTAGTCCCAGTGGTTGTCCTTGACGATCGCCACCCGGTCCCCGGGACGGGCCCCGGCGGCGGCCAGCCGGCCCGCCATGTCCTGCACGAGCGCGGCCAGTCCGGCGACGGAGTGCGTCGTACCGGCCTCCGGCGCGATGTCGAACGGCCGGTCCAGCCGGAATTCCGTACCGTGTCCCCGCTCGGCGCACTCCTCGAACAGGGTCCCCATGTCATGCGGTTTCACGCGTCGTCTCCCGGTCGGTCGTGTCGTGCGGGCGGGGTCCGCGCAGCCGGCTGAGGACGCGCGAGGCGGCGAGCGCGCCCGCGCGCACGGCGCCCTCGGAGGACGGCCGCAGCATCACCCAGTCGCCCGCGTACTCCACGGGGCCGGTGGCGCGCGCCATGAAGGACGGGCGGCGGCGCAGCGCGGCGGGGGTGGCCTCGGGCAGGCCGTGCGGGAAGGCGTGCACGAAGTTGCGCATACCGGCCTGCTCCAGGCCCGGTACATAGCGCCGGGCCGCCTTGGTGAGGCGCTCGACGACCTCCCGTTCCGGCGCGGCGAGCAGCTCGGGGATGGTCCGCGCGTGCGCCATGAGGGTCAGCAGGCCCTTGCCTGCGGGGGCCCGCGCCGGGTGCTTGACGTGGTCGGCGATGACGCCGGAGAGCACGCTGTCCTCCGCGTCCGGGGCGAGGAGGAGGTACAGGGGCTCGCCGCCGGCCCGCGGCCCGAGCGGCCGGTCCAGCAGGCAGCTCACCTTCAGCGTCGGCGTGAACGTGCACGCGGACAGGAAGGCGGCCTCGTCCGCCGAGGGGTTGGCGTGCAGCCGGGCCGCGACGGGCGCCGGCACGCAGAGCACCGCGGCGCGCGCGGTGACGACGCCGCCGCCGATCCGCAATCCCGCCGAGTCCTTGTCGGCGACCACTTCGTGCACCTCGCTGCCGGTGACCACGTCGAGCCCGGCGGCGAGCCGGCGGGCGAGCAGGTCCATGCCGCCCGTGTACGTACGCCAGCTCGCCGGCCCGCCCGCGTCCAGCAGCAGGCTCAGCATCGGGGCCGCGGCGGAGCGCGCGGTGTCCCAGCCGAAGAAGCCGCCGGCGATGGGCTGCAGGAGGTAGTCGTGGAGGTCGGGGTGGTAGCGCCCGGCCAGTTCCTTGACGGTCGTCCTGCCCAGCGGGGTGCGCTCCGGGTGGTCGGCGTCGAACTCCGCGCGCTGCCGCGCGAGCCGGCCCATGAGGCGGGCCAGGTCCAGGCGGGCGCGCGGGCCGAGCCCGGCGCCGGTGAGCAGCGCAGAGCGCTCCGCCACGCCCGGCCGGGCACGCGCGCCGCGCCACATGCCCAGCCGGCCGCCGATCCGCGGCACGTCGCCGTCCGGCACGCCCAGCCGCTCGATCAGCTCCCAGGTGGCGCGGTAGCCGTGCCGGGGCAGCTGCTCGGCGCCCTCGTCGACGGTGTAGCCGTCGTGCCGGAAGCTGCGCATCCGGCCGCCGACGTGCCGCTGCTTCTCGTACACCCGGACGCTCAGCCCGGCGCGCTGCAGCTCGTGCGCGGTGGTCAGCCCGGCGATGCCCGCGCCGATCACGGCCACGTCCAGGTCCGGGCTCATGCGGCGGCCCCCGAACCCACGAGGAGGCCCGACCCCACGAGGAGGTTCGCCGCCACCAGCAGCGCCACGCTCAGGCGGTGCACCGCGAAGCCGGTCTTCCGGGCCCGCATGATGTCACCGCGCACGAAGCCGGTGACGAACTGCTTCGTCCGCAGTGCCGTCGCGGGCAGCATCAGCAGCACGAACCACCACGGGGCGATGCCGGTGGCCGAGGCGACCGCGCCGAGCAGGAACTCCGCGGCCGACAGGCAGCCGATGAACACCGCGTTGCCGCGCTCCGACACCAGTGCCGCCACGGTCGGCCGCCCGACGGCCCGGTCGCCCTCGACGTCGTTGGTGTTGGAGTACACCCCGAACATCAGCGGGCCGAACCCGAACAGCACGCCCTGCACGAGGAGGAACCCGGAGAAATGGCCGGCGGCGAGGCCGTACGGCGCGACAACCAGCACCACGCCCAGCGCGACGAGGAACGCCTCCTGGAAGCCGTGATAGCTGATCTTCAGGCCGTAGGAGTACTGGAGGGACACCACGAACAGGGCCGCGATCAGCACCAGCGCCCACGTCGGACGGTGCGGCGCGACGGTCACGGCGGCGGCCCACAGGACCGCGCCGGCCAGCGCCGTCACCCAGGCGAAGCCCAGCGCCTCGCGTTCCGTCAGGGTGCCGGCCACCAGCGGCTTGCGCAGCTTGTTGCGCAGCGGGTTGTCCGGGCCGTAATTCTGGGTGTCGCTGCCGTCGCGGAAGCCGGTCACGTCGTCCAGCGCGACCATCGCCATGATCACGCACACCTGGCCGAGCAGGAACACCACGAGCATCGTGCCGGTGGGCCGGTCGAACCGGGCGGCGGGCAGCAGCACGGCGGCCAGCACCACCAGGATGCTGAGGTAGTAGTCGTAGACGTCGAGCTTGCCCAGCCGGACATAGCTGCGGAGCCGGTGCTCCGTCCGCCGTGCGGCGGCCCGCGGCAGCCCGGCCGGTAGGTCGTGGTGTGCCATCTGCCTTGTCCTCCTTGTGAGTTGGTCGCCTTCTGATCGGTCGCCCGCTGCACGGCCGCTTGCTGCTCAGCGGCTCGCTGCTCGGTCGCTTGTTGCTCAGTGGCCCGCGAACGCGCACACGGCGTCGGCGACGTACTCGACCTGCGCATCGGTCAGATGCGGATACACGGGCAGCGCCAGGGCGCGCCGGCTCGCCTCCTCGGCGTGTGGCCACCGGTCGCCGGGCGCCGCGTACACGGCGAACGCGGGCTGCAGCGGCAGCGGGAGCGGGTAGTAGGCGTGGGACTCGATCCCGCGCTCCCGCAGCCGCCGCTCCAGCTCCTGCCGCCGCTCCGCGAGGACCGCGTAGACGTAGTAACAGCGGCCGTCGCGGCCCGCGGGCGGCGGGACCACGCCCCGCTCCGCCAGCGGCGCGAACCGCTCGGTGTAGTACTCGGCGATGGCGGCGCGCCGCTCCAGCCGCCGCGCCAGCCCGCCGAAGCGGTGGATCTGGAACGCCGCCTGGATCTCGTCGAACCTGCTGTTCCGCCCGATGACGTGATGCAGGAACCGATGGCGGCCGTCCTGCCCGTGATTGCGCAGCATCCGCACCCGCTCCCCGAGCGCCGCGTCCCGGGTCACCACCACGCCGCCCTCGCCGGGCATCCCGAAGGACTTCACCTGCACGAACGAGAACACCCCGGCCTCGCCCCACAGCCCGGCGGGCCTGCCACCGAGCACCGCGCCCTGCGCGACCGCCGAGTCCTCGACGAGCCGGACGCCGTGGCGCCGCGCGAGGTCGGCGAACTGCGGCATGTCGGCCATCACGGAGAAGATGTGGGCCGGCATGAGCGCCTTGGTGCGCTCGGTGATCCGCTTCTCCACCTCGGCGGGGTCGGCGACCATCGTGTGCGGCCGGACATCGGCGAATACGGGCGTGGCGCCCAGGTGCACGACGGAGGAGGCGAGCGGGGCGCAGCCGAAGGCCGGTACCACCACCTCGTCGCCCGGGCCCACGCCGAGCGCGGCGAGCACCAGGTCCAGCGCCGAGGTCCCGCTGCTGCAGGCGACCACGTCGGCGGCGCCGAGCGATTCCTGTAGCAACTGCTCGAACCTGCGGGTGTGTTCCCCGAGGATGAAGCGCTGTTCCGGTGCGAGGCCGATGTCGCGGAGGAGGTCGAGCAGTACCGCGCGGTCGTCCTCGAACAGGTCCGGCGGGAAGAACGGAATACGTGGCGCTGTGGTCATTCCGGCCTCCCGCGGTAGAACGCGCTGATCGCCTCGCAGACGCGGTCGAGCTGCCGCTCGGAAAGGTCCGGATGGAAAGGCAGCGCCACCGCGCGCTCGCTCGCCGCCTCCGCATTCGGGAAGTCCCCCCGGGAATGGCCGATTTCCGCGAAGCAGGGCTGCAGATGCAGCGGGGTCGGGTAATACACCTCGGTCCCGATGCCGTGCCGGGCGAGATGGGCGACCAGTTCGTCCCGGCGCTCGACCTCGATCAGATAAACGTAGAAGACGGGCGAGGAGTCGGGGCCGCGGTCGACCACTTCGGGCAGTCGCAGGACGCCGGGAATTTCCCTGAGCCGTTCCCCGTAGGCCGCGGCCAGTTCGCCGCGGCGCGCGATGTCGGCGTCCAGCCGGGTCAGTTTGGCCAGCAGTACCGCCGCCTGGATGTCGTCCATCTTGCTGTTCACGCCGGGCAGCGTGGACCGCGTCGAGATCGTGGGGAAGTCGTCGAGGGTGCGGCCGAGCCGGCCGTGGTGCCGCAGGCCGGAGACCAGCTCCGCCGTCCCGGGATCGTCGGTGAGCACCGCGCCCGCGTCGCCGAGCGCGCCGAGCGTCTTGCTCGGAAAGAACGACAGCACGCCGCCCGCGCCGTGCAGCCCGGCGTGCACGCCGCGCTGCCGCATGCCGATCGCCTCCGCGCTGTCCTCCAGCAGCACCAGCCCGTGCCGGGCCGCCACACCGGCCAGGCCCGCCATGTCGGCCATCTGATGGAAGAGATGCGCGGGCAGCACGAAGCGGCTCGTCGGCGAGACGGCGGCGGCCAGCGCGGCGGGGTCCATGGCGTACGTGACGGGGTCGATGTCGACGAACTGCGGCCGGCCACCGGCGAGCGCCACCGACGTGGCGGTGGCCGCGAAGGAGTACGCGGGCACCAGGACGCCATCGCCGGGCCGGATGCCGCAGGCGCGCAGCAGCAGCACCAGCGCGTCCGTCCCGCTGTTCACCCCGATCACATGGCGCGCTCCCGTGTACGCGGCCAACGCGCTTTCCAGTTCCGCCACCTGACGGCCGTGCGAGAATTTCCCGTTGTCGAACACCTCGTTCACACGGTCCTCGATCAATGGCCACAGTCGCGCGAAGGTCTTGGCCTGGGAGAAGAATGGGACTGTATGACAATGCCCTTGAAAGGTCGCTACCTTCACCACCCCCTAGTACACCCCCCTGGTACACATTCGGCGGTTTCCCGCAGGGTGAGTGATCCCCCGTTCGCACCAATCGACACATACCCCCTGGCATATTCACACTTTGCGGTAAGTCCTATTCATATTTCTTGACTCCCCTTCTGGCGGCACGCAGCATTCGCTTGTCCGATGAACGGCGCGCACGCCGCGCACCTTTTTTGGAGGAAGATGCTGCAGCCCCTCGTGATCGGGCTGGGCCGGTCCGGAGCCGGACTTCATGTGAAGGCTCTCGCGCGCCTGGCCGCCTTACCCGAAGGTCCGCCGGTCACCGGCCGGTTGATCGCCTGCGACCCGCGCCCGCAGGCCGGCCACGGCCTCACCGGCGTGACGGTCACCCGCTCGCTCGCCGAGGCCGCCCGGCTCGTCGCCCCGCCGGCCACCGTCGTCCACGTCTGCACCCCGCCCCGGGCACGGGCCCCCGTCCTCGCCGAGCTCGCCCGGCTGGGCTTCCGCAGGTTCCTCGTCGAGAAGCCGCTCGCGGCCGACCGCGCTGCTCTCGACGCCATCGACCGGCTGCGCCACCGGTACGGCCTCGACCTGGTGGTCATGAGCCACTGGCTGGCCGCCGGCCTCACCCACCGGCTGCGCCGCCTGGTCGAGGAACGCCCGCACGGTGCGCTGCGCCACATCGCCTTCGCGCAGCACAAACCGCGCTTCCTCAAGTCCCTCACCGAGGACGGCCACCCGACCGCCTTCGACGTGGAGATACCGCACTCCCTCGGCGTCGTCCTCGACCTGGCGGGGCCCGCCGACCTCGTCGACGCGCACTGGAGCGACCTGGCGTGCGAAGGCGGCGTACGCCGCCGGATGGGCGGTGCCCGGCTCACGCTCCGCCACCACTCCGGCGTACGGACCGAGATCGCCTCCGACCTCGCCTCGCCCGTCCAACAACGCAGCGTCACCCTGCGGTTCGAGCGGGCCACGGTGGTCGGCCACTATCCCCTGAGCGAGCACGACGACCACGCACAGCTCGTCCTCCCCGACGACCCGCACCGCCCCCGCGTCTTCCGCGACGACGCGCTCACGGCCTTCGTCCGGCAGACGTACGAGGACTTCGCGGCGGGCCGGCGGCACGACTCGACCCTGCCCTACGACGTGGTCCGCCTGCTGTGCGCGGCGAAGGACCACTGCCGCGCCGCCGAACCCCCGACCGCGGGGGAGACCCCCGCCGCCCCGACAACGGAGGAACCGCATGTCCGGTGAACGCCCTTTCCCGCAGCACCGATTGACCGGCATCGGCGACGAGGCGGCCCGCGGCCTGGACGGGCAGCTCGACGCCGTCCGCCGGCTCGGCTGGAGCGCGCTGGAGCTGCGCACCATCGACGGTGTGCCGCTCGCCGACCTCGACGCCGGCACCTTCCGCACCGTCGCGGCCCGGCTCCGCGACGCCGGCCTCGACGTGCTCTGCCTCGCCTCCCGCATCGGCAACTGGTCCCGCCCCATCACCCACCCGTTCGCCGACGACCTCGCCGAACTGGACACGCTGGCCGACCAGTGCGCGGCCCTGGGCTGCCGGTACGTACGGATCATGTCGTACCCCGACGACGGGCTCCCCGAGGCCGAATGGGCCGCGCGGGCCGTCGACCGCGTCGCCCGCCTCGCCGCCCGCGCGGAAGCGACCGGCCTCACCCTGCTGCACGAGAACTGCGCGGGCTGGGCCGGCGACCGCGCCGACCGGATGCTGCGCCTGGTGCGCGAGGTCGACAGCCCCGCGCTGCGCCTGCTGTTCGACACGGGGAACGGCGTCCCGTACGGCTACGACGCGCTCGGCGTCCTGGAGCAGGTGCTGCCGCACGTCGCCCACGTCCACGTCAAGGACGCCGTACGGGCCCCGGACGGCACGGTGGCGTACACGCTGCCCGGCGACGGACAGGCGCGCGTCGCCGACTGTCTGCGGCTGCTCCTGGAGTCCGGCTACCCCGGCGCCTTCTCCCTCGAACCGCACCTCGCCGTCCGGCCACACGAGGGCTTGCGCACCCGTGACGACGCGGCGGCGCTCTTCGTCCGCGCGGGGCGGCGCCTCGAAGAGGTACTGGCGGGCGTGGCGCCGCACGCGACGACGGCCGCCGCCGCGGGCCCCGGCGGAACGTCGGAAGGGGCCCGCGCATGACCGGCGGCCCCCTGCTCGGCCCCGCCGACCTTGACCTGCTCCACCGGCTGCTGCGCACGCCGACGGCCGGCCCGCTGGAGACCGGCCCCGGCGGCGTACCCGCGCGGCTGTGGGAGGCACAGCACGACTACGCGCGCGCCGCCGAGGAGATCGGCATGCGGGTCGTGCACCACGCGGCGCCACCCGCCGCCTGCGCCGCCCGCCCGGACGTGCCCGCGGCCGTACGACGGGCCGCGGCCGACCCGGACTTCCTCGCGCTGCAGCCCAGCCTCGTCCTGCGGCTGGGTCCCGCGCGGCCGCCCGCCGCGACCGTGATGTGCAACGTCCACCTCGACACGGTCGCCGGGCAGCAGCCGGTCACCTTCGACGGGCGGCGCTTCACCGGACGCGGCGCGGCGGACGCCAAGGGCCCGGCGGTGGCCCTGCTGGCGGCCGTCCGGGCGGCGGCCGCGGCGGAACCGTCCCTCGGCCGCGACACCGCCGTCCTGATCCAGGCGGTCGCCGGCGAGGAGGGCGGCGCGATGGGCACGTACGGCACCCGGCCGCTGATCGAAGCCGGGTACTACGGACGCCTCAACCTCTTCTGCGAGCCGACCGGGCTGCGCTACCTCCCCCGGGCCACCGCCTCGATGACCGCGCGGATCACCGTCGACGGCGAGGGCGCGATCGACGACCGCCCGGACACCGGTCACAATGCCACGGTCCTCCTCGGCTTCCTCGCCCAGCACCTGGCCGCCGCCCTGGACGGGGCGCTGCCGGACGGCCGGGTCTGTGTCGCCGGACTGCACACCGGCGACCTGCACAACCGCGTCTACGGCCGCGGCCACCTGCTCCTCAACCTCTCGTACGCGCGCACCTCCGACGGCGCCGTACTGGAACGGGCGGTGACCGAGGCGTTCGACGCAGGACTCCGGGCCTTCGCCGAACGCTTCGGAGCTGCCCGAGAGTTCGCGCGCACGGCCGCCGACGCGGCCCGCATCACCCGCCTCCGGTGGGACAAACGCGGCCTGCCGTGCCTGGCCGACGCCGACCCGTGGGCTGAGGCCGTCCTCGCGGACGCGGGCGTGCCCCGATACCCCGCCGACGAACCGGCGTTCACCTGCGACGCCCTCTGGATGGCCGGCCGCCCCGGCACCTTCACCGCGGTCCTCGGCCCCGGCACCCTCGACGGCAACCACGCACACGCCGAAGGGGAGTTCGCGGACCTCGCCGACCTGGAGGCCTTCGCCTCGGCGGTGGCCGCGGTGCTCACGACCTTCGCCCGGCGCACGGCCCGGCGAGCAGACCGACCAGCGGACCGGCAAGGGAGTTCCGTATGACCCACCCAGCCAAGGACCAGGCACCGCAGCCGCCGGTACTGGTCGAGTACGACGCCCTGCGCACGGCCGTCACCACCCTCTTCGCCTCCTACGGCGTCCCGCACCGGCGCGCCCGTACCGCCGCCACCGCCCTGTGCTACGGAGACCTCACCGGGCTCGATTCGCACGGCGTCTTCAACCTCGGGCGCCTCTACCTCCCGCTCCTGGAGAGCGGGAGGGCCGACCCCGCCGCCGAGCCCCGGACCGTCACCGACCTCGGCGCCTGCGTGGTCCTCGACTCGCGCCGCGCACTCGGTCTGTGGGCAGCGGCCGAGGCGATGGACCTCGCCGTCGAGCGAGCCCGGCTGTACGGCATCGGCCTGGTCTCGGCCCGCCGCGCGACCCACTTCGGCTGCGCCGGATTCCACACCGCACGCGCCGCCGAACAGGGCATGATCGGCATGCTCGCGAGCAACTGCGGCGGCCAGCGCATCGCCCGCCCGCCGGACGGCACGCTCGCCATGCTCGGCACGAACCCGCTCAGCGTCGCCGCGCCCGCGCTGGACGGCCGCCCCTTCGTCCTCGACATGAGCACCACGGTCGTCCCCACGGGACGGATCCGCACGGCAGCGCGCCGCGGCGAGCCCGTACCGGAAGGCTGGCTGGCGGACCCGGCGGGCAACCCGCAGACCGACCCCGGCGCCTTCGACCGCGGCGAGGCCCATCTGCGCTGGCTCGGCGGCGACCCGGCCACCGGCGCGTACAAGGGCTTCGGCCTCGGCCTCGTCGTCGAGCTGCTCGCAGCCCTGCTGCCGGGCGCGGCCGTCGGGCCGGCCCCGGAGGCGCTGGAGGGCGACGGCCGGCCGCACGGCCGCGACGACGACATCGGCTTCTTCGCCCTCGCCGTCGCACCGGAGAAACTGCGGCCCGACGGGGACTTCCCCGGCGCCGCACGGGCCCTGTTCGGCACGCTGCTGGCCTGCCCGCCCGTGCACGAGAGCCGCCCCGTGCGCTATCCGGGCTGGTGGGAGGCGGAGCGGGCGGAGACGCGGCGCCGTGACGGCATCCCCCTCCCGGCCCACCTCCACGAAGAGCTCACCGCCCTCGGGGTGCTCTCCCGGGCGACGGGAGCGGCGCGATGAGGCCCCGCCGCATCGGCGTCATCGGGCTCGGCGCCATCTCCCGGTACTACCTCGCCGCGATCGACCGACTGCCCGGCTGGACCCTGGCGGCCGTGTGCGACCCGCGCGAGGCGGCGCTCGCCCCGCACCGCGGTCACGTCCCCTGCCACGCCGGCCACGAGGCGCTTCTGGCGGAGCCCGGCCTGGACGCCGTGGTCGTCGCCGTACCGAACCACGCGCACGCCGGGATCTGCCGGGACGCCCTGCGCGCCGGCCTCCCGGTCTGCGTCGAGAAGCCGCTCGCCCTGCACGCGGGGGAGGGGCGGGAGCTGACCGCGCTGGCCCGCGCGCACGCGACCCCGCTCTTCACGGCCTTCCACCGCCGTTACAACGACGAGGTCCGCCGGCTCCGGCGCGACGTGGCGGCCGCCCGGGCCCCCATCGCCTCGCTCACGGTCCGCTACCTCGAACGCATCGAGGAGCACATCGGCGGCGACACCTGGTACCTCGATCCCGAGCGGTGCGGCGGCGGCTGCGTGGCCGACAACGGCCCCAACGCCTTCGACCTCGTACGGCAGTTCCTCGGGGAGGTGCAGGTCAGCGAGGCGGCGATCACGCGCGACGCGCGGGGCACCGACCGGCAGGCGGTGATCGGCCTGCGCGCCGCGGACGGGCGCACGGCCACGGTCGAACTGGACTGGTCCTACCCCGGCGAGGCCAAGGACATCGAGGTGCGGCTGACGGACGGCACCGTGCGGTACGCGGACATGCTGGCCCGGCACCCGGGCTTCAAGGCGTCGCTGTGGCACGAGTACGCCGGCATCCTCGACGACTTCGCCGCGGCCCGGCCACCGGGGGACGACGGCACGGACGACGGCCTCGCCGCGCTGGAGCTGGTGGCGGCGAGCTACCGCACGGAACACGTCGTGACGACAGACGTGATGACAGACAGGGGAGACCAGTGACCGGACGCATGTGCCACGAGGCCGGCGCTTCGCACGGGGGCAGCACGTCGCACGAGGACGGTCCCAAGCGCTCCGTGCGCGGCGACCTCGTGAAGATCCTGCTGCACCGCCGGACGGACCGCGGCATGACGCTCGAACCGCACGCGAGCCGCTGCGTGCAACGCGGCGAGGTCCACGAACTGGTCACCACCGACCAGCGGGAGACCCGCCCGGGCTCCCGCATCGACCGGGTCGGCTTCCTCGGCTTCGTGGAGCTGGCCTGCGCGGGGGTGATCGACCGCGGGGACGACGTCTGGATCGACGGCCTCTGCATCGGCACCGTCGTCGGCTTCGACGCCTGCCACTTCCCCAACCACTACAACATCCTGATCCGCACCGGCCGGCTCGTCACCGGCGGCGACCTGGAGCTGTGCCCCGAACTCCCGGTCGCCTTCACGCAGATGAGGTCACCGGCCCACTGACCGCCGCTCACGGACACGGCGCGGCCGGTGGCCCCGCGGGGACCACCGGCCGCGCCTTTCGCGTCGGTGACGGGATCAGCCGAGCAGCTCGACGTCCAGCTGGCCGAAGTGGTACTTGCGTACCGCCGCGAGCAGTTCGTCGAGCGACAGCTCGCCGTCGTCGTTGGTGTCCACCTTGCGGAACGCCTCCTGGGCGGCCGAGCGGTCCACGCCGATCCCGCCGAGCCACGCCTCGAACTCGCTCGCGTTGATCTGGCCGTCGGCGTTCTTGTCGCAGAGACCGATGATGCCCTTCACCACCGGGCCGAGCGCGCGGTTGAAGTCGGCCTCGCCTCCTTCGAAGATGAGGTTCTCGGTGACGCGCAGGAACTGGTCCTGGGTGAGCGGGCCGTTCGACGGTGCCCCGGCCGCCTGCGTGAGGTGATCGAAGAGGCTGCGGAACGCTTCCCGCAGCGACCGCGCCTCCTGGGAGTCGGTGGCCTTGCCGAAGTTCTGCGCGATCTTCCCGGCCTCCTGCTCGAAATCCTGCCATTCCAGGATTCCGTTGCCGTCCGAGTCCCACTTCTCGAAACGCTTCCGCAGGCGCTCGTTCGCGACGGGAGTAGCCATGGGTGTGTCCTTTCCTCGATGTGCGGGATGTGCGGGATTTCAGCGGCGCTGGACAGAACGTCGGCGCCGCCTCGCGTGGCCTTCCTTCTCCGAAGGCCCGCAAGTCTGGAATTCAGAGGAGCGTGACCCGGGCTCCGGAGGCCCTTCCGCGGGTGTCCAGCAGGGCACAGTCCGCGCGGGTCAGCGTCGTCATGTCGTAACAGGTGTGGTCCTGCAGGAGAATTGCCAGGTCGGCACCGGCCAGGGCGTCCGGCAAGGACTCCACGCGCTCCAGGAATTCACCGTCCGCGGCGAATTCCGGTACATACGGGTCGTGATAGCGGACCGTGATGCCCCGGGCGCGCAGGCCGCTCGCCACGGGAGCCGCCGGCGATTCCCTGGCGTCGGCCACATCGGGCTTGTACGCCACGCCGAGCAGGACGACCGCCGCCTCCGCGGGCGCCTTCCCCATGTCGCCGAGGAGCCCGACGGCCCGGCCGGCGACGTGCTCCGGCATGCGCGACACCACCTCGTGGGCCGCGGACAGCATCCGGAAGGAGAAGCCCTCGGCGTCGGCCTTCGCCGCGAGATAGCGGGGATCGACCGGGATGCAGTGGCCGCCCACCCCGGCCCCGGGCCGGAACGGCGCGAACCCGAAGGGCTTCGTCGCGGCGCAGTACAGCACGTCCCACACGTCGATGCCGGCGCGGTCGCAGTACAGCGCCACCTCGTCGACGAGCGCGATGTTGACGTACCGGTAGGTGTTCTCCAGCAGCTTGGCCATCTCGGCCTCCCGCGTGCCGCGCGATACCACCAGCGTCTCCACGAACCGGCCGTAGAAGGCGACGGCGTGCTTGGCGCACAGGGGGGTGCAACCGCTCACCACCTTCGGGGTGTTGCCGATCCCGAACCGCCGGTTGCCGGGGTCGATGCGCTCGGGCGAGTACGCGAGATGGAAGTCCGTACCGGCCCGCAGTCCGCTGCCCTCCTCCAGGATCGGCCGGACGACGTCCTCCGTGGTGCCCGGGTAGCTCGTGGACTCCAGGACGACGAGCATGCCGGGGCGCAGGCCACGGGCCACGGCCTGGGACGCGGTCCGCACCGCGCCGAGGTCCGGCGCGCCGCCCGCGCCCAGTCCCGTGGGGACACAGATCACGACCGTGTCGGCCCGGCCGGTCACGGACGCGTCGTCCGTCGCGCGGAACCCGGCGGCCACCATCTCGGCGACGTCCGCGTCCGCCACCCCGCCGACGTGCGAGCGCCCCTCGTTGAGCCCGCTCACCACCGCGGCGGAGACGTCGTACCCGACGGTGCTCAGACCCGCGGCACACGCGGCCCGCGCGAGCGGCAGCCCCACGTGCCCCAGGCCGATCACGGCGAGATCGACGGTCATGGAAAATCCCCCCTCGTTCGCAACGGCTTCTTCCTCGCACCCGCGTCAGGCGGAGAAACTCCCGCTGTTCGGCGGGACGTGCGCCCCGAATCCCGGCTGCACGGTCAGCGACGGAGAGAGACAGAACGGATCGCCGTACACCTGGACGGGCTTGTCGGTGCGATTGACGAGGACATGAGCGGCGGGCGGCAGCTTTTGACAGCCCACCGGATTCTCGTACGTGGTGAGCGGCTGCAACTCGGTTTCAAAAACAGTGACTTCGCCGTCACTCGGGGCGGCAGCGGCAGGCACGACCGCGGAAACGCTCGCGATGAGCGCGACGGCTACCAGGGTGAAAACGGAGCCGACTCGGCGCATATGACTTTCCTTTCGCGGGGAACGAGCATCGCCGGAATGCTGCCCCTGCGCCCTCCCGCGTAATATTCACCCGTCAAGGTGCACCCGAACCAGCGACAATATGCCGATCCGGTGACACGAAAAGATCGTATGACCGGTCAGCCGTGCCGCCGGGCGGGCTAGCGGCCGTCGGCGGTCAGCAGGCCGAGTACGCAGCCGGCCAGGGCGCAGGCGGACAGCGCGGCCGTCACCGCCAGGCACAGCACCCGGTGGCGCAGCGCTCGGTACCGGGTGGCGTACTCCTCCTGGAGCTCCGCGCAGCGGTGCCGGATCCGTTCCAGGTAGCGGCGGGTGAGGGCGAGCCGGTCGTCCGTGTACTGGCGGATGACCTCTTCGCGCTGCGCCGTGGTGAGCCAGGGCATCCGGTCCGCGAACGCCGCGGCCTCGGTCCGGGCCCGCTCGGCCTCCGTCCAGCACAGCAGATAGCCCTCCAGCCGGCCGAGGCCGGCGTCGGCCGCGCGCTCGTCCGGGCCGTACTGCGGGTTCATTTCTCCCCCGTGCCGCCGCGCAGCGAGGTGTCCGGGTCCTCGTCCAGCATGTCCCTGCGCCCGGTGGCCTCGGCCTGGTCCAGCATGGCGACGCCGGGGTGGTGCAGGTCGAAGGCGGGGGACTCGGAGCGGACCCGGGGCAGCGTCTCGAAGTTGTGCCGCGGCGGCGGGCAGGACGTCGCCCACTCCAGGGACCGGCCGTAGCCCCAGGGATCGTCGACCGTGATCCTCGGCGCGTACCTGGCGGTCCGCCACACGTTGTACAGGAACGGCAGAGTCGAGACGCCCAGGAGGAAGGCGCCGATGGAGGAGACCGTGTTCAGGGCGGTGAAGCCGTCGGCCGAGAGGTAGTCGGCGTAGCGGCGGGGCATCCCCTCGGCGCCCAGCCAGTGCTGGACGAGGAACGTGGTGTGAAAGCCCACGAAGAGCGTCCAGAAGTGGATCTTCCCCAGCCGTTCGTCGAGCATGGTGCCGGTGAACTTGGGCCACCAGAAATGGAATCCGCCGAACATGGCGAAGACCACCGTGCCGAACACGACGTAATGGAAATGCGCGACCACGAAATAGCTGTCGCTCACGTGGAAGTCCATCGGGGGAGAGGCGAGGATGACGCCGGTCAGTCCGCCGAAGAGGAAGGTGAGGAGAAAGCCCAGGACCCACAGCATGGGCGTCTCGAACGACAGGGAGCCGCGCCACATCGTGCCGATCCAGTTGAAGAACTTCACCCCGGTGGGCACCGCGATCAGGAAGGACATGAACGAGAAGAACGGCAGCAGCACGCCGCCGGTGACGAACATGTGGTGCGCCCACACGGTGACCGAAAGACCGGTGATCGAGATGGTCGCCGCGACCAGTCCGATGTAACCGAAGATGGGTTTACGGGCGAACACCGGGATGATTTCGGTGACCACACCGAAGAACGGCAGGGCGATGATGTAGACCTCGGGATGCCCGAAGAACCAGAACAGATGCTGGTACAGCAGCGCGCCGCCGTTGCCGGGATCGTAGATATGGGCCCCGAATTTCCGGTCCGCCGCGAGCGCCAGCAGGGTCGCGGCCAGGACGGGGAAGGCCATCAGGACGAGCACGCTGGTCAGCAGCACGTTCCAGGTGAAGATCGGCATCCGGAACATCGTCATGCCGGGCATCCGCATGCAGATGATCGTGGTGATGAAATTGACGGCGCCGAGAATCGTGCCGAATCCGGAGAGCGCCAGGCCCATCACCCACATGTCCCCGCCGACCCCCGGTGTCCGGGTGGCGTCGGACAGTGGCGTATAGGCGAACCATCCAAAATCGGCCGTGCCGCCCGGCGTCACGAACGACGCCACCGCGATCAGCGAACCGAAGAGGAAAAGCCAGTAGGACAGCATGTTCAGGCGGGGGAACGCCACGTCCGGCGAGCCGATCTGCAAGGGCATGATGGCATTGGTGAAACCGGCGAAGAGCGGGGTGGCGAACATCAGCATCATGATGGTGCCGTGCATGGTGAACGCCTGGTTGAACTGCTCGTTGGAGAGGATCTGCAGGCCCGGGCGCGCCAGTTCGGCACGCATGGAAAGCGCCAGCAGCCCCCCGAACAGAAAGAAGATGAAGGCCGTCACCATGTAGAGAGAGCCGATCTTCTTGTGGTCCGTGGTGGTCAGCCACGTCACCACCACGGCGCCTCTCGTGCGACGGGGGGTTTCTCGGACCATCGGCTGATCCGGGCGCTCCGTCTGCGTCGTCACGACGCCACTCCCTTTCCGCTCCCATGGGTACACGGCTGGTATACGGCACCGGCCGAAAGCAGCCGTGCCATTGGGCCGTACGTGGGAGAGGGGAATCCGTCCCGGCCAGGGAGCCCCCGGGAACCGGTCGGGCGTCAGGCGTCGGGCGTCAGGCGTCGGGGATCAGCGCATGTTCGACGACCTCCCTCGCCACCTCCCGCAGGCGCCTGCCGCGGCGGCGGGCGTGGCCGCGCATCACCTCGAACGCCTCGTCGACGCTGACCCCCATGCGGTGCGCCAGGAAGCCCTTGGCCTGTTCGATGGCGATACGGCTCTGCAGCGCGGTGCGCAACTGGTCGTTGACCCTGCGGTAGGTGATCAGGGCTTCCTGGTGGCACAGGCTGACGGCCACGACGTGGGCCAGCGCCTGGCCCAGCCGCACGTCCGGCTCGGGCACCGGAGCGGAGCCCGTACGCAGCAACAGCAGACAGCCGTCGGCCTGCCGCCGGTGGGTCAGCGGGACCGCGCTGGCGAAGCGGTACCCGGCGGCGAGGGCCTGCTCGGTGAAGGCGGGCCAGCGCGGGGCGGTGGAGAGCAGGTCCACCGAGACGACCGGGGAGGTCGTGCGGTAGGTCTCCCGCGCGGGTCCCTCCAGCGCCGCGATGGTCAGCAGGTCGGTGAAGGCCGGGTCCGGCTCGCTCGCGGCGACCGGCTGCAGCCCCTCGCCGGGCGGCGCCCACAGCACCGCGGCGGCGGAGACGTCCAGCAGCTGCACGCACCGGGTGGCGAACCGCTGCAAGTAGCCGGTCGTGTCGAACGCCTGCCCGTAGGAGGCGTCGGCCAAGTCCACGAAGACGTCGGCCAGGAACTGCTCGCGACCCATGATCATCCTTACGGCCGTGAAGAGGGAGGAGGACGGTCGTCCGGCAGGCAGGGGGTGACGAACACGCGGTCGGCCCTGACGCCTCCTCGGGCAATGCCGCGCACCGTGCGCATCCACTCGGTAACAGCACTCTCACAGGGTCCCGCACCGGCCGCGCGCCATGACTATGACTCGGACACGTACCGTGCCGTCCGAGCCATCCGGCGCCCGGAGCCGGGCCTCCCGCTACGGTCCCTCCGGGCGGGCCCGCCCCGTACCGGGCCAGCCGGAATGCCAAGGGGACATGCCACGAGGTCCGCCGCGTCCGTCGTGCCCGACGTACGAACACGCAGGCAAAGATGGCTCGGACAGTCCCGGCCCTCTTGAACCGTCGGAAGTTCCCCGTTCACTCCTTCCCGCCCACCACGGACTTGTCGGCCAGCCGCCCGCTCTCGTAGCAGAGCCGGTAGGCGTCGGAGGCGAACACGCCCGTGTTGTAGTACGCGCAGCGCCGGCCGCGCGGCGCGGGCGGTGCGTCGTCCGGCGGCCCGTCGCTCGTGAAGGCCGGCAGCCGGTCCTCCACGGCCCGCTCGTCCTGGCCCACCCGCAGCCGGTCGTACGCGGCGCGGTCCAGCACCGAGAAGGACGAGCTGACCAGGCTGACCGGGATCATCAGGAGCAGGATGCCGGCGAGGGCCGCCAGTGGCGCCACGACGGTCTGCGTCAGCCGCCGCCGCACCTGAAGGCGGGCCCGCTCCAGCTCGCGGGCGGACGTACTGCGGGGTGCTCCGGAGCCGGGGCCGGCGGCGGGGTTGGGGTCGGGTCCGGAGTCGGGTCCGGCGGCGCGCGCGTCCGCGACCGTCCCCGCGCCCGCACCCGTCGGCAGTTCGGCCGCGACCTCGAAGCCGCCCTCCGGGGTCGGCCCCGTCCGGAGCGTGCCGCCCGCCAGCCGGACCCGTTCGTCCAGGCCCACCAGCCCGGCGCCGCCCGAGGCCACGCCGGGCGGCGGCGCATCCGCGGCGGCGGGCTCATTGACCACCGCGACGGACAACGTGCCGTCCGCGCGGTCGATTCGTACCCGCACCGCGCCGCCCGGCGCGTGCTTCGCCGCGTTCGTCAGGGACTCCTGGACCACGCGGTGCACGGCGAGGCCGACCATCGGCGACAGCCCGTCCACTGCACCTGTGCGGGCCACGCGGTCCGCTGCGTCCGCGCGGGCCACGCCAGCCACTTCCCCCGTGCGGGCCACGCCGTCCGCTGCCTCCGTGCGCGCCAGGTGGATGTCGACGCCGGACTTCCGTGCCCGTTCGACCAGCGCTTCCACGGTCTCCTCCGACGGGACCACCGGCGCCTGTTCGTCGTCCGCGCGCAGTACGCCGATGATCTCCCGCAGCCGTTCGGTGGCGGCGCCCGCCGCTGCCCGGAGCTCGCCGACGGCCGCCTGGTGGCGGGCGTCCAGCGACGGGTCGACCTCCAGGGCGCCCGCGCGCACCGCGAGCAGCGTCAGCTCGTGCCCGAGCGAGTCGTGCATGTCGCCCGCGATCCGGGCCCGTTCGCGTATTCGCGCGCGGTCGGCGACGGCCTGCTGCTCGCGCTCCATCCGGTCGGCCAGCCGCCAGCCGCTGCCGACCAGCTCGGCGTACTGGCGCCGGAGGCGGCCCAGCAGCCAGGGCAGCACCGCACACGGCAGCAGCACCAGCAGCATCTGGGGCCAGCCCCACAGATCGTGGCCGATGATCGCGCAGAGCGGCAGCCCGGCCACCGCGACCGCCGCGAAGAACCACAGGGCCGGGCGGATCTCCGCCATGCGGCGCCCGGCCAGGTAGGCGAAGGTCGCGAGCGCCGGCCAGTACAGCGGACTCAGCAGCTCCACGCTCTGCGCGAGACCCAGCGCGACCGGTACCCCGAGCGCTGCCAACGGCCGGCGGCGGCAGAGCAGTACGGCCACGGCGAGCAGCGGTACGGACGCGAACGCGACGAACAGCGGCCGCCCGGGCGGGAACTCGAAGAGGGCCACGGCCGGCGGTGCGGTCACTGCGGACCACAGCACCAGGTCGTAGGGGCGCGGGAGCCAACCGGTCATGCTGCTCATGCCGTCCAGGATCGCCGATGCCCCGCCTCCCGCGCCCCTGACGAAAGTCATCAAAAACGCGGGATATCAGTCCTCTTGGACGACCCCGGCCTCGTACGCGAGGATTGCCGCCTGCACCCGGTTCCTGACGTCCAGGTGGGCGAGGATCTGGCTGACGTACGCCTTCACGGTCCCCTCGACCACGTGCAGCCGGCGGGCGATCTCGGCGTTGGACAGACCGGCGCCGACCAGGGCGAGCACATCCCGTTCGCGGCCGGTCAGGCCCTCGATGCGCGCCCGGGCGCCGGCCTGCTTGCCGAGCTGCCCGGAGTCCAGCCGGTTGATCACCCGGCTGGCGATGGCGGGGGAGAGGTAGGCGCCGCCCTCGGCGACCGCCTGCACGCCGGCGATCAGCTCGCGCGGATCGCCGGACTTCAGCAGGAACCCGGCGGCGCCGGAGCCGAGCGCGCTCGCGATGTACTCGTCCTCGGAGAACGTCGTGAGCATCACCACCGCGCTCCCGGGCGCGACCCGGCGCAGTTCGGCGGCGGCCTGCAGGCCGTCCAGGCGCGGCATCCGGATGTCGAGCAGACACAGGTCCGGGCGGTGCTTGAGGGTGAGCGCCACGGCCTCGTGCCCGTCGGACGCCTCGGCGACGACCTCGATGTCCTCGGCCGTACCGAGGATGGCCCGGATCCCGGCCCGGATCATCGCCTCGTCGTCCGCCAGCAGCACTCGGATCATCGTCTCCCCCGTTTCCGTACGTGCACAGAGCGGGCCCACGCTACCGCCTGCGTAACCCCTCGGACGCTGACGAAAGTGCCGTACCACCGCTGACGAAGGACCCCTGACCGGCCCCTTCCCCGCTCCCTAAGGTCTGAGCACTACCGCGCCGCCGCGACGTCTGAGCTTCGCGCGCGCTTCACCCGGCGCACACCCCGCGCGCCGACACTTCGACCGCCCCCCGAATAACCGTCCCCCGAACAACCCGAATAAAGGGAAAGACGCCATGTCCCGTACCGCCGTGCCGCGCCGCCTTCTGATGTGCGCGCCCCGCCACTTCGACGTCACGTACTCCATCAACCCCTGGATGGAGCCCGAGAAGCCGGTCGACGGCGGGCTCGCCCTCGCCCAGTGGGAGCAACTGCGCGCCCTGTACCGGGAGCTGGGCCACACCGTGGAGGTCATCGAGCCGGCCGACGGGCTGCCCGACATGGTCTTCGCGGCCAACGGCGCCACGGTCGTGGACGGCAGGGTGCTGGGCGCCCGCTTCCGGCACGAGAAGCGCACCGCCGAGGGGCCGCTGTACCTCTCCTGGCTGCGCGCCCACGGCTTCACCGAGACGTACTGGCCCGAGCACGTCAACGAGGGGGAGGGGGATTACCTGCTGGTCGGCCGCCGACTCCTGGCCGGTACCGGCTTCCGCACCGACCCCCGCTCGCACGCCGAGGCGCAGGAGTTCTTCGGCGTGCCGGTCACCGGCCTGACCCTGGTCGACCCGCGCTTCTACCACCTGGACACCGCGCTCGCCGTGCTCTCCGAGGACGAGGTCATGTACTACCCGGAGGCGTTCACGCCGGGCAGCCGGGCGGTACTGCGCGAGCTGTTCCCCGACGCGCTCCTCGCGACGGCCGAGGACGCGGCGGTGTTCGGCCTCAACGCGTTCTCCGACGGCCGCCACGTGCTGCTGCCGGAATCCGCGACGGGGCTCGTCGCGGGGCTGCGCGAGCGAGGGTTCGAGCCGATCGGCGTGGACCTCACCGAACTCCTCAAGGCCGGCGGCAGCGTCAAGTGCTGCACCCTGGAGCTGCGCGAGGGGTGACACCCGGACCGGCGAGCCGCCGGGCCGCCGAGCGGCAGCGGTAGGCACGGGCCCAGCAATGGCCGGTTCGGCCATTGCGACGTGCCGCCAAGAGGACTGCTATTGCACCAGCACCTGTCGCACGAGGTGGGAGGCGGGGAGACCGGGGAGTCCCTCGAACCACAACGGCAACTGCTCTCCGAATGTGCCGAGTCCCAGCACGTCCGGTCAACAAGGCACCTCGCAACACAGCACCGCTCAACACAGCACCGCTCAACCCAGTGCATGCCTGGAACCGGGTGGACGAGCCGAACTGGCAATCGAACCCCGGCCTCGTAGAGCCGTCCCATGAACCATCGCACGCGCCGGCCGACAACAGGGAGAGATCATGCCCGAGACGGAACCCAAGACGTCGCAGCGAGAGACGGGATCCAGGACGGTCAGCGAGGGAGCTCGCCGTGCTGCCGAGTCCAAGCGCGCCTCGCCGTCTGAATCGCGTGCGCAAACAAGTGACGGCAACATCGGTGTCGTGATGGCCGGGGCCGGCGCCCGCGGGGCATACGAGGCCGGGATGCTGGCGACGCTCCTGCCGAAGCTTGACGAGCGTCGCCAGCGGCCGGGGGTGTTCGTCGGCACCAGCGCAGGGGCCCTCAACGCGGCGCTCTTCGCCTCGCTCGCCCACCTGCCCGCGCAACAGGCCGCCGATGAGGCACTGAAGGTGTGGCGGGGGATAACGAAAAACCAGGTCTTCGAGCCGTTCCTGCCCAGGGCCGTGCCGGTGGTCCTCAGGCAGTACCTCGCCGGGCTGCTGAACCCGTCCCGCGCCTCGCTGTCCGCTCTGCTCGATACCGCTCCGCTGCGGAAGACCCTGCAGAAGAAGCTGGATTGGCGTCAGCTGCACGACAACCTGCAGAACGGGACGGTACAGGCCGTGGCGGTGGCCACCACGGCGTGCTACAGCGGCCGCACCGAAATCTTCGTGGAGGGGCCGCGAGCCGACCGGCTGCCGCCGAGCGACGCCGACCGGGCGGTGGACTACACCCGGGCCGTCCTCACCGAGGAGCATGTGCTGGCATCCGCCGCGATCCCCGTGGCGTTCCCGCCGGTTCGCATCGGGTTGGCCGGTGGCTGGTACATGGATGGCGGTGTGCGGCTCAACGCACCCATCAAGCCGGCGATCGAGCTCGGCGTGAGCCGAGTCGCGGTCATCGCGACCGCGCCCGTGCGATACCTTCCCCAGCCCCGCGGGATAGGGGAGACCGAGCCGTCCATCCTGGACGATTCTGCCCAGATCCTGAACGGGCTGATGGCCGATCGCATGATCGAAGACGTCCGCACCCTCGGCAAGATGGACGAATTGATCAAGTCCAGCAAACCGGTGAAGAGCCCGCGCGGGCGCGACTACGAGGTCATCGACTACCTCTTCGGAGGGCCGGCCCCCGGTCAGTACGGACAGCTCGGTGAACGTGCCGCATACGTCCTGGATACCTATTTCCGCGGGATCCGCCGTCTGCAGAATCTGGACCTGAGTTTCCTCGCCACCCTGCTCGGCCCTGGACACAGTCGTGGCGAGCTGCTCAGCTACGTGCTTTTTGAACCGGAATTCATCAACGAGGCAATCAAGTTGGGCCAGCAAGACGCACAACTGATCCTCAGCAACGCGGAGGAGCGCGAGGGCGAACTCCTGTGGCGCAACGACGCCGTCAGCGCCGCCTAGGTCGTGTCCGCAACGTCCCGCCGTCCGCCCGCCCGGATGGCGGGACGGCGGGACGGGGCCTGCCCGAAACGCCCTAGGCCCCTTCGGGCGGCTCGTCCGGAGCATCGTCCGGGCCCCCGTGGCTGCCCGTGGGCATGGCCGGGTGGCGGCCGAGGAGGAAGACGCCGGTCACTACCGCTGCCAGGCCCAGGAGTTCGCCCGCCAGTGCGGCGGGGGTGACGCGGATGCGGTCGCCGAGGAAGCCGATGCCGCAGGCGATGCCGGCCAGTGGTTCGGCCGCGGTCAGTGCCGGCAGGGACATCCGCAGCGGCCCGGCCTCGAAGGCGCTCTGGACCAGCATCAGGCCCGTCACGGCCAGCACCACGATCAGGTACGGCTCCCAGCTCAGCAGCATCCTCCCGAGGCCGTGGTCCTCCGCGATCGAGCTGGACACGCGGGTCAGCGCGTCCTGGAGGCCGTACAGCACACCCGCGGCGGCGGCCAGCAGCGGCGGTTCCTCCACCAGGCGCACATGACGGGCCGTCAGTACCAGGAGCAGCGCGATCGCGAGGACGCCGCCGAAGACGATCCAGTGCCGCAGCGTGCCGGTGTGGGCGGGCCCGCTGTACGGGCTTCCGGCGATGATGAAGGCCGCCACGCCGCCGCTGAGCAGGAGCACGCCGGCCCAGCCCGACCAGCCCAGCCGCTCCCCGCTGAGCCACCGGGCCAGCACCATGGCGAACAGCAGGTTGGTGGCCAGCAGCGGTTCGACGCGGGACAGGTCGCCTTGGCTCAGCGCGAGCACGCTGAAGATCTGCCCGACGATCATGCAGCCGATCCCGGCGAGCCACAGCGGTACCTTCATCAGGTCCAGCAGCAGCCGGAAGCTGAGCATGTCGGTCAGCGGCGCTTCCCGTGCCGCGTGCTGCTGCAGGACGAAGCCCAGCCCCAACAGGCAGGCGGCGAGGACACCGTAGAGGTACAGCATGCTTCACCGCACCGGGGGGCGGCCGGCGGGCGGCTGCTCGGCCGAGGGCACCCGGGCGGCCTCACGCAGCGCCGCTTCCCCCTTGAGCAGCGGGGAACGGGCCAGTACCAGCGCGGAGCCGGCGATCAGCGCGCCGCCGGCGACGGCCGGCACCACGTACCAGCCGCCGCGCACGTGCTCCGCGAAGGCGAGGGAGCCCCACAGGATGGCCACCAGCGGGTCGGAGAGGGTCAGTCCGGGCTGGGCCGCGAGCAGGTTGCCGGCGTGCAGCGCCGACTGGAGGAGGAACATCGCGAGGATGCCCGCCGCGACCATCGCGTACAGCTGCCAGGCCGCGAACACCGCGGTCAGGCCCTCCTCCTCGCGGCCCATCGCGCCCTTCATGAAGGCGGCCGTCAGCCCGAACTGGCAGCCGGCGGCGACACCGAAGGCGGCGGCCCTGCGGCTGGCGCCGCCCGGGAGCGCCGGAGACTGGCGGCGGCCCCACTCCACGGTGGCGACGACGACGAGGAGGTTCGCGCCGACGCCCACCGTCCACGCCTGCCAGCCCGCCTCCTCGCCGTTCCCGGGGGCGGGCGAGAGGAAGTACAGCAGGGCGGCCAGCCCGCCGGTCATGCCCACGGCGGACAGCCACTCGCGGTGGTGCAGCCGGGTGTGGAACACCCGCGACGCCAGCAGCAGCGTCACCGGCAGCTCGATGACGAGGATGGGCTGGACGACCGACAGGCTGCCGGTCGCCAGCGCGGCCGCCTGCAGGACGAAGCCGAGGATCACGCAGAGGAAGCCGGCGAACCACACCGGGCGGCGCAGCAGGTGCAGGATCAGCTGCGGCCGCAGGCTGTCCTCGCCCGGCAGGTCGCGGCTGGCGCGCCGCTGCAGCACCGAGGCGGCCGCATTGGCGCAGGCGGCGAGCACGGCCAGGAGGTAGCTCAGCACGACGTCCTTCCTCGGTCGTCCTCCTGGAGAGGACGGATCGGGCGGCCCCTCAGGCGAAGCGCGTGGCCAGCCGCCGGAACAGGGCCGGGGCGAGGCCCTTGAAGCGGGCGGGGAACTGCAGCCAGCCGGGGACGAAGACCTCGCTGCGCTCGTGCGCCACCGCGTCCCAGACGGCGTCGGCGACCCGGGCCGGGGCGATCGGCCGCGGCCGGGAGCGCTGGTAGGGCGCGCCTCTGCGGGTGAAGAAAGGGGTGTTGACCGCGCCGGGCACCACCACCGACACCCGCACCCGGCTGCCGGCCAGTTCGTACCGCAGGCTCTCGGCGAAGGCCGCGACGGCCGCCTTGGCCGCCGAGTAGACGGCCTCCTCGCGTACTCCCACGGCGCCCGCGATCGACCCCACGAAGAGGAGGTGTCCGCGGTCGCGGCGCACTATGTGGGGGAGCACCCGGCGGGTCAGGTGCATGACGGCCGCAAGGTCCACCGCCAGTACCTCGTCGATGGCGGCCGGCGGCATGGCCGTGAAGGGGCCGGCCCAGCCGATGCCGGCCCCGGCGATCAGGACGTCCACGCCGCCCGCCACGTCGAAGGCGCTGTCGACCAGCTGCCCGCAGCCCGCCGGGTCGGCCAGGTCGCAGGGGAGGGCCGTGGCCCCGCAGCGGTCGGCGATCCGGCCCAGGCGCTCCTGGTCACGGCCGTTCAGCAGCAGCTGCCAGCCGCCCTCGGCGGCGAACCGGGTGGCGACGGCCGCGCCGATGCCGGACGAGGCGCCGGTGATCAGCGCCACCGGTGCGCCGGTCCGGTGCGCCCGTGGGGCGGGGCCGTGGCGCCCGGGCCGGTCCTCCGGGAGTACAGGACTGTGCGGCAGCGGTCCCGCGGCTTCCACAGGAGACCTCCTCCGGGCTGGGGCTCACCCTCTATGTCCTGATACCAGATCCGGACCAGCATGACATGACTTTCGTGATGATCCGGGCAATTGCCACCTCGGGCGTCACCACCCCGTGTCGGTGCCGTGGTCCCGCAGTGGACCCACCGTGAGGCCCTGGTGGCGGCAGCGCTGCACCAGTACGGGCAGCGCCTGGAGTGTGGCGCGCCAGGAACCGGGCGTCGACGTGCGGTCGCTGTCGTGCAGCAGGACGGTCGCGCCGCCCTCCAGTCGGCGCTCCACGGTGCGCACGACCGCGGCGGCATCGGCCTCCGCCACCCAGTCACGCGCCCACACGGACCACAGCACGGTGCGCAGCCCGAGGCGGTGCGCCGCGGCCCACCGGTCGCCGGTGAGGATGCCGTAGGGCGGCCGGTACCACCGGGGCCGCACTCCGCAGATGTCGGTGGCCGCCCGGACGGCCCGGCGCAGCTCGCGCAGTTCACGGGCCGGCGCGGGCCACCACGGTCTGCGGTGGTCCCAGCCGTGCAGCCCCACCTCGTGCCCGCGCGCCACGATGTCCCGCCCCACCTCGGGCGCTTCGGCCAGTGCCGCGCCCAGCAGGAAGAAGGTCGCCCGCACGCCCAGGCCGTCCAGCGCGTCGAGGAAGCGCGGCGTGCTCGCGCGGTCGGGGCCGTCGTCGAAGGTCAGCGCGACGTGCCCCGGATGGCCCTGGCCGTCGAGACCGGGGAAGAGGACGCGCCGTACGGGTGGCAGCCAGGTCCCGGCCGGGACGATGTGCAGCGCGGCCGCCGCTGTCGCGGCCGCGCCCGCCGCCTGCCACGCGGCGGGACCGAGCGGAGGACGGTCGATGCGCATGCCGTCCAGTATGGTCGCGTACGTCATGGAATGCTCGGGAAGGGCACCCGGACCGGGGCGGTGGACACGTGGGCGGACGATTCGTCATCCTCAGCGCCGGCATGGGGGCCGGTCACCACGCGGTGGCCGGAGAACTCGCGCACCGGCTGACCGGCCGCGGCCACCAGGCCGAGACCCTGGACGTCCTCGACCTGCTGCCGGCCGGCACCGGCGCCGCCCTGCGCGGCTTCTACGCCGCCACCGTGCGGCACGCGCCCGCGCTCTACGACGCGATCTACCGCGCCTACTTCGCGCCCCGCCCGCCCGCTGGGCCCGGCCGTCCGCAGCTGGGCCCCGCCGACACCTCGCCGGTCGTCGCGCCCGCCGCCAAGGAGCTGCGGCGCCGCCTGGCCGGCGCGGAGCCCGACGCGGTGATCGCCACCTTCCACCTCGCCGCGCAGGTCAGCGGCCGGCTGCGGGACGCCGGGGCGCTGCGCTGCCCGAGCGTCGTCGTGCTCACCGACTTCGCCGTGCACCGCCAGTGGCTCCATCCCGGCAACGACCTGCACCTCTGCCCGACCCGGGAGACCGCGCAGGAGATCGGCCGGCTCGGCGGCCGGGGCGCGGAAGCGGTCGGCCCTGTGGTGCCCGCCGCGTTCCGCACCGCGCCGCCCCCGTCCCGTACCGCCTTCTTCGCCCGCCGCTTCGCGGCCCGGGCCCCCGGCCGCACCCCGGTCCTGCTCTCCGCCGGGGCCTGGGGCGTGGCCTCGCACCTGGCGCACACGGCGGCGCTGCTCCGCGACGGCGGCTACCTGCCGGTGGTGATGTGCGGCCGCAGCCGGTCGCTGCGACGGCGGATCGGCCGGGTGCCCGGGGCCGTGGCGCTCGGCTGGGTGGCGGACGTACCGGCCCTGATGGCGGCGGCGGGCGTACTGGTGGAGAACGCGGCGGGGCAGACGGCGGCCCAGGCGCTGGCGGCCGGGCTGCCGGTGGTGAGCTACCGGCCGATCCCCGGACACGGCGCGGCGGGGGCCCGCCGGATGGCGGCCGCCGGCCTGTCGGGCCACGCCCGCGACCCGGCGGACCTGCTGCGCGTACTCGACGGCCTGACCCGCGAAGGGCCGGTGCGGGAGGCCCGGATCGCCGCCGGGCGGGCGCTGTTCCGGGCCGATGCCGCGGACGCCGTCCTCGCGGCATCGGGCTGCGCGGACGGCGTGCCCTCGGGGTGGCGGGATACCGGCCCTCGGGAGAAACCGAACGGGGGCAGATCGCCTTCGGAGCGATAGCGTGAGGCCGCATAACGGGGCCCATCCGCTTATTCGAGGCGGAAAGGGTGATTCCGTCATGTCGGGAGGATATTCAATGTTCCCCACCGGAAAAGGTCCCAAGTTACCGATCCCCAACCCGCTCGAAGCGGTTTCCAAGAGCGTCACCGGCGCCATGGCCGACGGGCTGGCCCTCGCCCAGGCAGCGGCCATCACGACGCAGGCGGCCACCGCCCTCACCCGCGCGCCGGGCATCGACGACTGGTCGGCGCGCCCGGACGAGGACCACCCGCGCCCGGTCGTCCTGGTCCACGGCACCTTCGGCAACGCCGAGACCTACTGGCTGACCGTCGCCCCCGTCCTCGCTGCCGCCGGATACAGCGTCTTCCGGCTCGACTACGGGGCCGATCCGCGGGTACCGCTGGTCCACGGCATCGCGTCGATGGAGGAGTCGGCGGCGGAGCTGGCCGCCTACGTCGACCGGGTGCTGGAGTCCACCGGGGCCGAGAAGGTCGACATCATCGGGCACTCGCAGGGCGGCATGCTGCCGCGCTACTACCTGAAGTACCTCGGCGGCGCCGCCAAGGTGCACCATCTGATCGGCCTGGCCCCGAACAACCACGGCACCACCGGCAACGGCATCGCCGCGCTCATGAAGCAGTACCCGGCCACCATCGAGCTCACCAACCTGGCCGTGCCCGCGTGCACCGAACAGCACAAGGGCAGCCCCTTCATGAACAAGCTCAACGACGGCGCAGACACCGTCGACGGCGTGCGCTACACCGTCATCGCGACCAAGTACGACGAGGTGGTCACGCCCTACACCTCGTGCTGGCTGAAGGGCCCGAACGTCCGCAACGTCCTTCTGCAGGACCTGTGCGTCGCCGACCTGAGCGAACACAACGCCATCGTCTACTCGCCGTACGCCATGCGGGAAGTACTGCGCGCCCTCGGCCCGGGGAAGCCGAAGAAGACCGCGCCCGCGGCCACGCCGAAGCCCGCGCCCGCTCCGTAGCGGGGAACGCAAGGGTCAGGTGCCCGCGTGCAGCGCGGGCACCAACTCCTCCGCAATCTCCGCCAGTTGGGACCGCTGCGCGGCCGGATCCAGCGAACCGATCCGTACGATGAGGTGCCGGGCCCCGGCCCGGACGTACCCGCCGAGCCATTCCGCGCACTCCGCCGCACTGCCGTACCCGTACGCCTGGAACCCCGCCATCTCCGCCAGCGAGCGCCCGTAGTACGCCTGCGTGTACGCGTCCAGCTCCTTGCGTGCCGCCGCCCGGTCCGGGCCGACCGCCAGCGTCGCGTACAGCCCCGGCGCGATGTCGCCCGGCGACCGCCCCCGCTCCGCGGCCAGTTGCCCGATCCGCTCCCAGGCCCGCGCGTACGCCGCCGCCTCCGGGAGGAACGGCAGCCAGCCGTCGTACAGTTCGGCCGTGCGCGCCAATACCCGCGGGGTGTCGCTGCCGGCCAGCCAGAGCGGCGGCCCGCCGGGCGTGGCCGGGGACGGCAGCCGCGCCGCATCGCCCGGCCGGGCGCCGTCCGCGCCGGCACCGCCGCGCCACACCTCCCGCCACCGCCGTACCGTCTCGTCCAGACGCCTGAACCGCCCGGTGTACGGCACGCCCACCGCCGCGAACTCCGCCTCCGTCTCCGCCACGGGGAAGCCCGCGCCGAGCGCGGCCACCAGCCGCCCGGCCGCCGCCCGGTCCAGGCTCGCGAGCTGGTGCGCGCCGAGCAGCGGGTGCCGCAGGGCCGCCGTGAAGGCCGCCGTGCCCAGGGTGATCCGGGTCGTCACGGCGGCGGCCGCGGCGAGCACCACCACCGGGTCGAGGCGGGGCCGGGCGAGCAGCGAATCACCCGTCCACAGCGAGTCGTAGCCCAGCCGCTCCGCCTCGCGGGCGAAGTCCAGCAGCGGGGCGACGGCGTGGTCGCCGTTGATCGCCGCCTCCCGGGTCGGCAGCAGGACGCCGACCCGCAGCCGGTGTCCTTCGGTGTGGTCCTGGTGTTCCTCGGTGCTCATGCCGTGGTCTCCCGTTCCTGACGTGCCCTCAATTGACCTGGCGTTCCCGGCCCTGCCACAGCGGATCCCGCAGGGCGCGGCGCAGCACCTTGCCGTTGGGGTTGCGCGGCAGCGCGTCCAGGAACGCGTACGCCGTGGGGATCTTGAAGTCGGCGAGCCGGCCGCGCAGGAAACGCAACAGCTCCCGCGGGGTGGCCTGCTGTTCCGCGCGCAGCACCACGTACGCGTGCACCGCCTCGCCCCAGCGCTCGTCCGGGCCTCCGACCACGGCCGCCTCGGCCACCGCCGGATGGTCGGCGAGCGCGTTCTCGATCTCGGTGGGGTAGACGTTCTCGCCGCCGACGATGATCGTGTCGTTGATGCGGTCGCAGAGGAACAGATAGCCGTCGGCGTCCAGCCGGCCCGCGTCGCCCATGCGCACCCAGCCGTCCCGCACCGTCTCCCGGGTGGCCGCCGGCTGCCGGTGGTACCCCAGCATGCGGGCGGGGGAGCGGACCCAGACCTCGCCGACCGCGCCGGGCGGCAGGGCCGCGCCGTCCGCGTCGGTGACCTTGAGGTCGATCCCCGGGTACGCGCGCCCGGCCGCGCGCAGCCGCGGACTGTCCGGTACGTGGTCGGCGGGCGGCAGGCAGGCGGCGAAGTTGCCGGTCTCGGTGCTGCCGTAGATCTGGACGAACTCACAGCCCAGCGTCGCCAGGCAGCGCTGCAGCAGCGCGCCGGAGATGGGCGCGCCGCCGTACACCATCTTCCGCAGGGAGCGGAAGGCGGCGAAGGTCGCGCCCGGCTCGTCGAGCAGCATCTGGAGCATGGCGGGGGTCACCAGGCCGTGGGTGATGCCGAGTTCGCCGATCTGCCGCAGTACGTCGGCGGGGACGAACATCGGCATGCTGACCATCGTCGCCCCGGCGACGAAGCCCTGCATCGCGTAGGACAGGCCGCCGATGTGGAAGCCGGGCATGCCGACCAGGCACCGGTCGCCGGGCTGCCACTCCACCCAGTCGCAGCCGTGCCGCCGGACGGCCTCCTCGACGCCGAAGAAGCTGCGGTGCGCCAGCACCACGCCTTTCGGGAGCCCGGTGGTGCCGCTGGTGTAGATCTGCGCCACGGCGTCGTCGGGGCCCGGGCCGGGGCCGGCCGCGGGGGAGAGCCCGTCGTCCGGATGGCCCGCCTTCCAGGCCAGGAAGCCCGAGCGGCGGTGCTCTGCGGTGTCCAGGGGCACCACCCCGCGCAGCCGCGGCAGGTCCGCCGCCAGCTGCCCGGCGACCACCAGCCGCTCCCGTTCGGCGAAGAGGAGTTCGGTGTCGGAGTCGCGGAGGATGTGCGCGATCTCGTCGCGGGTCAGCCGCCAGTTGACCGGTACGAGGACGGCGCCGGTCTTGGCACAGGCCAGCGCGGTCTCGTAGAAGTGCTCGGACTCCTTGCCGAGGTAGGCCACCCGGGAGCCGGGGCCGAGCCCTGCGGCGCGGAGCGCGTGCGCGGTGCGATTGCTCTCGCGGTGCAGCTCCCTGTAGGTGACGCTGCGGTCCTCGCAGAGGATGGCGGGCCGGCCGGGGTGGTCGGCGGCCCGGCGGGCCGCGACCGCGTCGAGCGTCCGCGGGTGGACGGTGGTCTGCGGAGGGGTGAGCGTGTCGTCGTTCATCACAGGCCCTCTCGGGACAGCTGCCGGTCGAGGAAGTCGGTGAGCCGCCCGACGGAGGGGTGATCGAAGGTGACCGAGGCGGGCAGCGGCACGCGCAGCGCGGTCTCCAGCGCGTTCTTGAGCTCCACGGCGGCGAGCGAGTCCAGGCCCAGTTCCAGGAACACCGCGTCCGGTTCCACGTCGTCGGTGCTCTCGAAGTGCAGCATGTCGGCGATGCGGGCGCGCAGATACGTGTTGAGCGCCGCCCTGCGTTCGTCCGCGGGCAGGGCCAGGAGAGCGTCGGCGTCGAGCCCGGGCCGGGCGGTGCCCCCCGACTCGCGCACCAGGTGCCGGTACAGGCTGTGCGGGAACGCCCGGCCCGCCGCGTACCGGTCCCAGTCGCACGCCGCGGCGACGACCTGGGGAGCGGGCTGCCCGAGCAGGGCGACCAGTGCGTGCATCCCGTCCGCCGGGTGCAGGAAGGCGACGCCCTGGTCCTGGAGCCGTCGGGCGAGCGGCGCGTCCAGCCGGGCCGACATGCCGACCTCGGCCCACGGGCCCCAGTTGACGGTCAGTCCGGGCAGGCCGTGGCCCGCCCGCCAGCGCAGCAGCCCGTCCAAGTAGGCGTTGCCCGCCGCGTAGTTGGCCTGTGCGGGGCCGCCGAGCACGGCGGCCACGGAGGAGTAGCCCACGAAGAAGTCCAGCTCCGGGAAGGACGTGGCCGCCTCGTGCAGCAGCCACGAGCCGTAGACCTTGGGCCGCAGTACCGTCTCGATGTCCTCCCAGGTCAGCGCGGACGCGGGCAGGTCGTTGAGGACGCCGGCCGCGTGCACGATGCCGCCCACCGGATGCGGGCACTGCTTCAGCTCCGCGGTGATCCGCTCGACGTCGGCGGGCTCGGCGATGTCCGCCTTCAGGACCGCGACCTCGACGTCCTTCCCGAGTTCGGCCGCGAGCGCCGCCGCCTCGGCGGCGGGCAGTCCGGCGCGGCCGACCAGCGCCAGATGGCGCGCGCCGAGCTCGACGAGCTTGCGGGCGGTCACCAGCCCCAGCCCGCCCAGGCCGCCGGTGATCAGGTACGTGCGGTCGGGCCCGACCGCGAACGGCCTTACGGCCCTGGCGCGTTCGTCCGCGAAGCGCAGCACCAGCTTGCCGGTGCTCGCACCCCGGCTGAGTGCCGAGAACGCCTCCTCGGCCTCGTCGAGCGAGTAGACCGTGGCGGGAACGGGCTTCAGCCGTCCGTCGGCGAGCTGCTCGACGACGGTCCGCAGGATCTGCCGGGTGTGCGCCCGTGCCTCGGCCTCGGGACGCTCGCCCAGGTCGAAGTGGTGGTACGTCACGTCGGGGCGTACCTCGCGTACCTGCTCCGGGGTCCAGGAGCCGACCTTGCCCAGCTCGACGAACCGTCCGCCCGGGGCCAGGCAGCGCAGACCCGCCGGGATGAACTCCTTGTTCAGGCTGTTCAGCACGGTGTCCACGCCCGCGCCGCCGGTGGCCGCGAGCACCTCGTCGGCGAAGTCCAGGGTCCGGGAATTCATGACGTGCCGGATGCCCTGGGCGCGCAGCAGCGGCCACTTGGCGGGGCTGGCGGTGGCGTACACCTCGGCGCCGGCCGCCTGCGCGAGCTGGACCGCGGCCTGCCCGACGCCGCCCGCCGCGGCGTGGATCAGTACCCGGTCGCCCGGCTTGATCCCGGCCAGCTGGTGCAGGGCGTAGTGCGCGGTGACGAAGACCGTCGGCACTCCGGCCGCCTCGGCCATGGTGAGGCGGTCCGGCTTGCGCACCGCCAGCTCCGAGGAGACGGTCAGGGTGCTCGCCATGCAGCCGACCGCGTTCACCACCACCTCGTCTCCGGGCCCGAAGGCCGCGTCCGGCCCGGCCGCGATCACCGTCCCCGCGCATTCGAACCCCAGCGGCTGCGCCCGGTACGTCCCGCCGGTGTCCTCGGCGTGCTGCTTGAGCAGGCCCAGAGCGTTGAGCACGTCCTTGAAGTTCAGCCCCGCGGCGTGCACCGCGACCTGGATCCGGTCGCCCGTGGGCGGGACGGCCTCGGCCGGCTCCGGCCGGACGTCCGCGAACGAGCCGTACTCCTTGATGGCCAGCCGGACGGGGGCGTCCCGCCGGCCCGCGGGATCGAACGGGTGCAGCCGCCGTACGTGGCGGTGCCCGCCCCGGTACGCCACCTGGAACTCCCCGGTGTCCCGCGCCGGCAACTCGTCCAGCAGCGCCCCCGCCGCGCCGTCCGCATCGCTGCCGCCGGGCAGGTCGACCAGGGTGACGCGGTAACCCGGGTACTCGTGCCACAGCGCCTGCCCGAAGCCCCACAACGTGGCCGCCGCCGACGGCCCGGCCCCGCGCGGTGCCTCCTCCGGCAGCAGCTGGGCGCCCTCGGTGACCAGCCACAGCCGCCCGCCGTGCCCGAAGCCCGCGCGCTCCAGCGCGCCCAGCACCGCGAGCAGGTCGCGGTAGTTGCGCCGGCACTCGGCACGCAGCGCCGCCACTCCGTCGCCCTCGCCGGGCCGCCAGAACCAGCACACATCGGTGGGCCGCCGGTCGGCCAGCAGATCGGCGAGGTCATCAGGTCCGGTGGCGTACGCCAGTTCCGTACCGGTCTCCGCGGCCCGGGCGGCCAGCGGCGCCCGCTCCGCCTCGCCGCGGTTCAGCACCACGACGCGGCGCGGCTCCCCGGACCCGGCCCCAGGACCGGTCAGCGAGCGCTTGACCCAGCGCGGTTCGTGGTAGAGGTGGGCCGGACGCCCGCTCCCGGCCGCCGTGTTGGCCACCCGCTTCAGGCCCAGTCCGGTCAGTTCGAAGACCGGCCGGTCGCCCTCCAGCAGCACGACGTCCGCCGCCAGGTCCACCTCCTGCGCGGCCCCGGGCGGTACCGGGACGAGCCTGGCCAGCGTCCGCAGCTCCGCCGACTTCGGCTTCTTGAACAGCCGCAGCCGTCCGAACCGCACCGGCAGGTAGGTCTCCCCGGCGTCATTGAGGAGGGCCATGGCGTGCAGTGAGCTGTCCAGCAGGGCCGGCGGCAGCTGTTCGGCCGCGCCCGTCCGCGTGCCGCGCAGCTCGCCCACGGTGAGCCGGCCGTCGTACCGGCGGGCCCGCACCAGGCGGCGGAACTCCGGGCCGTAGTCCACCCCGGCCGCCGACATCCCGGCGTACAGCTCCTCGCTGCTCATCTCCGCCGCCGCCTCGCCTGCTCCGGCCGCCTCGGCGGCCCTGGCGCACAGCTCGGTACCGGCCCTGGTGAGCGCCGTACCGGGCGCCGCGGGCAGGCCCAGGACCGCGGTGGCGTGGCAGCGCTCGAAGGCCCCGCCCCGGCCCGCGACCCGGGTCACGATCTCGGCCGTCGCCGTGCCGTCCGGCCGGGACCGCAGCCGCGTGCGCAGCTCCGTGACCCGGTCGGTGGCGAGGAAGACGGGCTCCAGGATCGCCACGTCCGTCACCGGCCGGCAGGTCTCCCCGTACACCGCGTCCTGAAGCGCGAGCAGCACTTCCAGATAGGCCGCGCCGGGGAGCACGACCTGCCCCATGATGACGTGGTCCGCCAGGTACGCGGGGTGCTTGGCATTCACCCGGGCGGCGAACTCCCGCACGCTGTCGCCGAGTTGCTCCTCGGTGGTGCTCTCCTCGCCCAGCAGTGGATGGTGCTGCTGCCCGGCCGCGGCGGCCACCGCGCCCCGATTCCGCCCGCGCGGGACCGGGAGCCAGTACGGCTTCCGGTCGAAGGCGTACGGGGGCAGGGTGACGGGCCGGCCGGCGGTGCCGCGGTGGAAGCCCGCCCAGTCCACCGGGAAGCCGGCCGTGTAGAGCCGGGCGAGGGAGGTCAGCAGTACGTTGCCGTCCCCGTCGGCCCGGTGCAGGCCGCCCAGCCACAGGTGGTCACCGGCCGGTACGCACTGCCGGGCCAGGGAGGTGAGCGTCGAGGCGGGGCCGATCTCGACGCACGCGTGCCCGCCGCGCCGGGCGACCGTGCGCATGCTGCCCGCGAAGTCCACGGGCGCGCCGATGTGCCGGACCCAGTACTCCGGCGTGGTCAGCTCCCCGGCCCTGGCGACGCGCCCGGTGATGTTCGAGACGAGGGGCAGTCGCGGCTCGTGGAAGTTGAGGTCCTTCAGCTCGTGCCGGAAGGCGTCCGCCACCTCGGCCATGAGCGGTGAGTGGAACGCGTGCGATACCGGCAGCTCGCGCACGTCGTGACCTTCCTTGCGCAGGTACGTGCACACCTCGTCCAGGGTCCGCCGGCCGCCGGAGATCACGCTTTGGCGGGGCGCGTTGCGGCAGGCGACGGCGAGATCGGCGTGGCCGTCCAGGAAGGGGGCGAGTTCGTCCGCAGGCAGCGGCACCTGGGCCATGCCGCCGGGCGCGGTGACCGACTGCATCAGCCGGGCCCGCGCCGCCACCAGCGCCACCGCGTCCTCCAGGGAGAAGACCCCCGCGACGGCCGCCGCGGCGATCTCGCCGATGCTGTGGCCGACCAGGACGTTCGGGCGTACGCCCCAGGACAGCCACAGGTGTGCCAGCGCGTACTCCAGCGCGAACAGTGCGGGCTGGGTGTGCACGGTCCGGTCGATCGCGACGCCGTCCCCGTCGGCGCCGGTCACCAGGTCCTTCACCGACCGGCCCAGGTGCGGCGCGAACAGCCGGTCGCAGGCGTCCAGACGCTCCCGGAAGAGCGGGTGGCGGGCGTACAGTGCCCGGCCCATGCCCGGGTACTGGCTGCCCTGGCCGGTGAACAGGAACGCGACCTTGCGCACGCCGCGCCCGCCGTCGGCGCCGCCGGCGCCCGGTCCGGCGTCGCGCGCCGCCCAGTCGCCGAGCAGCTTCGTCAGCCCGGCGCGGTCGCGGACGACTCCGGCGCGGCGGACGGGGAGGTGGGCGCGGCCGAGCGCGGCGGTGCGGCACAGGTCGGCGACCGGGGCATCGGGGTGGTCCGCGACGTACTCCCGGCAGCGCTCGATCTGGCGTTGCAGCGACGGGGCGCTCTTGGCGGACAGGGTGAGGACCTGCGGTGCGGCGTCGTCCTGCGGGGGCTCCGTGCCGGCCGCGGGCGGCGGCTCCTCGACCACCACGCAGCCGAGGGTGCCGGCGATGCCGAAGCCGTTCACCAGGGCGCGCCGCGGACCGCCGGCGGGCCACGGCGTGACCCGGGTCGGCACGGTCACCGGGCAGCTGTCCCAGGGGATGCGGGGCGACGGGGTGGTGAGGTGCAGATGCGGGTAGAAGACGCCCTCGCGCATCTGCAGCAGGACCTTGACGATGCCGCAGACACCGGCCGCGGACTCCAGGTGCCCGACGTTGGTCTTGGCCGAGGCGACCACCACCGGCGCGGCCGCGCTGTGGGAGGCCGCGAAGGTGTCGCTGATCGAGCCCAGTTCCACGGGGTCGCCCAGCGGGGTGCCCGTGCCGTGTGCCTCGACGTACTGGATGTGCTCGGGCCGCAGCCCGGCGTCGGCGATCGCGGCCCTCATCACGGCCTGCTGGGCGATGCCGCTGGGCGCGGTCAGGCCCGCGCTCTCGCCGTCCGCGCCCACGGCCGAGCCGCGCAGCAGCCCGAGGACGCGGTCCTCGTCGCGCAGCGCGTCGGACAGCCGCTTGAGCACCAGGACGCCGCAGCCCTCGCCGCGGCTGTAGCCGTCCGCGCTCTCGTCGAAGGTCTTGCAGCGCCCGTCGGCGCCGAGCATCCCCGCGCTGTTCAGGGCGGCCTGGATCAGCGGGTGATGGATCGCGTTGACGCCGCCGCACAGCGCAAGGTCGCACTCCCCGCGGCGCAGGCCCTGCGCGGCGAGGTGGGCGGCGGTGAGCGAGGACGCGCAGGCGGTGTCGACGCTCATGCAGGGGCCGCGCAGCCCCAGGAAGTACGACAGCCGCCCGGACACGGCGCTGTGCGCGTTGCCGGGGACCAGCGCGCCGGACAGTTCCTTCTCCGGTACCGCGGCCGTCTCCGTCATGTAGTCCATGGACATGACGCCCAGATAGACCCCGGCGCCGGTGTCCCGCAGGCCCGTCGGGTCGATGTTGGCGTCCTCCAGGGCGTGCCAGGCGGTCTCCAGCACCAGGCGCTGCTGGGGATCGATGTACGGGGCTTCCTTGGGGGATATCTTGAAGAACTTCGCGTCGAACCGGTCGAGCCCGTCGAGGAAATTACCCGCAGGCCGCTCCGTACTGTCCGCGGAAACCCACCGGTCCTCCGGAACGGGCCCCTCGGCGGACCGTCCCGCACGCAGGAAATCCGCGAATTCCGCGAGCGTTTCGTTTCCGCCGGGAAAACGCAGGCCCACTCCGACGACGGCTATCGGCTCGTCCGCGGTGTGCCGGATGTCCCCCGTGGCGGCCTCGGGCGTTTCTGACATGGCTGGTTCCTTCCTCAGCGGGCCGGTTCGTCGGAAAGGCCGGGCAGGACGACATCGGCCAGGTGGTCCGCAAGCTTCGCCAAATTGGGGCTGTTGAACAGCACGTTGGTGCTGATGTCACAGTTCAGCAGGGTTTCCACGCGCTGCTTGAGCTCCATGAGGCGCAGCGAGGTCAGGCCCAGGTCGAAGAAGTTCTCGTCCCAAGGCAATTCTTCCGCCTCGTCCATCAGCAGACCGGCCCTGAACTCCCGGGAAAGAATTTCTTCCAGCGCCTCCCGGCGCTCGGCGCGGGGCAGCCGGTGAAGGTCGTCGGAGTCCGCCATGGTCGGCAGTCAAGCAAAGCCCGCTGACAATGCGCTGACGCCTCGCTGACCATGTGTTCCGGCGGTGCCACGGCAGTGGCAGACTCGGCGGCCCCGCACCGGAACGCGCCGGACGGAAAGAATCGAGGGAATAATGGAGGACGGGTTCGACTTCACCCGAGAACTGGACGCCACGCTGAAAGCGATCGGCCTGAGCCGGGAATCGGCCGTGAGCGACCTGACCGTGACCGGCTGCCATCCGTACGTGAAATCCACGCTGCGCATGTCCGCCGCGATCGGGGTGCCGCTGCTCACGTCGGCCGTCGGCGCCGCACAGATCTGGCAGCTGCGCACGGGACGGGCCCAGCGCCTCGCCCTGGACCTGGGCCAGGGCCTGCACCGCATGTCCCCGTTCCTGGGCGGCCTGGCCACGCTCAACGGCTACCCCTCCAGCATGGGATCGCTGGCCGGGCTGTCCGGACCGGCCCCCGCGCTCTGGGACTTCTACCGCACCGCCGACGGCCGCTGGGTCATCCCCATCGCCTGCTACCCGCGCACCCGCGACGCCCTGCTGGACCTCCTGGGGTGCGCGCACACCAGGGAGCACCTTGCGGCCGCCGTCGCAGGCTGGGACGCCGCGGATCTGGAGGAGGCGGCCGCCGAACGGGCCGTCCCGCTCGCCGTCGCCCGCACCCGCGCGGAATTCCTCGCCCACCCCCAGGGCCGCGCCGTGCTGGCCGAGCCGCTGGTGGCGGTGGAGCGGATCGCCGACGGCCCCGTCGTCCCGCTGCCGCACGGGCCGCGGCCGCTGTCCTCGCTGCGCTGCCTGCAGTTCACCCACATCCTGGCGGGCACCGCGACCGGCCGGACGCTGGCGGAGTACGGCGCCGACGTCCTGCACGTGTGCGAACCGGACTCCTTCGACCACGACATCATCTGGCACGAGTCGGCCGGCGGCATGCGCTCGGCCCGGCTGGACCTGCACGCCCGGGGCGCCGCCGGCCGCGACACCTTCGACCGGCTGCTGCGCGACGCCGACGTCTTCGTCCACAACTACCGCCCGGGCAAGGCCGAACGGCTCGGGCTCACCGCCGAGGAGTGCGCCGCCGCGGTCCCCGGCCTGATCCACTGCTCCCTCAGCGCCTACGGACACACCGGGCCCTGGCGCGACCGCGGCGGCTTCGACCAGCAGGCCCAGGCGCTCACCGGCATCAGCCTGCGCGAAGGCGGTGGCGACACCCCGAAGCTGCCGCCCGGCCGCATCCTGTGCGACTACATCGCCTCCTACCTGGCGGCCTCCGGCATCATGGCCGCGGCCGTCCGCCGCGCCCACGAAGGCGGCAGCTACGCCGTCCGCGTATCGCTCGCCGGCGTCGCCAACTGGTGCTGGGAACTGGGCAGCTGGGAGCCGGAGTTGACGGACGCGCTCGCCGAGGACGCCGTCCCACCCGCCCCCGAGTGGCGGACCAGCGCCACCCCGCTGGGCGAGCTGCGGCACACCGTCCCGCCCGTCCGCCTCAGCGAGACCCCGGCGGGCCACGACGACCCGGTACTCGTACCCCGCGGCTCCTCGGCGCCGCGGTGGCGCCCGCTGCCGGTGGGGCAGTGACCATCCCGACCGTTGGAGGCACCGTGGGGTCCTCTCCCCGCAGCACCACCGAGCCGGCCGGTGCGGCACCCGCACCGCCGCCCCGCGCACACCCGCTGCGCAGTTACTCCTCGTACATCGGAGGCCGCGACGCCGGCGGCGAGGGCTGGGTCTACACCGTCAGCGCCGGCTCCCTGCTGGAGGACGTCTTCACCAGCGTCAGGCTGAAGCGCGCCCTGGAACGCGACCCGGACCCCGACTCCGCCGCCGCCCAGCACCCGTATGTCGTCGGCCGGGTCGCCGTCGCGGACGACGCGGACAACGACGCCGCCCTCAAGGCCGCGGCGGAAGCGGCACCCGACTGGGCAGCCGTGCCACTGGACCGGCGCATGGCCCTGGCACCGATGTTCTGGGAACGACTGCTGGAGCACCGCACCGAACTCCTCGGCCTGATGGTGGCCGAGGGCACCCCGCTGCGGCTCGCCCGCTGGCAGCTGAGCGGCCTGCTGGAGCTGTACGGCGCGGAGAGCTGCGCGTGGTACCGGCAGTGCATGCACAGCGAATTCCGGCACGCCGGACGCCGCCTCGTCGTCCACCGGCAGCCCGACGGCGTGGTGTGCCTGAACCCGCCGCAGAACGCCCCGGCGCCCAGCGCCGCGCTCGCCGTCCTGATGCTCATGGCCGGCAATGCCGTCGTGGTCCGCGCCCCGCGCAGCATCGCGCTCAGCACCATGTACCTGCTGCGTGAACTCGTCGCCCCCGTCCTGCGGGAGGCCGGTGCCCCGCCCGGCATCCTGGCCGCCGTCTGCGGCAACCCCGGCCGGACCCTCACCCGATGGCTCGACAGCCCCCTGGTGGACGACATCTTCTACATCGGCGGCAGCGAGGAGGGCCTCCGCTTCCAGCTGCGCTGCATCGCCGCCGGGAAGAAGCCCGTCCTCGAACTCGCCGGCAACGACGGCGTCATGGTGTGGAAGGACGCCGATCTGCCGCTCGCCGCCGAGGCCGTCACCGAAGCGTTCTACGGCTCCGGCCAGATCTGCATGGTCCCCAACTACGTCCTCGCCCACCCGGACATCGCCGACGCGCTGCTCGCCGAGGTGACAGCCAAGGCCCGCGACATCCGCCCGGGCCACCCGGGCGACGAGGACGTACTGCTCTCTCCCGTACGGCGCAGCGAGCGGTTCTTCGCGCTGCTGGACGAGGCGCTGGGCTCCGGAGCCGAGCTGGTCTGCGGCGGGCACCGCATCGAGGCGGACGGGACGCGGTCGGAGACCGGGGTGTTCCTGGAGCCGACCGTGGTCCGGGTCGACGGCCTCGCGGGCGCCCGGAAGCTGGAGATGGTGCGCAGGGAGACGTTCTTCCCGCTGCTCCCGGTGATCGTCGCCGAACCGGCCGCCGAGAAGGTCCTCCTGGACCGGTTCTGGGACTTCCTCAACGCCAACGCCTACGGCCTGCGCAACTCCCTCTGGACGAGGGACGGTTCGGTCGTGGACGCCTTCGTGCGACGGGTCCGCAACGGCGGCCTGCTGAAGGTCAACGACTCGCACATCGGCTTCCTGCCCTGCCTGCCCAGCCACGGCGGCACCGGCCTGACCGGCGGCGTGCACGGCGAGGCCAACTACCCCATGCTGACCACCTCGCACCTCCAGGGTGTCGGCATCAGCTCCGGCGTCAGCCCGCGCCACGCGGTCTTCGGCGAAAGGTGACCTCCGATGCGCTCCCTGGAATCCGCCCGCACCACCTGCGAGCAGTACCACCCGGGCCTGGGCAAGGCCCTGGAGGAGACCGACCTCGTGGACCGGGAACAGCCCGGCAGCCCGGTGATCCCGCTCTTCCGCGAACACGGCGGCGTCGGACTGCTGGTGCCCGCCGCCTTCGGCGGGCGCGAAGCCGACCCGGTGGACGCCGTACGGGTCATGCGGGCCCTCGGCTCGTACTCGCCCTCCCTCGCCGCCGCCGCGACCATGCACCACTTCACGGCCGCGATGCTCTACTCGCTGGCCGACCGCGAGGACGGCCTCACCGCGGCCCAGCGCGACCTGCTGGCCGGCGTCGTGCCCGACCGGAAGCTGATGGCCTCCGGCTGGGCCGAGGGCCGCACCCAGCAGAACATCCTCGCCCCGGCCGTCACCGCGCGGCCGGCCGACGGCGGCTATGTGCTCAACGGCGCCAAGAAGCCGTGCAGTCTGTCCCGCTCGATGGACCTGCTGACCGCGAGCGTCACCGTCCCCGGCGCCGAGGGGCGGCCCGAGCTGGCCGTCGCGCTGGTGCGGGCCGACACGCCGGGCATCGGCGTGTATCCCTTCTGGGCCAACGGCGCGCTCGCCGCGGCCGAGAGCGACGAAGTGCGCCTGAAGGACGTGTTCGTACCCGAGGACCTGGTCCTGCGCACCACCGCCGACGGCGACGGCCCCGACCGGCTCTCCGAGATCCAGAGCGCCGGCTTCCTCTGGTTCGAGCTGCTGATCTCCGCCGGATACGCGGGCGTCGCCACCGCCCTCGTCCAGCGCGTACTGGAGCACGGCCGGGGCGCCGCCACCGACCGGGCAGCGCTCGCGGTACGCGTCGAGGCGGCCTGCCTGCTCCTGGAGGGCACAGCGCGCGCGGTCCGCGACGGCGACCTGGCGGGCGAGGAGGCGGTCGCCGCCGTGCTCGTCGCCCGGTACGCCGTCCAGGAGGCGCTGACCGGCGCCGCCGACCTCGCCCTGGAACTGCTCGGCGGCATGGACTTCATCCGCTCCCCGGAAGGCGCGCTGCTCGCCGCCGCCGTCCGGCCGCTGGCCTTCCATCCGCCGTCCCGCACCAGCACCGCCGAGCCGCTGCTCGCCTACTTCGGCGGCGCGCCCCTCGTGCTGTCCTGATGGCCCGTCACGATGGGAGGATGCCGGACGTGCCGGAGACGATGGAGAGCGCGCTGCTCGCACACTGGGACGAACTCACCGGCGCCGAGCTGCTGCAGGCGCTGGCCGACGGGCGGGTGCCGCACGGCGCCCACCACGCCCTGCTCGGCCTGCGGGTGACCGGCGCCCGGCCCGGCGGGGTCGACGAGAGCTGGCGGCCCCCGCGGGAGCTGGCCAACTTCGCCGGCAGCGGGGTGCACGCCGGGTACCTCGCCATGGTCCTCGACGACGCCTGCTGCGCCGCCGGAATGAGCCACGGCGATCACGCGTACCCCATGATCACGCTCAGCCTGGACATCGACTTCCTGCGGCCGGCGCGGCCCGGCGACGCCTACACCGTGCACGCCGAACTCGTCCATCCCGGCCGGCGCCGGATGGTCGCCAACGCCCGGATCGCCGACGCGGAAGGGCGCGCCGTCGCCCAGGCCCGCGCGAGCGTCGTGCCGGACACGGACTTCGCGGAGCGGATGCGGGCGGCGGCGGAGGGGGGTGCCGGGTGACGGGGGAGGCGGGCCGCTGGTTCCGCACGGCGGAGCCCCGGCCCGACGCCGCACGGCAGCTGTTCTGCTTCGCGCACGCCGGGGGCGGCGCCGCCTTCTACCACCGGTGGGCGGCCCTGCTCCCCGGAGTCGAGGTGCACGCCGTGCAGTTGCCGGGGCGCGGGGAGCGCCGTACCGAACCGCCGCACCGGCGGACCGCACCCCTGGTCGAAGCGGTGCGGGAGGCGCTCGACGCGGAGCTGGACGGCCGCCTGTACGCGTTCTTCGGGCACAGCCTGGGAGCCCTGCTCGCCTACCGGGTGGCCGTGGCGACCGAGCGCGAGGGCGGCGCCGGACCGGTGCTGCTGGGCGTGTCCGGCTGGGCGCCCGAGCGGTTCCGGCCGGTCGACGCCCTGTTGCCGCTGCCGGACGGCGAGTTCGCCGCGGCGGTCCGGCGCTTCGGCGTGCTGCCGGCGGAGGCCGGAGCGGACCCCGAGCTGCTCGCGCTGGTCCTGCCCGCGGTCCGCGCCGACCTGGCCCTCGTCGCCGACTACCGCGACGACGGCGCCCGCGTCGGCTGCCCGGTCGTGGCCTACGGCGGCCGGTCCGATCCGACGCTGGAGCCCGGCGGGCTCGCCGAGTGGGCCACCCGTACCCCTGCGTTCCTGGGCGCCGGCGAATTCCCGGGAGGCCATTTCTACCTCACCGAGCACGCCCTTTCCGTCACCACCGACTTCGCCCGCCACCTCCAGCGGGTTTCACAGCAGGGGCAAGTCGATACCCACCGGAAAGCGGGACGATAGCGGGGCGGGGTAACTTCCGGGGAAGTGTGGTTTCCGTATCGCGTTCCGGGCTGAGGAGAAGAATGATCGGTGGCGGTACATGCTAGACGAGTCCTTGATCGAGTTCAGGATTCTCGGTGGCTTGGAAATGCTCTCCCCGGAAGGCAGCATCACGGTGTCCGGAGGATTCCAGCGCATGCTGCTGCAGGCCCTCCTGGTGAGTGAGGGAAAGGCGATATCCCATGAGACGCTGATGGCCGAGCTGTGGGCCGAATCGGCACCGGCCGGCGCGGCCAACGCCCTGCAGGCGCACGCCAGCCGGCTCCGCAAGAAGCTCAAGGTGATCGAGCCGGGCCGGGTCCCGCCGCGGCTGGTCTGCCTCCCGTACGGCTACCAGCTCCTGATGGACGGCGCCGAGCTGGACGCCACCACATTCATGGAGTGCGCCGCGCGGGCCGAACGGCTGCGCGGGGAAGCGCCGGAGAAGGCCGTCGCCCTGCTGCGCCGCGCGCTGCGCCTGTGGCGCGGGACCCTCTGCGGCGGGAGTCCCGGCGGGCCGCTGGCGAAGGCCGCCGCCGCACGGTACGAGGAGCACCGGCTGCGGGCGCTGGAGACGCTGTTCGACAGCGAACTGCTGCTGGGCCGGCACACCGCCGCCCTGGCGGAACTGCGCGAGGCCCACCTGGCCAACCCCTTGCGCGAACGCTTCTGCGAACAGCTCATGGTCGCGCTGTACCGCTCCGGCCGGCAGGCGGAGGCGCTGGACACCTGCCGGCAGACCTGGCAGTGCCTGGTCGAGCAGCTCGGCGTCGACCCCTCCCCGTCCCTGCGCCGGGTGGAGCACGCCATCCTGGTCCAGGACCCGGCGCTGGACCGCGGCCCGGTGTCGGCCGTGCACGCGGCCCGAGTGCCGTCCCGCAACTGACTCCGTCCCCCTTGTGCACGCCGGCCGCCCTCCGCGGGAAGGAGGGCGGCCGGCCTTCAGGCGGCCCGGCGGTGCCGCCCCGCCCGCTCGTGTTCCGCCCGTATCGGGGCGCTGACCTCGTGCAGGAACGACGCGACCTCGCGGTAGGACGCGGCGATACCCACCTCCCGGTACGGCAGGCCGTGCGCCGCGCAGTACGCGCGCACGATCTTCCGGCACCGGCCGAGGCTCCGCTGCGGCATCGCCGGGAACAGATGGTGCTCGATCTGGTAGTTCAAACCCCCGTAGAGGAAGTCGGTCAGGGGGGAGGGGCGGACGTTGCGGGAGGTCAGCACCTGCCGCTCCAGCCAGTCCAGCGACTCCTCCGCACCGTCGCGGATCTCCATGCCCTTGTGGTTGGGCGCGAAGACCAGGCCGAGGTACACGCCGGTCAGCGCCTGGTGGACCAGCAGGAACACCAGGGCCTTCAGCGGCGGCAGCACCAGCAGCAGGGCGCCGGCGAAGACGACGACGCGGGCCAGCATCAGCCCGCCCTCCAGGACCGGGCGCCGCACACCCCGGCGCAGGACCGCCAGCACCGAGGTCTTCTGGATCTTGTACGCCTCCAGGACGAGCAGCACGAAGAAGAGCACGGCCTGGTGGCGCACGATGAACCGCTGCCGGGCGGTCCTGCGCGCGTACTGCTTGACGTGGAAGACGGCCGTACGGCGGGCGATGTCCGGGTCGCGGTCGAGGTGGTTGGGGTGGCTGTGGTGGCGATTGTGGTGGCCCACCCACCAGCCGTAACTGATCCCGTTGACGAGGTTCATGTGGAGCAGCCCGACCGCCGTGGCCGCGCGTTTGTCGCGGAACATCGCCTTGTGGCCCGCGTCGTGGCCCATGAACGCGCACTGCACGGAGGACAGCGCCAGATACGCGGCGACCAGCGGCTGGTACCAGGAGTCGCCGAGGAGGAGGAACGCCGCCAGCCCGGCGCCGAACAGCGCCGCGCTCAGCGTCAGCCGCCAGGCGTAGTAACGGGGGCGCAGCCTGAGCAGGCCCGCCTCCCTGACCTGCTGGAAGAGGTCGGTGAAGGGCGCGGCGCCGGAGTGCGCGCCGGACGGGTGAGGGGATACGTAGGTCATGCCGATGACCTCCTGGGATGTCGGTGACGGCACACGGCTACAGCGCGTTGGCCGCCCGGAAGACGTGGATCAGGGACCTGACCGAGGCTCGCCCGCAAAAGGCGATGTACTCCGGAATCACCACGTCCGGCGCCCACTTCTCCTTGTAGGCGAGCTGACTGCGCGCGGGATACACGGCCCCGCCGCGCTCCCACAGCTTGCCCACCAGCCACCGGAACGCCGGGCTGTGACCGGGGACCTCGCACGCGGGATCGAGCCCGGTGAACGGGGTGAAACCGAAGTGCAGCCAGCGCGCGCCCTCGCCGCGGAACACCTCGATCGCATGGCTGTTGACGGCCTCGGCGACCCCCGGCGGCGCGTCGGGCCGGCGGCGGCTCAGGTCGTGCAGCCAGCCGGCCCGGCTGCCGTAGACGGGCGAGTACGAGATGTACCCGGCCGGTTCGCCGCCGATCAGCCCGACGAACAGCCGGCGGTGCGACTGCGCAGCGCCCCCGTGCTGGCCCACCAGGAACTCCAGCGGCCTGGCGTGCTTCCCCTTGCCCGCGAGCCAGCGCGCGTCCAGCTCCCGCAGCGCGCCGGCATACTCGTCGGCCCCGGCCTCCCGCACGGTCAGGCCGCTGCGCAGCGCCCGCGAGATCTTGTTCCGGAGCCGTACGAAGCGGGAGCCGCGCAGGCTGAAGCCGGCCAGGTCCATCGCGTAGGAAGCGCCGATCTGGTTGACGGTGAACCCCTGCTCCGCGTACCGCACGGCATCGGCCCGCTGCAGCTGGATGCCGACCAGCCGCAGCCGCTGCCGCCGCGCGTACCCGGTGAATTCACCGAGCAGCCGGGAATAGTCCTCGGGCGGCGCGAAAGGCCCGCCGAACTGGACCAGGCAGCGTCCTGAACGCCGATGGACGATCACGCCTTGCGCGGTCGGGGAAGTGAAGTACTTGTTCCCTTCATTGAGGGCGAGAAAAGCGCTCGGATTGGCGGACTGTGCATAGGTGCTGATGGCGTGGTGGGCCGGAGACGCCGGGGCTGATTCGGTGGTCATGCGTCCATTCCTCCGGGCGTGCGCAGCGGACGGGCCGACGTCCGAGTAGAGCAGCGCGGGGCCGGTCGCGACAAGTAATTCCCGGGCCGTGAAAGGGAAATTGTGCAGCCGTCAGTGCGCTGTCAGGGGAATATCAGGAAGGGGTCAGGAAATGGTCAGGGCGAGGTCAGCACAGTAGGACAGGCTGTTTTCCGTGGACCCCTCACCGCTGCGTGCCCTCATCGTGGCCAACCCGGCAGCCGGCAGCTACTCCGCCGAGCTCGTCGAACTCCTCGCGTCCCGCTGCCGGGAACGGCTCGGGCCGGTGGCCGTGCACCGCACGACCGGGCCGGGCGACGCCACGGACGCCGTGCACCGCGCGCTGGCCAAGGAACCCGCCGGGCACCGCCCCGACCTGGTGGTGACGGTGGGCGGCGACGGCACGGCACACGAGACGGCCGAGGGGATGCTCCGGCAGGACGGCGACGGCTCCCGGGCAGCGCTGCTCATGATCCCCGCGGGCAGTGCCAACTCCGGGTACCGGATGTACTGGCAGGACCGGCCCTGGCAGGACGCCCTGGACATGGTGCTGGGTCCCGCCCGGCGGGCCGAGGTGCGTCGGATCGACCTCGCCCGGCTCGCCGAGACCGGCGCCCATGTGTTCCTCGGCTCCTGCACGGGGCTGGGCGCCGAGATCCTGTCGGCGGCCGGCGCGGCGCCCGGCAGCGGCCGGGCCCGCTACGCGCGCCTGCTGGCCGAGGCCGCGGCCGGCTACCGCCCCTACCCGGGCCGGGTCACCGTCGACGGCACCGTACTGGCCGAGGGCCCCACCGTCCTGGCCGGCGTCGGCGGCGGCCGCTACCGCGCCGGGCAGTACCTCTTGCTGCCCCGCTCCGAGCCGGACGACGGCCTGCTGGACGTCTGCGTCGTCGGCGGCCGGATCGACCCGGCCCGCTTCCTCGAACTTGCCCGCGAGGGCCGCCACTTGGACCTGCCCGGCACGGCGTACGGCCGCGGGCGGCGGATCGTCCTGGAACGGCTGGACGGCGAACGGCTGGTCCTGGAGCACGACGGCGAGCTGCGCCACAGCATCGGGACCACCGCCACCTTCGACGTGCTGCCGGGCGCGCTGCCGGTCTGGGCCGCGCCCCGCGCACAGCGGAACGGGTGAGGACGCGATGACCCTCTTGGCCGAACTCGGCGCCTGGGCGGCGCGGCTCACACCCGACGCGATACCGGAGCGGGTACTGCGCCGCGCGGCCAGTCAGGTGCTGTCCCAGCTCGGCGCCATCCGCGCGGGCGCCGCACACCCGCTCGGCCGGCGCCTGACGGCCGCCTTCGGGCCGCCGCTGCAGGACGATCCGCGCCAGGCGTCGAGCGTGCTGGCCGCCCTCGGCTCCTTCCTCAACCTCGACGACACGGCGTACGCGGGCCACCTGTCCCCCTCCACCGTCGCCGTGCCGCTCGCCTACGCCCGCGCCCGGCGGCTCGACGGCCCCGCACTGCTCACCGCCGTGGTCGCGGCCAACGAATGCGCCGCCCGGATCACCGCCGCGGCGACCCTGGGCCCGCTCCGCGGCCAGACCGCGCTGCACGCCCACCTCGCGGGCGCGGTCGCCGGCCGGCTGCACTGCGAAGGTGCACCGGCCCACCGCTGGACCGCCGCGCTCGGCCTCGCGTACGCACAGCCGCCCTGGCCCCTGATGCGTGCCTTCCTCGCCAGCGACGCCCGCCTCCTCCACGCCTTCGGCCCGGTCCGCACCGGCATGGACGCCTGCGACGCGGCCGCCGCCGGGTTCACCGGCGCGCCCGACCTGCTGGAGCACCCCGACGGCTTCCTGCGCCGGTTCGCGACCGTGCCGCTGCCCGAGGCGGTCACCGCGGGGCTCGGGACGCGCTGGCACACCGAGACCTTCTCGTACAAGCTGCATCCCGGCGGGCCCGGCATCGACGCGGCCGTGGACTGCGCGCGGGACCTCCACCACGACCTGGGCGCCCCGGACGCGGCAGAGCTCGCCGCCGTACTCGACGACGTCCTCGTGGAGGCGTCCCTCTACACGGTCCTCGCCGGACAGCGGGCCCGCCGCTACCTCGACGGTCCCGGCAGGCCGCTCGGTGCCCTGGTACTGGACATCGGCCACCCGGTGGCCACCGCGCTGCTCACCGGACGGCTGACCGTCGCCGACCTGGAACCGCCGGCGAGCGACGATCCGGTACGCCGGGCCGCCGCGGGAAAGGTACGGCTCCGGCACGACCCCGCCCTGACGCGACAACTCCTCGCGTCCGAGGCGCCGTTCGGGGAGGCGCTGCGGCAGGCGGGCCCCGCGGGCGCGGCATGGCTCCGGGAGTTCGGCGGCGACGCACTCGTCCGGCTCGCAGGCGAACCGGCCCCGCCCGCAACCGACTTCGCCGCCGCCACCAAGGCCACCGGCGCGCGGGTGACCGTCCGCCTCACCGACGGCCGCACCGCCGTGCGCGAGCTGCTGATCCCGTACGGCGCCGCGGGCCCGCACACCCGTACCCACCACGCCGACCTCGTACGTGCCAAGTTCCGCGCGCTCGGCGGGCCGGCGGACGTCGCCGACGCACTGCCCCGGCTGCCGAAGACGGGCGCCGCCGAACTGCGCGCGTGGACCGAAGCGGCCCTGCACCCCGATCCGGCCGACGACCTGGAGGAACAACGCCCGTGAACGCCCCGGCGGAACCCTGGCCCGGCACCGACGCGGAGACCCTCCGCCTGTACCGGGCCCACCTGAGCAAGGGCCGCGCGACCGTGGCCGAACTCTTCGGCGGCCGGATGGAGGTCGCCTCGTCCGGCGCCTGGCTGACCACCAGCGACGGCGCGCGGTACCTCAACTGCGGCGGTTACGGCGTGTTCCTCATGGGCGCCCGGCACCCCGTCGTCATGGAAGAGGTGCGCCGCCAGCTCGACGTGCACCCCGTCGCCACCCGCATCCTGCTGGAGCCGGCCGCGGCCCGCGCCGCCGAGGCGCTGACCGCGGTGGCCCCGCCGGGCCTGGACCGCGTGCACTTCTCGCTCTCCGGCACGGAGGCGGTCGAGACCGCGCTGAAGCTGGCCCGCGCGAACGGCAGGCGGAAGGTCGTCGCCACGCACCTGGGCTACCACGGCAAGACGCTCGGCGCGCTGTCGGTCTCCGGCAAGGACGTCTATCAGCGGCCGTTCCGTCCCCTGCTGTCCGGCGTCACCCACATCCCGTACGGGGACGCCGATCTCCTGGAGAAGGAGCTGGCCGAAAGCCCCGGCGAGATCTGCGTGATCGTCGAACCGGTGCAGGGCGAGGGCGGCGTGATCATCCCGCCGGACGGCTACCTCCGCCGGATCGGCGAACTGTGCCGCCAGTACGGCGGGTTCTTCGTCCTGGACGAGGTGCAGACCGGCCTGGGCCGGCTCGGCACGTGGTGGGGCGCCGACGCCGCCGGAGTGGTGCCGGACGTGCTGCTCGCGGGCAAGGCGCTGGGCGGCGGCGTCGTCCCGGTCTCCGCCGCGCTCGCCACCCGGGAGGCGTTCCGCCCGTTCGACAAGGACCCCTACCTGCACACCGGTACGTTCTCCGGCGCCCCGCTCCTCATGGCCGCCGTGCAGGGCGCGATCCGGGCGATACGGGAGGATGATCTCGTACCGCGGGCCGCCGCGCTCGGCGCCCGGCTGCTGCCGCTGATCGCGGGGATCGCCGCCCGCAACGTCCCCGGTCTCGTCACCGCGGTGCGCGGCCGGGGCCTGCTCATCGGCGTGGAGCTGGCCGAGGCCGGCCTCGCGGGCGAGCTGCTGATCGAACTCTTCAACCACGGAGTGGTGGCCAACCACTCGATGAACGGCAGCAGCGTGGTGCGGTTCACCCCGCCCGCCGTGCTCACCGACGCGGACGTGGAACATCTCCTGGCCGCCTTCGACGCGGCCACCCGCGACCTGGTCGAGCACGCTGCCCGGATGCCGGAAAGGCGGTAGCCGACATGCGGCACGTGATCGTGGAAGCGCTCATCCCCGACGTCCCCGCGGAGGACGTCTTCGACGCCGTCCTGCGGTTCGAGCGCTATCCGGAACTGACCCCGCACGTGCGCTCCACGGTGGTGCACAGCGGCCCGCCGCAGCCAGCGGGCAGCTCCAGCTGGGAGCTGTACTTCCGCAGCGGCGTGCTGCGCTGGACGGAGAGCGAGAGTTACGACCGGGAGCGGCTGCACATCGCCTTCCGGCAGACCGACGGCGACTTCGACGAGCTGTCCGGCACCTGGGACCTGCGGCAGACCGGCGCGGACTGCGCCCTGCGCTTCGATGCCGACTTCGACTTCGGCATCCCCAGCATGGCGGGCATCCTCGACCCGATCGCCGCCCGCGTCATCGAGGAGACCATCGCCTGGGCGGTCACCGGGATGTTCGCCGGTGTCCGGCTCGGCGCCGAGGTCCGGACCGAGGAGCCGCAGGGCCGAGCGGAGGAGCCGCAGGGCCGGGCGGCCCAGCGGCTCGGCGCGGGGGAGTGACCGGTGGACCAGGCCAACCCCTTCGAGACCCGCACCACCTTCCGGCTGCACCGCGCCGAGTACCTGGCCGGACTGGTCGTGACGACCGTCCTGATCGTGCTGCACGCGGGCGAGATCCGCTGGCTCGTCGCGCTCGGCTTCTTCGTGTACATCGACCTCATCGGCTATCTGCCCGGAGCCCTCGCCTACCGCCGCAGCCCCGACAAGCGCGTCTCCAAGGTCTACTACGTCCTCTACAACAGCATGCACAGCCTGCTCACCCAGGGTGCCGTGGCCGCCCTGTGGTGCTGGCTGGTGCGCCCCGAATGGGCCCTGCTGGCGCTGCCGTTCCACCTGTGCGGCGACCGCGGCCTGTTCGGCAACTTCCTCAAGCCCTTCGCCCTGCCCTTCGAGCCCGTACCCGAACCGCTGTACCGGCGGCTGGCCGACGCCCTGCGGACCCGGAGCGCGGCAGCCCGGGTCCCGGCCCCGGCAGCCGTGCCGGCGCCGTCCGGCGGAGCGCTCCGCACCCACCACAGGAGGACACTCAGCGATGACTGACGCCCCCATCGACGCAGCGGACTGGGACACGGCACCCGGGCTCCTCGACGGAGCCAAGACCCTCGACCTCACCGCCGAGCAGTGCGACCTCGCGTACTGGCTCCGGCACGTCGCCCAGGGCACCCTGCGCGGCCGCGCCGTCACCGGACACGCCGAGCAGGCGCCGGTACCCCGGTACATGAAGGAGCCCGGCCCGCTGCGCGAGGCCCTCACCCTCGAACTCGGCTTCCGTTCCGTGGCCGAAGAGATGGCCACCCGCGCGCTCGGGTACTACGTCGCCCACGCCCCCGGCATCGCCGAGCTGGAGTTCTACGCCACGCAGCTGCTGGACGAGGCCCGGCACGCCCGGGTGTTCCGGCAGCACTTGGCCGAACTGGGCTGTCCTGAGCGGACGTTGGTGCGCGACATTCAGGAGATGGCCGCCGACTACCGCACTCGCGTGCTCGACCCGATCGAGCGGTTCTGTCTGGAAGTGATCCGCGACCAGGCGGACTTCGCGGGCGGTGTCGCCGTCTTCACGATCATCATCGAGGGCGTCCTCGCGCCCGCCGCCGAGCTCAGTGAACGCAAGTGGGACCGGCTCGATCCGGCCGCGGGGGAGATCTCCCGCGGCGCGGCGATCGACGAGATCCGCCACCTGGCCGTCGGCAGCTCGATCCTCCGTGACCATCTGGCCGCCCACCCCGACTACCGGCCGCGCCTCCTGGACATCCTGCGCGACGGCCGGAAGCTGTGGGACGAGGTGCCCGACAGTGAGTTCGTGCTCGCCCGTGAAGAGCTCTTCCAGAAGGGCATGGCGTACCACGCGGAGCTGATCGGCGACTACGAGGTCTGGCCGGGCCGCCGCCTGCTCGACACCACCCCCGAGGAGCGGTACGCCACGGCGGAACGCTGGACGGACGAGATGGCACGGGTCCGGCTGGCCCAGATGGGCCTGCCGGAAGCCGTCGCGATACTCGGCGACCCGGGCCAGGGGGCACGGTGACGGCCGATCAGGCGGACCGCGCCGCCGCGGTCCCCGCCGCGGTGCTGGCCGGAGTGGGCGGCCACCTGCCGCCCGATCTGGTGACCAACGACGATCTCGGCGCCCGCCTGGACACCTCCGACGCCTGGATCCGCTCCCGCACCGGCATCGCCGTGCGGCACGTGGCGCCGCGCGGCACGGCCACCTCGGATCTGGCCGTGGCGGCGGGACGGCAGGCCCTGCGCTCGGCAGGCTCGCCCGCGGTGGACGCGGTACTGCTCGCCACCATGACCCCCGACCACCCGTCGCCGGCCACCGCGCCCGAGGTCGCCACCCGCCTCGGCCTCGGCAGCGTCGCGGCCTTCGACGTCGCCGCGATGTGCGCGGGCTTCGTCTACGGGCTCGGCATCGCCGCCGGACTGATCGCGGGACGCGCCGCGGAGCACGTCCTGCTCATCGGCGCCGAAGTGCTCACCAGCGTCATCGACCCGCAGGACCGCTCCCTGGCGGTGCTCTTCGCCGACGGCGCCGGCGCGGTGGTGCTGCGGGCCGGCACGCCCGACGAGCCCGGCGCGCTCGGCCGTGTCGTCCTCGGCAGCGACGGCACCCGCGGCGAGCTGCTGCGGATCGCCGGGGGCGGCTCCCGGGAGCGGCAGAGCGGCCGGCCGCCCGTGCCCGGCGGGGAGTACCTGCGGATGCGCGGCCGGGAGGTCTTCCGGCAGGCGGTGGAGCGGATGGCGGACTCCTCGCGTACCGCGCTGGAGGCCGCCGGCTGGAAGACCGGCGACGTCGACCACCTCGTGGCGCACCAGGCCAACGCCCGCATCCTGGCCGCGCTCGGCGCCGACCTGGACATCCCCGCCGAACGGCAGCTGACCAACATCGCGCACACCGGCAACACCAGCGCCGCCTCCATCCCGCTGCTGCTCGCCGAGACCAGCGGGGACGGCCGGCTCCGGGCCGGCGACCGGCTCCTGCTGACCGCGTTCGGCGGCGGCCTCACGTGGGGCGCGACGACGCTCGTCTGGCCGGACGTGCGGCCCGGGCGCTGAGACACCGGCGCCGACGGCGCGCCCCGGACGGCACCACCGACGACCTCCCACCCGCCCACGACCCCGAGGAGCAGCATGTTCGACCAGCTCAAGGAGATCCTCGCCGGCAAGCTCCAGGTGCCGGCCGATCTGATCACCATGGAGGCCACCCCCGAGTCCATCGAGCTGGACTCCCTGGCCACCGTCGAGCTCTCCCTCGTCCTGGACAAGGAACTCGGCATCAAGATCAGCGATGACGCGTTGGCCGCGGCCCGGACCGTCGGCGACATCGTCCGGCTGATGGAGGAGCGGGGGGTGGCCCTCTGATGCCGGTCGCCGAAGCGGCCGTCACCGGCATCGGACTGGTGACTCCCGCGGGCATCGGGACCGGCGCGAACTGGGAGACGGTCTGCGCGCCGAAGCCGGCCGCCGCCCTGGACGCGGAGCTCGACGGAATACCGGTACGGATCTCCTGCCGCGTACCGGACTTCGACCCGGCCGCGCTCCTCGGGGCGCGCCGCGCCCACCGCTTGGACCGCGCGGCGCAGTTCGCGCTGGTGGCCGCGCGCGAGGCCGTCGCCGACGCCGGCCTCGACCCCGACGGCTGGGACGGGAGCAGGGTCGGCGTGGTGCTCGGCTGCGGGCTCGGCGGGATCGCGACCGCCGAACGCGAACACCGGGTGCTCAGGGAAGAGGGCGGCCAGTGGGTCTCGCCGCTGCTGATGACGATGTTCCCGGCCGGCACGATGGCGGGCCAGGTGGCCATCGAGTGCGGCGCCCGCGGCCCCAACCTCATGGTCAGTACCGCCTGCACGTCGGGCACCGCCGCGATCGGCGTGGCCCGTGACCTGCTGGCGCTCGGCCGCTGCGACATCGTCCTGGCCGGCGCCACCGAGGCCCCCGTCACGCCGCTCACCGTCGCCGGATTCGCCCAGATGGGCGCCCTCTCGCGGCGCCACGACGACCCGGCCGGCGCGTCCCGCCCCTTCGACGCCGACCGCGACGGCTTCGTGATGGGGGAGGGGGCGGGACTGCTCGTCCTGGAGCGCCCCGAGCACGCGCGGGCGCGCGGGGCACGCGTACGCGCCCGCATCGTCGGGTACGGCGGCACCGCCGACGCCCACCACATCACGGCCCCGCACCCCGAAGGGCAGGGCATCGAGGCCGCGTTGCGGGCGGCGCTGGCCGACGCCGACGCGGCACCGGACGCCGTGGACCACCTCAACGCCCATGGCACGTCAACGCCGTTGAACGACCTCGTCGAGGCGAAGGCGGTGCGCCGGGTCCTGCCGGGCGGCCCGCTGGTGACCTCCACCAAGGGCGTCACCGGCCATCTGCTCGGCGCCACCGGGGCGGTGGAGGCCGCCTACACCGTGCTCGCGGTGGAAGGCGGCCTGGTGCCGCCGACCGCCAACCTCGGCCGGCTCGACCCCGCCATCGACCTCGACATCGCCACCGCCCCCGTCCGCCGCCGCATCGGCCTGGCGCTCACCAGCTCCATCGGCTTCGGCGGCCAGAACACGGTACTGGCGGTGGCAGCGGCGTAGCCGGCGAGCGGGGTGGCCGGTGAGCGGGGTGGCCGGTGAGTGGGGTGGCCGGTGAGTGGCGTGGCCGCCGAGCGGGGCGGCCCGATGGCGTCCGGGCCGCCACCCTCGTCGTCCACCGCCGCCTACAGCGCCGCGGTGTCGTCCTGGCGCAGGATCGCGCGCTCCAGGGCGCGCAGCTCCCGACCCGGTTCCAGACCCAGTTCCGCCACGAGGTGGTGGCGGGCCCGCTGGTACGACGCCAGCGCCTCCGCCTGCCGGCCCGACCGGTACAGCGCCGTCATCAGATAGCCGCTCAGCCGCTCGTTCAGCGGATGCTCGCCCACCAGGCCGGTCAGCTCGTGCACCAGCGCCCGGTGCCGGCCCAGCCGCAGCTCCAGCTCGATCCGTTTCTCGGCCGCCGCGATCCGCTCCTCCGCCAGCTGCGCCGCCGCCCTGTCCACCGCGTCGCCCTGGAGGCCGGACAGCGCGGGCCCGCGCCACAGGTCGAGCGCGGCACGGTAGAGCACGGCGGCCTGCTCGGCGTGCCCCCGTGCCGCCGCCCGGTCGGCGGCCGCCACCTGCTGCCGGAACACCGCCACGTCCAGGTCGCCGGGCTCCGTGTGCAGGATGTAACCGTGCGCCCGGGTCTCGATCCGGCAGCCGTCGTGCAGCGCGTCGGCCAGCTTGTGCCGCAGCTGCGAGATGCAGATGTGCACCTGGCCGCGGGCGGTGGGCGGCGGCTGCTGACCCCAGACCGCTTCGATCAGCCCCGCCACCGGGACCACCCGGTCCGCACTGAGCAGCAAGGTGGCCAGGATCAGCTTCTGCCGGATCGCCCGCAGCGGCAGCGGGCATGGCCCCGTCCCCACCTCCAGTGGGCCGAGGAGACGGAAGAGCGGCAGGTCGGCGCATCGGGGACGGGGGTCGGAACGGGGCATGGACCTTCTCCGTGGCAAGAGCGTGGGGGTGCCGTGTTTCCGGACCATGCGCACACTAGACGCTTCGCCAATTCCCGCTCAAGCTGGGTGATTCGGTACAGGAGAACATGAGCCAACCGCGGTACCGAGGTTGCGGGCCCGTCCCGTATGTGCGCGGTCAGCAGGGTGTCAGCGCACGGTCAGCGCGCGGTCAGGGACGGCCCGCACAATGACCGCGGCCACCCGACCGACCGCGAAGCGAGGAGTGCCGTGCGGCTGCCCGTCGAACAGGAACTGCGCCAGGAGCGCGCCCGCTTCCTCGACACCATCGAGAGCCTGACCGACGCCGAGTTCGACGGCGCCAGCACCCTGTGCGCCGGCTGGGCGCCGCGCGACGTCCTCGCCCATCTGACCGGCACGGACCGGATCGGCGACTACCTCGCCAAGGGAATGTGGATCGACCGGGCCAACTCCGCGCAGGTGCGCAGGGGACGGACCATGAGTCGCGCGGAGCTGACCGCCGCCGGACGGCGCTGGGCCGTACGCCCCTCCCTCTTCGGCCGCTGCGCCGCCGCCTTCCTCCTCGGCGACACCGCCGTCCACCACCAGGACGTACTGCGCGGGCTCGGCCGCAGCCGCCGCCTGCCGCGCGCCGTCGAACGCGCCGTCTTCCAGGAAGGCGTCCTGCTCAGCTTCGAACACAACCGGCGCCTGCTGCGCCACCGTGTGGTGCCCACCACCGTGGACCTGCCCGCGCTCGGCAGCGGCCCCGAAGTGCGGGGCACGGCCGAAGCGCTCGGCATGTGGCTCGGCGGCCGGGACGCGGTGTCCGGTGAGCTCGAATTCAGCTCAGTACAGGGGCGGTTGTGCCCGGCACCCGTTACGATCTGAGGTCTCGCTCGGCCCGATGCCCGAAGGCGACGCCCTGGAGACTGGAGTCCACAGCCATGACCGTCCGGCCCGCGTACACCACCGACCAGCTGCTGGAGTCCATGCCGCTCGCCGTCACCCTCGGCGTCCGGCTCGACACCGCCGAACCGGCCGAGGTCGTCGGACACCTGGACCACTCGGCCGCGCTGACGACGCTCGGCGGCGCCCTGCACGGCGGCGCGCTGATGACCCTGGCCGACTCCGTCGGCGCCGTCTGCGCCTTCCTCAACCTGCCGCCGGACGCCACCACCACGACGCTGGAGTCCAAGACCAACTTCCTGCGTGCCGTACGCGAAGGCACGGTCCGGGCCACGGCATGCCCGCTGCACACCGGCCGGACCAGCATCGTTGTACAGACCGACCTGCACGACGACGCGGGCCGGCACATCGCCCGGACCACCCAGACACAGGCGGTGCTCCCGGCCGGGCCGCGGGACTGAGAGCCCCCGCTCACCCGCTCCGGTGCGCCCGCCGGACCCAGGGGTCGGCGAGCGCCTCCCCCAGCCAGTCCAGCGCCGCCCGCCCGGTGCGGACCGGGTTGGCCAGCCGGCCCACGCCGTCGATGACGATCTCCACCACGTCCCCGTCCGCCAGCGTGAAGTCCAGCTCCGGCACGATGCCCGTACCGGTCGAGAGCACCGCGCCGTCCGGGAACGGCTGGCCGTGGAAGAGGTGGCGCACCAGGTCCTGCGGGGTGCGGTGGAAGGCGGCGGTGGAGGTCGTGGCCTCGTAGGCGGGCGCGCCGTCCCGGTGCACGGTCATGGCGATCTTCAGGGCCGACGGGTCGCCGATCTCCCACGCGGGCACGATGCCCGCCGAGAGGGCCGTACTGCCGGCGTAGACCTTGGCCTGCGGCAGGTACAGCGGGTTCTCGCCCTCGATGGAGCGGGAGCTGACGTCGTCGGCGACGAGGTAGCCGACGGTCTCGGCGTGCCGGTTCAGTACGAGCGCCAGCTCCGGCTCGGGGACGTTCAGCGCGGAGTCGTCCCGTACGGCGATCGGCTCGCCGTCCGTCACCACCCGCCACGGCACGGACTTGAAGAACAGCTCGGGCCGCTCCGCGTCGTAGATCCGCTCGTACACCGACTGTTCGGTGCTCTCGGCGATCCGCGCCTCGCGCGAGCGTTCGTACGTCACGCCGGCCGCCCACACCTCCGTCAGCCCGTCGACGGGCGGCAGCAGCAGAACCTCCGACGCGGCGGCGTCCGGCGCACGCGCCGCGGTCTCCTCGGCGAGCGCCCGCAGTTCGGCGGAGGTGCGGTGCAGCAGGTCGGCGAGGCGCGGCGCGCCGGGGAACGCGCGGATCGCGCCGTCGTCGTCCGCGAGGCCGGTGCGGACCGCGCCCGTGGTGTCAGCGAAGCGCACGATGCGGGTCATCGGTGATGTCCTCCTTGTCGGTGTGCGGATGAGCGGCGGGGGTACGGAGGCCGGCCCAGCGGAAGCCGGTGACGACCGCGGCGCCGGCGACGACGATCACGGCGACGGCGTACAGGCCGTTGGCGCCGGATCCGGTGGACGACTCGACGACGCCCATGACGTACGGGCCGAGGAAGCCGCCGAGATTGCCGAAGCCGGAGATCAGCGCGATCGTGCCGGCCATCTGGACGCCGGTGAGGATCGTCGGCGGCACGGTCCAGAAGACCGGCTGGGCGCCCAGGAAGCCGAACGCGGCGACGCACAGCGCCGCCACCGCCGGGACCGGGGGCAGCAGCGCCGCGCCGACCAGGCCGGCCGCGGTGAGGAGCAGGGCGAGGCGGAGCGGGCCGCGCCGGTTGCCGCTGCGGTCCGAGAACCAGGGCAGGACCAGCACGCCGAGCAGCGCGCACACCCAGGGCAGGGCCGAGACGAAGCCGATGCCGACGTCGTCCAGGCCGCCGATCCGGCCGACCAGCGCGGGCAGCCAGAACGTCACCCCGTACACGCCGATCTGGATCGCGAAGTACACGAACATCAGGCGCAGTACGCGGCTGTCGCCGACGATCTCGCGGATGCGGCGCGGCGGCCGGGCGTCCTCGGCGGGCCGGTCCGCCTCGATGCGCGCGGCCAGCAGCCGCTTCTCCTCGGCGGTCAGCCAGCGCGCCTGCTCGGGGCGGTCGGTGAGCAGCCACGGCACGGCGAGCGCCAGGAGGACGGTCGGCGCGCCCTCCAGCAGGAACATCCACTGCCAGCCGTCCAGCCCGGCCAGGCCGTGCAGCCCGATGAGGTAACCGCCGACGGGGTTGCCGATGATGCTGGAGATCGCCACGGCGGACTGGAACATGCCGGTGGCCTTCCCGCGGTCGGAGGCGGGGAACCAGTAGGTGATGTAGAGGATCACGCCGGGGAAGAAGCCGGCCTCGGCGGCGCCGAGCAGGAAGCGCAGCACGTAGAAACCGGTGGGGCTGGCGGTCAGCGCCATCGCGCAGGACAGCAGGCCCCAGACGAACATCAGCGCGGCGAGCCAGCGGCGGGCGCCCCAGCGGTGCAGTACCAGGTTCGAGGGCACGCCGAGCAGCGCGTAGCCGACGAAGAAGACGCCGGCGCCGAAGCCGTACGCGGCCGCGTCGATGCCGGCGTCGGTGGCGAGGTGACTCTTGACGAGCGCGACGTTCGTCCGGTCCAGGAAGCTCAGGACGAACATCAGGAACAGGGGTGGGAGCAGGCGCCGCGCGACCTTCCGGCGCACGCGGTCCGCGGTGGTTGCCGCGTTCATCCGACCTCCTTGGAGACATCTGACCGCTGGACCGTACGAGGCGTGGTCCGCCCGGGCAATACCTCGAACACCGGCAATTTTGCTCGACGAAACATCTGGTCGATGACGCAGACATCTGACATCTTGGGGGCGCTGCGCCGCAGCCCTACTCAGGGACGTACATGTACAGGAGTGAGCGCCGATGACAGCGGCCCGTATCGTCGACGTCGAGACCATCGACATCCGCTTCCCCACTTCCCAGGACCTCGACGGCTCCGACGCCATGAACGAGGCCCCCGACTACTCGGCCGCCTACGTCGTACTGAAGGCCGACGGGCCCGGCGTCCCCGAGGGACACGGCTTCACCTTCACCATCGGCCGCGGCAACGACCTCGCCGTCCAGGCGGCCCGTGCCATCGGCGAGCGCGCGATCGGCATGACCGTCGAGGAGATCACCGGCGACCTCGGCGGCTTCTCCCGCCACCTGCTCGGCGACAGCCAACTGCGCTGGCTCGGCCCGGACAAGGGCGCGATCCACCTCGGCACCGCCGCCGTCCTCAACGCCGCCTGGGACCTGGCCGCCAAGCAGGCCGGCAAGCCGGTCTGGAAGCTGCTCGCCGACATGACGCCCCAGCAGATCGTCGACCTGGTCGACTGGCGGTACCTCAAGGACGCGCTCACCCCCGAGGACGCGCTGACGATGCTTCAGGAACGCGCGGCAGGCCGGGCCGAACGCGAGGCGCACGTACGGGAGCACGGCTACCCCGCCTACACCACCAGCGCCGGCTGGCTCGGCTACGACGACGCCAAGCTCGCCCGGCTCTGCCAGGAGGCCGTCGACGCGGGCTGGGACTCCGTCAAGCTCAAGGTCGGCGCGGACCTGGCGGACGACATCCGGCGCTGCCGCATCGCCCGCGACATCATCGGTCCGGACCGCCGCCTGATGATCGACGCCAACCAGACCCTCGGCGTCGACGAGGCCGTCGCCTGGGCCAAGGCGCTGGCGGAGTTCGACATCTGGTGGTTCGAGGAGCCCACCAGCCCCGACGACGTACTCGGCCACGCCGCCATCGCCCGGCAGATCGGCCCCACCCACGTCGCCACCGGCGAACACGCCCACAACGCCGTGATGTTCAAGCAGTTCCTGCAGGCCGACGCGATCGGCATCTGCCAGATCGACGCCTGCCGGCTCGGCGGCGTCAACGAGGCCGTCGCCGCCCTGCTGCTGGCCGCGGCACACGGCGTACCGGTCTGCCCGCACGCCGGCGGCGTCGGCCTGTGCGAACTCGTACAGCACCTGTCGCTCTTCGACTACATCACGGTCAGCGGCTCCCTGGAGAACCGCGTCATCGAGTACGTCGACCACCTCCACGAGCACTTCCACGACCCGGTCCGCATCCGCGGCTCGCGCTACCTCGTCCCCGAGGCCCCCGGCTACAGCGCGCGGATCCGCCGCGAGACGCTGGAGCGGTACCGCTACCCGGAAGGGCCGGTCTGGAGCGGCCGCGGCCGGGTGGCATCCTGACGTCCATGCCCACCAAGAAAGAGCGGCCGGGACGCGGTGACGGGACCGGCGCCGGCGGCGGCAGCGTCGTCGACGAGGCGATCGGCCGGCTGCGCAAGCGCATCGAGAGCGGCGAGTTCACGCCCGGCCACCGCCTCCCCCCGGAGGCGGTGCTCGCCGCCGAGCTGGAGCTCTCCCGCCCCTCGCTCCGCGAGGCGGTCCGCGCGCTGGCCATGGCGGGGGTGCTGGACGTACGGCGCGGGGACGGCACCTTCGTCACCGACCTGCGCCCGGACCGGCTGCTCAGCGCCATCGGCAGCTTCCTGGACCTGGCCCAGGACACCGGCCTGGAGGAGATGCTGGAGTGCCGCAAAGTACTGGAGCCCGGCGCCACCGCGCTCGCGGCCACCCGCATCGACGACGCGGCGCTGGACGGCCTGCTGGAGCGCATCGAACGGATGCGGACCCTCCAGGACCCGGAGGAGCTGGTACGCGAGGACCTCGCCTTCCACGCGGACATCGTCGCGGCGACCGGCAACCGCACGCTGGAGTCCCTGGTCTCCTCCGTCACCCAGCGCACTGCCAGGGCCCGCATCTGGCGTGCGCTGGTCAAGTCGGACGTGCTCGCCTGGACCCACCAGCAGCACATGGACATCTACGCCGCGCTGCGCGCCCGCGACAGCCTGGCGGCCTTCACGGCGGCCGGCCGCCATGTGGGTGACGTCGAGCTGTGGGTCCGCGAACGCCTGGACCCGCTCCGGGAGCGCTGACAGCCGTACGAGTCCCCGGGGCGGCGCGCCCCGTCCGTGCGCGCGCCGCCGTTCACTCGTCCCGTGGCCAGTAGTCCAGATCGCCGCCCCGCCACTCGATGAGCGCGGGATCGGCCAGCGGGATCTCCTCCGCGTCGGACAGCCCGGCCCGGCGCAGGAACTCGGCGACGTCCCCGCGGCCGTGGGCGAGGCCGACGATCTGGCCGTGAATGGTCACCCGCCGCCCACCGGCGGTGGGCGGATACACGATCACCGGTGGATGTGTGGTCATACCCCCCAGGCTGTCTCCCCGCCGCCCGCCGCGCATCCCGAAGGCCCGAATCCGCTCGTGCCGATGCCCGCGGACGCGCCCCGGAACGTGCTCCGGACGGCGGGCGCGCACGGTCGAAGGTGTCCCGGGCAACGGCTACGATCGGCGCATTCGTGGCTGCCGCCGGGAGGAAGAGCGAGAGATGGGCCTGTTCCGCCGGGGACCGAAGCGGGATCCGCGCGACACCCCGCGCGATGAGGAGTTCGGATTCTTCTCCGACCGGGAGGGCGGGATCTTCCGCGGCCAGGTGCGGTCGGCCTTCGCCGAGCTGGGCCTGGAGGTCACGGTGTACGCCGGCATGGTCACCGACTCGGCGGGCCGGCAGTTCGGCCTCGGCAATCTGGCCGCCGTCTGCCACCGCGACCGCCGCGGCGAGCGCGCCTGGCCCGCGCTCGTCCGGGACCACGTCGGCAAGGTCCTCCGTACGATGGACGGCCCCCAGCCGATGGAGACGATGCCCGAGGACGAGATCCGGGCCCGGCTCTACCCCCGCGTCGTCGCCGAGGACTCCCTCCCCGCCTCCGACTCCTTCCGGTACGCGCGCCCGCTCGCCCCCGGCCTGCGCGAGGTCCTGGCGCTCGACCTGCCCGAGGCGGTGCAGATACTCGGCGAGGACTCGCTGCTGGACATCGGGGACGTCGCCGAGCTGCGCATCCGGGCGCTGAACAATCTCCGGGCGCTGCCGGTCGAGGGGCACGAGACGGTCCGCCGCGGCGACGGCTCGGCCTTCGAAGTGGTACTGGGCGACTCCTTCTTCACCGCCAGCCGGGTCCTGGTCCTCGATGAGCTGGTCGAGCGGCTGACCGGCGCGCCGCTGACGCCCGACGGGGCGCTGGTGGCGCTGCCCTTCCGGCACCAGCTGGCCTTCCACCGCATCCACGACGCCCAGGTGGTACCGGCGCTGCAGGCCATGGCGCAGTTCTCCGCCGCCGCGCACGAGGACTCGGCGGGCGCGATCACGCCGAACGTCTTCTGGTGGCGCCAGGGCACGATGACCCGGCTGAGCGAGCCGGACGGCGACGGGCTGCGGGTCGTCGTCGACGAGGACTTCCAGACCATGCTGGAACGGCTGGTCCAGGACGAGGCGTAGGAGCGGCCGAAGGGGCCTCGGGGACCCCTGACCGGCGCTCCATAGATTTTTCCACGAAATTCTCGCGGAACGGGGAACCTCTCATGCCCTCGGCCCGTTGTACCGAGTGAGGCCCCGCATCATCCCCCGTGTGCGGGGCCTCACCAATGCCCGGCGGGGCCGTCCGCGCGCAGCCGCAGGCCGTCGGCGACGATCAGGTCCGAGGTGACCAGCGCCTGCTCGGCGGAGACGTCGGTCATGTAGACGAAGGGCGGGACCAGCGGCGGCACGGGCAGCCGGTCCGGGGTGAAGGTCAGGCAGAGCACCCCTTCCACACAGCCGCGGAACTTCGTCAGATAGAGCGTGACGTCGCCGCTCAGATCCAGCGACTTCGCGCCCAGCCCCAGCTCGTCGCTGCCGTCGCGGGTGAGCAGACGGTAGTCGGTGAGGGACGCGGCCTTCATCCTCAGCACCATTGCCCGGACCGGGCCGCGCGCGGTGGGCACGTCCTCGACCCCGGCGAGCGTGAAGCCCTTGGGGGCGAAACGACTGGTCGTGACGGTGGGGACGGCGGCGGGGGCGGGGATGCCGGCGCCGGCCGCCCGGGCCTCGGTGGCGGGCGTCCCGAGCGCGGCGAGGAGGGCGACGGGCAAGGCCACGGCGAGGGCCGTACGGGGGCCTGTGCGGCCGGGGCCTGTACGGTCGGTGGCTGTGCGGCCGGGCGGGGGAGCGGCGCCCGCCTCCGCTTCCGCAGTCGCATCCTCCGCCGCCACCGCCTCGTCCAGTACCGGCGTCCAGCCGAAGCCCATCGCCGCGCCCGCGATGCCCAGCCCCATGCCGACCAGGAAGCCGCCGAGGTTGGTGGCCGCGAAGGAGATCACGGACAGGATCAGCGCGTTGACGCTCACGTAGTGCCGCGCGGCCGGGGTGCACCACAGGAACACCCCGGCCACGATCAGCGCCAGCCCGATGCCGAGCGCCGCGAGCCCGCCGAGCCCCAGGCTGACCAGCACGCCGAGCGGGGAGAGCGGGACGAGCAGCAGCTCGGCGCCGCCCAGTATCAGCAGCAGCCCGGCCCAGAACGGCCGGGTCCGCCGCCACCCGCGGAACCGCGCCTTCAGAAGCACTTCTCGCCGCCCAGGCTGACGCCCAGCTTCAGGCCCTTGAGGCGGAAGTTCCCGCCGGTGGCCGACCAGGCGTGCGACTTCACGCCCGCGACCTCGATGTCACCGGCCTGCAGCCCGAACTTGCCCTTCGGGCCGCGGACGCCCGGTACTTCGTCCAGCGTCGAGGCGTCCCGGCCGATCTGCGCCGTCCCGAAGCGCGCGTCACCGACCAGGTCCTCGCCGTCGATGACGAGGCTGTCCGCGGTGACCGGGCCCGCCTTCCCGCCCGCGGTGAGCTTGAAGACCACCGGCCCCACCGGCGTACTGACCTGCGCCGACTGGCAGATGTCGGAGAGGTGTGCCCTGCCGATGCCGAGCAGGGCCACGGGATGGCCGGTGCCGTCGGTGGAACGGTCGGTGTGCACGTACGAGGCCAGCCCGTCGCTGGTCAACTTGCCCGAGGTGACCTGGAAGTTGGTGCCGGAGACGGCGAACGACGCGGCGAGCACGCCCTGCGCCATTACGGTCGCCAGCGCGCCGACGGCCAGTACCGCCGGCACGGCCACGACCGCGCTCTTCCTCCAGGACGTGCGGCCTTCCGGTACGGCCCGCTGATTCCTGCCCACTGCTTCCTCCCTGGGGAGCGCTCGGTCATGGCGTTCGGTCACAGCGCTGACGTGCGGTTACTTGCGGTAACGAAGGTAGCTGACGAGAGATTAGGACCGTTGTTGACTACGCGTCAACAGTGCTGCACGAACGTGGGGCGGGAGGCCACGGCCCCCCGCCCCACGCACCACTCACTCGATGGGTCCTACTTGATCGCCTTGATCAGCTCGCCGTTCGCGGTGTCCCCGCTGAGCTCCCAGAAGAACGTGCCGCCCATGCCCTGCTCGTTCTTGAAGGCCATCTTCGTGCCGATGGTCTCCGGAGTGTCGTAACTCCACCACTGGTCACCGCACTTGGCGTACGCGGTGCCGCCGACCTTGCCGGTCGCCGGGCAGCGGCCCTTGAGGTCCTTGTAGTCCTCGATGCCCGCCTCGTACTTGCCCGGTGCCGCGCCGGTCGCCGTGCCGCCCGGTGCGTCCTGCGTGACGCCGCTCCAGCCGCGCCCGTAGAACCCGATGCCCAGCAGCAGCTTGTTGGCCGGGATGCCGAGACCCTTGAGCTTCTTGGTCGTGTCGGCGGTGTTGAAGCCGGCCTTCGGTATGCCGTTGTACGAGGTCAGCGGCGAGTGCGGGGCCGTCGGACCCTTGGCGTCCCAGGCGCCGAAGTAGTCGTACGTCATGGGGTTGTACCAGTCGACGTACTGCGCGGCGCCCGCGTAGTCGGTGGCGTCGATCTTGCCGCCGGACGAGGCGTCCGCGGTGATCGCCGCGGTCACCAGATTGCTGCCGCCGAACTTCGCGCGCAGCGCCTTCATCACGTTCGTGAAGGCGGTCCGGCCGCTGGTGTCGCAGGTCAGGCCGCAGGCGTTGGGGTACTCCCAGTCGATGTCGATGCCGTCGAAGACGTCCGCCCAGCGCTTGTCCTCGACCAGGTCGTAACAGGACTGCGCGAACGCCGCCGGGTTCTTGGCCGCCTCGGCGAACCCGCCGGACCAGGTCCAGCCGCCGAAGGACCAGATCACCTTGAGGTTCGGGTGCAGCGCCTTGAGCTTGCGCAGTTGGTTGAAGTTGCCGCGCAGCGCCCCGTTGTCCCAGGTGTCGGCCTTGCCGTCGACGCTCTGGTCGGCGGTGTACGCCTTGTCGTAGTCGGCGTACGCGTCACCTATCGCGCACTTGCCGCCCGTGACGTTGCCGAAGGCGTAGTTGATGTGCGTCAGCTTGTTCGCCGAGCCGGAGGTCTCGATGTTCTTGACGTGGTAATTGCGCTGGTAGACACCCCAGTTGGTGAAGTACCCGACGACCTTGTCGCCGGCCGCCGTGGTCCCGGCGCCGACCGATGCGGGCTGTGCGGCGGCGGTCTTGGCGGAGGCGGGGGCGGGGGCGGCCGCGGCGGTCCCGGTGAGCGCGCCGGCGCCCATCGCGGCCGTGCACAGGGCCGCGGCCACGGCCGCGAATCCGTGGTGGAGGCGCTTCTTGTGCGGTCTGAGCATGGTTGCTCCTCGGAGTGGGGGTCCATCGAGGGGGAAGTGCTGTGACCTGCGTCCGCAGTGGCGCCGAACGCGTGGAGCGTCGGGGGAGAACGTAGAAGGACTAGACCAACTGGGTCAATGGTTTGGACCAATTTGCTGAACACCCGCCGACGGACCGACGACCATCGGGAGAAGCCGATCAAGGGGTGAAGGGCGCCGCCGTATTGGGCATACTTCCTGCGCCACCGCCGCAGGTCATCGCCTTCCGCGACCCGGAGAGGGATCATCGCGGCAGTGGGGACCGGTCGCGCCGCGCCACCCGAGCGGTGCTCCGCCGCAGTGCCCTACAGGGAGGAAAGCGCCGCCATGACCGAGTACGGACCGAGGCCCGTGGACCGCAGGCTGCCCACCGACGAAGCCCGCCAGCTGATGACGCTCGTACGCGACCTGGCGGCCCGCGAGATCGCGCCCGCGGCCGCCGCGGAGGAGGAGGCGGGCCGGTTCCCCCGCGAGCTCTTCACCCTGCTCTCCGAGTCGGGCCTGCTCGGCCTGGTGTACGCCGAGGAGTTCGGCGGTGGCGGCCAGCCGTACGAGGTCTACCTCCAGGTCCTCGAAGAGCTGGCCGCCGCCCGGCTCACCGTCGGCCTCGGCGTCAGCGTCCACACCCTGGCCTGCCACGCGCTCGCCTCGTACGGCACGAAGGAGCAGCGCGCCGAGCACCTGCCCGCGATGCTCGGCGGCGGCCTGCTCGGCGCGTACTGCCTCTCCGAGCCCGCATCCGGGTCGGACGCCGCGTCCCTGACCACCCGCGCCACGCGGGACGGCGAGACGTGGGTGCTGAACGGTACGAAGGCGTGGACCACGCACGGCGGCATCGCCGACTTCTGCACCGTCCTCTCCCGCACCGGGGGAGCGGGCTCGCACGGCATCACGGCCTTCCTGGTCCCCGGCGACGCCGAGGGGCTGAGCGCCGCGCCGCCCGAGCGCAAGATGGGCATGAAGGGCTCGCCCACGGCGCAACTGCACTTCGACGGCGTACGGATCGGGGACGCGCGCCGGATCGGCGAGGAGGGCCAGGGCTTCGCCATCGCGCTCGACGCGCTGGACTCCGGGCGGCTGGGCATCGCCGCGTGCGCCGTGGGCGTGGCGCAGGCGGCCCTCGACGAGGCGCTGGCGTACGTCGTGGCGCGCCGTCAGTTCGGGCGCCCGCTCGCCGACTTCCAGGGGCTGCGCTTCATGCTCGCCGACATGGCCACGCAGGTGAGCGCCGGGCGGTCGCTCTACCTCACCGCGGCCCGGCTGCGGGACGAGGGCCGCCCCTTCACCAAGGAGGCGGCCATGGCCAAGCTCTTCTGCTCGGATGCCGCGATGCGCGTCACGACCGACGCGGTCCAGCTGCTCGGAGGGTACGGCTACACCGCGGACTTCCCGGCCGAGCGCTACATGCGCGAGGCCAAGGTCCTGCAGATCGTGGAGGGCACCAACCAGATCCAGCGGATGGTCATCGCCCGGCACCTCGCGGGCCCGGAGTCCCGCTGATCACAGGCCCGGTCACAGGCCAGGAGTCCCGCTGACGGCACGTCAAAAACGGGACTGCACAAGGCGGATGCGTCACGTCGCGGCAAAAGGGTGCGAGTGAGTCGGGCGGCTCACTCGCACGGTGACGTCGCGGACGGTGATGTCGCGGAGAGCGCTCCGCGGGCGCGTCAGCGGTGCCGGCGCATCAGGGGGACGCGCACCGGGCGGGAGCCGGGGCCGCCCACGTGGGAGAACGGCTGAGTGCGCCAGTTCAGGCCCTCCGGGAGCGTCAGGAGCATGCCGCTGTCCTGCTCCTGGGGAGCCAGCTCGTCATCGGCGGAGGCCGTCTCGGCCACACCCCGGCCGGAACCCTGGCAGACCGTCAGGCCGAAGGGGTTCCAGGGCGAGGAGCAGACCGCGTGCTCGGGCAGCGTGTCCTCGTCGGCGAGCAGCGCGATCGGCTGCCCGCAGTCCGGGCAGCTGACGCGGTAGAGCTCGACGGTGTCGAAGGCGTCGAATTCGTCGAAGGCGTCGTCGCGGAAACTGTCGCCCTCCTGGGCGGCGGTGTTCTCCAGCGTGGATTCCTGCTTCGGGCGTCGCATGATGTCCATCCCCCTCGGGTGGGCTGCGAGTACCGCCATCGTCCTGTGTTGGGCGGCCTCGACCATCACGAGCATTTCCCTGCCTCTCGACTGCATAATCTTGGCTTCCGGCCGGACACGGAGTGAGGGGTGTGGTGTTCGTCACACAGGGGGCGCACGGTGTCCACGATCCGGCGCGAGCTGCGCCGCAGCGCCCCGGCACAGTAGGTTGATCGTGTGGAGGAGCTGGACCGACAAATCGTGGATCTGCTCGTCAAGGACGGGCGGATGAGCTACACCGACCTGGGCAAGGCCACTGGCCTGTCCACCTCGGCGGTGCATCAGCGCGTGCGCAGACTGGAGCAGCGCGGCGTGATCCGCGGCTATGCCGCCATCGTCGACCCCGAGGCGGTGGGGCTGCCGCTGACCGCCTTCATCTCGGTCAAACCCTTCGACCCCAGCGCCCCGGACGACATCGCCGAGCGGCTGGCCGAGGTCCCCGAACTGGAGGCATGCCACAGCGTCGCGGGCGACGAGAACTACATCCTCAAGGTCCGGGTGGCCGCGCCGCTGGACCTGGAACACCTGCTCACCCGCATCCGCACCCTGGCCGGCGTCTCGACGCGCACGACCGTGGTGCTGTCCACGCCGTACGAGGCCCGGCCGCCCCGCATCTGACGCGCGGCGGCGCGCCCGTACGGATGCGGGCGCGCCCCCGGGCGGCGCCTGTCCGGATGCCGGTCACGCCACACCCACCCCGCGCGTCCGCCGGGCACGCGCAGGGGCGAAACTGTCCGGTATGAGCGAACGCACCCCCGCACCGGCCCCCGACCGCACCGTCCTGCTGCGCCGCGGCGAGGTCCACAGCCCGGCCGACCCCTTCGCCACCGCCATGGTCGTCGAGGGCGGCTCGGTCGCCTGGGTCGGCTCGGAGGGCGCCGCCGACTCCTTCGCCGACGGGGTCGACGAGGTCATCGACCTCGACGGCGCGCTCGTGACCCCCGCGTTCACTGACGCACATGTGCACACCACCGCCACCGGGCTCGCGCTCACCGGCCTCGACCTCAGCGACACCCACTCCCTCTCCGGCGCCCTGGACCGCATCCGCTCCTTCGCCGCCGCCCGCGCCGCCGACCGCGTGCTGCTCGGCCACGGCTGGGACGCCACCGCCTGGCCCGAGGGCCGCCCGCCCTCCCGCGCCGAACTGGACGAGGCCACCGGCGGCCGCCCGCTCTACCTCAGCCGCATCGACGTGCACTCCGCCGTCGTCACCACCGCCCTCCAGGACCTCGTCCCCGGCCTGCGCGAACGCGCCGGATTCGACCCCGCTGGACCGCTCACCGGCGACGCCCACCACGCCGTCCGGCAGGCCGCGTACGACACCGTCACCCCGGCCCAGCGCGCCGCCGCACAGGCCGCCGCGCTCGCGCACGCCGCGTCCCTCGGCATCGGCACCGTCCACGAATGCGCGGGGCCCGAGATCTCCGGCGAGGACGACCTGACCGCGCTGCTCGCCCGCGCCGCCGCCGGCGACGGCCCGCGCGTCGTCGGCTACTGGGGCGAGCTCGTCACCACCGCAAAGGAAGCGGAGCGGATCAGGGAGCTCGGCGCCGTCGGCGCCGCGGGCGACCTGTTCGCCGACGGCTCGCTCGGCTCGCACACCGCCCACCTCTGCACCCCGTACGCCGACGCCGCGCACACCGGCAACGCGCTGCTCGACGCCGACACCGTCGCCGCGCACGTCGCCGCCTGCACCGAAGCCGGCCTCCAGGCGGGCTTCCACGCCATCGGCGACGCCGGGCTCACCGCCGTGGTCGACGGCGTACGGGCAGCCGCCGACCGGGTCGGCCTGGACCGGGTACGCGCCGCCCGGCACCGCATCGAACACTGCGAGATGCTCACCCCGGACACCCTCGCCGGCTTCGCCGAACTCGCCCTGACCGCCTCCGTCCAGCCCGCCTTCGACGCGCTCTGGGGCGGCGAGGAGGGCATGTACGCCACCCGCCTCGGCGCCGAACGGGCCCGCACCCTCAACCCGTACGCAGCGCTCCTCAAGGCCGGCGTCCCGCTCGCGCTCGGCTCCGACAGCCCCGTCACCCCGCTCGACCCCTGGGGCACGGTCCGCGCCGCCGTCTTCCACCGCACCCGCGAGCACGGCATCTCCGCGCGCGCCGCGTTCACCGCCCACACCCGCGGCGGCTGGCGGGCCGTCGGCCGCGACGAAGCCGGCATTCTCGTGCCGGGCGCGCCCGCCGACTACGCGGTCTGGCACACCGGCGAGCTGCTCGTCCAGGCCCCCGACGAGCGCGTCCAGCGCTGGTCCACCGACCCCCGCTCCGGCACACCCGGCCTGCCCGACCTCACCCCCGGCCGGGAGCTGCCGCGCTGCCTGCGGACCGTCGTCGGCGGCCGGACGGTCTTCCAGCGGCCGAACGAGTGAACCTCCCATGACGGGTGCCGCCGGGCGACGTGCCCGGCGCGTACTCGCCCTACCTGCGGCAGTTCGGCACTGACCTGGTTGAACGCAAAAACGACGCAGGTAGAACGGATGTTGACAGGAGCCCGTCGGCGGCCGGTAGGTTCGGCCGAGTCCACCACAAGGACGTCCGACCGGCAGGCCACCGCGCAGTCGTCGAACGCAGCTGGGCCATGGGGTGGTGCGCCGCACGGCACACCACAACTGGGAGCCAGGTCCACCCCTGCGGCACGGAAGCGACGGTTCAGGTTTCGGCAGGTCGGCGGGTGCGACCCGGGTGGGGCCCGGACGCTCAGTAGACAACGGCTCTCGGTCGACCCGCAGCCAGCGGGCCCCAGGTCGGCCCGAAGGGCGCCGGGCCCCGATCCGCACCCCGCGGATCACCGCCCCACCCGCACCCCGCCTCGCAACGAGGCGCTCTCTTCGTACGCGGCACCGCCTCGCCCTCACCGAGCGCGACCGCGCGTATCCGTACCGGTCACCGGCGTCCCGCGCGCACGCGCCCCGTTGTACCGTCGGCTCACCACCGCACGACCTGCAGGAAGGCCGCGACCGTGCCATCGGGCTCCGAAACCACCGCCGAAACCGTGCCAGGCCCTGCCCAGGGCCCTGGCGGGGACGGCCCCGCCGCCGACGGCGGCCCCGTGGCCACCGAGGCGCCCGCCGCCGCGGGCCGCCGCCCCGGACGCCTGCGCCGCCTCGCCGCCCTCGTGCGCCGCGAGACGCCCCGCACGGTGCTCGCGGTCCTCGCCGGACTCGCACTCGGACTGGCCTTCCCGCCGTACGACTTCTGGCCGCTGTCGATCCTGGCCGTGGCGGGACTCGGCCTGCTCACCCGCGGCCGTACGGCACGTCAGGCGGCCTGGACCGGCCTCGTGTTCGGCTGGCCGTTCTTCTTCCTGCTGCTGAAGTGGCTGCACGTGGTCGGCTGGGACGCCGTGGTCGGCCTCTCCTTCGCCGAGGCCGTCTTCGTGGCGCTGCTCGGCGCCGGACTGGCGGTCACCTCGCGCCTGAAGGCGTGGCCCCTGTGGGCGGCCTGCCTGTGGGTGGCCCAGGAGTGGGCCCGCGACCGGCTGCCCTTCGGGGGCTTCCCCTGGGGCCGCCTCGCCTTCGCCAACACCGACTCGCCCTACACCCCGCTCGCCGCGCTCGGCGGCGCGCCCCTGGTGACCTTCGCCGTCGCGCTCAGCGGCACGCTGCTCGCCGCGGTCGCCGTGACCGTGTGGGGTCTGCGCAGGAAGGCCGATGGCGGCGGTACGCGGCTGCGCCGGGCGATCCCGGCACTGGAAGCCTTCGGGCTGGCCGCGGCCGTCACCGTCGCCGGGTACGCCGTGCCGGTACCGACCAAGGCCACCGACCACCTGGACATCGCCGTCGTGCAGGGCAACGTCCAGCAGCCCGGCATGGACTTCCTCGGCCGCCCGATGCAGATCCTGGACAACCACGCCACGGCCACCGAGAAGCTGGCCGCCGACATCAAGGCCGGCCGGGCGAAGAAGCCCGACCTGGTCATCTGGCCGGAGAACTCCTCCGACCTGGACCCGTTCCAGTACCCGCAGGCGTACGACCGTATCCAGGAGGCGGTACGGGCCATCGGCGTCCCCGTGCTCGTCGGCGCCCTCGTGGACCACCCGACCAAGCCCGGCTACGTCTTCAACGAGGGCATCCTCTGGGACCCGAAGACCGGCCCCGGCGCCTCGTACACCAAGCAGCACCCGGTGCCGTTCGGCGAGTACGTGCCCTTCCGCAAGGAGCTGAGCCAGGTCATCACGCGGCTCCAGCGGGTGCCGCGCGACTTCTACCCCGGCGACCACACCGGCGTGATGAACATGGCCGGGGCAAAGCTCGGCGACGTCATCTGCTTCGAGGTGGCGTACGACGAGATCGTGCACGACACCGTGAACGCCGGGGCCCGCGCCCTCATCGTGCAGACCAACAACGCCACCTACGGGCGCACCGGCCAGCCCGAGCAGCAGCTCGCGATGTCCCGGCTGCGCGCCGTCGAGCACGGCCGCGCCGTCGTCACCGCCGCCACCAGCGGCATCAGCGCCGTCGTCGCCCCGGACGGCGAAGTCACCCACCGCATCCCCGAATTCACCCGGGGCGTGGTCAGCGCGAGCCTTCCGCTGCGGGAGGAAAAGACCGTCGCCGACCGCGTCGGCGCGTCTCCTGAATGGGTGATCGCTATGGTGGGCCTTCTGTCCTGCGCTGCCGCCTTCGTGCTCGGCCGGCGCGGGCGTACGAAGGACGAGAAGGGGCAGCAGTGACAGACGGCGGACAGGGCGACGGGCGGCGGCAGTACGGACCGCTGGGCGACATCTTGGTGATCATTCCGACGTACAACGAGGCGGAGAACATCAAGCCGGTCGTCGAGCGGGTACGCGCCGGGGTGCCCGACGCGCACGTACTGGTCGCCGACGACAACAGCCCGGACGGCACGGGCAAGCTCGCCGACGAACTGGCCGCGGGCGACGACCACGTGCACGTCCTGCACCGCAAGGGCAAGGAGGGCCTGGGCGCCGCCTACCTCGCGGGCTTCCGCTGGGGCATCGAGCACGGCTACGACGTCCTGGTGGAGATGGACGCCGACGGCTCCCACCAGCCCGAGGAACTGCCCCGGCTGCTGACCGCGCTGAAGGGCGCCGACCTCGTGCTCGGCTCGCGCTGGATGCCCGGCGGCCGGGTGGTGAACTGGCCCAAGTACCGCGAGTTCCTCTCCCGCGGCGGCAGCACGTACTCCCGGCTGCTGCTGGACGTGCCGATCCGGGACGTCACCGGCGGCTTCCGGGCCTTCCGCAAGGAGACGCTGCAGGGGCTGGGTCTGGAGGAGGTCGCCTCGCAGGGGTACTGCTTCCAGGTCGACCTGGCCCGGCGGGCTGTCGAGGCCGGCTACCACGTCGTCGAGGTGCCCATCACCTTCGTCGAACGGGAGCGGGGCGACAGCAAGATGAACCGCGACATCGTCGTGGAGGCCCTGTGGCGCGTGACGGCCTGGGGCGTCGGCTCCCGGCTGGACAAGCTGCGGGGGAAGAAGAGCGGGTGAAGAGAGCCTGTGGATAACTGGGGGGACGGTCGGAGGGTGGGGCTAGCTTGGGGGTGTGCGGTGGTGGCGGGGGAGGGGGCCCCACCCACTGGTCGGGGAGAGGGAGGGGCCCTGCCCACGGCGAGGGGGACATCGCGAACGCCGCGGCGCCAGGCACACTTGAAGCATGACGTCCGCTGACACCCCACCGCGTTCCCGTCCGCCCCAGCGCTCCCGCGCCCGCCGCCTGGTGCCGCTCGGCATCGCCGTGTGGATCGTCCTGGAGATCTGGCTGCTCACCCTGGTCGGGCAGGCAGCGGGCGGACTGACGGTCTTTCTCCTGCTGGTGGCCGGTGTGGTGATCGGCGGTTACGTCATCAAGCGGGCGGGCCGGCGCGCCTGGCAGAACCTGGCGGGCGCCTTCCAGCAGCCCGGCGCCGACCCCGCGAAGCCGGCCCCGGAGGCCGGCGGCGGCAACATGCTCCCGATGCTCGGCGGCCTGCTCCTGATGTGCCCCGGGCTGGTCTCGGACGCGGCGGGGCTGCTGTGCCTCTTCCCGCCGACCCGGAAACTCCTCCAGCGGCGCGTGGAGCGCCTGCTGGCCCGCCAGGTGCGTCACACCCCCGGCTCCTTCGGCGACGCCTTCCAGCAGGCGCGTATGCGCGCTCCGGACGGCAAGGTCGTCCAGGGCGAGGTCATCCGCGACGACGAGCCGCCGGCTCCGCCCCGGCAGGACCCGCCGCTGCCCCGCTGAGAAACACCGCGCCGAGAAACGCCACGAGGGCCGGTACCCCTGCCGCAGCAGGGATACCGGCCCTCGACGTGAGGTCCGTCGTCAGGCGGACTTCTTGTTGCTGTCGCGCGGGTGCACAGCGATGTTCATGGTGCCGGAGCGCAGGACGGCCAGCCTCTCGGCCAGCACCTCCTCGAGCTCCTCGCGGGTGCGCCGCTCCATGAGCATGTCCCAGTGCGTACGCGCGGGCTTGCCCTTCTTCTCCTCAGGGCCATCGCCATCCACCAGAAGTGCGGGAGCGCCGCAAACCTTGCACTCCCACTCCGACGGAATCTCGGCCTCTACCGAGAAGGGCATCTCAAAGCGATGTCCCTTCTCGCATGCGTACTCCACCGCCTGGCGCGGGGCCAGGTCGATGCCGCGGTCGGTCTCGTAGCTGGTCACCACAAGTCGCGTGCCGCGAAGAGCTCGCTCACTCATGAATCGTGCCTCCCGGGCTTTGTCGCCCACAGGACAGGTGTCGCTGTCGTCGTCATCCGGTCAACGTCCGGTCGGCGGTGAAGATTCCCGTAATGGGGACCCAGGTCGCCCGTCGTGCCGCCCCTTCTTGTACCCACCAACGCCCGGTTTGTCACATCTGGCAGCAGATGTCACCCGGCGCTGTCCGAAGTTCAGCGCGCAGTAACGGTCCGCCTGGTGAGCCAAAGGCGTACACTACCGGCCCGCGCCCCACTTGCCTAAATCAGGTCGGGGGTGCGGTTTCCGGCCGCCGTCGCGGCACGCCGCACGGGCACACGGGCAAGCAGGACAAAACCGATCAAGAAGAACGCCGCCAGCGAGGCGATCGCGTCACGGTAGCTGCCCGTCATCTGGTAGGCGATACCGAAAACCAGCGGCCCCAGCCAGCTCACCCCCCGGTCGCTGATCTCGTACGCGGCGAAGTATTCGGCCTCTTTTCCGTGCGGGATCAGGTGCGAGTACAGCGACCGCGAGAGCGCCTGACTGCCGCCCAGCACCAGCCCGATCGCCACGGCCAGACAGAAGAACCACACGGGCGCGTGCGCGGGCAGGAAGTACCCCGCGACGATCACCGCCGTCCACGCCACCAGCGACGCCAGAATCGTCCGTTTGGCGCCGTGCCGCCGGGCCAGCCGGCCCATCAGCACCGCGCCCGCCGCCGCCAGCGCCTGCACCAGCAGCACCGCGACGATCAGCGTCGTCTGGTCCAGGCCCAGCTCCTCCGAGCCGAACACCGACGCCTGGGTGATCACCGTTTGTACCCCGTCGTTGTAGACCAGGTACGCCAGCAGGAAGGCCAGCGTCAGCGGGTACCGGCGCAGGTCGCGCAGCGTCTCCCGGAGCTGCCGCAGGCCGCCTCCGGGGGCCGGGGACGCGGCCGTACGGACCGGGCGGCGGTCCCGGAGCCGGCGCAGCGGGACGAGCGTGAACACCGCCCACCACAGGCCCGCCGACGCCAGACAGATCCGGATGGCGTTCTCCTGCGAGATCCCGAAGGAGGCGTGGCCCGCGTACAGGACCAGGTTGGCCACCAGGACCAGCGCGCCCGCCGCGTAACCGAATGCCCAGCCCCGTGAGGACACCGCGTCCCGCTCCTCGGGGGTCGAGATCTGCGGCAGGTAGGAGTTGTAGAGCATCATCGACACGACGAACGACACGTTCGCGACGATCAGCAGCGCACCACCGAGCAGATAGCGGTCGCCGCCCAGGAAGAGCATCCCCGTCGTCGCCGCTGCGCCTCCGTACGCGCACCCGCCCAGCAGCGGCTTCTTGCGCCCTGTGCGGTCGGCGACGGCCGCCGCCAGCGGCATCGCCAGCACCGACAGCAGCAGCGAGGCCGACACCGAGTACGCGTAGAACGACCCGGCCCGCACCGGGATGCCCAGCGGGTGGACGAATCCGTGCGCGTCGGCCGCCGCCTTCGCCACGGCCGTCAGATACGGCCCGAGGAAGACCGTCAGGACGGTCGTCGAGTAGACGCTGTTGGCCCAGTCGTACCAGTACCAGCCGCGCTGCTCGCGCCGCCGGTCGGCCGCGTCCCTCGGCTCGGCCGCTTCCACGGCGATGTCGACACCCACAGGTTCCCCCTCGCGCTCCCCGTCACGGCGGCGGGAGCGGTCGCGGTACGGCGCCCGTGGTCAGGTCAGGTCCAGGCGCCCCGCGCGGTCAGCACATCCCGCAGCGTGTCTATGTGATCGGTCATGATGCCATCTACACCTAGATCCAGGAGATCGGCCATCCGCGCGGCGTCGTTCACGGTCCAGACATGCACCTGGAGGCCCAGTTGCCGGGCCGCCCGCAGGAAGAGCCGGTCCACCACCCGTAGGCCCGCGTGCCGCTCCGGTACCTGTACGCACACCGCGCTGCGCCGTACCGCTGCGCCCAGCAACCGGTCCAGCGGCAGGCTCCGCCCGTAGGAGCGCAGCCGCAGCCCCGCCACCCCGCGGGTGCCCAGTGAGGTGGCCAGCCGGCCGCCCGCGAGCTGCTGCGCCCGCCCGGCCCGCGCCTCGGAGAACGAACCGACGCACACCCGGTCCCACGCGCCCGTACGGCGCAGCAGCGCCAGCAACGGGCGCAGCGCCGCCTCGGCCTTCACGTCCACGTTCCAGCGGGCCTCCGGGAACTCCTCCAGAAGTTCCTCGAAGAGCGGCAGCGGCTCCCGGCCCGCCACCCTGGCCTGCCGCACGGCCCGCCAGGGCAGCGCCCCGATGCGGCCGCTGCCGTCGGTGACCCGGTCCAGGGTGGCGTCGTGGAACGCCACCAGGCGGCCGTCCGACGTGGCGTGCACATCGGTCTCCAGATAGCGGTAGCCGCGCTCGACGGCGCGGCGGAAGGCGAGCGCGGTGTTCTCCAGGCCGTCCGCAGCCCCGCCCCGGTGGGCGAAGGCGAGCGGCGCCGGGTGGTCGAGGTACGGGTGGCGGGGGCGCGGGCGCAGGACGGTCACGCGGGCAGTATGGCGGGCGCTCCGTATGGCGGGGGAGCGGGGTCCGGCCCCCAGAGGTGCGGCGCTGGCCCTAGAGGTGCGGCGGCCCCGGGCCCCGAGGGCCGGCGCTGCTCAGGAGTCGCAGCCCGCGACCGCCTCCGGTGCCGCCGCCGACTGCTCCTGTGGTGCGGACGCCCCGGCGACCGGCGCGGACGTCCCGGCGACCGGTGCGGACTTCCCGGTGACCACCCGGGACGCCTCGTCCAGTCCCTTGATCGCGAAGAGCCGCAGGAAGAACTGCGCCATCGGCCCGATGGCCAGCGCGTACACGACCGTGCCCACGCCGACCGAGCCGCCGAGCGCGAAGCCCGCGGCCAGTACGGTGATCTCGATGCAGGTACGGACGAGACGGATGGGACGGCCGGTGCGCAGATGCAGCCCGGTCATCAGCCCGTCCCGCGGCCCCGGGCCGAAGCGCGCGGAGATGTACAGGCCGGTCGCCGCGCCATTGAGGGCGACCGCACCGGCCAGCATCGGGACGCGCACCCAGAACGACGGGGACGCGGGCACCAGGGCCATCGTCGCGTCCATCACCAGGCCCAGCACGATGACGTTCGAGACCGTGCCCAGGCCCACGCGCTGCCGCAGCGGGATCCACAGCAGCAGGATCAGCGCGCCGGAGACGATCGTGACCGTGCCGATCGTCAGGCCGGTGTGTTCCGCGATGCCCTGGTTCAGCACGCTCCACGGCTCCAGGCCGAGGTCCGCGCGTACCATCAGCCCCATGCTCACGCCGTACAGCACGAGACCCACGTAGAGCTGGATCAGTCGGCGCGGCAGATGGCGCTCTTTCGCGGACCCCTCAGCGGGTTCCTCCGTGGACCCCTTTGCTGACCCCTTTGCAGACAATGCTTTCCCCTCCTGGCAGAATTGGACTGTACGAGGTCAGCCTGTGGCGGGCTGGCGGCCGGGTTCCATGGCCAATCGCGGAAAGGTGGACTGGTCGAGATGGCGCAGTGGACTTCAGCGGTGGGTGCGGCCCAACTCGCCCGCCTGGTGCGGTCGCAGGACGACCGCGCTGCCTCGGCGGCGGTCGGCGGCCGTCGCATCCCCGCGTACCGGACCCTCGCCGACGGCGTCCGCCTTCTAGTGCTCGAAGGGCGGGTCCCGGTGGCCGCCCGGCTGCCCGCCGAGCGCGAGCTGGCCGCCGCGCTGTCGGTCAGCAGGACCACCGTCGCCGCCGCCTACGAAGCGCTGCGCGCCGAGGGCTTCCTGGAGTCCCGGCGCGGCTCGGGCAGCTGGACGGCCGTGCCGGCCGGCAACCCGCTGCCCACCCGGGGCCTGGAGCCGCTGCCCCCGGAGGCCGCCGGCTCGATGATCGACCTGGGCTGCGCGGCGCTGCCCGCGCCCGAGCCCTGGCTCACCCGCTCCGTGCAGGGCGTCATGGCGGACCTGCCCCTGTACGCCCACACGCACGGCGACTACCCGGCCGGGCTGCCCGCGCTGCGCCAGGCCCTCGCCGACCGCTACACGGCCCGCGGCATCCCCACCATGCCCGAGCAGATCATGGTGACCACGGGCGCGATGGGCGCGGTGGCCGCGATCTGCCGCCTGATCACCCGGCCCGGGGAGCGGGTGGCCGTCGACTCGCCCTCGTACGCGAACATCCTGCAGCTGATGCGGGACGCCGGGGCCCGGCTCGTCCCGGTGGCGCTGGCCGAGCGGCTCGGCGGCTGGGACATCCCGGCCTGGCGCCAGGTGATGCGGGACGCCGCGCCCCGTATGGCGTACGTCGTCGCCGACTTCCACAATCCCACCGGCTCGCTCGCCACGGAGGAGCAGCGGCGCGGACTGGTCGCGGCGGCCCGCTCGGCCGGTACGGTCCTGGTCGTCGACGAGACGATGGCCGAGCTGTGTCTCGACCCGGGTGTCGAAGTGCCGCCCTCGGTCTGCTCGTTCGACCCGTCGGGCAGCTCGGTGATCACCGTGGGTTCGGCGAGCAAGGCGTTCTGGGCCGGTATGCGCATCGGTTGGGTGCGTGCGGCCCCGGACATCATCCGCAGCCTGGTCGCCGCCCGCGCCTACGCCGACCTCGGCTCCCCGGTCCTCGAACAGCTCGCCATCACCACGCTGCTGGACGGCGGCGGTTGGGAAGAGGCGGTCGCCATCCGGCGGGAACAGGCGCGCGAGAACAGGGACGCGATCGTCGACGCGGTCCGACGCCACCTGCCCGACTGGGAGTTCAGCGTCCCCAGCGGCGGCCTCACCCTCTGGGCGCGCACGGGTGGCCTGTCCGGCTCGCGCATCGCGGAGGCGGGGGAGCGGCTGGGCGTACGGGTGCCGTCGGGGCCGCGCTTCGGCGTGGACGGCGCCTTCGAGGGCTTCGTGCGGCTCCCGTTCACGGTCAGCGGCGCGGTCGCCGACCAGGCCGCCTCCCGGCTGGCAGGCGCCGCCCACCTCATCGCCACGGGCCGGTCCCAGGACAGCGACACACTGCACTCGTTCGTGGCCTGACAGCTGCACTTGTTCGTGGCCTGTCAGGCCTGACACGGACTGCCAGGCCTGACACCGGTCCCGGAAGAAGGATCCGGGCGGCCGCCGGCAGAGCGCGTCACCGGTGGCCGCCCGGAGAACAGAGGCCCGTGAGGGCGGTCGGTCACACCGCCCCCGAGGCGGTGCCGGCCCGGTACCCGAAGTCCGCGTTGTCGGCGGGCGGGGCGGCGGCCGCGGGCACGGAGCCGAGCGCCGTGCGCTCCGGCAGCAGCGCCAGTACCGCCTGCCGGTGGTACTCGCTCGTCGCGTCGTCGAACGGGTCGGGCGTGGCGGGCACTTGGAGACGGAGGACCGGGCCCGAGCCGAGCCGGGCGTAGCCGCGCCCCGGCGGGACCTGGTCGGCGGGCGTGGTCTCCGGTGGCGCGCCCAGGACGGCGCGCACGTCCTCCGGGCCGGCGGGCCCGAGCACGACGCGCGCCCGGGTGTGGGCGCGTACCGGCTCGCTCAGCAGCTCCGCACTCTCGAACTGGTCGGCGACGGCCACGGTGACGCTCGCCGCGCGCCCGTGGCGCAGCGGCACCTGGAGGAGGCGCTGCGGGTCCTCGCGGCCCTCGGCGGCGGCGAGGTGGGTCAGCGCGCTCGGCCGGTCGACGAGGACCCACAGCGGCTGCCGGATGTCGTCGGGGACCGGCAGCCCGGCCTGCCGCGCGCGGTTCGCGGCGATCAGCCGCCGCTCCGTCTCGTGCGCCGCCCACTCCAGCGTGGCCAGCGCGCTGGTCAGCCCGCACTCCACGCCGAGCACGCCGGGCCGCCCCAGCAGGAAGGCGAATTCGCCGGTCCCGCTGCCGTCGATCACCAGCACATCGCCGTGGCAGAGCGCCTGCAGGGCGACGGACCGCAGCAGGGTCGTGGTGCCGCTCCCGGGGCGGCCGAGGGCCAGCAGGTGCGACTCGGTGGAGCGCGGCCCGGTCCGCCAGACCACCGGCGGCACGTCCCGCGGCTCCGCCTCCTCGGCCGCGCCCGCCACCGGTACGGTGCGCTGGACCGCGCCCGCGTCGGTGAAGCCGAGCACGGTCTCGCCCGGTGTGGTCACGAACCGCTGGGCCGCGATGTCGGTCGGCAGCGCGGGCAGCACGGTCAGGACGAGCTGGTTGCCCTCCTGGTCCCACGCGAAGTGGTACTCCCGGCCGCGCCCCGACTTGGCGAGCAGCACCTGTTCGATGCGGGCCCGGGACTGGGGCTCGGCATCGGTGAAGTACACCGGGTACTTCAGGCGCAGCCGTGCGAGCCGCCCGTCCTCGTCGAACTCGTACTCGGGGAAGGCGGTGGCCCAGTCGCCGTCGTGGACGTACAGCGGGTTCGGGTCGCCCTCGAAGCTCAAGTACGGCACCAGCGCCTCGTACAGGGCGCGCAGCCGGCCGGTCTCGGCCTCGGTCGGCCCGGCGTCGGCGGGCGTCCGCTCCCGGCCCGCCCAGGCCGCCGCCGCCATCACCGAGATGAGGCCGAGCAGCGGTCCGTACGGCACGAGCGCCAGCGACGCCAGGCACACGGCCGTCGTGGCCAGCAGCGGGCCGCGGCGCTCCTGCGGCGTCGCCGACCACCGCTGCCGGCCGGCCGAGAGCAGTCGGCGCAGGCCGCGGCCGATGACGAGCAGCGGGTGGAACACGTCGGAGGCGCTGTCGGCCGCGGTCCGCGCGAAGTCGCGGCCGCGGGCGAGGGGAGCGGTGTTGCTCAGGATGCTGGGCAGTGGACGCCGGGGCACGGAAGGTCTCCTGGGGAAGCGTGACGACTCGGCGGGACTCTCAGAGCGAGAGCCCCTTGAGCAGGCCCGCGAGGCTCGCGCCGCCGGCCTTGATGCCCGGGGCGATGGCGGTGCCCGCGAGGTAGAAGCCGAACAGCGCGCAGACGACGGCGTGGGAGACCTTCAATCCGTCCTTGCGGAAGAACAGGAACATGATGACGCCGAGCAGGACAACGCCGGAGATGGACAGGACCATGGGGGTTCTCTCCTGGGTGGTGGGGACGGTCACCATGAGTTCTTCCAGCCTCACAGCCCGTATCAAGCCCGGCAAAGCCGCAAATGGGTGATTTATCGTTGAAACCGCCCAATCGGGCCCCGTCGTAGCGCAATCTGCCCCGGAGTGTGCCTACAAGCGCCGTAGATGCCGGTCGCGCCCCTTGTGCGGCACTTCGGTCCGCAGGAGTGTGTGCGCCATGGCCGTCACCGTGCGACCGCACTGCTCGAAGTGCTGCCCGGTCGTCCCTCCGAAGCCGGTCCTCCCGGAACGCCTGCCCCCCTCCGCGTGGGTCGCCTTCCTCCTCGGCGCCGCGGCCCTCATCGGAAGCTGGGCACTGGTGCTGTGGGTGTTCAGCAGCCTGTTCGACTGACGGGTGGGTTTCACGGGCCGTGTCCGGCGGCGGCGCTCAGGGCGTCCCGCTCGCGCGCCACTCCAGGGCTTCCGCCTCCTCGCGGAACTCCAGCAGGTGCTGCCCCGCCAGCCGCCCGAGTGCCTCCCGTACCTCCGTAGGTCGCACCCGGAAGAATTCCCTGCGGGTGTTCACGCGGTTCACGCGACGATCCTCAAACTCCTGGTGGAGCCGCCGCTCCAGCCCCACCGCGTCCTCACTGAAGATCAGCGCATGGACATCGAACCGGAACGGCACGGACGCGTCGCCGAGCTCGTTGACCCGGTCCATCGGATCCAGTCGGCGGGTCAGGCCGATCTTGACCGTCCGGTCACCGAACGCACCGACGTTGGAGATCACGTACACATAGCCCGCCCGGACATTGGCTTCCCGGTGGTCGACCGCCTCGGTGGCGGCGTCGACCTCGGCCAGCCTGGCCTCCAGCTCTGCGATGGAGGTGGCGTCGGCCACCCCTGTCGAGGCGCGCAGCCGCGCAAGCGCACTCTCGTAGTGGCGGCGCTCCTTCTCCAGTCGTTCCCGCTCCCGCTGGATCTCGCGCTGCAGCTTCTCTTCCTCGCGCTGCGCCTCGCGCAGTTCCCGCCGGTGCTCCTTCTCTCGTTCCTGCTGCTCCAGGTGGTCGGCCGTCAGCTCCAATTCGCGTACACGCAGGCCGTGGTACTCGTCCGTTACCCGGATCTGCATGGTGGCGCCCAGCCGGGCAATGGCGGCCCGGGACTTGTCCAGCCGGTCGACGGCAGCGGTGAGCCGATGCGGTCGCATGGTGCGTACAGCCGCATCCGCCTCCGCGTTGTAGGCGCGCAGCATGAGTGTGGAGAAATCCTTCACCATCTTGCGCCCGGCCTGCAGTGAGCCGTTGACCTGCCAGTTCACCGACCCCAGCACGGCATTGCCGTTCTTCGCCAGAATCTTGTAGCGGTCCTTGAGCGAAGTCAGTTCGGCCTTGTATGCCACGGCATCCGCGAGCCGGTGCCGGAACTCGTAGATCCCGGCCTCCTGCAGCAATGCGTTCTCCTCGGTCTCGACGACCGACTGCCGGAGTTGTGTGAGCCGGGCCTCCGCCGCGGCGATGTCACGCGCCAGCTCGGCCTGTCGCTGCCGAGCTCCGGTGAGCTCGGCCTCCGCCCTGTCGGCAGCCGCTTCGATCTTGGAGTCCAGTACCGCTTCCGACCGTGCGATGTCGTCCAGAAGTCCTTCGTGCGCACGTCGCAACCGCTGCTGTTCCGCAAGGATCTGTGCCGAATCCAGGCCCATCACCTGCGCAAGTTGTTGTCGCAGGACTTCGTTGTCCGCATGCAGTGCGGCGGCACCTGCCTGCATGCCGGCCAGTTGCTCGGTCAGCCGCGCGGCATCGGATTCAGCTTGGCGGCGACGGCGCCCGAAGACGCCGCCCACGGAGTGCCCGGAACCCGGCTGCGCGGGCGGGGGTGCCGACGGGGCTGGGGCCGGCCGAGCCGGAGTCTGGACGGGCGATGCAGCGGCAGTCGGCCCGCCGCCGCGTACGTGCTCCACCCACTGGCGTAACCGTGCCGCGACTTCGTCGCCGTCCCGTCGGTCGATGCCCGTGACGGTCACCGGAGGCGCCGACCACACGTCGATGTGCAAGCCGCCCCGCATCATCCCCGGTTCCCAGCGGAGTCCCATCAGAGCTTGGTACGGCAGGTCACGCAGCAGTCGGCTGCCCGTGGTCTCGCTCAGGAAGAAGGCTCGCGACGTAGTGACCGCCAAGATGCCGTCGGTGCCGTCGCATGCCCCCACGGCGAGGAGCTCGACGGCCTCACCGTCGTGCAGCACCTGCGGCAGGGCCCACAGCTCACGCTGCACGGCGTCCGTGGCGCCCTGCAGGCGGGTGAGCGCGGCATCGACATCGGGACGCTGGTGCATGGCATTCACTTTTCACTAGGGTGACCGGCTGCACCCTGCGTGCTACAGGCATCGCACGCGACCGCACAGACACACAGGGCATGCGCAGTATCGGACCCCGCCCGGCCGGAGCTGGGAAGATGATTTCCGGCCATGAGTATGTTCCGTCGGCATATTCCTGACTGTGCCCGTTTGGTCGGGCGCGGTCGAGGCTCAGCCAGCCAGGTCGGGGCTGGTCGTCGCCGGGATGTCGATGTCCGACCAGGTGAGGGCCGTCCAGCCGGTGGTGGGGGAGCCCTCCAGGGTGACGACCGCGGTGTTGGGGAGGGGGTGGGCGATGGCGAAGTCGGCGTCCAGATTGTGGGCGCGCGCCGCCGACCAGGTACGGATCGCCGCGCCGTGGCTCACCACGGCGGCCGTCTCGGCGCCGGAAGCGGCGATCTCCTCGATCACCGCGTCGTAACGCGCCAGCATCTCCACGCCGTTCTCGCCGCCCGGCATCCGCAGCTCCGGCTTGCCCGCAGGCCAGGAGAACGCCACGCGCTGGTACTGGTCGTTCGAGGCCGCGTCGCCGCGCATCTCCAGCTCGCCCGCGGCGATCTCGCGGACGCCGTCGCGGATCACCACGTCCAGGCCGCGGGTCTCGGCGAGCGGTGCCGCGGTCAGCTGCGTGCGCACGAGGGTGGAGGCGTAGAGCGCGTCGATCTTCTCGTCGGCCAGCCGCTCCGGGAGCGCGGCCGCCTGCTGCTCGCCCAGCTCGGTCAGACCGGGCCCCGGCGCTGTGGTGTCCAGCAGGTGGCCGACGTTGGACGGGGTCTGACCGTGACGGATCAGCAGCAGGCGCATGGGAGAACTCCGGTCGGGACGCGGGCGGCGTCCCGTACGGCGCGTGTCCGTACCGGCGCGCCGCCCGTACGGCACGTACGTATGTGGGCTATGCAAGCAATTTCAGGCTACCGGACATCCGGTGCTGCCCCGCCTGAGCCAGTACTTATGCCATGACGCCCGTCGCGCCGTCCGTCTGCTCGCGGAGGATGTCGGCGTGGCCGACGTGCCGGGCGGTCTCCTCGATGAGGTGGACATAGACCCAGCGCAGGGAGATCTCGCCGATCTGCGGATGGGGCACGACGTGGTCCAGGGGGAACGAGGCGGCCACCGCGCGCGACTCCGCGCACGCCGCGTCGTACGCCGCCAGCAGCCCGTCGAGCGACTCCTCGGGCTCCAGCTCCCAGCCGCCGTCGTGCTCACCCGGCGCTTTCGCGTCCCCCGCGGGCGACGCCGGACCCGACAGCAGGTCGGGGAACCAGGCCCGCTCCACCACGGTCAGGTGCTTGACCAGCCCCGCGAGGGTGGTCTCCGAAGGGACGAGCCGGCGGCGCGCCGCGGCGTCGGCCAGGCCGCGCACCTTCCCCCGGAGCGTCGAGCGGTGGAAGTCCAGGAACGCTTCCAGTACTTCGCGTTCGCCGCCGGTGCGGACGCGCATCGGGGCCGGCAGGTCGGCGGGCGCTGTGGGTTCGGGCTGAAGTTCGGTCATGGAGGGAGTCTGCCGTACCGCCCGCGCGACGGATTACGCGGGGAGCGAGCACTGCCGCGCGAGCACATCGGGCGGTATAGGAACGAAATACATCCACAGGTACTGGCGCGGGCGCGCGACGGCGCGCGGACGGAACGGGGGCGGGCGGCGTGAGCGGACCCATGGGGGAGCGGGCCGACGGGAGCAGACGGACCGGAGGCGGCCGCAGCGGCAGATGGTCGGCCGGCCGGACGCGAATGCGACCGCTGGCCGGGCTGCTGGCGGCGGCCGCCGTCTCCCAGGCCGGCACGCGGGTGTCGGCGATCGCGCTGCCCTGGTTCGTCCTGGTCACCACCGGCAGCGCGGCACAGACCGGCCTGGTCGCGTTCTGCGAGATGGCGCCGTACGTCCTGATCAAGGCGCTGACCGGGCCGCTGGTCGACCGGGCGGGAGCCCGGGTGATCTCCTGGACGGCGGACGTGGTCAGCGCGGGGGTGGTCGCCGCGGTGCCGGCGCTGCACGCCCTGGGCCTGCTGGACTTCTGGCTGCTGCTCGTCATGGTCGCGGTGATCGGCGGCGCCCGCGGCCCCGGCGACCTGGCCAAAGAGGTCATGATCCCGGAGGCCGCTGCCCGCTCGGCGATGCCCATCGAGCGGGCCACCGGCCTGCTCGGCGTGGTCGAGCGGCTGGCCGCCACGGTGGGCCCCGGCGTGGGCGGCGTAGTGGTCGCCGTACTCGGGCCGCTGGCCGGCCTGCTCGTCAACGCGGCGACCTTCGCCCTCGGATCGGTCCTCGTCGGCCTGGCACTGCCGCGCGGGATGGGCGGCGCGGACGACGGTACGGGCACGGCGCACGGCGGGGACGCCGCCGGAGCCGAAGCGGGGTACTGGCGCCGGTTCGCCGAGGGCTTCTCCTACCTGCGCGGCCAGCCGCTGCTGCTCATCATCATCTGCACCGTCGGCTTCACCAACTTTCTCGACGCGGCCCGCAACTCCGTGCTGATGCCGATCTGGGCCAAGGAGTCCGGCCACGGGCCGTCCGCGATCGGCCTGACGGTGAGCGCGGCGGGCCTCACGGCGGTGGCCGGCAGCCTGGTCGCCGCGGTCGTCGCGCACCGGATGCGCCGCCGGCTGGTCTTCTTCGCCGGCTTCCTGATCGCCGGCGCGCCCCAGTTCGTGATCCTGGCGGTGGACGTACCGGTGTGGGCGGTGGTGACGGTGTACGCGCTCTCCGGCTTCGGTTCCGGCTTCCTCAACCCGATCCTGGGCGCGGTCATCTGGGAGCGGATACCGCGCCGCCTCCTCGGCCGGGTCGGTGCGCTGGGCGACTCGCTGGCCTGGGCGGGCATCCCGCTCGGCGGCCTGCTGGCCGGCGCGGCGGTGGTCTGGGCGGGGCTGGTACCGGTCCTCGCGGTGAGCGGCGCGGCGTACTTCCTCGCCACCAACCTGGCGGGGCTGCGCCACGAGTGGCGGGAGATGGACCGGGAGGCGGAGGGCGGCACGGACCGGAAACCGGCCCGGGAGGCGGGGAACCGGCCCGCGCTTCCCGAACCCGTGACCGAGCCGCTCGCCCCGCCCCCGGCGGACGCCGCGCCCGCGCCGCACCCCGACCGGCTGGAGAAGGCATAGCGCGCGGCACGCCGGGAATGCGGGCCCCGGCGCGGTAGGCCGCCTCCGCCGCGTACAGCCGTTACGTTCAGGGGCACCACGTGAACCGCGCGGAACCGAAGGAACCGAAGGACCCGGAGGACCGACATGGCGAAGATCCTTTTCGTGCTGACCGGCGCCGACCACTGGACGCTGGCCGACGGCACCCGGCACCCCACCGGCTTCTGGGGCGAAGAGGTGGTGGCCCCGTACCGGGCGTTCACCGAGGCCGGCCACGAGGTCGTGGTCGCCACGCCCGGCGGCGTGCTGCCCACACTGGACCCGGCCAGCCTGGCCCCGGAGGTCAACGGCGGCCAGGAGGGCGCGGACGCGGTCGCCGCCGCGCTCCAGTCGATGGACCCGCTGCGCAGCCCGGTCAAGCTGGAGCAGGTCGACGTGGCCGGCTACGCGGCCGTCTTCTACCCCGGCGGCCACGGCCCGATGGAGGACCTCGCCACGAACGAGGACTCGGGCCGGGTACTGACCGACGCGCTGGCCTCGGGCAGGCCGCTGGGCCTCGTCTGCCACGGCCCGGCCGCGCTGCTGGCCACCCGCGGCCCCGACGGCGCCTCGCCGTTCGCCGGGTACCGCCTCACCGCCTTCACCAACGCCGAGGAGCAGCAGGCCGGCTTCGCCGATAAGGCGCCGTGGCTGCTCCAGGATCGCCTGGTGGAGCTCGGCACGGACTTCCGCGAGGGCGAGCCGTGGGCGCCGTACGTCCGCACCGACCGCAACCTCGTCACCGGCCAGAACCCGGCCTCCTCCGGCCCGCTCGCCGCGGAGATGGTCAAGGCACTGGGCTGACCGGGCCCCTTTTCCGACCCGGCGCGGAATGAATCCTTCCGCGCCGACGCTGTGCATGGTCGATCGCACGCACCACCCTGAACGAATCGAGCACCGCATGACCGGCTCACCCGCCACCTCCGCCGAAGCCCCCGCAGCAGCCGCCGGGACCGCCGAGGCCCCCGCCGACCTCGTCGCCCGGCTGCGTGCCACCTTCCGCGGCGGCCGCACCCGTTCCCTGGAGTGGCGAGCGCAGCAGCTCTGGAAGCTCCGTACGCTGCTCACCGAACACCGCGCGGACCTCGCCGCCGCCCTCCATGCGGACCTGGGCAAGAGCGAGGCGGAGGCGTTCGGCGCCGAGGTGGACTTCCCGATCCGGGAGATCGACCACACCCTGGAGCACCTGGAGGAGTGGCTGCGGCCCACGCCGGTCGCGCTGTCCGCCGAGGGCTTCCCCGCCGGCAGCTCGGCGGGCACCCGGTACGACCCGCTCGGCGTCGTCCTGGTCATCGCGCCCTGGAACTACCCCGCGCAGCTGCTGCTCGTCCCGCTCGCGGGCGCGCTCGCGGCGGGCAACACCGTCGTCGCCAAGCCCAGCGAGCTGGCCCCGGCGACCTCGGCGCTGCTGGCCCGGCTGCTGCCGGAGTACCTGGACACCGACGCGGTCGCCGTCGTCGAGGGCGGCGTACCGGAGACCACCGCACTCCTCGCCCAGCGCTTCGACCACATCTTCTACACCGGCAACGGCACGGTCGGCCGGATCGTCATGCGCGCCGCCGCCGAGCACCTCACGCCGGTGACGCTCGAACTGGGCGGCAAGTCACCGGCGTTCGTGGACCGGGACGCGGACGTGACGCGCACGGCACAGCGGCTGGCCCGCGCCAAGTTCCAGAACGCCGGCCAGACGTGCGTGGCCCCCGACTACGTCCTGACCGACCCGGAGACCTCCAAGGCCCTCCAAGTCGCGCTCGCCGAGGCCGTCGAGGAGCTGTACGGACCCGACCCGGCGGCCTCGCCCGCGTACGGCCGGATCATCAACCACCGCCACTTCGACCGGCTGACCGGCCTGCTCGACTCCGGCCGCACCGTCACCGGCGGCGGCCACGACCGCGCGCGCAAGTACCTCGCGCCGACCGTACTGGCCGACGTGAGCCCCCAGGCGCCGGTCATGCAGGAGGAGATCTTCGGCCCGGTGCTGCCGATCGTCGAGGTCGCGGACCTGGACGAGGCGATCGCGTTCATCAACGACCGGGACAAGCCGCTGGCCCTCTACGGCTTCACCGAGAACGAGGCCACGCGCCGCCGGCTCGCCACCGAGACCTCCTCGGGCGGCCTCGGCTTCGGTATGCCGATGGCCCACCTCCGCGTCCCCGACCTGCCCTTCGGCGGCGTCGGCGAGAGCGGGATGGGCGCCTACCACGGCCCGCACTCCATCGCCACGTTCAGCCACCGGAAGGCGATCCTGGACGTACCGCTGGCGTAAGGGCGTAACGGCGTCAGCGCCGCAGTCGCACCCGGTAGGAGTACTGCTCGGGCAGGAAGTAGCTGATGGCCAGCTCGACGCGGCGGCCCTCGGAGGTCGTGTAGAGGCGGTCGATGCGCAGCAGCGGGTGGTGCGGCGCGCACGCCAGCTCCTCCGCGACGGCGTCCGGCGCCGGCGCGACCGTGATGGACTGCTCGGCCTCGGTGATCGGCGAGTCCAGCCGGTCGTCCAGCAGGCCGATGATGGTGAACGTGGAGCGCGCGCCGGTCTCGGTGAGCTGGCCGACGCCCGCCAGCGTCTCGCCGACGTCCGGCGGCAGCCATACCGTGGTGTGGCAGAACGGCACGTCGTCGTGGAACCGGCGGAAGGCGAGGGTGTGCACCATGTCGCTGTCCAGCCGCAGCCGTCCGGCCGCGTCGATGTCCACGCGTCGCCGCAGCGGGCTGGACAGCTGCATGGTGGTGTCCAGGGACAGCCCCATCAGGTCGTCCACCGAGCCGAACCTGCGGACGTACCGGCCGTCGCGCGGCGCGGCGAACGTGCCGCGCCCGGGGACGCGGTACACCAGGCCCTCGGCGACCAGGTCGTGGAAGGCGCGGCGCACGGTCTGGCGGCTGACCCGGTACGTCTCGGCCAGCTCGGCCTCGGTCGGCAGCCGTACCCCCTTGGGGTACCGGTCGCCCGCGAGGTCCGTGCGCAGATCGTCCGCCAGCTGCTGATACGCGGACCGCCCACGGGCCGGCTTGTTGGCCGCCATCACATCCTCGTCGCCGTTCGGATCGGTCCGGACAGGCCGGACAGGAAAGGACGGCCAGCTTATCGGCCGCGGAACGGGCGGGTCACCTGCGGGGACGGCCGCTCAGCCGCCGCCGGCGCCCAGGATGCGACGGGCCCGCTCCAGTACCGGGCGGTCCACCATCCGCCCGTCGACCACGGTGACCGCCTCGCCCGCCGCCAGTACCCGCAGCGCCCAGTCCCGTTCGGTCGCCGACGGAGTGAACCCTTCGTGTACGGCGTCGAGTTGACGCGGGTGGATGCAGAGCTTGCCGGCGAAGCCCAGCCGGCGGGCGTGGGCGATGTCCGCGGGGAGCGGGCCGTCGGCCGAGAGGTCGGCGGTGACGCCGTCGAGCGGCGGCGCGAGCCCGGCCGCCGCCGAGGCGCAGACCACCCGCGAGCGCGCGTACGCCAGCGCCTGGTGGTCGTCGGGGTCCACGCCGAGATCGGCCGCCAGGTCGATGTTGCCGAAGGCGGCCCGGAGGAGGTTCGGGGCGCGGCACAGCGCGGCGGCGTTCTCCACCCCGGCCGCGGTCTCGATCAGCGCCAGTACCGGGCTCCTGCCGCCCGTCCGGCAGGCGATCGATTCCAGTACGGCCGGGTCCTCGGCCTTGGGCAGCATGACGGGCGCGCCGTGCGCCGCCGCCATCGCGAGATCGGCCTCGAACCACTCGGTGCCCGGCGCGTTGACCCGCACCACGGCCCGCGCGCCGCCCGCCAGCCACCTGGCCACGTCGTCCCGCGCGGCGTCCTTCCCGTCCGGCGCGACCGCGTCCTCCAGGTCCACGATCACCCCGTCGGCGCCCGCCGCTGCCGCCTTCGCGAACCGGTCGGCGCGATGCCCTGGGACGAAGAGCAGGCTGCGCGCCGCGGCGAGCGCCTGCGCGTACGAGGGTGCCCCGGTGCCGGTCATGCGAACGTCACCTCCGCCGTGGCGTGCTCCGCCGCGCGCGGCCCGGCCACCGACAGCCGTACGCCCGACGCGTCGCCGTCCTCGTACGGCGTGCCGCAGGACAGCAGCCGCTCGCCGCAGAACGACGGGGTGCGCAGCCGGTAGGACAGGGTGCGGACGGTGCGCTCGGGCGCGCGGCGGCGGACCAGCTCCAGCATCTGCAGGACGAGCAGCGGGCCGTGCACGACCAGGCCCGGGTAGCCCTCGACCCCGGTGACGTAGGGCTCGTCGTAGTGGATGCGGTGCGCGTTGGCGGTCAGCGCGCTGACGCGGAAGAGGACGGCCGGGTCGGTGGTCCACGGCAGTTGCCAGGGCGCGTCGCCGTGCGGCTCGGCGCCGGGGTCGAGGACGATCCGGTCCGGTACGGGCGCGTCGCCGCCGCTGCGGTAGACGATGTCCTGCTCCTCGGCCACCCGCACCTCGCCGTCCTGCCGGAACTCGGTGCGTACGGTGACGAACAGCAGCCCGCCGGTGCGGCCCCGCTTCGCCTGCACCTTGGCCACGCGGCTGGTCTGCTCGGCGGGCCGGCCGACGGTCAGGGGCGTACGGACCTCCAGGCGGCCGCCCGCGAACATCCGGCGCCGCTCGGGCAGCGGCGGCAGGAAGTGGCCGTCGCGCAGGTGCCCGTCCGGACCCAGCTCGCTCTGGCGGGCCCAGGTCAGGAAGTGCAGCCAGTGCCACAGCGGCGGCAGCGGCTGCCCGGCGGCGGCCACCGGCTCCGGCAGGTCCAGTACGGCGGAGAGCGCGGCGACCGGGGCGGGGTCGAGGGGGTCGGTGGCGCCGGTGTCGGCCGGGTGCCAGCTGCGGGCGGTCTCTTCGAGGACGCTGAAGTCGGCGGGGGCGCCGGACATGGGGGCTCCTGTCTGTACGGGTCGGGGGTGGGCCGGGTCAGCGGGTGGCGGCCGGGCTGGGGGAGCCGGGGCGTACCGGATCCTCCTGCGCCGGGCGGCCGTGCAGGTCCTCCAGCGCCCGGTCCCGCGTGTCGATGCCGAAGAACGCGACGGTGAGGGTGGCGATCAGCCAGGCCCCGGCGACGAAGGCGAAGACGCCCACGTAACCGAGCTGCGGCGTCGTGTAGACGGCCGCGATGACCAGGGGAGCGACGATGTTGGCGGCCCGCCCTGCGCCGTTGCCGAGGCCGGAGCCCGCGGTGCGCAGCGCGGTGGGGAAGTGCTCGGGCGTGTAGGAGTACAGGACGGCGATGTACGCCTGGCTGAGCGCGGCGACCAGTACGCCGAAGACCATGACGGCCCCGGTGCTGGTGCTCAGCCCGTAACCGATGCCGACGGCGGCGACGACCAGGCCGAGCGCCACGGCGAGGTGTTTGCGCGAGAAGCGGTCGATGAACGGGGTGGCGAGGAACGCGCCGGGCACCGCGCCGATGGTGGTGATCGCCGACATGGTCATCGACTGGGCGAAGTCCTGGCCGCGGTCGGCCAGCAGGGTCGGCACCCAGGACTGGAAACCGTAGAAGCCGGTCAGCGCGAAGACCCACACGATCATGATGACGACCGAGTTGCGGCGCTGGGCAGGCGCGAAGAGATCGCGGAAGCGGGCCTTGGGCCGAGCGGCGGGGGTGGGCTCGGACGACTGCTCCTGTCCGTCGCGGAAGTCCGGTACGAAGCGGCGCACGGCCTCCGCGGCCTCCGAGGTCCGGCCCCGGGAGAGCAGCCAGCGCGGCGACTCCGGCAGTCGCAGGACCAGCGGGAGCAGCAGGAAGCCGAGCGCCCCGGCGACGAAGAGCCAGCGCCAGGCCGTGGGGTGCGAGACGGTGATCCCGCGGGCGGTGAAGGCGACCAGCGGGATGCCGACGAGGCCGACACCGAGGGCCACGGCCTGGAAGCGCCCGCGGTGGGTGGCCGGGGTGACCTCGGAGAGGTAGGAGATCGCGATGGCGGTCATCGCGCCGAGGCCGAAGCCGGTGAGCGCGCGGGCCGCGGCCATCGGGCCGGGCGTGGAGACCACGGCGTTGAGCAGCGAGGCGGCCGAGAAGACGGCCACGGCGGCGGACATGCCGAGGCGGCGGCCGAGCAGGTCGGCGGCGCGGCCGCCGAGGACGGCGCCGACCGCCATGCCGGCGAAGCTCATGGCGGTCACCAGGGCCACGTCCTGGACGGTGAAGCCGTGCACGGCGCGGATCGCCGGGGCCGCGAAGGCGAAGGTGTTCAGGTCGGCGAGGTCGAACAGGAACATCGCGCTGATGATCAGGAGCACTCTTCGGTGCGTCCGGCCGATCGGTGCCCCGCTCAGCGCGGCGAGGGCGGGGGATGGGGTCGTCACTGACCTACCTCCAAAGGGGTCCCAGAAACGGGCGGCCATTTAGCGCGGGCATGTACGGCATCGCTCCGTACAAAGCGGCTCGACGGATGGCGTCGGCATTCTGTGGCCCGGCTCACGGCGGCGTCAAGGGCCTGGTACTCAAGGGTGGGCGGGGAATCGCGGGGCACCTCCGGCACCGTTGACACGGCGATCATTTGGCCGTACAAATCCTCGGCAGAGGAGTCGTCGGCCGGACCGCCGACGGCCGCCGCACCACGGAGGGGATCGCATGACCGCCGCCCGAGCCCTCGCCCAGTGGGCCCACGACCACCGGGCAGACCCCGACGACCTGGCGCTCGCAGGGCGCGCGCTGGCCGACACCGTCGCCGTCGCCCTGGCCGCCCGCGCGCACCCGCTGCAGCCGATCGCCGCCCCGCTCCCGGACGCGGCCCGCTGGGCGGCCATGGCGCACGTACTGGACTTCGACGATCTGCACATCGAGACCACCACGCACATCTCCGTGGTCACCGTCCCGGCCGTGCTCGCCGCCGGCGGCGACGCGCGCGCCTACCTCGCGGGCGCCGGCGTCATGGCCCGGCTCGGCGCGATGCTCGGCTGGGGCCACTACGCCAACGGCTGGCACGCGACCTGCACCGCGGGCGCCCCGGCCGCCGCCGTCGCGGCCGGTGTCGCCCTCGGGCTCGACCCTGAGCAGCTCGCCACCGCCATGGCGCTCGCCGTGCCCGCGGCCGGCGGCGTCCAGGAGGCGTTCGGCACGCACAGCAAGTCCCTGCAGGTCGGCTTCGCCGCGGACGCCGGCGTACGGGCCGCACGGCTCGCGCAGGCGGGCGCCACCGCCGACCCGCGCGCCCTGGACGCCTGGCTGACGCGCGTCGGCGGCACCCCCGCCACCGACTTCCCCGTGGCCCCGGCCGTCCCCGGCGGTCTCGCGATCAAGATGTACCCCTGCTGCTACGCCATGCAGCGCCCGATCGCCGCGCTCCGCGAGATCCGCGACCAGGTGCACGGAGAGCTCACGGGCGTCACCGTCACCACCCCGGCGGGCACCGTCCACCCCCTCATCCATGACCGGCCCGGCACCGGCCTGGAGGGCAAGTTCTCCATGCCGTACGCCGTTGCCACCGCGCTCCTCGACGCCTATCCCGGCTTCGACAGCTTCACCGACGAGGCCGTGAGCCGCCCCGCAGCGCAGAAGCTCGTCGGGCAGGTCACTGTCGACCGGCGGCCCGGCGAGACCACCACCCTCCTCGACGGCGAGGTCGCCCTCCGCCTCGACTTCGCCGACGGCACGGCCCTGCACTCGGTACTGGCCCTGCCGCCCGGCTCCCCGCAACGTCCGCCCACCGACGGCGAGTTGCGGGCCAAGTTCGCCGCCTGCGGCCCCGACGTACCGGACCTGCTCGCGGGCATCACGTGGGAGGGAGCGGCCGAGCTGATGCGGACGGCGTTCCCCGCCGCCACCGGCCGTACGGGCAAGGAGTCCTGATGGGGAATCAGCAAGGCGAGCATCAGCAACGCAAGCACCAGCAGCGCCCCCTTGAAGGCATCACCGTCGTCAGCATCGAGCAGGCGGTGGCGGCCCCCTTCGCCACCCGCCAGCTCGCCGACCTCGGCGCCCGCGTCATCAAGATCGAGCGCCCCGGTGACGGCGACTTCGCCCGCCGCTACGACACCACCGTGCACGGCCACTCCAGCTATTTCGTCTGGCTGAACCGCTCCAAGGAAAGCCTCACCCTGGACCTCAAGGACGAGCGCGGCCGGGAAATACTGCACCAACTCCTCGCCGAGGCCGATGTGTTCGTACAGAACCTCGCCCCCGGTGCCGCCGACCGCCTCGGCCTCGGCACCGACGCGCTCACCGCCCGCTATCCGCGGCTGATCCCCTGCACGGTCTCCGGCTACGGCACCACCGGCCCGTGGGCGGACCGCAAGGCGTACGACCTGCTCGTCCAGTGTCAGACCGGCCTGGTCTCGCTCACCGGCAGCGCCGACGAGGCCGCCCGGGTCGGTGTGTCCGTCGCCGACATCTCCGCCGGGATGTACGCCTACAGCGGCATCCTCACCGCCCTCTTCGCCCGCGCCACCACCGGGACCGTCCGCCCGGTGGAGGTCTCGCTCTTCGAAGCGCTCTCGGAGTGGATGAGCCAGCCCGCGTACTACACCCGGCACAGCGGCAGCCAGCCGCCGCGCGTCGGCACCCAGCACGCGACCATCGCCCCGTACGGCGCCTACACCGCGGCGGACGGCAAGGACGTGCTCTTCTCGATCCAGAACGAGCGGGAGTGGACGGCGCTGTGCCGGGAGTTCCTCGGTCGGCCCGAACTCGTCGACGACCCGCGGTTCGCCACCGGATCGGCGCGCGTCGCCCACCGCGACGCGCTCAACGCGATCGTCGCCGAGCGCTTCGCCCGCTCCGACGCCGCGGACATCATGAAGGTCCTGGAGGAGATCGGCGTCGCCAACGCCGGGGTCAACTCCGTCGCGGAATTCCTGGACCACCCGGTCCTGGAAGGCCGGGACCGCTGGCGCGAGGTCGCCGTCCCCGGCGCCACCGTGCAGGCCCTCCTCCCGCCCGCCGACCTCGCCGGACTCACCGCCCGCATGGACCCCGTACCGGCCGTCGGCGAACACACCGACGCGATCCTCACCGCGCTCGGCCGTACACCGGAGGACCTGGCCGCCCTCCGTGCCGACTCCGTCATCTGACCCGGACTCTTCGAAGGAACCCCGCATGAGCACCCTGGACACCCTCCCCGAGGACGAGCGGTTCGTCGTCGAGACCGTGCACGACTTCGTCAACAAGGACGTCAAGCCCGTCGTCCAGGAGCTGGAGCACGCCAACACCTATCCCGAAGCGCTCATCGAGAAGATGAAGGAGCTCGGCATCTACGGGCTCGCCATCCCCGAGGAGTACGGCGGCACCAAGGTCTCCACGCCCTGCTACGTCCTGGTCACCGAGGAACTGGCGCGCGGCTGGATGAGCCTGGCCGGCGCGATGGGCGGCCACACCGTCGTCGCCAAGCTGCTGCTGCTCTTCGGCACGGAGGAGCAGAAGCGGCGGTACCTCCCGAAGCTGGCCACCGGCGAGATCCGCGCCACCATGGCACTCACCGAACCCGGCGGCGGCTCCGACCTCCAGGCCATGCGCACCACCGCCCGCAAGGACGACCAGGGCTACGTCGTCAACGGCTCCAAGACCTGGATCACCAACTCCCGCCGCTCCGGGCTGATCGCCCTGCTCTGCAAGACCGACCCGGACGCCACCCCCGCCCACCACGGCATCTCCATCCTCCTCGTCGAGCACGGCCCGGGTCTCACCGTCTCCCGCGACCTGCCCAAGCTCGGCTACAAGGGCGTCGAGAGCTGCGAGCTGTCCTTCGACGGCTACCGCGCCGCGCCGGACGCCGTGCTCGGCGGTACCGAGGGCAAGGGCTTCGGGCAGATGATGAAGGGCCTGGAGACCGGCCGCCTCCAGGTGGCGGCCCGCGCGCTGGGCGTGGGCCGGGCAGCGCTGGAGGACTCCCTCGCCTACGCCCAGGAGCGCGAGTCCTTCGGCAAGCCCATCTGGAAGCACCAGTCCATCGGCAACTACCTCGCCGACATGGCCACCAAGCTGACCGCGGCCCGGCAGCTCACCCTGCACGCGGCCCGCGAGGCGGACGCGGACCGCCGCGTCGACATGGAAGCCGGCATGGCCAAGCTCTTCGCCTCCGAGACGGCGATGGAGATCGCCCTCAACGCCGTGCGCATCCACGGCGGTTACGGCTACTCCACGGAGTACGACGTCGAGCGGTACTTCCGCGACGCCCCGCTGATGATCGTCGGCGAGGGCACCAACGAGATCCAGCGGAACGTCATCGCCGCACAGCTGGTCAAGCGGGGCGGGCTGGACTGATCCGGTACCCGGCTGCCGGGTGCGTCTCCGGCAGCCGGGCACCCCGCCCGAACAGCTTCTCCCGCAGCGTCCCCGGCGCGTACTCCCGCTTCAGCAGCCCGCGCTCCTGCAGCACGGGCGCGAGGTGGTCGGCGAAGTCCGCGAAGCTGCCCGGCGTGGTGACGTAACTGAGGTTGATGCCGTCGATGCCGGCGGCCCGCCAGGTCTCCAGCGCGTCGGCCAGCTGCTCGGGCGTGCCGGACAGCGGCCGGGTCCAGGCGCGCGCCCGCAGCGCCTCCCCGAACGTCCACGTCTTGTCCGGCGCCCCCTCGATCAGCGCCCGCACGAACCCCTTCACCCCGTTCGTGTCGATCTCGCCGATCGGCTCGTCGAAGTCGATCTGCGCGAGGTCGATGCCCAGCGAGCCCGACAGGTGCGCGGCGAACCCGTCGAAGCTGGCGTACTCCTCGTACTCCGCGCGCTTGCGCCGCGCCTCCGCCTCCGTACTGCCCACGATCAGCGTCAGACCCTGGAAGAAGAGGAGGTCGCCGGGGGCGCGGCCGTGCCGCACCGCTCGCGCCCGTACGTCCTCCACCTGCGCCTTCGCGCCCTCCGGCGAGATCGCGCCGAGGAAGACGGCCTCGGCGTGGGTGGCCGCGAACTCCCGGCCCGCCTCGGAGGAGCCGGCCTGGAAGAGCAGCGGGGTGCGCTGCGGTGACGGCTCGGACAGGTGCGGCCCGTCCACTTCGTAGTACGTGCCCTTGTGCCGTACATCGTGGATCTTCGCCGGATCGGCGTGGATACGGCGCTCGGTGTCCCGCACCACCGCGTCCTCTTCCCAGCTGCCCTCCAGGAGCTGGTACAGCACGTCGACGTACTCGTGCGCGCGGGCGTACCGGTCGGCGTGCAGGGGCAGCGAGCCGAACCCGAAGTTGCGCCCGGCGCCCTCCAGGTACGACGTGACGACGTTCCACGCCACCCGGCCCTTGGTCAGATGGTCCAGGGTGCTCAGCCGGCGCGCGAAGCCGTACGGGGCCTCCTGCAGTACGGACTGGGTGAAGGCCAGGCCCAGGTGCTCGGTGGCCCCGGCCAGCGCCGCGGCCAGCAGCGACGGGTCGTTCACCGGAATCTGCAGTCCCTCGCGGACGGCGGTCCCGCGGCCGCCCCCGAAGGTCTCGTACGGGCCGACGACATCGGCGAGGAAGAGGGCGTCGAAGCGGCCGCGCTCCAGGATGCGGGCCAGCTCGACCCAGGTGTCCAGGTCCGCGTAGTCCAGCTGGCGGGTGTCCTGGCGTACCCACTGGCCGTGGTTGATGTGCGAGACGCAGTGCATCGCGAAGGCGTTGAAGCGGAGCGGCCGGGGAGCGGGGCGGTCGGTCATCATGAGGCCAGTTCTGTGTCGAAGGCGGGCAGGGCGGCGGACAGCAGCCGTTGCGTGTAGGGGTGCCGGGGGGCGCGGAAGAGGGCGTCGGCGGGGCCGGACTCGACGGCCCGGCCGTCCTTCATGACCAGCACGTCGTCGCTGAGCTGCCGGACGACGCCCAGGTCGTGGGAGATGAACAGATAGGCCACGCCCAGTGCCCGCTGCAGATCGGTCAGCAGGTCCAGGACCTGCGCCTGGATGGAGACGTCGAGCGCCGAGACGGGTTCGTCCAGCACGAGCACCCGCGGGCGGGGCGCGAGCGCGCGGGCGATCGCGACGCGCTGCCGCTGCCCGCCGGAGAGGTGGAGGGGGTGCCGGTCGAGCGTGTCCAGGGGGAGGCCGACCTGGGCGGCCAGCTCCTCGACGCGGTCGACCGGATCGCCGTGGGGGTCCGCCACCCGCACCGCGTCGGCGAGGGTACGCCGCACCGTCCAGCGCGGGTCGAAGGAGCTGAGCGGATCCTGATGCACGTGCTGGATGCCGGGTCTGCGGGCGCGCCGGTCGCGTTCCCGTACGGTGCTCCACGGCTCGCCGTGCAACGTGACCTTGCCCGCGTCCGGCGCTGTCAGGCCCAGCGCGATCCGCGCGGTGGTGGACTTGCCGGAGCCGGACTCGCCCACGATGCCGAGGGTCTGCCCGGCCCGCAGCTCGAAGGAGACGTCCGTGACCACGCGGCGCCCGCGGTAGGACTTGGACAGCCGGTCGGCCTTGAGGACGACGTCCCCGTGCCCCGGCTTCCGGACGCTCCGGGCGCCTGGTCGAGCGCCCGGTCGGGCTGCCAACAGCTGCTGTGTATAGGGATGCTGAGGGCGCGTCAGTACTGACTCCACCGGGCCCTGCTCGACGATCTCGCCGTCCCGCATGACCGCCACCCGGTCCGCGATCCGTTCCACCGCCGCCAGGTCGTGGCTGATGAACAACAGCGCCCGGCCCCGGCCCGCCGCCGACGCGAACAGGTCCAGGATCTGTGCCTGTACGGTCGCGTCCAGGGCCGTGGTCGGCTCGTCGGCGATCAGCAGCGGTGGATCCAGGGCGAGCGCCGAGGCGATCAGCGCGCGCTGCCGCAGCCCGCCGGACAGCTCGTGCGGGCGCTGCCCCGCGCGCAGCTCCGGCTCCGGGATGCCCGCCTCCCGCATCACCTCCAGCACGCGTGCCCGCCGCGCGGCCCGGCTGCCGTAGCCGTGCAGCCGCAGCGCGTCCTCGATCTCCTTGCCGACCGGGCGCAACGGATCGAGCGAGACCAGCGCGTCCTGCAGCACGAAGCCGACCCGCCGGCCGCGCACCGCCCGCCAGCGCCGGTCGCGCCACGCGCGTACGTCCTGCCCGTCGAACTCCAGCCGCTCCGCAGCGACGTGAGAGCCGGGGCCGGTGAGTCCCGCCAGCGTGCGTGCGGTGACGCTCTTGCCCGAGCCGGATTCGCCGACGAGCGCGAGGGATTCGCCGGCACGTACGGTGAGGGACACGTCCCGTACGACGGGCCGGCCGCCGAAGCGCACGCTCAGATTGCGGACGTCGAGTATCGGTACGTCGCTCATCAGCTGCTCCTGGAGTCGAGCCGGGCCTGCAGCCGGCGGCCCAGCACGGTGGTGGACAGGGTGGTCAGGACGATGAACAGGCCGGGGAAGAGCGAGGCCCACCAGGCCAGTTGGAGGTAGGTGCGGCCGTCGGCGAGCATCGCGCCCCACTCGGCGGCGGGCGGCTGCGCGCCGAGCCCGAGAAAGCTGAGCGAGGACGCCCACACCACGGACTGGCCGATGCCGAGCGTGGCGAGCGCGACCAGCGGACGCAGCACGTTGGGGAAGACGGTACGGCGGACGACACGCAACGGGTGGTGGCCCAGACCGTGGGCCGCCTCCACGTACCCGGACCGGACGACGCCGGACGCCTGGGCGCGGATCAGCCGGGCGTACCCGGGTGCCTCGCCGATGCCGACCGCGATCGCCGCGGTGGTGACGCCGGTACCGAACACCGCGATGAACAGCAGCGCGAGCAGCAGACCGGGGAAGGAGAACAGCACCTCCAGCACCCGCCCGACGACGAAGTCAGCCACTCGCCCGCCGAGCGCGGCGAGCAGTCCGAGCAGCGTGCCCAGCCCGAGCGAGATCGCGGTGGCGCTGACGCCGATGAGGAGGGACTGCCGGGCGCCGTGGACCACGCGGGCGTACACGTCGCGGCCGTTCTGGTCGGTGCCGAACCAGTGTGCCGCTGACGGCGGTTGGAAGAATTCTGCGGGCCGGATCGCGTCCGGCGCGTGCGTGGCGAGCAGCCCGGGGGAGATCGCCGCGAGGACGACGAGGACGAGGAAGAGCGCGGCGGCGCCGGCTCCGGGGCGGAGGGACGGCCGGGCGCGGGTCCTGGCGGGCGAGAGGGTGAGGGCGGTCATGCGGGGAGCTCCCGTACGGAGGTGCGGACACGGGGGTCGACGGCCGCGTGCACCAGGTCGACGATCAGGTTGACCAGCACATACACCGTCGCGATGAGCAGGACGATGCCGGTGGTCAGCGGCAGGTCACGGGCGAGTACGGCGTTCAGCAGCGCCCGCCCGATGCCCTGCCGCGCGAACACCGCCTCGACGACGACCTCGCTGCTGAAGAGCGCGCCGACCGCCCAGCCGGACAGCGTCAGCGGCGGCAGCAGCGCGTGCCGCAGCGCCCGCCGGGCCTTCACCGCGCCCGCGCTCATGCCGCGCAGCCGGGCCGAGGTGACGAACGGCTGGTCGAGCGCGGTGAGCAGGGCGGTACGGGTGACCTGCCCGAGGTAGCCCGCGAGTGGCACGGCGAGGGTGAGCGCGGGCAGCACGAGCCCGGCGAAGCCGGTACCGCCCGCGACCGGGAACCAGCCGAGCCGGAACGCGAAGGCGTACAGCAGCACCACGCCCAGCCAGAAGTGCGGCAGCCCGGCCGAGACCGTCTCCAGGCCCGACCCCAGCGCCGCGGCGAACCGCCCGCGGCCGACCGACAGCAGCACCACGGCCCCGGCCAGTACCCACGCGAACAGCAGCGCGGTCACGGTCAGTTCGATCGTGTCCGGCAGCTGGCCCGCGATGACCGTGTCCACGTTCTCCTTGAGGGAGGTGGACACGCCCAGGTCGCCGGTGAGGATGCGGCCGAGGTGGTGTGCGTACTGGAGCGGCAGCGGCTGGTCCAGGCCGTACGCGTGCCGGGTCGCGGCGATCGTCTCGGGCGTCGGGTTGCTGCCCGCGCCGCCGCCCAGCAGCGCCATCACCGGATCGCCGGGCACCAGGTGCAGGGCGGCGAAGGTGACGGTCGCGGCGGCCCACAGGACCAGCGCGGCGCCGCCCACCCGGGCGGCGATCTGTCGGTGGAGCGTCATCGGGAGACCACCCAGGCGTCGTAGAGGTAGGGCAGGGACAGGGCCGGTTCGAGCGTGGCGCCGCGCGCCGAGGCACGGCCCGCCGCGAGCCTGGTCGTCTGCGGATAGAGCGTCAGCTGGTAGGCGCCGGCCGAGACGATGCGCTGGGCGCGGGCGTACAGCCGCCGCTGCTCGGCCTCGTCGGTGCTGGAGAGCGCGGCCCGCAGGAGACCGTCGAGCTTCGGGTCGCGTACGTAGGAGGAGTTGGAGTGGATGCCGTTGCGGACGGCGTACTCGCTGCCGAACATCGTGCGCAGCACGTCCGGCGTGTTGGTGTTCCAGTAGCCGTCCCGCAGGTCGTACTCGCCCTTGTTGTAGCGGTCCGTGACGGTCGCGGTGTCCAGGCGCAGCAGCCGCAGGTCGAAGCCGACGGCCTTGGCGGTCGCCTGGATCTGCTCCATCAGGGCCAGTTGATTGGGGCTGATGTCGGACTTGAGCAGCACCTCGGCGGTGAGCCTGCGGCCGTGCTGGGTGCGGTAGCCCGCGCTGTCGCGCCCGGTCCAGCCGGCCCGGTCCAGGAGGCGGCCCGCGGCGGCCGGATCGTAGGTCCAGGCGTTCTCGTACCCGGGGTCGTACGCCTGCGTGACATAGCTGAGCGGCCCGCCCGCGCGCCGGTACTGCCCGAAGAACACGCTCTTCAGGCCGTCCTGCACATCCGCCGAGCGCAGGAACGCCTCCCGTACGCGACGGTCGTCGAACGGCGGGCGCGCGGTGTTCAGCGCCAGGTTCGTCGGATTGCCGGGCCGGTCGCGGACGACCACCCGCAGCCGCTCGTCCTGCTGCGCGAGCCGCTGGTCCTCGGGCGGCAGCGCGTCGATCACATCGACCTGGCCCGACTGCACCGCGGCGAACCGCGTCGCGGGCTCCGGGATGAAACGCCAGACGACCTTGCGCACATGTGCCGGGCCGCGGTGCTTCGCGTACGGCGGCGGCGAGTTGTAGCGGTCGTTCCGTACGAGGACGACATCGCTCTGGCGGTTCCAGCGCCGCACGACGAACGGCCCTGTGCCCACCGGCGCCGCGCAGTTCGCCTCCTTGCTGCGTTTCAGCGCTTTCGGCGACTCCATGCCGAGGAACGCCTGCGCAAGCATGTGCAGCAGCGGCGAGTACGCCCGCTTGAGGTGCACGGTCGCCGTCCAGCGGCCCTCGACCGTCGTCCGCTCGTACGGCTGGAGATAGCCGCCCGCCGTGCCCGACTGGGTGTCAGGATCCACCATGTGATCGAAGTTGGCCTTCACTGCGGCGGCGTCGAAGCGCGTACCGTCCGTGAACCGCACGTCCTTGCGCAGCCGGAACGTGTAGTCCTTGCCGTCCGGCGACACCCGCCACGACGTCGCGAGCCAGGGCCTCACCTGGCCCCGCCCGTCCAGCGCGACCAGCGAGTCCAGCACCTGCATGGCGACGTACGCCTGCGGCATGTCGCCCTGGACGTGCGGGTCCAGACAGGTCGGCTCGCGGTCCGTCGCGTACACGAGGGTGCCGCCGGAGGCGGGACGGGCGCCGAGCGCGGTGGTCGCGGTCTGCGGGCCGCAGGCGGTGGTGGTCAGCGCGAGGGCGCAGGCGGCCGCGGCCGCGCGGATGAGGGTTTTGCCGTACACAGCGGGGGCTCCTCGGAGCGGGATGCAGGGAGTCGGGCGCGTCGGAAGGAGATCGGGCGCGTCATCGGGCGCGTCAGAAGAAGCCGTTGAGCGGCGGGGTCCGCCCGTTGAGGTGGTAGTCGCCCGCGACCCGCGCCTTGTGCGGGATCGGGTTGTGGCTGGAGAGCGTGCGGGCGTTGCGCCAGTGCCGGTCGAAATTGTGCTCGCGCAGCGTCGCGGAGGCACCGCCCACGTCGTACAGCCGCTCGGCGGCCCGCAGCGACGCCTGCGCCGCGACCACCTGCGCCTGCGCGACCTGCACGGCCGCGTCGTGCAGCGCCTCCTCCGTGCCGGCGATGCCGTCGGGCCCGGTCTCGGCGAGCGCGTCGTCCACGGCCGCCGCGGCCCGCAGTACGGTCGCCTCGGCCCCGTACGCGAGCGCCGCGATCTCGCCCACCGCGTGCTGGACCAGCGGATCCTCCACGGCCCGCGCCACCCCGGCGTGCTGCACGGCACGCGCCTTGTCGCGGGCGTGCGCCACCGCGTCGCTCAGCGCGTTCTTCGCGATGCCGGTCTGCACGGCGGCCAGATACAGCTGGAAGTACGGCGCCAGGTGCGTGCGCCGCTCCCGCCAGTTGCCCTCGATGATGATCTCGTCGGGCAGCACGCGCACGTCCTCCAGGACGGTCGTGCCGCTGGCCGTGGTGCGCTGGCCCATGCTGTCCCAGTCGTCGAGCAGCCGCAGCCCCTCCCGGTCGCTCGGCAGCAGTACCCGGACCCGCTGGTCGTCCTCGTCCAGCGCGGTGACCAGCACATGGTCGGCGAAGAGGCTGCCGGTGCTGTAGAACTTCGTGCCGTTGAGGCGGTACGCGTCGTCCTCGTCGGGGGAGCGGGTCAGCCGGGTCTCGATGTCGCCGGGGTGCGCCGTACCGCGTTCCGACGCCGCGTTGCCGATCAGCGCGCCTGCCACCACCGCGGGGAACCACCGCTCCCGCTCGGCGTCCCCGCCCTGGCTGATCAGCTGCTCGACGAAGCCGAAGTGCGGGCGCAGCGCCTGCGCGACGTTGGAGTCGGCGGCGGCCAGATCGATGACGATGCGGAAGAGGTCGGCGAAGGTGCCGCCCCGGCCGCCGTGGCGGGCCGGCACGCGCAGTGCGCCGAGGCCGCTGCGGCGTACCAACTCAACGGATTTATAAGGGAGTTCGCGAGACGCCTCCAGGTGTGCGGCGTCCGCGGCGAGCGCTGCGTACAGCTCGTCGAGACCGGTCAAGAGTTCCTCATTTCCGGGCATACCGGCGCGAGCGCGCACGGCGTGAGCACCGGATGTCCGCAGCACGGCGCGGAAGAATCCGGTGTGAACCCTCGGCAGAAAGCGGGAATCAACGCCTCAGAAGGCGGAAGAGGGACGGGCGGGAGAAACGGCCCCGTCAGGCCGTACGGCGACAGGCAGCGCTGGAAACGCGCGCGAGGTCAACATGACGTCGCTGCGTGAGATCCGGTCGCTCCTGAGGCATATCCCGATTCAAGCAGGTCAGGGGCGGTGCGGTCGAGACGGTATCGGCGAGGGCGCGATAGGGAAGCCCTTTCACCGGGTCGGCCGGCCGGTGCTTCGCCTCAGCTCTCCAGCGTTTCCAATTCGGCGACGGACGCCGTCAGCCACTCCACCCAGAAACGCTCCTGGGCAATCCCGGCACGCAGCACGAGATGCTGCATACGGTCCGCGGGGGCCGTCTTCTCGGGGCGGAGGAAGTCGCGGGTCTCGATCTCCAAGTACTCCGCCAACTGCGCCTCGTGCAGCGCGAGATGGCGGCGGAATTCCTCGGTGAGCCCGGTCGCGCCGACGACCGCGGCGGCGCGCAGCCGCAGCAGCAGTGGATCGCGGTTGGCCTTCGGGTCCTGCCGCTCGGCCACCCACGCGGTGAGCGCCTCCCGGCCGGCCGGCAGCACCTCGTAGTCCCGCTTCTGGCCGCGCGAGGGCTGGGTCTGCGGCAGGGCGTGGATCAGCCCCGACTCCTCCAGCTTGCGCAGTTCGCGGTAGATCTGCTGGTGGGTGGCGGACCAGAAGTACCGGATGGACCGGTCGAACCGCCGCGTCAGCTCCAGCCCCGACGACGGCTTCTCCAGCAGGGCCGTGAGGATCGCGTGCGGGAGGGACATGGCGGTCGGCCTTCCTGGAGGGCGGTCGTGCGCTGCCGGGCTTGCGGGTACCGACGGCCGTACGCGGCCACCGGTACCCACGATCCTAGGCGGCTCTCAGATGTCCGCCGCCAGTCGCGTGCCCTGCAGGATGGCGCGCTTGGCGTCCAGCTCCGCGGCCACGTCGGCACCGCCGATGACGTGCGCGGTGTGCCCGGCCGCCAGCAGCGCGTCGTACAGCTCGCGGCGCGGCTCCTGGCCCGCGCACAGCACGATCGTGTCGGCCGCGAGGACGGACTTCTCGCCGTCGACGGTGACGTGCAGCCCCTCGTCGTCGATGCGCTCGTACGTGGCGCCCGGCGTCATCGTCACGCCGCGGTGCCGCAGCTCCGTGCGGTGGATCCAGCCCGTCGTCTTGCCCAGCCCCGCGCCGACCTTGCCGGTCTTGCGCTGCAGGAGGTGGACCGTGCGCGCCGCGGGGGCCCGCACCGGCGCCTTGAGCCCGCCACGCTCCTCGTACGAGGTGTCCACGCCCCACTGCGCGAAGAACGCCGCCGGGTCCAGGCTCGCCTGTTCCCCGCCGTCCGTCAGGAACTCCGCCACGTCGAAGCCGATGCCGCCGGCGCCGACGATCGCCACCGTCCGCCCGGCCTCGACCCGGCCGCTCAGCACGTCGAGGTAGCTGACCACGCTGGGGTGGTCGATGCCGGGGATGTCCGGCGTGCGCGGCGTGACGCCGGCCGCGACCACGATCTCGTCGTACCCGCCCGCGCCCAGGCTCTCGGCGGTCACGGCCGTGCCGAGCCGCACGTCGACCTTCAGCTCCTCCAGCCGCGTACGGAAGTACCGCAGCGTCTCGTTGAACTCCTCCTTGCCCGGGATGCGGCGGGCCACGTTCAGCTGCCCGCCGATCTCACCGGCGGCGTCGAACAGCGTCACGCCGTGGCCGCGCTCGGCCGCGGAGACCGCGAACGCCAGGCCCGCCGGGCCCGCGCCGACCACCGCCAGCTCCTTGCGGCGCCGGGTGGGGGAGAGGGACAGCTCGGTCTCGTGGCAGGCCCGCGGGTTGACCAGGCACGAGGTGATCTGCCCGGAGAAGATGTGGTCCAGGCACGCCTGGTTGCAGCCGATGCAGGTGTTGATCGCGTCGGCGCGGCCCTCGCTCGCCTTGGCGACGAAGTCGGGGTCGGCCAGGAACGGGCGGGCCATCGACACCATGTCCGCGCGCCCCTCGGCGAGCAGCCGCTCGGCGACCTCGGGCGTGTTGATGCGGTTGGTGGTGATCAGCGGGATCTTCACCGCCCCCATGACCTTCTCGGTCACCCAGGAGAACGCGCCACGCGGTACCGACGTCGCGATGGTCGGGATGCGGGCCTCGTGCCAGCCGATGCCGGTGTTGAGGATGGTCGCGCCGGCCGCCTCGACCTCCTTGGCGAGCTGTACGACCTCGTCGTAGGTCGAGCCGCCGGGCACCAGGTCCAGCATCGACAGCCGGTAGATCAGGATGAAGTCCGGGCCGACCCGCTCGCGGGTGCGCCGCACGATCTCGACGGGGAAGCGGATGCGGTTCTCGTACGAGCCGCCCCAGCGGTCGGTGCGCTGGTTGGTGGGCGCCGCGATGAACTCGTTGATGAGGTAGCCCTCCGAGCCCATGATCTCCACGCCGTCGTACCCGGCCTGCTGCGCGAGCGCGGCGGCCCGTACGTAGTCCTCGATGGTCTGCTCGACCTCGTCGTCGGTCAGGGCGCGCGGCGTGAAGGGGTTGATCGGCGCCTGTATCGCGCTGGGCGCCACCAGGTCCTCGCTGAAGGCGTACCGCCCGGTGTGCAGGATCTGCATGGCGATCTTCCCGCCCGCGCGGTGCACCGCCTCGGTCACCTGCGCGTGTTCGGCGGCCTCCGCCTCGGTGGTGAGCTTGGCGCCACCGTCCATCGTGCGGCCCTGCTCATTGGGGGAGACGCCGCCGGTCACGATCAGCCCGACGCCGCCGCGCGCCCGCTCCGCGTAGAAGGCGGCCATCCGCGCGAACCCGCCCGGCGCCTCCTCCAGGCCGACGTGCATCGAGCCCATCAGGACCCGGTTGGGCAGGGTGGTGAACCCCAGGTCGAGCGGGCTCAGCAGGTGGGGGTACGGGCTCATCCGAAGTCTCCTCGCGCGCACAGTGCCGACGAGCTTCGTTTCTAGACCAGCGGAGCCGGTTATGCAACATGTTGCATAATGAGGCGTAGGTCACGGAGGGGCCGCCGGGCGGTCGGCTCGCCCGCCTGTCGCCCTTGAGGACACAAGCTGACCGCAACGACTCCTACGGTCGCCGCATGACAAAGGACATGACAAAGGACACGACGAGGGACGCAGGGGCCGACGCCGTCCGCCCGTTCCGTATCGAGATCCCGCAGACCGACGTCGAGGACCTGCGCGACCGGCTGGCCGGCACCCGCTGGCCGCGGCGGTTGCCCGGCGACGGCTGGAGCCGGGGCGTGCCCGTGACGTACCTGAAGGAGCTGGCGGAGTACTGGGGGGACGGGGGCTACGACTGGCGCGCGGAGGAAGCCCGGCTGAACGCCTTCCCGCAGTTCCTGACCGCCATCGACGGCCACGATGTGCACTTCCTGCACGTCCGCTCGCCCGAGCCGGATGCCCTGCCGCTGCTCCTCACGCACGGCTGGCCCAACTCCTTCGTGGAGTTCGCCGACCTGATCGGGCCGCTCACCGATCCCCGCGCACACGGCGCCGACCCCGCGCACGCCTTCCACGTCGTGGTGCCCTCCGTGCCGGGCTTCGGGTTCTCCGCGCCGCCGCAGGACACCGGCTGGTCGGTCGGACGGGTGGCGCGCATGTGGGCCGCACTGATGCACCGCCTGGGATACGAGCGGTACGGCACCCAGGGCGGCGACCTCGGCGCGTACGTCGCACCCGCGGTCGCGCAGGCCGCACCGGAGCACGTCGCCGGCGTGTACGTCGTCAGCGGCCTCGGCATCCCGACCGAGGCCGATCTGCCCGAACTCACCCCGGCCGAGCGGGAGGTGTACGCGCGGATGCAGCAGTGGTCATGGGGCGTCGACCACCACGGTCTGCTGCGCGCTGCGCCGCAGACCTTCTCCTACGGCTGGCAGGATTCTCCCGTCGCCCAACTGGCCTGGCTGCTCCACAAGTTCCACGACTTCGGCGGAGCCGGGCCGGCGGAGCCCGACAAGGTCATCGACCGGGACCTGCTGCTGACCAACGCGTCGGTGTACTGGTTCACCGGTACCTCCGGCAGCTCCTCGTGGTTCATGTACGAGAACAGCGGAGACGGCCCGTTCGCCTGGCCCGAGGGGCAGACCGCCGTGCCGACCGGCGTCTACAGCGGGCCGCCCGGAATCCGCCGCCTCGCCGAGCGGCACAACCGCATCGCCCACTGGCCGGAGGACAATCCCGCCGGCCATCACTTCATCGCCATGGACGAACCGGGCGCGCTGGCCGCCGACATGCGTGCCTTCTTCGCCGAGGTCCGCTGAGGCGCTCCGTGGAGTCAGGCGGCAGGGCGGAGCTGGATCTTCCGGCCGGAGCCCTGCCGGAAGGTCTCCAGCGCCGTGCCGAAGTCGTCGAGCCCGTACGAGTGCGCGCCCAGGTCCCGCGGCAGCACGTCGAAGGCGTGCACCGCCCAGGACAGCGGCTCGATCAGCGGGCCCTGCGTGAGGTCCACGCTCTCCGGCACGGGACGCGCTGGACGAGTAGCTCCGCTGTGTGACCGTGGCCCCGGCACATGCCCCGGCCACGGTCACGGTCCGTGACGAAATTCTTCGGTCGGTTTCGATCGACGCGCCCTGCTGGCGCCCTCACCGCGTCATCATGGGGGCCGTGAGCCGGTGCGGCCGGTGAGTGGGGTGGAAGGGAGGCGGCCGGGATGCTCGTGAAGACCCCGACCGACAGGCGCGTACGGATCGAGCGGTGGCCGGTTCCCGCCGGTTCGCCCACCCTGGCGAAGCTGGCCGTGGTGGGCGTGCTCGACGGTGACAGTGTGTCAGGACTGTGCGACGCCACCGCGGCGGTCATGGCGGGCGGCAAGCGGCACCTCCGGCTGGACCTCGCCGGCGTCACCTCCTGCGACAACGCCGGTCTTTACACCCTGCTCGGCGTGCAGAGCGCACTGCGCTCCATGGGCGGCAGCCTGGTGCTGCTCCGCCCGAGCCTGCCCGTCCACGCCGGTCTCCGCGCCGCCCGCCTGCATCTGCGGCTGGTCATCGCGCCGCCCGGCTCGGTGATGTAACAGCCCGTCCCGGTGCTGCGGCGGCCAGTCCGCGGCCCGCTCAGCCGACCGCGTCCGCCGGCGGCAGCAGCGGGCCGCACGCCCAGCGCTGGAAGACCAGCCGGGTCTCGACCCTGGCCACCTCGCGCCGGGCGGTGAACTCGTCCAGGACCAGCCGCTGGAGGTCGGCGGCGTCCTGCACGGCGACGTGGACGAGATAGTCCTCGGGCCCGGTGAGGTGGAAGAGGGAGAGCGCCTCGGGCAGCGAGCGGATGCGCTCGACGAACGGGCCGACCAACTCGCGGCGGTGCGGCCGCACCTGCACGGACAGCAACGCCTGCAGCCCGCGGCCGAGTTTCGCGGGATCCAGGCGCAGTTCGTGTCCCAGGATCACGCCGCTGCGGCGCAATCGGGTCACCCGGTCCAGACAGGTCGACGGCGCGACGCCGACCGCCGCGGCCAGATCGCGGTACGTGGTCCGGGCGTCGTTCTGCAACAGGCGTAAGATCTCCAGATCCACCGGATCGAGACGCACAGAGTCGGCCATGTACCGAACGTAACACGGAAGTTGACCATCCGGTCAGGGGCCCCGACCAGCATCGGAGCATGACCCGATCAGCCGCGCGGCCGGACCGCGCCATCACCGCCGTCACCGCCCCCGACCCCCTGCCCCGCGCCCTGGCCACCGAAGCCGTGCACGCGGGCCGCGAGGACCTCGCCGCGCAGGGCCTGCACGCGGCCCCGCTGGACCTGTCCACCACGTACCCCTCGGCGGACAGCCGCGCCGAGGCCGCCCGGCTCGACGCCTTCGCCGCCACCGGCGCCGAGTTCGAGGGCCCGCCCGTCTACGGCCGGCTCGGCAACCCCACCGTCGCCCGCTTCGAGACCGCCCTCGCCCGCCTCGAAGGCACCGAGTCCGCCGTCGCCTTCGCCAGCGGCATGGCGGCCCTCACTGCCTGCCTCCTCGTCCGGCACGCCGAAGGACTGCGCCACGTCGTCGCCGTCCGCCCGTTGTACGGCTGCAGCGACCACCTGCTGTCCGGCGGGCTGCTCGGTACCGAGGTGACCTGGACCGACCCGGCCGGCATCGCCGACGCGCTGCGCGCCGACACCGGCCTGGTCATGGTCGAGAGCCCGGCCAACCCCACGCTCGCCGAGACCGACCTGGCGGCCGTCGCGCACGCCTGCGGCTCCGTGCCGCTGCTGGCCGACAACACCTTCGCCACCCCCGTACTGCAGCGCCCCGCCGAGGCCGGCGCGCGGCTGGTACTGCACAGCGCGACCAAGTACCTCGGCGGCCACGGCGACGTGCTGGGTGGCGTGGTGGCCTGCGACGAGGAATTCGCGCGGCGGCTGCGGCAGGTGCGGTTCACCACCGGCGGCGTGCTGCACCCGCTCGCCGGCTACCTGCTGCTGCGCGGGCTGGCCACCCTTCCCGTACGGATGCGGGCCGCGTCCGCCACCGCGGCGGAGCTGGCCCGGCGGCTCGCCGCCCATCCCGGCGTGGCCCGGGTGCACTACCCGAAGCTCGGCGGCGCGATGGTCGCGTTCGAGGTGCGCGGGGACCCGCACGAGGTGACCGCCGGGGTGCGTCTGATCACCCCGGCGGTCAGTCTCGGCAGCGTCGACACGCTCCTCCAGCACCCGGCCTCGATCAGTCACCGCGTCGTCGAAGCCGCCGACCGCACGGCCGGCGGCATCTCCGAACAGCTGCTGCGGCTGTCGGTGGGCCTGGAGGACGTCGAGGACCTGTGGCAGGACCTGGACGCGGCACTCGGCGGTCCGGGCGGCCTCAGCGGCGCGCTGCCGCGTCCGGCACGGCGGGAGCGGGCAGCGACCGGCCGACGGCGCGCGGCTCCGGCCGGCGCCGCAGCCCCGCAGGCCGGGCCGTGATCACCAGCGTGCCCTCCTCGACCTGGTAGTCCAGCGGCAGCCCCAGGCCGCGCATGGCCGCCACCATCCCGGTGTTGGACGCCTGCGTGATCGCGTACACGCTCTCGCAGCCCGTCTCGGCGGCCATCCCGACCAGCCGCTCCAGCAGTTCGGCGCCGATGCCGCGGCGCTGCCACGCGTCCTCCACCAGCAGCGCCACCTCGGTCTCGTCGCCGTCCCACAGCAGGTGGCCCAGCGCCACCAGCCGCCCGGAGGCGGTCTCCACGGCCAGCGTGCGGCCGTGCCGCGGGCTCAGCAGGTGGTCGAGGTAACGGCCGGCGTCCTGCACCGGCCCGTGGTAGCGCAGCGACAGCGTCCGCTCCGAGCAGCGGTCGTGCATCTCCCGGGCGGCCGCCAGGTCGGAGGGGTCGGCGCGGCGCACGGTGATGGGGCTGCCCTCGGGGAGGGTGAGGGTGTCCCGGCGCTCCGGGACCCGCTGGCCGAGCCGCGCGTCCAGCTCCACCAGCGCCCGGACCCGGGCGAACTCGGTGGGGGTGAACGGCAGCTGCGGCCGCTCGATGGTGAGGGAACCCCCGGACGGGTCGCGGAACTTCATGGTGTGGTCCTCAAGTACGCCGTCGTCCGGCACTCGTTCGGCCAGCAGCTCGCCCTTCAGCGTGCGCGCGGGTACCGAGTGGATGGTGCAACGGCCCAGCAACTGCCGCAACGCCAGAGGCAGTTCCGCGGAGTCCAGAGCCGTTCGGGTGGCCAGGGACAGCATACGGGCCGGCGCGTCGACCAGATCATGGGCATCGGCGCGTTCCAGCCAGGTGTCCCGGCCGCCCGCCGCGGTCACCGCGCCCGCCAGTACGCCCCGCTCCGGAGTGCCCGGCACCCGCAGCAGGAACTCGTCCACCGTGCCGTCCGACAGCGGATGGGTCTGCAGGCTCAGGATGTCCACCCGGTGCGCGGCCAGCGCCTGGCAGAGCGCGGCCAGGCTGCCCGGCTCGTCCCGTACGGTCGTCCGCATGCGCCACAGCGTCGTCTCGGGGAGCTCCGCGCCCTCGGCGAGGGCGGGAGCCGACGAGGCCGCGGCGCCGGTATCGCCCGGCGGGGGAGCGTGTTCGTGGCGGCGTGACCACCCGAGGGGGCGGCCGGCGGCGAGGCGGGCGGCCGCCCGCCGCCACATCGAACGGCGGGCATGGCAGTGCTGGATTTCCTCAGTCATGCACTCCAGCATCACCGACCGGTGTTGCATGATCACAAACGCTCTGTGTCCGCCAGGTAAAGGAGACAATTGCCCCTCCCGGCACCTTCGAACCAATCGAACCAATCGAGCCGAACGCCGCTACTGTCCGACTCGCCCCGGTTGCAGGGTCTGGCTGAACAGCACCTCGCCGCTGTCCTGCCGCAGGCGCACCGTCAGCTCCCCGCTCCCGCCGTCGATGTCGATCTCGCCGAAGTACTGCGGCGTCTCGGCCGGCGAGGTGTTCGCGCGGTCCGGCGCCTTGAGGAACCGCTGCTCGGGCCCGAACGTCCCGTCCAGCTTCAGCGCCTGGAACCCGCCCGCGTTCAGCGGCCCGGAGACGAACTCCCAGAAGGGCTCGAAGTCCTTGAACGCCGCCCGCGACGGGTCGTAGTGCTGCGCCGAGGTGTAGTGCACGTCCGTCGTCAGCCACACCGTTCCCGTGATCCGCCGGTGCTTGATGTGCCGCAGCAACTCCGCGAGCTGCAGCTCCCGCCCCAGCGGCTGCCCCGGGTCGCCCTGCGCCACCGCCTCGAAGCGGGTCTTGCCGTCCGGCACGACCAGCCCCAGCGGCATGTCGGACGCGATCACCTTCCACACCGCGCGCGACCGCGACAGCTCCCGCTTGAGCCACCGCAGCTGCTCGGCGCCCAGGATGCCCTGCGCGTCCTCCGTCTGCCGCCCGTCGGAGTTGGCGTTCCGGTACGTCCGCATGTCCAGCACGAACACGTCCAGCAGCGGCCCGTGGTTGACCACCCGGTACACCCGCCCCTGCCCGTCCGGGCGCAGCGTGCGGATCGGGAAGTACTCGCTGAACGCCCGCAGCGAGCGCGCGGACAGCACGTCCGCGTCCTTCACCGTGTACCGGTCGTCATCCAGGATCTGCCCCGGATACCAGTTGTTGTGCACCTCGTGGTCGTCCCACTGCGTGATCGTGGGCACCTGCGCGTTGAACCGCCGCAGGTTGTCGTCCAGGAGGTTGTACCGGAAGGCGCCGCGGAATTCGGCGAGGGTCTCGGCGACCTTCGCCTTCTCCTCGGTGGTCACGTTCCGCCAGACCCGCCCGTCGGGCAGCGTCACGCTGGCCTGGATCGGCGAGTCGGCGTAGATGTTGTCGCCGCTGCACAGGAAGAAGTCCGGGTTCCGGCGCCGCATCTCCTCGTAGATCCGGTAACCGCCGCGGTCGGGGTTGATGCCCCAGCCCTGCCCCGCGAGGTCACCGGACCACAGGAACCGCACGCCCTCGCCGCGCTTCACGGGCGCCGTGCGGAACGTGCCGGTCACCGGCTCGCCGGTGTGCCGCGGGTCGTCGGGGTCGGCGAGCGTGACCCGGTAGTGGATCTGCTCGCCGGGCGGCAGGCCGTGCAGCGAGGTGACCCCGGTGAAGTCCGTGCCCGCGCCGGTCACGGGGCCGTGCCAGGTGCGCGCGTTGCGGAACGACTCGGTCGCCGCGGTCTCCACCGTCATCCGCGCCGGGCGGTCCGACCGTACCCACACCAGCCCCGAGCCGGTCGTCACATCACCCACCTGGACGCCCCAGTCGGCGCTCGGCCGGCCGGTGCGCGCCTGAGCGGGGGCCGCGCAGCCGATCGCCGGCAGTGCGAGCGCCGCGGACGCGGCCGCCGCCCCGTGCAGCACCGAACGCCGCCCGAAGGCTCTGTCGCCTGCTGCCGCTCCCTGCGCCATGTGATCCTCCGTTGCTCGGTGTTCTGTGCTGTCCTGTTCGTACCGGTGCCCGGTGCCCCGTAACCGAACGCACAGTGAACAACCAGGTGACGCGGCACGGAAACGCGGAACCGGCCCATGGTCGCAAGCGGGCGGGGCAATGGCCAGGGTCCACGCCATTGCCCGCGCACTGAGTATTGCACCAGGCGTTCCAAAACCTGATATGGTGCTCGCATGGCCCGACCGAGGATGTTCGACGAGGAACGGGCCCTGGACGCCGCGATGCGCACTTTCTGGGCGAACGGCTACGAAGCCACCTCGACCCAGGACCTGTGCGCCGCCACGGGCCTGGGCCGCAGCAGTATCTACAACACCTTTCACAGCAAGCACGACCTGTTCACGCGCGCACTGGCCCGCTACATCGACGCCATGACGATGCGTCAGCTGGGCATCCTCGACGACCCGGAGCGCGCGCCGCTGGACCGCATTCGGGCGCTGTTCGCCGCGGTGATCGACGACGAGCTCGGCAATCGTGCCGACGGCCGCAGTCCCGGCTGCCTCACCGTCAACACCACGGTCGAGCTGGCCGGCCGGGACGCCGAGGCGGCGGCGATGCTGGAGCACGACACGGCGCGCCGGCTCGGCGCCCTGCGGGCCGTACTGGAAGCCGGGCAGGCCGGCGGCGAGATCGCCGCCACCCGGAGCGCGGAGGCGCTCGCCCGGTTCATCAACGCGGTGATCGGCGGCATGCGGGTCTCCGGCCAGGGCGGCGCGGACCGCGCTGTCCTGGAGTCCATCGCGGAGACGGCCGTGGCGGCGCTGCTGCCTTGAAGTACGCGGGTGCGGGGGCGCGTTTTCTGCTGCCCAAATTTTGAACCGATCGATCCAAAACAATCAGCGACGCACACCAAGGAGCACATCCGTGCCACGTGCCATCTACGTCCTCGCCCTCGGCATCTTCACCATGGTGACCAGTGAGTTCCTGGTCGCCGGGCTGATGCCGCAGATGGCGGCCGGGCTGGACGCGACCATCCCGCAGATCGGGTACCTCATCACGGCCTTCGCGGCGGCCATGGCGCTCGGTGGCCCGTTCCTCACCGTGGCCCTGCTGAAAGTCCCCCCGAAGCGCGCGCTGACCGTACTGTTCGCCGTCTTCCTGGCGGGCAACGTACTGGCCGCCACCGCCTCCGGCTACGCCGTCATGATGGCCGCCCGCATCGTCACCGGCATCGCCTCCCAGGCGTTCTTCGGTGTGGCGATCTCGATGTGCGCCCAGCTGACCCGCCCGGAGGTCCGCGGCCGGGCCGTCTCCGTGGCGCTCAACGGACTGATGCTCGGCACGCTCCTCGGGCTGCCGCTGTCCACCCTGGCCGGCGAGCACTTCGGCTGGCGCGCGGCGTTCTGGGCCGTCGCCGGGCTCACCGTACTCGCCGCGCTCGCCACCGCGGCCGGCGTGCCGCGCCTCGAACACGCCGAGGAGAAGGTGGACTTCCGCGCCGAACTGGCCGTCTTCCGGCGCCCCCGGCTCTGGCTGACGCTCTCCACCAGTACGTTCGTCATCGGCGCCACGTTCTCCGCCTTCAGCTACCTCAATCCCGTCCTCACCGGGATCACCGGGTTCGGTGCGGGCACGGTGCCGCTGCTGCTCATCGCGTACGGCGCGGCCACCGTCCTCGGCAACCTCGTCGTCGGCCGCCTCGCCGACCGGTACACGCTCCCGGTCCTGCTGACCGGCCTGACCCTGAACCTGCTCTTCCTCACCGGCTTCGCCGCGCTGGCCGGCTTCCGGGTGCCGGCCGTGCTGTGCCTGCTGGGCATCGGCCTGGTCGGGGTGACCATGAACCCCGCGCTGGTCACCCGCGTCCAGCGGGCCGGCAACGCCCGCCCGCTGGTGAACACCGTGCACTCCTCCTTCATCACCTTCGGCGTCATCGTCGGCTCGTCCCTCGGCGGCCTGGCCATCGGCCCCTTCGGGCTGCGGGCTCCGCTGTGGCTGGGCGCGGCGCTGGCGGCGGTCGGCATCGCGACGCTCGTACCGGATGTGGTGCGGCGGGCGAGGCCGGCGCCTGCCGAGGACGTGGACGCCGTGGAGGCGGCGCCGCCGGCGCCGGTGTGCCTCGTTCAGTGAGCGGGCGCTGCGGGTCAGCGCACCCCGGCCGGTGCCACCGTGTCGAGTATGACCCTGGCGACCAGGGCCGGGTCGTCGTTCATGGGGACGTGGCCGCAGCCGGGGAGGCGGACGAGGCGGGCACCCGGGATCACGCGCTTGGCCCGCACTCCCTGGCGGGGCAGGAGCAGCCGGTCGCGGGTGCCCCAGCCTATGGTCACGGGGACGTCCGGTATGTCGTGGCGGAACAGCACGCCGGGGCCGCGCCCCGCGGCGAGCGTGGCGGCGAAGCCGGGCGCCTCCCGCAGCGCGCGGGTCTCCGCCGCCACGGCGGCCGGTGAACGGCGCCAGGGGCGTGCGTAGATCGAGCCGGTCAGCGCCGCCCGGCCGGCCGCCGAGCGGGCCAGCACCTCGACCACCGGCGGCGGCAGGGCCCGCGCCCCGGCCCGCATCCCCGTCAGGACTCCGAAGGCGTAACGGCGTTCGGCCTCCGTCCAGAAGCCGGCCGGCGACAGCGCCGTCACCGACCGCACGGCCCCGGTGAGCCCCAGTTCCAGCGCCAGCAGCCCGCCGAGGGAGTTGCCCACCACGTGCGGCCGCTCGACGCCCAGCGCCGCGAAGGTGTCGGTCAGCAGCGGGACCACCGACGCCAGGCCGTACGGCACACCATCCGGGAGCGCGGGGGAGGCGCCGAAGCCCGGCAGGTCCAGCGCGATCACGTCGTGCGACGCGGCCAGCACGCTGAACACCGGCTCCCACGCCTGGTAGTGGTGGCCGATGCCGTGCAGCAGCACGACCGGCTCGCCGGCGCCCTTGCGCTCGTACGCGACCGTGAACGGCGGCCGGCCGTCGTCGGGGGAGACGAGAAGGGAGGAGGCCGTGGCGATCGGAGCGGTCCTGGTCGTGGAGGCGGTCGGAGCGGTCCTTGCGGTCGTCATGGGGGCTCCTTCGAGGGGGATTCGAGGGGGAGGGGAAGCCGCTGGGGGAGGGCCGAACGCGGGGGCGGCCCAAGAGACACCATGTCAGCAATCGTTACCGGTGGGTAGCGGGCGGACGCGAATTCCCCGGCCGCGCTGAATCCGCTGGACAAGGCGCAAGCGTACGGGTGGGATGAGGGAGTGCTGACCGACGCCGCGACCGATGTCTTCGAAGAACACCGCCCCGTGCTCCAGGGCGTGGCCTACCGCATGCTCGGCCGGGTGGCCGATGCCGAGGACGTCGTCCAGGAGGCGTGGCTGCGCTGGTCGGCCGCCGACCACGACGCGGTACGGGAGCCGCGCGCCTACCTCGTGCGGGTCACCACACGGCTCGCGATCGACCGGCTGCGCCAAGTGCAGGCCCGGCGCGAGGCGTACGTGGGGCCATGGCTCCCCGAGCCCGTCGCGACGGACTTCGGCGGCGCCGTCCCGGACAGCGCCGACCGCGCTGTCTTCGCCGAGTCCGTCACGCTCGCGGTCCTCGTCGTCATGGAGTCCCTCTCGCCGCTGGAGCGCGCCGTCTTCGTACTGCGCGAGGCGTTCGGCTATCCGTTCGCGGAGATCGCGTCCGTACTGGAGCGGGGCGAGGCCGCGGTGCGCCAGTTGGCGGGGCGGGCCCGGCGCCACGTGGAGGAGCGCAAGCCGCGCTTCGAGGTGAACCCCGAGCGCCAACGCGATCTGACCGAGCGCTTCCTGGCCGCCGCGGCCGGCGACGACCTCCAGGGGCTGATCGGCCTGCTCGCCGAGGACGTGCGGCTGGTCGGCGACAGCGGCGGCAAGGCCAAGGCGCCGCTGCGCGTCATCGAGACGGCGGACAAGGTCGGGCGGTTCCTGGTCGCCGTCTCCAAGGACCCGGCTGCGGACATGCGGTTCGGCTTCGCCGAGCTCAACGGCGGGTTCGCGCTGGTGGCGCGGGTCGGCGGCCGGGTCGACACGGTGTTCCAGCTCGACGTGGCCGACGGCCGCATCCAGACGGTCTACGTCGTCCGCAACCCGGACAAGCTGACGGCGGTACCGGCAGCGGCCTGAGATCGCCCCTCTGCAGGGCCGGCGGCCGGTGTGCCGCCGGCCCTGTCGCGCTCCCGCACGCCCACCGGCCGTCTCCAACCGTGTTGAGTCGGTCACGCTACGGCATCGGATGGCCCATTGGTCTTGACCAAGTGTGGGGTCGCTCATATCGTCGCAGGCATACTTCAACAACCTTTAATAAAGAAGCGCTCAAAACCCCTGGCCGATGCCGGGGGCACCCCCGGGGGACGGACCCGGGACACGGCGAACGCGGAGGACAGGGTGGGGACCACGCAGCTCGACACGGTGCAGGAACCGAAGTACTGGCACCTCAAGACCGTGCTCACTGACGCGCTCGACTCGGAGTTCGCGGTCGGCGAGGTGCTGCCGAACGAGCGGGACCTCGCGGCCCGCTTCGGGGTCGCTCGCGCCACGCTCCGGCAGGCGCTCGAACAGCTCGAACTCGAAGGCAGGCTGCAGCGCCGCCGCGGCGTGGGCACCACGGTTGCGCCGCCCCGTATGGGCGTGCCCGTGGACCGCTCAGGACACAGCTGGCCCGGCGCGCCCGGCGACGCCTGGCAGCCGGTCGACGCGGCGGCGGTGGACGGCGGCGCGGTCCCGGCGGCCGTCGCGGAGCCCCTCGGGGTGGGCGCGGGCGACACCGTGCACATCGTGCGGCGCACGCGGGTCGACAACGGCCAGCCGGTCGCTGCCGAACTGCTCTACGTACCGGCCGAGTCCGTCCCCGGCCTGGCGACGGCCGCCGCCACCGGCCCGGTGGCCCGCGCCCGCGCCGTACTGCAGGAACTGCAGCGGCTCGACCTGGACGGCGAGGAGCGCGCCGTGGAACTGGGCTCGGCGCGCGCCGAGGACGCCAAGCAGCTGGACCGGCTGCCCGGCGCGCCCGTACTGGTGGTCACCACGCGCTATGTGACCGGCGGCCGCACCACCGCGGTCTCCGTCTCCACCTACCGCGCCGACACCTGCCGCCTCACCTTCGGGGACCGCGACGACCTGGCGGTACTGACGGGCTGAACGGCTCACCGGTAGCTCAGCGGCCTGTTGGTGCTCACCGCCGGGCCGTGACCGTCCCCTCCACCGCGAACAGCTGCTCCTCGACGTGGTCGAGGGCGAGGCGCAGGGCGCCGGTCGCCACCGCGGCCTCGCCCAGTGCCGACAGGGCGACCTGCGGCGGGCGCAGGCAGTAGCGCGCCAGCTCCTCGCGCAGCGGGGCCAGTACGCCGTCCAGGCCGGCCGCCCAGCCGCCGATCACGACGATCTCCGGATCGAGGGCGAGGACCAGCGCGGCCACGTCGTGCACCAGCCGCTGGATGAAGCGCCGCATCGCGTCCCGGGCGCGCGCGTCGCCCTCGCGCGCCAGCGTGAACACCCGTGCGACCTGCGCCTCGTCCAGCGGGTGCAACGGTTCGCCGGTCGTCGACAACAGCGTCTCCGGCGTCGCCCCGCGCCCCAGCAGATGCAGCGCGCCGATCTCGCCGGCGGCGCCGCCGAAGCCGCGGTGCAGCCGCCCGCCGATCAGCGAACCCGCGCCCGGACTCAGCCCCGCCAGTACGAACACCACGTCGTCCGAGCCGGCCGCCGCGCCCTTCCAGTGCTCGGCCACCGCGGCCGCGTTGGCGTCGTTCTCCACCAGGACCGGACAGCGGAAGGACTTGCGCAGCCGGTCGCCCAGCGGCAGCCCCGTCCAGCCCGGCAGCGCGGTACCCAGCCGTACCGTGCCGTCCGCCTCCACGATGCCGGGGCCCGCGACGCCCACCGCGCGCAGCGAGTCGCGGGCCACGCCCGCCTGCCGCAGCAGGTCGGCGACCGTGTCCCGGGTGCAGGCCAACCGCCGGTCGGCCGCGGCCGATTCGTCCACGTCGTGCTGGACCGATCCCAGTACGCGGCCGCTCAGATCGGACAGCAGCGCCGAGACCCGGTGCGCGCCGATCTCGATGCCCAGCAGGTGCCCGGCCTCGGCGCGGAAACGGAACCGGCGGGCGGGCCGGCCCTGCCGCCGCGCGCCCTCCTCGGCCGGCGCCTCCACGACCAGCCCGGACTCGATCAGGCCCTCCACGACGCCCTCGACGGTGGGCCGGGACAGGCCGGTGAGCTGTACCAACTGGGTCAAAGTGGGGGAGTCGGCGGCGCGCAGCGTGTGCAGTACCACCGCGGAGTTGATCCGCCGCAGCAGGGAGGGGTCCCCTCCGGTGAGCCGCCCCAACGTCCGTCTCCCTCGCCTCGCGTGTTGGCGGGATCGTAGCCGGTCAGGCGGTATGCGGCGAGCCCCGGGCGGCCGCCGGACGGCAATTGTCAGACCCTGGAGCTTTACTGGGGGACATGACGACCACACAGCTCACGTGCCATGTGACCGCTATCGACAGCTCGCTCGCCGGGCCGGGCGACGGCTGCCGGCTCCTCACGCTCCGCACGAGCGGGGAGTTCTGGGACGCCGATCCGGCCGACGAACGGGTGGCGGAGGAGGAGTTCAGAGCGGAGCTGACGGCGCTGAACGGCCTGCTGTCCTTACGCTGGGGCGAGCCCGAGGTCATCGACCTGACGCCCCATCTGGAGCGCGCGGCGATGGGGTTACCGGTCCGGCCGCCGCTGGCCGACCTCAGCGCCCTGGCCACGACGCTGCACACATGGACAGTGGGGGAGAGCTGGGTGGCCACGGCGCTGGGGAGGGCGGGCCCCTGCCTGCCGTACGAGCTGGTCGCAGCGGTCCGGCCGGGCGGCGCCGGGTCCGCTATTCCTCGGCGAACGCCGCCGCGCGGAGCCGGCCGTACTCCTCCGCCAGGGTGGTGAGATTCCAGTGAGCGTTCAGACCGCTGGGGTTGGGGAGCACCCAGATGCGGGCGCCGCCGATGGTCCGCTCCTGCGGCCCGACCTTGGCGAGCTTGTCGCCGAAGGCCGCGCGGTAGGCGGTGACCCCGGCGACCGCCAGCCACGCGGGCCGCAGCCGGCGCACCTTCTCCTCCAGTTGGCGGCCGCCCTCCGCGAATTCCTCCGGCGTCAGTTCGTCCGCGCGGGCCGTGGCCCGCTGCACGACGTTGGTGATGCCGACGCCGTACCGCAGCAGCTCCTGCTCCTCGGCGGGCAGCAGCCGCCGGGGGGTGAAGCCGGCGGCGTGCAGCGTGGGCCAGAAGCGGTTGCCGGGCCGGGCGAAATGGTGGCCGGTCGCGGCCGACATCAGGCCCGGGTTGATGCCGCAGAAGAGCACCCGGAGACCGCTCGCGGCCACGTCGGGGACGAGGCGGTCACGAGCGGCTTCCAGCTCTTCGGGGGTGAAGCGCGGCATGGGGAGCCTCGGATCAGAGGATGGAGCCGGGGGTGTAGGCCGCGGCCTCGGGGTGCGCCTTGGCGATCTCCTCGATGCGCGCGACCACGGCCGCCACCTGGTCGGCGGCCGCGCCGGTGAAGGACAGCTTGTCGGCCATCGCCTCGGCCAGCTGGTCGCGGTCCAGCGGGATCCGCTCGTCGGCGGCGAGCTTGTCCAGCAGCTCGTTGCGCTCGGCGCCCTGCTCGCGCATGGCGAGCGCGGCGGCGACGGCGTTCTCCTTGATCGCCTCGTGCGCGACCTCGCGGCCCACGCCGGCGCGCACGGCACCCATGAGGACCTTCGTCGTGGCGAGGAAGGGGAGGTAGCGGTCCAGCTCGCGGGCGACCACGGCGGGGAAGGCACCGAACTCGTCCAGGACGGTCAGGAAGGTCTCCAGCAGGCCGTCCAGCGCGAAGAAGGAGTCCGGCAGCGCGACGCGGCGCACCACGGAGCAGGACACGTCGCCCTCGTTCCACTGGTCGCCGGAGAGCTCGCCGGCCATCGAGGCGTAGCCCCGCAGGATGACCATCAGGCCGTTGACGCGCTCGCAGGAGCGGGTGTTCATCTTGTGCGGCATCGCCGAGGAGCCGACCTGGCCGGGCTTGAAGCCCTCGGTGACCAGCTCGTTGCCGGCCATCAGGCGGATGGTCTTGGCGAGCGAGGAGGGCGCGGCGGCCAGCTGCACCAGGGAGGTGACCACGTCGTAGTCGAGGGAGCGGGGGTAGACCTGGCCGACGGAGGTGAAGTTCTGCGCGAAGCCGAGGTGGCCCGCGATGCGCTGCTCCAGCTCGGCGAGCTTGCCGGCGTCGCCGCCGAGCAGGTCGAGCATGTCCTGCGCGGTGCCGACCGGGCCCTTGATGCCGCGGAGCGGGTAACGGGAGAGGAGGTCTTCCAGGCGGGCGTAGGCGACGAGCAGCTCGTCGGCACCGGTCGCGAAGCGCTTGCCGAGGGTGGTGGCCTGGGCCGCGACGTTGTGCGAGCGGCCGGCCATGACCAGCTCGGCGTACTCGGCCGACAGCTTGCCCAGGCGCGCCAGCACGGCGACGGTGCGGTCCCGCATCAGTTCCAGCGAGAGGCGGACCTGGAGCTGCTCGACGTTCTCGGTCAGGTCGCGGGAGGTCATGCCCTTGTGGACCTGCTCGTGCCCTGCGAGGGCGTTGAACTCCTCGATCCGGGCCTTCACGTCGTGCCGGGTGACCTTCTCGCGCTCGGCGATGGAGGCCAGGTCGACGTTGTCCAGGACTCGCTCGTAGTCGGCGAGGGCCTGCTCGGGCACCTCAACGCCGAGGTCCTTCTGCGCGCGGAGCACGGCGAGCCACAGCTTCCGCTCCAGCTTGACCTTGTACTCGGGGGACCACAGGACGGCCAGCTCCGTGGAGGCGTAGCGGCCGGCCAGGACATTGGGGATGCGGGGCTTTGCAGTCACGTGAGCCGATTCTACTGTTCGTTTGCGCAGGCCGGCGCCACGGTCCGGATTGTGGCTTGCTACAAGCCGCACGGCTCCGCCGCCACCGTCTCCACCTCGACCCCCAGCTCACGCACGGCGGCGACCTCGCGCGCCGCCGTGCCGGTGTCGGTGATCACCGCCTCGTACAGCGCGGCGTTCCCGTAGCAGTAGGTGGCGGTCTTGCCGAATTTGGAGTGGTCGGCGAGCAGCAGGCTGCCCGTGGCGGCCCCCAGCATCGCCTCCTTGACCTCGACGAACTCCGGCAGCGGGTGGAACAGCCGGCCGCCGTGCACCGCCGTCGCGGACATCAGCGCCAGATCCGCGTGGATCCGCGCGAGCCCCCGTGTCACCTCGCGTCCCGTGCAGGAGTTGAAGTCGCCGTGGTACTGCCCGCCGAGCAGCGTCACCTCCGGACCGGATCGCCTCGACGCGCCGGACGCTCCGGAGCCGCTGGACGCCGAGGTCAGCCGCTGCGCCAGCCCCACCGAATTGGTGACGACGGTGAGCCCGTCGATCTCCGCCAGGAGGCCGGCCAGCGGGTACAGCGTGGTCGAGTCGTCGATGAGCAGCGTGCTGCCGGGCCGGATCCGCCCGGCAGCGGCGGCACACAGCGCGCTCTTCACCTCGCGGTGCGCGCCCTCCCGGAAGCGGGTGGCGGTCTCCATGGTCAGGGCGGGGAAGGCGACCGCGCGCCCGCGCTCCTTGCGCAGCAGATCACGCCCCGCGAGATCGTCGAGATCGCGGTGCATGGTCATCAGGCTGAGGCCGAAGTGCGCGGCGAGGTCGTCGATGCGCATCTCGCCCCGCTCGACGACGTACTTGAGCACGTCCTGGCGGCGGTCCTCGACGGCTGCCTGCGACAGCCGGGCTTTGGCGGGCACCCGGCCTCCTTCCCTCGTGCGGTCCCTCGTGCGAGGCCCCGCGCCGCCCTCAGCCGGTCAGCCGGTCTGCGGGCGGACCAGGGCCTTGATCGCGGTCGGGTCGGCGGCGCCCGCGGTGAGCGCCACCGCGCTGTCCTCCAGGCCGTACCGGTGCGTGACCAGCCGGCCCAGGTCCACCTCGCCGGACGCGGCCAGGGAGATGGCCGTCGGCCAGGTGTTGGCGTACCGGAACGTACCGGTGACCTCGATCTCGAAGTTTTGCACATGCGCGAGCGGCAGCGGGATGGTGTCCCCGCCCATCCCGACCAGCACCGCACGCCCTGCCCGGCCGAGCGCGCGCAGCCCTTCCTCGGCGGCGGCCGGCGCGCCCGAGCACTCCAGCAGGACGTCCGGCTCGTACCCGGTGTCGGCGAGCCGCGTCTGCCGCGCGTCGACGGTCGCGGTGGCGCCCAGCTCGCGGGCGACGGCGAGCCGCTGCGGCGCCACATCGGTGACCACGACCTCGCTCGCCCCGAAGGCCCGCGCGCTCTGCAGGGCGACCAGCCCGATCGGCCCGGCCCCCGTCACCAGCACCCGCGACCCCGGCGCGATCCGCCCCTTCCGCGAGGCCCACACGCCCACCGACAGCGGTTCGAGCAGGGCCGCGCCCTCCGCGCCCAGCGACTCGGGCACCGGATGCGCGAAGTCCTCGTCCACGGCGACGTACTCGCACAGCGCCCCGTCCACCGGCGGTGTCGCGTAGAAGGAGACGTCCGGGCAGAGGTTGTACCGGCCCTGCCGGCACTGGGTGCAGCGGCCGCACGGCACGCCCGGCTCGATGGAGACCGGCTGCCCCGGCGTGTGCCGCCGGGCGCCGGGCCCGAGGGCGACGACCGTGCCGCCCGGCTCGTGCCCGAGGACCATGGGGGAGCGGACGACGAAGTCGCCGATCCGCCCGTGCTCGTAGTAGTGCACGTCGGAGCCGCACACGCCGACGGCTTCGACGCGTACGAGCACCTGGCCGGGGCCCGGCCTGGGCACCGGCCGCTGCTGGATCTCCAGCTGCTTCGGCGCGACGAGCACGGCGGCCCGCATGGTCTCGGGAAGACCAGAAGTGTCAGAAGTATCAGAAACAGGGGTCATTCTCCGGTCACGGCTCCCATGGTCAGGCCGGTGACCAGCCACCGGCGTACAGCGAGGCCGACCAGCATCATCGGGATCACCACGACGGTCCCGATGGCGGTCAGCTGCCCCCAGTCGATGCCGGTCTGGGTGACCAGTTGGCTGGCGGCGATGGGCAGGGTCTGGGTGTGCGGTCCGCTGAGGACCAGGGCGAAGGCGTAGTCGTTCCAGGAGAACACCAGGCACAGCACGAAGGTGGTCACCAGGCCCGGGCGCGTCAGCGGCAGGATGACGTGCCGGAACGCCTGCCAGTTGCCGCACCCGGCGACCAGCGCGGACTCCTCCAGGGACGGCGGTACCTCCGCGAAGAAGGCGCTGAGCAGCCAGATCGCGAACGGCAGGTTGAAGGAGAGATAGGCCAGCACGAGGCCGGGGAGGGTGTCGATCAGCCCGAGGTAGCGGAAGATCAGGAAGATCGGCAGCACCACGGCCGCGATCGGCGCCATCCGGGTGGAGATGATCCAGAACGACAGGTGGTGCTTGCCGCGCATCCGGCTGCGGGCCAGGCCGTACCCGGCGAGCGCGCCCAGCGCGGTGGCCAGCAGCGCCGACGCGCCTGCCGCGACCACGCTGTTGCGCAGGTACGGCCAGAGCGAGTTGCCGCCGCTGAACAGCCGCCGGTAGTTCTCCAGCGTCGGCGCGAACGACAGGCTCGGGGTCGGCGCGGTGACCTCCCCGGTGGCCTTCAGGGACGACAGCAGCATCCAGCCCAGCGGTACGAGCGTCCAGGCGAGGGCGACGAGCACGAGGACGCGGACGGTCCAGCGGGCGGTACGGGTACCGCGCTCGAGAGCGGCGGTGGCGGTGGTCATCGCGGCAGCTCCTTCCGTTCGAGGAGGCGGACGAAGAAGCGGGCGACGATGGTGGTCACGGCGAGCATCAGCAGGCCGGTCACGGCGGCGTACCCGAAGTCGAAGAAGCGGAAGGCCGTTTCGTAGAGCCGTACGGAGGCGACCTTCGTGGCGTCGGCCGGGCCGCCGCCGGTGGTGTTCCAGATGATGTCGAAGTAGCGCAGCGCGTCCATGGAGCGGATCAGCAGCGCCACGAGCAGCACGGGTGTGATCGACGGCAGCACGACGTACCGGAGCGTGCGCACCATGCCGGCCCCGTCCAGCGCCGCCGCCTCCAGCACGCTGGACGGCACGGACGTCAGCCCGGCCAGCGCGATCAGCGCGATCAGCGGCGTCCACTCCCAGATGTCCATCAGCGTGACCGCCGTGAACGCGCTGGTCCGGTCGCCCATGATGTCGCCGTGGTATCCGACCTGCCGCAGCAGCCAGCTGTACAGGCCGAACGTGGAGTCGGTGAGGAAGCGGCCGAGCAGCCCGACGATCACGGGCGCGACGAACATCGGGAGCAGCATCAGGCTCAGCGCCGCGTTGCGGCCGCGCCGCAGCCGCCACAGGCAGACCGCGAGCAGCGTGCCGAGCACCATCTCGCCGCCGACGGTGAGCACGAAGTACGCGGCGGTCCGCGCCCAGGCCCAGGCCATGTCCGGGTCGGCCAGCAGCCGCCCCCAGTTGTCCAGGCCGACGCCCTCCAGGCCGAGGCCGCCGAGCAGGTGCACGCGGGAGAAGCTCATGGCCACCACGGCCACGAACGGCAGCACGGAGACGGCGGCGAGGACGAGGATGCCGGGGGCCATCATGCGGCCGTGGAAGCCGGGTACGGCTCGCAGGGAAGGCAGGCGCATCGTCAGGCCACCCACCCTCGTGCCGTGATCCGGTCGATGCGCTCGGCGGTGGCGCGCATCGTCGCGCGCGGGGAGGCGTCCCCGGCGATCAGCCCGGACAGCTGCGTGTAGACGACCGTGTCGCACTCGCTCCACATCGGGATCTTGGGGCGCAGCCCGATGTTGGCCGGCCGCCAGGTCTCCCGTACGGCCTTCGCGGTCAGCATGTTGGGCAGCTTCGTCGGCCGGTGCTCGGCGCGGAGGACCGCGCGTTCCGCGTACACCGACGTACGGGTCGGGGTGCCGCCGCCGACCTTGCTCGCCAGCCCGGCGAGCTGCGTCTTCGGTGCCGTCGCCCAGTTGGCGAAGAGCCAGGCGGCCTCGCGGCGGCGCTTGGGGGCGACGCCGGATATCGCGATGCCGGTCCCGCCGTACATGCCGGCGGCCCGCGCGGGCCCCTTGGGCAGCCGCGCGTACCCGACCTTGCCCGGCATGACGGCCTCGTTGGACGCCGCGTACTCGTGGAAGTTGGGGCACATCGCGATGCGTCCGGCCCGGAACGCGGCGCCCAGCCCGTCCCAGTCCCAGGTCCGCGACCCGGGGTCGGCGATCTTCAGCAGCCGCTGGTAGAACTCGGCCGCGGCCACGGCCCGTTCGGACCCCAGCCGGCACCGCCCGGGATCGGTGGCGCCCAGGCTCCCGACCCGCGCGCCGTCGTCGAAGTAGTCGCCGCCGTACGCCCACAGCACGTTCGAGAAGTCGCACATCAGCGAGTCGTGCTGCTTCGCCTGATGCCCGGTCCCGTACTTCACCTCGTCGGTGTGCTCGTTGAACCAGCGGGCGATCGCGTAGTACTGCTCCCACGTCGTGCCGTCCGACGGCATCGGGTCGAACCCGAGGTCACCGGCCATCCGGTCGCGGTACTTCGTGAACAGGTCGGCCCGGTACTGCCAGATCATGGTCGCCGAGTCGTACGGCAGCGCCAGTACCTTCTCCCGGTCCTCGAAGCGCCCGGCCGCGTCCAGGTGCGTGCCGACGAAGTCGCCGAACCCGCCGGGCAGCCGGGGCAGGTCCGGGTTCTCCTGGAACTCCCGGAGGTCGGCGAGGGCGGGCGCGTACGGCGCGAGGACCTGGTACGGGTCGGCGTACACCACGTCGTACTCGCCGTTGCCGGACGCCAGGTCCAGCGCGACCTTCTGGGCGAGCGCGGACAGTTCCAGCGTGACGATGTTGACGCGGATGCCGGTCAGCCGCGTGAAGGGCGCGAGGTTCGCGGCGATCGCGGCGGTGGGCGCGGTGTTCTCGGAGATGAAGTTCAGCGTGGTACCGGCGTACCGCCGCCAGGGCGCGGCGCCGGCGTCGAAGGACGCGCCGGCCGCGCGGCCGCAGGCGGTGAGCAGCCCGGCGGCCCCGACGGCGGCGGCGCCGCGCAGCAGGGAGCGCCGGCCGACCGGTGGCCGGGTGGCGGGGGAGCGGGCAGGCAGGAATGCAGGCATGAGGGTGCGTACCTCGGGGGACGGGGCGTGCGCCAACAGAGACAGGCAGCATTCTTAGCAGAAGAGATCTTCTGTGTTAACACATCTTGCGTGAAGTTCTGGCTGGCGGTGCCGTTCCGTCGGTGTACGCGGACATACGAAAAAGGCGGGGCGCCGCGTGGGATCACGCGACGCCCCGCCTGTCGGCGGCGTCCGGTCAGTCGTCGTACGGAAGGAGGTCCGGGCGCTTCGGCGGCCGGCCGTCACCGCTCGACCGGCCCGTCAGCCGGCGGCCGATCCACGGCACCAGATGCGTCCGGGCGAACCGCGCGTCCGCCGCGCGCCGGGCCACCCAGCCCGGCGGCACCGGCGGCGGCAGCGGCGCGTCCCACTCCGCCTCCGGCGGGAGGCCCAGCGCCTGCCAGACCGCCTCGGCGACCCGCTCGTGGCCCTCGGCCGTCAGGTGCAGCCGGTCGTCCGCCCACAGCCGCGGGTCGCCGAGCGACGCCGAGCCGTAGAGGTCCACGACGAGCGCGCCGTGCCGCCGCGCGACCGCGTCGATGTGGTCGAAGAGCGTCTCCATCCGCGGCCGGAACCGCTCCAGCACCGGCCCCTGCCGGCCCGGGCTGCGCATCAGCACCAGCTGCTTGCAGCTCGGCGCCAGCCGCGCCGCGGCCTCCTCCAGGAGCGCGCACACCCGCGGCACGTCGCACTTCGGCCGCAGCACGTCGTTCAGGCCGCCCACCAGCGTGACCAGGTCGGCGCCCATGGCCGCCGCGGCCGGCGCCTGGTCCTCGGCGATCTGGCCGATGAGCTTGCCGCGCACGGCGAGGTTCGCGTAGCGGAAGCCGGGCGTACGGGCGGCGAGGCGGGCCGCGAGCAGGTCCGCCCAGCCGCGGTACGAGCCGTCCGGCAGCGCGTCCGACATCCCCTCGGTGAAGGAATCCCCGACCGCGACAAAACTGGTGTACTGAGCACTCATCTCCATGGCGCGAGCGATCCTATACGCAGTACAGGATCGCTCGCGCAGGGCATGGAGCTACGCCGGCCGGTGCTGCAGCACCAGCTCCCGCAGCACGTCCTCCATCGTGACCAGCCCGGCCAGCCGTCCGTCGTCGCCGATCACGGCGGCCAGGTGGGTACGCGAACCGCGCATCGCCGTCAGGACGTCGTCCAGCGGCGTCGCGGCCCGCACCCGTGCGATCGGGCGCATCGACGACACCTGGAACGGCAGGTCCCGCGGCATGGCGTCCAGCGCGTCCTTGACGTGCAGATAGCCCAGGATGCGTCGGGAGGCGTCCACGACGGGGAAGCGGGAGAAGCCGGACCGCGCGGACAGGTCCTCCAGCCCCTCGGGGGTGATGCCCAGCCGGGCGGAGACCACCTTCTCGGCCGGCAGGACCACGTCACGGACCGGGCGGCGGCCCAGCTCCAGCGCGTCCCGCAGCCGCTCGGCGCCCCGGTCGTCCAGCAGGCCCGCGTCGGAGGAGTCCTCCACCATCTTGACCAGCTGGGCGTCGGAGAAGGTCGCGGCGACCTCGTTCTTGACCTCCACCCGCAACAGCTTCAGCAGCCCGTTCGCGAACGAGTTGACCGCGAAGATCACCGGGCGCAGCGCCCGCGCCATCGCCACCAGCGGCGGCCCCAGCAGCAGCGCGCTGCGCACCGGCGCCGCCAGCGCGATGTTCTTCGGCACCATCTCGCCGAAGAGCATGTGCAGATACGTCGCCAGGGCCAGCGCGATCACGAAGGACACCGGGTGGACCAGGGACTCCGGTACCCCGGTGACGTGGAAGAGCGGCTCCAGGAGGTGGGCGATGGCCGGCTCGGCGACCGCGCCCAGCACCAGCGTGCACAGCGTGATGCCCAGCTGGGCCGCCGCCATCAGCGCGGAGACGTGCTGCAGGCCCCATATGACGCTGCGGGCCCGGCGGTCGCCCTCCTCGGCGTAGGCCTCGATCTGGCTGCGGCGCACCGAGATCAGCGCGAACTCGGCGCCCACGAAGAAGGCGTTGACGACCAGCGTGAGCAGGCCGATGAAGAGCTGCAGCGCGGTCATCGGGCGGCCTCCTCGTGCGTGCGCCGGCCGTCCTCGTCGGCACCGGCGGCGGGGGCGTGCAGCAGTACGCGCGCGGCGCGGTGGCCGGACGCGTCCACGACCTCCATCCGCCAGCCCGCGACGGACAGCGCGTCGCCGTCCTCCGGGATGCGGCCCAGCTCGGTGGCGATCAGCCCGGCGAGCGTCTCGTACGGGCCCTCCGGCATCCGCAGGCCGATCCGCTCCAGCTGGTCGGAACGGGCCGCGCCGTCCGCGTCGTACATCTTGCGGCCGTCCTCGTCCACGCCGGCCGGGGCCAGGTCCGGGGTCTCCATCGGGTCGTGCTCGTCGACGACCTCGCCGACGACCTCCTCGACGATGTCCTCCAGCGTCGCGACGCCGGCCGTGCCGCCGTACTCGTCGATCACCACGGCCATCGTCCGCTTGCCCGACAGCCGGTCCAGCAGCTCGTTGACCGGCAGCGTCTCCGGTACCAGCAGCGGCTCGCGGAGCATCGCGGCAATGGGGTGCCGGCGCCGCCGCTCGGCCGGTATGGCCAGGACGTCCTTGATGTGCGCCACGCCGACGATGCTGTCCAGGCTGCCGCGGTAGACCGGGAAGCGGGACAGGCCGGTGGCGCGGGTCGCGTTGGCCACGTCCTCGGCGGTGCACTGCACGTCCAGGGCCGTGACCTGCACCCGCGGGGTCATGACGTTCTCGGCTGTGAGGTCGGCGAGGTTCAGCGTACGGACGAACAGCTCGGCCGTGTCCGCCTCCAGCGCGCCCTCCCTGGCGGAGTGCCGGGCCAGCGCCATCAGCTCCTGCGGGCCGCGCGCGGAGGCCAGCTCCTCGGCCGGCTCCAGGCCCATCCGGCGCACCACACGGTTGGCGGTGTTGTTCAGGTGGCCGATCAGCGGCTTGAACGCGGCGCTGAAGCCGCGCTGGAGCGTGGCCACCCGCTTGGCGATGGGCAGCGGGCTGGAGATCGCCCAGTTCTTCGGCACCAGCTCGCCGACGACCATCAGGACGACCGTCGAAATGGCCGTACCGAGGACCAGCGCGACGCTCTCGCCCGCGGACCGCGGCAGCCCCACGGCCTCCAGCGGGCCGGTGAGCAGCGCGGCGATGGAGGACTTGGCGAGCATGCCGATGACCAGGCCGGTCACCGTGATGCCCAGCTGGGCGCCGGAGAGCTGGAAGGTCAGGCCGCGTACGGCCTTGAGGGCACTGTCCGCGCCGCGCTCGCCGCGCTCGACAGCGCGTTCGAGCTCGCTGCGCTCGACGGTCGTCAGCGAGAACTCGGCGGCGACGAAGACGCCGCAGGCCAGGGTCAGCAGGAGCGCCACGGCCAACAGGAGCAGCTCGGTCATCGGGTCACCTCCGTCCCATGATCGAACAGGACCGGGAGGTTCGCGCTATGTCGACTGCAACTGGGAGGGTCGCCCATGGCTGGACGCTCACACCTTTCCTCGGGAAATGCGCCGCGGAATCCGTGTATCCGACAGCGGGGGGACTATCCATAGTAAAGGAGCAGCAAAGCAGCGGCCCGGTGACCGGACGGGTCCCGGGCCGCTGCGGTCCTTCAGGCGTCAGGCGTCAGGCGGCGGTCAGCCCGAGCGCGGTGGCGAGCTCGCGCCACTGGGCGCGCGGCAGACCGGCGTGCCGGTCCCCGTCGAGGACCTGCAGGGCGACATGATCCGCGCCCGCGGCGTAGTAGGCATCCAGCCGGGCCGTGACGGTCTCCACATCGCCCAGCGCGAAGAGGGCGTCGAGGAGGCGGTTGCTGCCGCCGCCGGCGAGGTCCTCCTCGGCGAAGCCGAGCCGCAGCAGATTGTCGGTGTAGTTGGGCAGCTGGAGATACATCGCGAGGGTCTCGCGGGCCGTGGCGCGCGCCCGCTCCAGATCGGTGTCGAGCACCACCTTCAGCTCCGGCGCGAGCCGCGCCTCGCCGCCGAGCGCGGCCCGGGCCTGGGCGGTGTGCTCCGCGGTGACCAGGTAGGGGTGCGCCCCGGCGGCACGGTCGGCGGCCAGCCGCAGCATCTTCGGCCCGAGGGCCGCGAGCACCCGCCGCGCAGCCGGCACCGGCTCCGGCGCCGCGTCCAGCCCGTCCAGGTACGAGACCATCGCGGAGTACGGCTTGGCGTACTGCGGCGCGAGCGCGCTGTGGCTGACGCCGATCCCGAGGACGAACCGCCCCGGCGCCTCCTTCTCCAGCTGGGCGGTCTCCGCCGCCACGGTGGCCGCGTCGTGGTCCCAGATGCTGAGGATTCCGGTGGCCACCGTGATGCGCCGGGTGGCCTGCACGACCTTGCGGGCATCGGCCACCGACGGGCTGCCGCCCAGCCACACGGTGCCGAACCCGAGCTCGTCGAGCTCCGCCACCGCATCGGAGATCCGGGCGAGCCCCTCGGCGTCCTGGGAACGCAGGGCGCCGCTCCAGATGCCGATGCGGCCGAAAGGCGCGTCGTTGTCGGAGGCGGCCGTCCCGGAGGAGGGCGTCGTGGACCGGGCTGAGGAAGTCATGCAGATGACAACCCACCGCGGCCCGCGGCCTATTCCGGCTGCCGCCCCTTCCGCGCACTCGGTACAGGAATCTCTGCGCAAAGCGTTGACGTGCCCTCGCTTGTTCCCTAGCTTCCCGTTCGAAGTCGCGGGCATGGTTCGGTATTTCGAACGACATGCCGTGCGAATCTCCGAGCAGAGGAGAACCGCGTGCGCCACCCCCGCCTGAGATCTTCGTTCCTCGCCGTGCCCGCCGCCGTCCTGCTCGCTCTGATGCCGTCGAGCGCGTCCGCCTATCCCGGCCCGGGCAAGGTCACCGGCGACGTCGTCGTCCACGACCCGACCATGCTCCGCACGCCGGACGGCCGGTACCTGCTCTACTCCACCCATGGCTACCTGGAAGCCCGCACCTCCACCGACCGCACCGCCTTCAGTCGCAACGGCAACGCCTTTTCCGCGCCCCCGAGTTGGTGGTCGCGGTACTCGGCCACGAACGACCCGTGGGCGCCCGACATCTCGTACCAGGGCGGCCGGTACCTCATGTATTACGCCGTCTCCGGCTTCGGCTCCAACACCTCCGCCATCGGGCTCGCCACCTCCTCGACCGGCCTGCCGGGCAGCTGGCGCGACCAGGGCATCGTCCACTCCTCCACCTCGAGCAGCGACTACAACGCCATCGACCCGGACCTGTTCGTCGACAGCGACGGCAAGTGGTGGCTGGCCTTCGGGTCCTGGTGGAGCGGGATCAAGATGATCCGCCTCGATCCGGCGAGCGGCAAGCATTACGCGGGGGACACCACCCGCTACTCGCTGGCCGCGCGCCCGACCGGCACGAAGGCGGTCGAGGGTCCGACCGTGGTCAAGCGGAACGGCTACTACTACCTCTTCGCCTCGTACGACACGTGCTGCAACGGCACCGGCTCCACGTACAAGATCAAGGTCGGCCGGGCCACCAGCCCCACGGGCCCGTACTACGACCGCAACGGCGTCCCCATGACCGACAACGGCGGCACCGTGGTCATGGCGTCACAGGGCTCCGTGATCGGCCCCGGCGGGCAGGACATCATGCCCGACGGCGACGGTGACCTGCTCGTCTACCACTACTACGACGGCAACGACGCCGGCACGCCCAAGCTCGGCGTCAACCTGCTGAACTGGAGCGGGGGCTGGCCGACGGCGTACTGACGGGAACGGTCCCGCCCCCTTGCCCTCCGGCCTGAATCGTTTCAGAATCTCTGTGGCAAACCCTTCAAGACGAGTGGGACCCATGAAACGCGTCTGCTTTCTGCTCAAAGTGCGCCGGGAGCGCCTCGACGAGTACCGCGAGCGGCACGCCGCCGTCTGGCCGGAGATGCAGGCGGCGCTGTCCGCCTCCGGGTGGCACAACTACTCGCTCTTCCTGCGGGAGGACGGCCTGCTCGTCGGCTACCTGGAGACCGAGGACTTCACCGCGGCCCAGGAGGCGATGGCCGCCACGGACGTCAACGCCCGCTGGCAGGCGGAGATGGCGCCGTTCTTCGAGGCGCTCGACGGCGCGCAGCCGGACGAGGCCATGCGCCCGCTGACAGAAGTGTTCCACCTCGACTGAACCGCTCGACCGACCGCAGGACGGGAAACCCATGAGACCCCTCGCCGCCGGAGTGCTCGCCGTGTCGCTGTTCGCTTCCGTGTCGGGGGCCGGCCCCGTGCACGCGGCCGATCAGGGACCGGCGGTCAGCAAGCTCGGTGACACCCAACTGGACGCGCAGGCCCTGTACTTCGTCTCCTACGACGGGCTCGTCAACAACAACTCCTTCCAGAAGAACGGCCTGCTCACCTACAAGGGCTACCAGTACGCCGCCTGGTACACCGCCGACCGGCACGCCGTCGTCGCCCGCCGCCCGGTGACCGGCACGGAGTGGCAGACGGTGGAACTGCCGCACCGGCTGAGCGTCGACGACTCGCACAACGTGATCTCCATGGGCATCTCCCGCGTCGACGGCCGACTGCACCTCGCCATGGACTCGCACAGCAGCGGCTACTTCTACGTGAAGTCGGCGGCGGGGCTGGTGAGTTCGCCCGCCGGGCGCGCCTGGGACCCGCGCGCCTTCGGGGACGTGCAGACCACGCTGGACGGTGTCGCGCTCACCGACGAGTTCACCTACCCGCAGTTCGTCGCGACCCCCGACGGCAGGCTGCAGCTGAGCTATCGCGTCGGCGTCTCCGGCAACGGCCGCAACGCACTGGCGGAGTACGACGGGGCCCATTGGAAGCCGCTGGGGGAGTGGAGCGGTTCCGCCGGTACCTACACCACGGACCATGGCGCAAGCTCGGCCCGCAACATGTACCTGCACGGCATCGACTACGGCGCGGACGGCACCCTCCACGCCTTCTTCACCTGGCGGGAGCAGAACGGCGCGGTCATGTGCGACGGCGGCGGGATCACCAACCACGACACCGGTTACGTCCACAGCACCGACCGCGGCCGCACCTGGCGCGACGCCGCGGGCAAGGTCGTCGGCGTCACCGGCGGCGCGGACAAGGTGTCGGTCGAGGACCGCACCGTCGTCGACCCGCTGGGCCCCGACCACTCGCTGATGAACCAGGAGAGCCAGGCCACCGACTCCGCCGGCCGGCCGCACGCGATCATCTCGTACGTCCCCGGCCGCTTCACCCAGTGCACCAGCGACTACGTCGACGACCGGGTGCGCTACGGACGGGCCTTCCACGTGTACGAGGACGCGCGCGGCCAGTGGAAGAAGACCGAGATTCCCGTGCCGCTGAACTCTTCGCAGCGCACGCACCTGGTCTTCGACGCGCACGACAACGCCTACGCCGTCATGCCGTACGGCCGGATCGTCGCCGCGTCCGAGTCGTCCGGCTGGACCGACTGGAAGACCGTCTACGACGGCGCGGGCCTGAACGCCTTCGGCGAGGTCGTCGTGGACGACACACGCGTCGCGCAGGACGGCGTGCTGTCGTTCATGTACCAGCGGCGGTCGACCGGCACCACGCCCTCGCCGATCCACGTGGTCGACTTCCGGCTGCCGCGGTAGCGGGGCGGTCCCCCCGAGCGTTTCAGTCCTTCAGATGGCGGACCCAACGGCTCCACTGGGGCTCGGGGGCGTACCCGGAGGCGTGCCACGCGTGGTGCGCGAGCTCGTTGCGGTCGAGCACCATCGCGTCCGCGCGCCGCCCGCCCAGCGCGGCGAACCGCTCCTCGGCGGCCGCCAGCAGCGCCCGCCCGATGCCCTGCCGCCGCCGCTCGGGGTGCACGGCCAGCCGGTACAGATGGCAGCGCCAGCCGTCGAACCCGGCGATCACCGTGCCGGCCAGCTCGCCGTCCCGCTCGGCCAGCAGCAGCGCCTCCGGGTCCCGGGCGACCAGCCGGGCCATCCCGTCCCGGTCGTCGCTGATGCTCGTCCCTTCCGCGGCGTCGCGCCAGAACCGCAGCACGGTGTCGATGTCCGCGGGGGTGGCGGGACGGATGTGAAGATCACTCATGGGGCGAGCCAAGCAGATCACCGGCCTGTGGGGCGAACGATTTCCGGAACCCGGGTCCCGGGTGTGCGGCCCGTCAGTCGCCGTTCCCCCGCAGGCCGTCCACGGAGCGGGCCACTTCCGCGACGCGGTCGGCGATGGCCGCGGGGTCGGGGGGCGGGGTGTTGCGGAGGAGCAGTTCGATCCGGGCGAGCTGCTGGGCGATCTCCGCCAGCCGTTCTCCGCTGCCCGGCTCCTCCGCGGCAGCGGCCAGTCGTTGGTTCTTGCGGTAAAGATCGAGGAAGACGTTGACCTTGGTGCGCAGTATCCACGGGTCGACGGGCTTGGTGAGGAAGTCGGCGGCGCCGACCGCGTATCCCCGGTAGGCGTAGTCCGCTTCGGGGTTGGCGCCGGTCACCAGGATGAGGGGCACGTCCTTGGTCTGATCGAGACGCTTGATGGTGCCGGCGGTCTCGAAGCCGTCCATGCCGGGCATCACGACATCCAGCAGCACCACCGCGAAATCCTGGCGCAGCATCGCCTTCAGGGCTTCCTCCCCCGAGCGGGCGCGGACCAGTTTCTGGTGGAGCGGGCCGAGTACGGCCTCCAGCGCGACGAGGTTCTCCTCCATGTCGTCGACGAGGAGGATGCTGCACTGGTCGGGCGCGACGGTGGTCATGGCCTGCCCTTCGGCGCGTCGCCGGCATCGTCCTGCGACGCACCGTCGCCGTCGTCCGGTGACGCCGTGCCGGTCTGCGGGTCGAGCAGCGCGCAGATCACCGACAGCAGGCGGTCGATGTCCACGGGCTTGGGTACGTAGTCGGAGGCGCCGCTCTCGATCGCCTTCTCGCGGTCGCCGGGCATGGCCTTGGCGGTGAGCGCGATGATCGGCAGATCGGCGAGCCGGGGGGTGCCGCGGATGGCGCGAATGGTCTCGTAGCCGTCCATCTCGGGCATCATGATGTCCATCAGGATCAAGGACACGTCGGGCGTGCGCTGCAGGACCTCCAGGCCCTCGCGGCCGTTCTCCGCGTACTTCACGGTGATGCCGACCCGGCCCAGTACGTGTGTGAGGGCGAAGACGTTGCGGATGTCGTCGTCGACGATGAGGATCCGGCGCCCGGCCAGCACCCGCCCCGGGCGCCCGCTGAGCCACTCCTTGAGCCGCGTCGTCTGCGGCCAGGCGTCCTCGCTCGGCACCTCCACTGGGCGCAGCTCCGTCACCGGGCTCGGCTCGGTCACCGGGCTCGGCTCCGTCACCCGGCTCGGTTCCGCCACCGGGCGCAGACCGTCCTCCGGGGCCGGGAGTTCCACGCCGTCGGGGTGGCGCGCGGGGATGTACAGGGTGAATCGGGAGCCGACGCCGACCTCGCTCTCGGCTTCGATCCGGCCGCCGAGCATCCCGGCGATCTCCCGGCTGATGGACAGGCCGAGGCCGGTCCCGCCGTACTTGCGATGGGTGGTGCCGTCGGCCTGCTTGAACGCCTCGAAGACCACCGGGAGTTTGTCGGGGGAGATGCCGATGCCGGTGTCCTTGACGCGGAACGCGACGACGGCCTCCGCGTTCCGCAGCGTCTCCTCCGCGAACTCCTCGCCCGGCACCCGCTCGACGCGCAGCTCCACACCGCCGGAGTGGGTGAACTTCACCGCGTTGGACAGCAGATTGCGCAGGACCTGCTGGAGGCGCTGCTCGTCGGAGTACAGCTCGTGCGGTACGTCGTCGCCGACGGTGATCTCGAAGCCGAGCCCGCGGTCGACGGTCAGCGGCCGGAAGGCCGCGTGCACATAGTCGAGCAGCTTGTCGAGGGAGAGCTCCTTCGGGTGGACGTCCATCCGGCCCGCCTCGATCTTCGACAGGTCGAGGATGTCGCTGATCAGCTGGAGCAGGTCGGATCCCGAGCGGTGAATCGTGGCGGCGAACTGCACGTCCTGCTCGGAGAGATGGCCGTCGGGGTTGTCGGCGAGCAGCCGGGAGAGGATCAGCAGCGAGTTGAGCGGCGTGCGCAGCTCGTGCGACATGTTCGCCAGGAATTCCGACTTGTACTGCGAGGCGGTCGCCAGCAGCGCCGCCTTCTCCTCCAGCGCGGCGTTGGAGCGCTGGAGCTCGTCGGAGCGTTCGCGCAGCTCGGCGGTGAGCCGCTGGGACTGGGAAAGCAGCGATTCGGTACGGGAGTTGGCGATGATCGTGTTGAACGAGACGCCGATCGTGTTGGCGAACTGGTCGATGAAGGCCAGGTGCACAGCGCTGAATCTGCTGAGCGACGCCAGCTCGATCACGCCGAGCAGCTCGCCCTCGAAGAGGATGGGGACGATGACGATGCTGGCCGGGAGCGCCGCGCCGAGCCCGGAGTTGATGGTGATGTAGTCCGGCGGGGCGTCCAGTACGAGGATGCGCTTCTTCTCCTTCGCCGCCTGGGCGATCAGGCCGCGGCCCGGGGTGCCGGAGCCGGGGAGCGGGCTCTCGCCGCCGGCCTGGTCGGTGCCGTACCCGGCGATGAACTGGAGGCCCTCGCCGGGGCGCGCGCCGGTTTCGGCCAGGAAGAACGCGCCGAACTGCGCGTTGACCAGTGGGGTCAGCTCGCTGAGGATCAGTCCCGCGACCTCCACCAGATCGCGGTGGCCCTGCATGAGGGCGGCCATGCGGGTGAGGTTGGACTCCAGCCAGTCCTTGGCGCGGGTGGTCTCGCGGAGGTTGGACACCATGAGGTTGATGTTGTTCTTCAGTTCGGCGACCTCGCCCTTCGCCTCGACCGTGATGGAGCGCGACATGTCGCCCTGGGTGACCGCGCTCGCCACCTCGGCGATGGCGCGTACCTGGGTGGTGAGGTTCGACGCGAGCTCGTTGACGCCGGTGGTCAGCCGCTTCCAGGTGCCGTAGACGCCCTCGACCCGGGCCTGGCCGCCGAGCTGGCCCTCGCTGCCGACCTCGCGGGCCACCCGCGTCACCTCGGAGGAGAACGAGGAGAGCGTGTCGACCATCGTGTTGATGGTCGTCTTGAGCGCCAGGATCTCGCCGCGCGCGTCGACATCGATCTTCTTCGACAGGTCGCCCTGGGCGACGGCGGTGGCGACCTGCGCGATGTTGCGCACCTGCGAAGTGAGGTTGTCCGCCATGAAGTTGACGTTCTCCGTCAGGTCCTCCCACACCCCGGAGACGCCGCGGACCTGGGCCCGGCCGCCGAGCCGGCCCTCGGTGCCGACCTCGCGGGCGACCCGCGTGACCTCGTCGGCGAACGCGCGCAGCTGCTCGACCATCGTGTTCACGGTGTCCTTGAGCTGAAGGATCTCGCCCCGGGCGTCCACCGTGATCTTCTTCGAGAGGTCGCCGTCGGCGACCGCCGTGGTCACCTGGGCGATGTTGCGCACCTGTGAAGTCAGGTTCAGCGCCATGAAGTTGACGTTGTCCGTCAGCTCCTTCCACACCCCGGAGACGCCGCGGACCTGTGCCTGTCCGCCCAGGTTCCCTTCGGTGCCCACCTCGCGCGCCACTCGCGTGACCTCGTCGGCGAACGCGGAGAGCTGGTCGACCATCGTGTTGATCGTCGACTTCAGTTCCAGGATCTCGCCCTTCGCCTCCACCGTGATCGTCTTGCCGAGGTCGCCCTGGGCGACGGCGGTGGCGACCTGCGCGATGTTGCGTACCTGCGAAGTGAGGTTGTCCGCCATGGAGTTGACGTTCTGCGTCAGGTCCTTCCACACGCCGGAGACGCCGCGGACCTGGGCCCGGCCGCCGAGCCGGCCCTCGGTGCCGACCTCGCGGGCGACACGGGTGACCTCGTCGGCGAAGGCGGAGAGCTGGTCGACCATCGTGTTGATCGTCGACTTCAGCTCCAGGATCTCGCCCCGGGCGTCCACCGTGATCTTCTGGCTCAGATCGCCGTTGGCGACCGCCGTGGTCACCTGGGCGATGTTGCGTACCTGCGAGGTCAGATTCGACGCCATGAAGTTGACGTTGTCGGTGAGGTTCTTCCACACGCCGGAGACGCCCGCCACATGGGCCCGGCCGCCCAGCTGCCCCTCGGTGCCGACCTCGCGGGCGACCCGGGTGACCTCGTCCGCGAACGCCCGCAGCTGGTCGACCATCGTGTTCACGGTGAGCTTCAGCTCCAGCAGCTCACCGGTCGCCTCGACCGTGACCTGCTGGGTCAGATCGCCGCGGGCGACCGCCGTGGTGACCACCGCGATGTCGCGGACCTGCGCGGTCAGCCGCGCGGCCATCGCGTTGACGGCCTCGGTCACATGACGCCAGTCGCCCGACAGCCCCTGTACCTTCGCCCGGCCGCCCAGCCGTCCCTCGGTGCCCACCTCGCGGGCGACCCGGGTCACCTCGCCGGTGAACAGCGAGAGCTGGTCCACCATGCGGTTCACGCCGCGCCCGAGGCGGCGCAGATCGCCGTGGAGCTGTCGCTTTCCGTCGTGCAGCTCGACCCGCTGGGTCAGATCGCCGTCCGCGACCGCGTCCAGTACGCGGGTGGCGTTCCCGACCGGCACGACCAGCGCTTCGAGGAGCGTATTGGCCGCGTCCACGCTCGTGGTCCAGGCTCCGTGCCCCGGACTGGCCGCGAGCCGCTCGTCCAGCCGGCCCTCCCGGATCACTTCCTGGCGTACCCGCTGCAGCTCCGAGGCCAGGTGCGCGTTCCGCGTGACGATCTGGTTGAACGCCTCCGCCATCTCCGCGGTGACACCTTCGTAGGCACCGTCCGCGCGTACGGTGAAATCGCCGTCACGGACCGCGTTCATCGCCGCGAGCAGCGGTCGCAGTTCGGCCGCGCGCAGCATCCGCTCGTCCTGGGCGGCGCCGGGCCGGTCGGCGGGCCCGGCGGTCCCGGGCGCGGTGTCCGGCGCCCCAGTATCGGTGTCCGGCGCGGTGTCCGAAGCGCGTTCCATAATGGAATGTCCTCAATCGAGCAATAAAGCCATATGTACCCCTCTGGGGCGATTTACGCTACATTCATTGACCTCAGCGCCGGAACCGAGCCGGGAGCCGCCTGTGGAGACCACCTCCGACCTGCGGGACTCCACGCCGCGGATCCGGCTGCCCGCCAACGCGCTCGCGCCCTCCGCGGCCCGCAGATTCCTGCGCGTCGCCCTCGCCGGACTGGCCGCACCGGCCCTCCCCGGGACACCGGTGATCAGCGGCGGACTCGCCGACGACGCCGTCCTCCTCGTCAGCGAGCTGACCACCGCCGCCACCGCGCACGGCGGATTCGAGATCGAGGTCGGCTGCCGCCTCGACACTGGGGACGGCTTCCCCGCCTCGCCCACGCCGGGCGGGACGCGGCACGTGGGTGTCGTGGTCGAAGTGGTGGACCGCCAGCCCTCCGGCGCCGATCACGACGGGCAGGACCTGCGGGACCACCTGCACGGCCACGGCCTGCGGCTGCTGCGCGCGCTGGCCGAATCCTGGGGCGTGACCTGCCGGCACACCGAGAAAACCGTGTGGTTCCGGCTGGCCACCCCCATGGAGGCCCGGCCCGGCCGCGACGACCACCTCGCGGCGGCGGCCCACGGCGCCGTATCGCCCGACCGCCGCGCCCAGGCCCCCGAGGCAGCCGACTCCGCAGGGCAGTCCTTCCTCGCCGAGGTCAGCGAGCTGCTCACTGGGCAGCTGGACGAGGACATGATCGCGGCGCTCACCGGACAGCTGCTGGTGCCCAGGCTCGCCGACTGGTGCGGCGTATGGCTGACCACCCCCCAGGGCCGGATGCGGCTCTCCCGCGTCTGGCACCGGGACGAGGAACGCATCCGTACGCTCCGCCAGGCCCTGGAGGAGGACCGCCCGCCGCCCGCCACGCTGAGCACCACCGGCATCGCCTGGCCCTGGCCGGAGGCGGCGGACGCCACCGAGCCGAGCGGCTCGGCGCTGATGTTCCCGCTGGTCGCGGGCGGCCGGTGGCACGGCGCGCTGCTCATCGGCCGAGCGGGACTGCCGCGCATGACCGGCGACGTCGTACGCCTCACGCAGGACGTGGCACGACGGGTGGCCCAGGGAGTGGTCACGGCCCGTCACTACACGCGGCAGGCGGACATCAGCCACTCGCTCCAGCGCAGGCAGCTGCCCACCTCCCTCGCGGCCATCCCGGGCATCGATACGGCGCTCGTCTACGAGCCCTTCGGCGAGGGCCAGAGCGTCGGCGGCGACTTCTACGACCTGTTCCCCAGGGGCGACCGCCGATGGTGCTTCCTGCTCGGCGACGTGTGCGGGCACGACCTGGAGGCGATGTCCGTCACCGGCCTGGCCCGCCACCTCGTACGGCTGCTGGCACGCGAGGGCCACGGCGTCGAGGCCCTGCTCGGCCGGCTCAACCTCGCCATGGCGGAGGAGAGCACGGAAGCGGTGACGGTCGGCGGGGAGCAGGCGGGCTCCCGGTTCCTGAGTCTGCTGTACGGGGAGTTGGAGCCCGACGCCGTCTCGGGCGGCGCGCGCTTCGCCATGGCCAGCGCCGGACACCCCTTGCCGCTGCGGCTGTCGGCGGACGGCACGGTGACGACGGCCGCGGAACCGCAGATGCTGCTCGGGATCGACGAGCACGCGGAGTTCCGCGCGAACTCCTTCCACCTCGCGCCGGGCGAGACGCTGCTGTGCGTGACCGACGGCGTGACCGAACGCCGCAGGGGCAACCGGCAGTTGGACGACAACGACGGCCTGGCCGAGGTGCTCGGCGGCTGCGTGGGCCTGGGCGCCACGGCCGTGGCGGAGCGGGTGCGGCAGGCGGCCCACGACTTCAGCCCCGACCCGATCGACGACGACCTCGCCGTGCTCGTACTGGAAGCGGTGCCTGTACCGGTACGGGGGGCGGGCCGGGCATGATGAGCGGATGGCCAGGTCGTCCAGCGGTGAATCGCTCCTCACCAGGGCCGTGCGCATCTTCGAGGCCTTCGGCCCGGAGGCCACGGCGCTGACCGTGACCGAGATCGGCCGCCGCGCCCGGCTGCCGCGCGCCACGGCGGGCCGCCTCGTCGAGGAGCTGGTGCAGCACGGGCTGCTGCGCCGCGACGGGCGGCGCCGGGTACGCATCGGCGTCCGCTTCTGGGAGCTGGCGCAGCGCGCCTCGCCGACGCTGACCCTGCGCGAGGCGGCCATGCCGTTCATGGCCGACCTGCACGCCGTCATCGGCCACTCCACCCAGCTCGGCGTCCTCGATGGCGCTGAAGTGCTCTTCGTCGAACGGCTCACCGCGCCCGGCGCGGTCGTCAACATCACCAGGATCGCCGGCCGGCTCCCGCTGCACGCTTCGTCCACCGGCCTCGTCCTCCTCGCGCACGCCCCGGCGGACTTCCAGGAACGGGTACTCGGCGGCCCGCTGCCCGCCTACACCGGCCACACCCTCACCGACGCCAGGGTTCTGCGCGCCACGCTCGCGGAGATCAGGCGCTGCGGCCACGCGTTGTGCGCCGGACACCTCCACGAGGACGCGGCCGGCGTCGCCGTCCCCGTACGCGGCCCCGGCGGCCGGGTGGCTGCCGCCCTCGGCTGCGTCGTCCCCAACGACGACACGGCCCACTCCCCGATCCGCCCCCTCCAACTGGCCGCCCGCGCCGTGGAACGAACCCTGGCGGGGCCGACGCGCTGAGGGCCCGAATCGGACCGGGCGGTCGGCCAACGCCCGTAAAACGCCCATTCAATGGGAACCGGTCTCGTCGGCTCCTCTCTCCACGGCGCATCCTCTGCGCATCGAAGAGAGGAGCACGATGAGCCCCGCTCACTCCCTGATCAGTCTGCGCGTGGCGGAGAAGACGCGCGCCGCCGATGGTGTCGTGACGCTGACGCTCCGGCACCCCGAAGGCCGCCGGCTGCCGGACTGGACGCCCGGCGCCCATATCGACCTCGTCCTGCCCGGCGGCCGCACGCGCCAGTACTCGCTGTGCGGCGACCGCTGGGATCCCTACCAGTACCGCATCGGCGTGCTCCGCGAGCCCGCCGGGCGCGGCGGCTCCGCCTGCGTCCACGACGAGCTCGCGGCAGGCGACACGGTCGCGGTCGGCGGTCCGCGCAACAACTTCCCGCTCGCGCCGTCCGAGCGGTATCTCTTCCTCGCCGGCGGCATCGGCATCACCCCGCTCCTGCCGATGATCCACCAGGCACAGCTCACCGGCACCCCCTGGCGGCTCCTTTACGGCGGCCGGACCCGCGCCACCATGGCGTTCACCGGTGAACTGGCCGCGTACGGCGACGCGGTCACCCTTGTACCGCAGGACACGCACGGCCCGCTCGACCTGGCCGCCGCGCTGCCCCGCCCGGACGGGCGAACCAAGGTCTACTGCTGCGGGCCGCCCGGGCTGCTCGACGCGGTGGAACGGCTGTGCACCGGCTGGCCGACCGGCCTGCTGCGCACCGAACGCTTCGTCCCCCGGGAGCAGGCGCCCGTACGCGACGCGCCCTTCGAGGTACGGCTGCGGCGCTCGGGCCTGACCGTCACCGTCACACCGGACCGCACCGTCCTCGAAGCCGTACGGGCCGCCGGCGTCGCCGTGCTCTCCTCGTGCGGCCGCGGCACCTGCGGCACGTGCGAGACCACGGTGCTGGCCGGCGTGCCCGACCACCGCGACGCTCTCCTCGACGACGCCGAACGGGCGCGCGGGGACGCCATGTTCCCGTGCGTCTCGCGCGCCTGCTCCGACCGCCTCGACCTGGACCTGTGAGGGGAGAAGGAACCATGACCGTCACTCAGCCGCTGCCGCGCACCGACGCCGATCCCTTCGGCCGGGACGTCCTCGCGGACCCCACCGCCTTCCACGCCTGGCTGCGGGACGCCGGGCCGCTCGTCCACCTCACGAAGTACGACGTCTACGCGATGGGCCGCTACGACGACGTGCACGCCGCCCTCACCGACTGGCAGGGATTCCAGTCGGCGGCCGGCGTGGGGCTGAGCAACTTCCGGTACGAGCCGCCCTGGCGCCCGCCGAGCCTGCTCCTCGAAGCCGACCCGCCCCACCACGACGCACCCCGCGCCGTCCTGAGCCGGGTGCTCGGCCCCCGGGCGCTGCGCCGGCTGCGCGAGGCCTGGCACGCCGACGCCCGGCGGCTGGTCGACGAGGTGCTGGCGGGGGCCGCGGGCGCCCGCGAGCTGGACGCGGTGCCCGCGCTCGCCCAGGCCTTCCCGCTGCGGGTGTTCCCCGACGCGGTGGGCCTGCCCAAGGACGGGCGCGCGCACCTGCTGCCGTACGGCGACCACCTCTTCAACTCCTTCGGCCCGGACAACGACCTGGTCCGCGCGGGCGCCGGCGCCATCGGCCGGCACGCCGCCTGGGTCGACGGGCAGTGCCGGCGCGAGGCGCTGGACGACACCGGCTTCGGCGCGGCGATCTGGGCCGCGGCGGACCGCGGCGACATCACGCACGACCAGGCGCCGCGCATCGTCCGTTCCCTCCTCTCGGCGGGCGTCGACACGACCGTGCACGCGCTCGCCGCCGTACTGCACGCCGTCGCGACCCACCCCGGCGCGTGGGAGCGGCTGCGCGCGGAGCCGGGCGCCGCGCGGATCGCGTTCGACGAGGCGGTCCGCTGGGAGTCGCCCGTACAGACCTTCTTCCGTACGGCCACGGCGGACCTGGGCATCGGCGGGGCCGTCATCCCGGACGGCAAGAAGATCCTGATGTTCCTCGGTGCAGCGAACCGGGACCCGCGGCGCTGGACGGACCCCGACCGCTTCGACGTGGCGCGCGACCCCTCGGGCCACGTCGGGTTCGGCATGGGGCTCCACCAGTGCGTCGGCCAGCACGTCGCCCGCCTGGAGGCCGAGGCCCTGCTCACCGCGCTCGCCGAACGCGTCGCCCGGATCGAGCCGGCGGGCCCGCCGCGCCGGCACCTGAACAACACGCTGCGGGCGTGGGAGTCGCTGCCGTTGCGGCTCGTGGTGCGCTGACCCCGTGCACGCGGGCCCGGAGGCTCAGCTGCCCCGCAGCTCCTCGATGACCGGGGCGAACGTCTCCAGGGCCGCGTCCAGCACCGTGACGTAGGAGAAGCCGTACCGCTCCCGGCGCTCGCGGAGCTGGTCGGCGATCTGCCGGACCGTGCCGAACAGCAGCGTCGGCGCGTCCAGCAGCTGCTCCTCGTCCAGGCCGATGTCCTGCGCGGCGAACTCACGGGCCGCCGCCCTGCGGTCACCGGTGATCACCACGCGCTGTACGAGGATGTTCCGCTCGGCCGGCTCCGCGCGGTCCGCCGCGGCCTCCGCGTACCGGGCGACCGTCGCGTCCATCTGCTCGGCGGAGGCCAGCTCCAGCGTGCCCTCCGGCTTCCCGGGCGCCTGCCGGCCGCCCTGGAACGCCGCGATCTGCACGTGCCGCGCCGTCAGCCGCATCATCCGTGGGCCGTTGCCGCCGATCAGCAGCGGCGGCCGGGGCGTCTGCACGGCGTGCGGGACGTGCTCCGGGTCGCCCAGCAGCCGGTCCAGCTCCTCGATCGTGCGGGTCAGGTGGTCCACCCGCTCGCCAGGACCGCCCCAGGGCAGCCCCGCCGACTCGTGCTCGGCACGCACGTACCCGGTGCCCAGACCCAGTTCGAGGCGGCCGCCCGTGAGCGCGTCGGTGGTGGCCACCTCGCGGGCCAGCAGCGCCGGGTTCCAGAAGCCGGTGTTCAGTACGAACGTGCCCACCCGCGGCCGCTCGGTGGCCTCGGCCGCCGCCACCAGCGCGGGGAAGGGGGCCGGCATGCCCAGATGGTCCGGTACGAGCAGCACGTCGTAGCCGGCCGCCTCCGCCCTGCGGCACTTGGCGCGCCACTCACCGCCCGAGGCGATCGCGAGCGTATTGACACCGAAACGGAACGGCCGGGTCATCGAGCCTCCTGAGGTCAGGGATCTGTCCGTGATCTGTCCGTACGCACGGCACCGCGCGGCGCGCGGCAGGGTGCCAGCCGCGCCCGCCGCCACGGTGCCAGATAGGGGAGCGCTATCGGGGGCATTGCCAATTCCCGGATGGTGCGGCGACCTTCGCTGGGACAGCCTGGCGGCAGCCCAGTGGCGACAGTTGTCCGGCGAATGTCCGGCGAAGGGACGAGGCATGGCAGACGTATCGGGGCGGCAGCCCCTCGCGGCACATCACCTGCTGAACTTCATCGACGGTCGGTGGAGCCCGGCCGAATCGGGGCAGACCCGTACGAACATCAACCCGGCCGACCTGAGCGATCAGCTCGGCGAGTTCGCCGAGTCCGGCGGCGTCGACGTGGACCGCGCGGCCGACGCCGCGGCCGCGGCCCTGCCCGCCTGGCGCGCCATGGGCCCCATTCGCCGCGCGGCGATCCTCGCCGAGGCGGGCCGCCTCCTCACCGAGCGCGCCGAGGAATTCGCCCGCGCCATCACCCGCGAACAGGGCAAGCTCCTCGGCGAGGCCCGCGGCGAGGTGGCCCGCTCCCGCGCCGTACTGGACTTCACCGTGGGCCAGGCGCGGCTGCTCGGCGGCGTCACCGCGCCCGCCGAGGAGGACCGCACGTTCGCGTACACCTTCCGGCGCCCCATCGGCGTCGTCGGGCTGGTCTCGCCGTGGAACTTCCCGCTCGCCATCCCCATGTGGAAGGTCGCCCCGGCCCTGCTCTCCGGCTGCACGGCCGTCTTCAAGCCCTCGCCGCTCACCCCGCTCACCGCGGCCCTGCTCACCGAGGTGTTCCACGAGGCAGGACTGCCCGACGGAGTACTCAACCTCGTGCAGGGCGATGTCGCGGCGGGCGAGGCGCTGGTCGCGAACCCGGCCGTGGCCGGCATCAGCTTCACCGGCTCGCTGCCCGTCGGCACCGCCATCCACACCGGCGGCGCCCACCGGCTGCTCCGTACGCAGCTGGAGCTGGGCGGCAAGAACGCGGTGATCGTACTGGACGACGCGGACCTGGACGGCGCCGTGAACGCCGTCGTGCACGGCGCGTTCGGGCAGGCCGGGCAGCGGTGCAGCGCCACCAGCCGGGCCGTCGTCGACGTCCGGGTGCGGGACGCCTTCCTGGACCGGCTGGTGGCCCGGGTGGCGGGCATGAAGGTCGGCCCGGGCGACGATCCCGCCTCGCAGATCTGCCCCGTGGTGAACACCGCGCGGCTGGACGCGGCGCTGGCGGCCGTCGCCGGGGCGCAGCGGGACGGCGGCAAGGTGCTGTGCGGCGGCGGCCGGGCGACCGGGGAGGGCCTGCCGGACGGCTGCTACGTCCAGCCCACCGTGATCCGCGACGTGCCCTGGGACAGCGAGCTGGCCCAGGAGGAGGTCTTCGGGCCGGTGCTCGCCGTCGTCGACGCGGACGGCTTCGACGACGCCATGCGGATCTCGAACTCGGTCAAGTACGGCATGTCCGGCACGATCTTCACCGCCTCGCAGTCCCGCGCCTTCGAGGCCATCGAGCGCTTCGAGGCCGGGATGCTGCACGTGAACCGCCCGGGCGTGGGCGCGTACGCGCACCTCCCGCACGTCGGCGCGAAGGCGTCCCAGTACGGCCCGCCGGAGTGCTCGCCGCAGGTGTGGGACTTCTACACGGAGTGGCACTCCGCCTGCATTAGCTACTAGGCGGCTGCGGGGCAGGAGTGCCCAGGGGGACCGGTGAAAAGATCAGAAGAAGAGGGGTTTATCATGTGAGCACCGCCTAGCTCGATCGAGAGATAAGCCTGTGACTGTCAACGACGACTCGTTCACCAACTGGAAGAACCGCGAGGAGATCGCGGAGTCGATGATCCCGATCATCGGGAAGCTGCACCGGGAGCGGGACGTCACCGTCCTCCTCCACAGCCGCTCCTTGGTGAACAAGTCGGTGGTCAGCATCCTCAAGACTCATCGGTTCGCCCGGCAGATCGCCGGAGTGGAGCTCTCGGTCACCGAGACGCTGCCGTTCCTGCAGGCCCTCACCACGCTCGACCTCGGCCCCTCCCAGATCGACATCGGCCGGCTCGCCGAGACCTACGCCGCGGACGACCGGGGTCTGTCGGTGGAGGCGTTCACCGCCGAGGCCGTCGCCGGTGCCACGGGCGCCAACAAGATCGAGTGCCGCGAGGGACGCGACGTCGTCCTCTACGGCTTCGGCCGCATCGGCCGCCTCGTCGCCCGTCTGCTCATCGAGAAGGCCGGCTCCGGCAACGGCCTGCGGCTGCGGGCCATCGTCGTCCGCGGCGGCGGTGACCAGGACATCGTCAAGCGCGCCTCGCTGCTGCGCCGCGACTCCATCCACGGCCAGTTCCAGGGCACGATCACCGTTGACGAGGCGAACAGCACGATCATCGCCAATGGCAACGAGATCAAGGTGATCTACGCCAACGACCCCTCCGAGGTCGACTACACGGCGTACGGCATCAAGGACGCCATCCTCATCGACAACACCGGCAAGTGGCGCGACCGCGAGGGCCTGTCCTCGCACCTGCGCCCCGGCGTCGAGAAGGTCGTCCTGACCGCCCCGGGCAAGGGCGACGTCCCGAACATCGTCCACGGCGTCAACCACGACACCATCAAGCCGGACGAGCAGATCCTGTCCTGCGCGTCCTGCACCACCAACGCCATCGTCCCGCCGCTGAAGGCGATGGAGGACGAGTACGGCGTCGTGCGCGGCCACGTGGAGACCGTCCACTCGTTCACCAACGACCAGAACCTGCTGGACAACTACCACAAGTCCGAGCGCCGCGGCCGCTCCGCGCCGCTCAACATGGTCATCACCGAGACCGGCGCCGCCTCCGCCGTCGCCAAGGCGCTGCCCGACCTCAAGGCGAAGATCACCGGCAGCTCGATCCGCGTCCCGGTCCCGGACGTCTCGATCGCGATCCTCAACCTGCAGCTCGCCCGCGAGACCACCCGCGAGGAAGTCCTCGATCACCTCCGCGAGGTGTCGCTGACCTCGCCGCTGCGCCGCCAGATCGACTTCACCAGCGCCCCCGACGCGGTCTCCAACGACTTCATCGGCTCGCGGCACGCCTCGATCGTCGACGCCGGCGCCACCAAGGTCGAGGGCGACAACGCGATCCTCTACCTCTGGTACGACAACGAGTTCGGCTACTCCAGCCAGGTCATCCGCGTCGTCCAGCACGTCTCCGGGGTGGAGTACCCGACCTACCCGGCCCCGGCTGTCTGATCCCGACGGGACCGTACGGTCCACGGCGCACGCACGGAGCGGGCCCGGCGGAGGATTCCGCCGGGCCCGCCCGCGTACCCGCTCAGCGCGGTACGGCCGCTCAGCGCGCCGCGACGTTCTCCTCCGCCAGCCCGAAGGACAGCGTCATCCCGGCCCCGCCGACGCCGTTGACCACGGTCACGCCCGGCTCCGGGTCGACCACCAGCTCCGTGCGGCCGTCGCGCAGGGACGGGTAGAAGCCGGACCAGCGTTCGGTGATCGTGGTGTCCGGGAGCCGGGCGAAGCCCGCCAGGTACGCCATGATCGCCGCGTTGATCTCCTCGCTCTCGAACGGGTCGTGGGTCGTGGCGTACGCATGGCTGTCGCCGATCGTCAGCCGCCCGTCCGCCGTCTGCGACAGCAGTACGTGGATGCCGTTGTCCCGGTGGAACGGCAGCTCGGCCCGCATCCGCGCGTCCAGCGCGGCGCGCGCCGCCAGGTCCTCGAACGCCGCGTAGTGCAGCAGCGTCAGCCCACCGCACAGCATCGGACCCAGCTGCCACCCGCCGGGCTGCACGCCCGTCCGCAGCATCTGCAGCTTGCAGCGGACCAGCCCGCTCGCCGCGAACACCTCCGGGTACAGCGTCTCGAAGTCGTTGCCGCTGCAGACGAAGACCCGGTCCACCCGCCAGTCGCCGGCCGTGGTCGACACCGTCGGCATACCGATACCGCGCACCGTCGCGCCGAAGCGCACGTCCACGCCGTACTCCTCGGCCAGGTGCGCCGCGACCGCCGGGATCGCGTGCCGCGGGTCGACGTTCAGCTCCGTCGGGCTCCACATCGCGGCCAGCAGTCCGTCCGGACGCGCGGCGTGGCTGCGCGCCACCGCCTCCTTGGCGGACAGCATCTCCGTACCGCGCTCCCGGGCCGCCGGCGTGGTCGCGACGAACTCCTCCAGCACCGCGGCCTCGTCGGGGCGGTGCGCCAGGTGCAGCGAGCCGGTCGGCGCCGCCCACAGCCCGGTCTTGGTCGCCACCTCCAGCCAGATCTCGCGGCTGCGCAGGGCGCGCTCGTACACCGCGCCGCGCTGCTGGCCCACCGCCCAGATCATGCCGAAGTTGCGGATGGACGCGCCGACGGAGTGGTCGTCGCGCTCGAAGACGACGACGCGGTCGCCGCGCTTGGCGGCCGCGAGGGCGTGCGCCAGTCCGACGATGCCGCCGCCGACGACGGCGGTGTCGGCCCGGTGGGTGGCACGGTTCGCCATGAGTGATCCCCTCTCAGTGGTGGTGCACTGTGGATGGACCTGCGAGAAGCGTGGCTCAGGAAGCCGCGGCCGGTACGCGGTTCCACTGCGGCAGCAGCAGGAGACCGGCCAGCAGCGCGGCGCCCGCGAAGCCGTAGAAGAGTGCGGTGCCGGAGAGGAAGCCGGGCAGCAGGCCGCCGAGGATGGCGCCCACCGAGCCGCAGCCGTTGACCAGCCCCGCGGCCGTGCCCGCGCCGCCGGCGCTGCCGAAGTCCACCGCCGCGACACAGCTGATCATCGCGTCCGCCGCGTACACGGCCAGCCCGATCACCGCCAGCACCGCGATCATCACCGCCGCGTTGCCGGTCGCCGTCAGCGGCATGAACAGCGCCAGTACCACCGTCAGCAGGCCCAGCGCCAGGACGCACGGCGGCACCCGGCGGGACCGGAAGACGGTGTCGGAGACCCAGCCGATCAGGATCGGCGCGAGGACGCCCGCGACCCCGAACGCCACCGGGATGAGCGTGGCGCCCACGTTGCCGACCTCCGGCAGCCGCCGGCTGACGATCACCGGGCCCCACAGCAGGATCGCGTACCGGGCCGGCTTGAGCAGGAAGTACGCGGCGCCCAGCGTCAGCACCATGCGGTCGCGCAACGCTTCTTTGTAGAGGACCAGGGCGGGTTGGCGGGGCGCTGCCGACGCCTGGTCGCCCGCCGCGGACTCCTCCTCCGTACGGTTCGGGTCCGGCAGCCCCACGTCCTGCGGGGTGTTCCGCTGGAACACCAGGAACAGCACCAGTACGACGGCGAGCGTCGCCGCGCCCGCGAGGAACGCCGCGTGCCAGCTGTCGAAGACCTCGTACGCCCACCAGCCCAGGAACGGCGGCGCCGCGAGCCCGCCGAACGCGTAGTTGCTGCTCCAGATGCCGAGCACCCGGCCCCGCTCGCGCACCGTGAAGAAGCTGCCCATGTTCTTGCACAGCGGCGCCCAGCCCGTCGACTGCGCCAGCCCCTGGAGCACCATCGCCCCGCCGAACACCAGCACGGCGCTGCTGACTCCCATCGCGCACGCGGCGAGCACCGCGCCGACCATGCCGCCGGCGACCACCACCCGCGGCCCGAAGCGGTCGGCCCACATGCCCCACAGGAACTGCCCGGCCGCGTACGCCGCGAGGTACACCGCGTCCAGCACGCCGAGCACCTGCTCGGTCAGCACCCCGCTCACCAGAGGATCGTCCAGGATGCCGAGCTTGGCGACCGAGAACGCCTGGCGGACGAAGTAGAAGCCCGCGTACGCGAGCCAGGTGACCGCGAAGATCCGCCGGCGCCAGCGGGTCATCCCCTTCAGCGCCTCCCGCGTGCTGAGCACGCCTCCCGGCGGCTGCTCGGGTGGCTGTGGCGGTACGGACTGCGGTGCGAGGTCGGCCATGGCGTGTCCTGTCCCTCGGCCTGGATTCGGGCATGACGGGGCCCCGGCGCGCGCCTCGGCGGCACGCCGGGGCCGGGTGGTGCGTCCGTATGGGGGGTGGGTCGTCCGTAAGAGGGGTGGGCTGACAGTGGGTCAGGCGGTGAGCGGCACTCCCGCCGCCACCGACGTGCCCACCCAGTAACTGTCGAAGTTACGCAGCCGGTGGCCCTGGGGGACCGGCCCGACCCGCGCGTTCACCAGGAACGGCACGCATTGTTCGGTCAGTCCGCCGTGCGAGCGCAGCGGCTCCTTGAAGCCGGAGATGTCGTGCCGAGCGGGCGTCGTGCCCAGTACCGTGTTGCGCTCGGCGATGACGACCAGTTCGCCGATGCGGTCGCCCGGCAGCTCGAAGCGGACGCGGGCCCGCTCCCGGCCCATCACCTCGGACACGCCGTCGAGGCGGGCGAGTTCGGCGCGGAGCGCGTCGGCATCCGCGCCCTGCGGCAGGTGCACCGTCGCGTACGAGCCGAGCGCGCCGTGGTGCACGGTGTACGGGTCGGTGATGGGCAGCACGACCCGTGCCGCGCCCGCGCCGAGCCGTGCGTCCAACTCGTCCTGCAGGAACACCACTTGAGCGTCCCCGTCGCCATCGCTCTTGGCGTTCATCCCATGATCTGCGGTGACGACCAGCACGGCGCCGAGTGCGTCGATCCGCGCGAAATAGCCGTCCAGCATGGCGTAGAAGTCGTTGGCGACGGGAGAGCCGGGCGCGTGCTTGTGCTGGATGTAGTCCGTCAGCGACAGATACGTCAGCTCCGGGCGGTCCCGCTCCAGCACGTCCACGCCCGCCGCCATCACCAGCTCGCTCAGCTCGGCGCTGTAGACCGACGGCAGTGGCATGCCGACCCGCTCCAGCACCTTCTCGATGCCGTTGTCCTGTTGCGTGACGCGGTCGGCCTTCTCGGCCGAGAAGCAGATGCCGTCCTTGAGGCCCTTGCCCAGCAGCCGGCGCAGCTTGTCCTTGGCGGTGATCACCGCGACCTTGGCGCCGGCCTGCGAGAACTCCGCGAACAACGTCGGCGCCCGCAGCAGCTCGGGGTCGTTCATCATGACCTCGGCGTCGGCGGCCGGGTCGTAGAAGTAATTGCCGCAGATCCCGTGCACCGACGGCGGCACCCCGGTCGCGATCGACAGATTGTTGGGATTGGTGAAGGACGGCATCGTGCAGTCCGCGCGCAGATCGCTGCCGTCCCGCAGCATCCGCTCCAGGAACGGCATCCGGCCGTCGGCGATGGCCCGCTCGTGATAGGCGTCCTCGCTGCCGTCGATGCACACCACGACGACGGGCCGGGCGGGCCAGGCGTAGCCGCGCCCGTTGACGGTCAGCCGCTCGGTCCGCCGCTCGGCACCAGCTTCCTTCATGTGCGGTTCCACCCCTGAGGTCGAAGTCGGCGGCCGGTCGCGCCGCCCTGCCCCACCAGAGAACACCGCGACGCCCCGCGGCAGAACCACCGGAATTCCTATACCGCTCATAACCCGACGCGGCGGCCGCCCCCGGTGGACCGGGGACGGCCGCCGCGTCGGACCGGTTCAGCCGCGCTCGCGCCCGCCTCGCAGGCCGAGAACGCCCACGGCCAGCAGCAGGACCACCGTGCCCAGGGTGAAGGTCTCGAAGGTGGCGCGGGAGACGCCCCAGGTGTCGGCGAAGTCGTAGTGCAGGCCGACGAGGTGCTCCAGGGTGCCGGGGAACAGTGCCACCCAGGAGCCGAGCACGATCCAGGCGTAGACGAGCGACGCGTACACCAGGAAGCCGCGGGTGCCGAACGGCACTTCGTACGGGCGGGGTACTTCCGCGCGGCGGAGGCGCAGCCGGATCAGGGACGGGACGATCACAAGGTACGACAGCAGCAGTGTGGTGATCGCGACCGTCAGGACGACGCCGAAGACCGCGGCGGCGTCCCCGGACGCCAGGTGCATCGCGGCGACCATGAAGAGCGTCGCGGTGATCCCGGAGAGCAGGTTCATACGGACGGGCGTGCCCAGCCGCTCGTGGAACGCGCCCAGGCCCCGGCTGAAGAACCCGCCGTCGGCCGCCGTCATCGCCTGCATCCGGTCGCTGACGATCATCCACGCACTGCCCTGCGTGAGCAGCGCGAAGACGAACAGCACGGCGGCCGTCGTCAGCAGCGGCCCGCTCCAGCCCCCGTACACGCCGAAGACCAGCCGCGCCGCGTCCATGAACCCGCCGATGCCCGTCACCTGCCCGGCCGGCGCCGCCGAGAGGATCGCCAGTACGGGAATCAGATAGCAGCACGTCGCGATCAGCCCGGAGATCCCGATGGAGACCGGGACGTCCCGCTGCGGATCGTGCATCTCGTCGCCCGCCGCGTTCGGCGCCTCGAAGCCGACATACGCGAAGAGCAGCACCGGCACCAGACCCAGGAAGCCGACCGCGGAGGGGGCGAAGGAGGCGTGGTCCAGGCCGTGGAAACCGTGCTCGACGCCGTACGCCACGGCCGTGCCGGAGAAGACGGCGAGCGCCAGCACCTTCGCCGCCGCGCCCGCCGTCGTGATCCACTTGCCACGCCGCAGCGACACGATCGCGGTGAGGATCGCCGCCCAGATGAACAGCAGCTTGAAGGCGTAGTCGGCCACCGTCCCGGAGCCGAGCGGGGAGACGAAGCCGTCCCAGGACTCGGCGGCCACGAAGACCAGCGAACCGCCGAGCCACACCGGATTGGTGACCCAGTAGAACAGGGTGGTGAGCGCCGCGGCGGTACGCCCGAACGCCAGCTTCACCCAGACGTACGGGCCGCCCTCCTGCGGAAAAGCCGCCCCCGTCTCGGCGAAGACCAGCGCGTACGGCAGCAGGAAGCCCACCGCGATCGCGGCGATCCAGGTGACGGCCTCGCCCCCGCCCGCGGCGATCTGCCCCAGCACGTCGAAGGAGATGACGGCCGCCACACCCATCGCCATGATGTCGAACCGGCGCAGGCTGCGGTGCAGATGGGGGACGGTCTCAGGGGCAGGCGGAGGAGGTGGTGGTGCGGGTGCGGATCTGGTGGGTGGTACGGACACGGCAGTGCGCCCTTCCAGTCGTGGCCGGTTGCGGAGGAGTGGATCAGTCCCGGATCTCGCCGGTCGGCAGGGTGCGGGCGAGCACCGACCGCATCGCGGTCACCGTTTCCTTCACCTCCGCCTCCGTCATGATCAGCGGCGGGGACAGCACGATGCTGTGCGCGGAGTCCCGTACGATCACGCCCGTCTCGCGCCGGATCACATCGTGCGGCATCCGCTCGGGCCGCACCGGCAGCGGCGCGCGCGTCTTCTTGTCCGCGACCAGCTCGACGGCCAGCATCATGCCCACCGACCGCACCTCGCCGACCACCGGCAAGTCGCCCAGCTGCGCCTGGAGTTCGCCGTGCAGCGCACCCCCGATCTCCACCGCGCGGGCCAGCAGCCCCTCCCGCTCGATGATGTCGAGGTTCGCGAGCGCCACGGCCGCGGCCACCGGATGGCCGTTGTACGTGTAGCCCATCGGGAAGCCGTGCTCGCGCAGCAGCTGCTCCGCCACGTGGTCCCCGACCAGCAGCGCACCCAGCGGCGTGTAGCCGGACGTGATGCCCTTGGCGGTGACGATGATGTCCGGCGTGACCCCGAAGTGCTGGGCCGCGAACCACTCGCCGACCCGCCCGTACGCCGTCACCACCTCGTCGAAGATCAGCAGGATGCCGTGCCGGTCCAGCACCTCGCGCACCCGCGGCCAGTAGTCCGCCGGCGGCACCAGCATCCCGCCCACGCCCATGATCGGCTCGCCGATCATCGCCGCGATGTTGCCGGGCCCGATCTCCGCGATCCGCTCCTCCAGCTCCCGGATCAGGAAGTCGCACGGGTCCTCGCCGCCGTACAGCTCGCTGCGGTACGGCCACGGCGGCGTCAGGTGGCTGACGTGCGGCATCATCGGCGCGAACCCCTCGTGGTACAGCGGAAAGCCGGTCGCCGAGCCGCCGCCGTAGCCGATGCCGTGGTAGGCCTTGTCCCGCGCGAGGATCCATGTGCGCGAGGACTCGCCGCGCCGGTGGTGGTAGTAGCGCGCCATCTTGATCGCGGCCTCGTTGCCCTCCGAACCGCCGGAGGTGAAGTACACATGGCCCAGGCCCTCGGGCGCGAGCGAGGTCAGCCGGGTGGCCAGCTCGATCGCCCGGTCGTTGGAGAACTCCCAGAAGCTGGTGAAGTACTCCAGCTTCCGCATCTGCTCGGCGGCGGCCCGTGCCACCTCCTCGCGGCCGTGCCCGATCTGCGCGAGCCAGAGCCCGCCGGTGGCGTCGAGATACGAGCGGCCCTCGGCGTCGGTGAGCCGGCAGCCGGAGCCCTCGGTCATCACGACGCGCTCCTCGACGGAGGAGGGGAGGTACGGGTGGATGATCCGGGCCCGGTCGGCGGCGGCGAGTTCGGCGTGGTTCATGCTGTCCCCTTCGGAGGTTCGGTGGTCGTGGTCGTCGTCGTGGTCATGGTCAGTGCGGTCAGCGCGAGCGTCTGCGCGGTCGCGACCAGGTCGCTGACCTCGATGTATTCGTCAACGGTGTGGAGAGTGGGGGAGCCGTCCGGACGGGTGGCCGTCGGGCCCAGGCACACGGCCGGGGTGCCACCGAAGCGGGTCAGGGTGGCGGCGTCGGTCCAGGACGGCTCGCCGACGACGCGGGGGGCGCGGCCGAGACCGCCCGCCGCCCCGGTCAGCGCGGCCACCAGAGCGTGATCACCCGGTACTTCCGCGGGCGCCAGCTCCGTGTCCCAGGCGAAGACCGGCGGATGCGCGGCCAGCCACCCGTCGGCCCCGGTGGCCTTCCGTACGGTCTCCTCGATCTCCGTACGGACCCGGCTCGCCCAGCCGCCGCCGTCCGCCTGCACGGGCAGATACGTGACGTCCAGGCAGACCTCGCAGGAGGCGGGGTAGGTGACCCACCACTCGCCGCCCTTGATCATCGTGGGCACGATGGACGGCGGCGGGAGGAGCGGGTGGCGGTGCGCGGGGTCCGCCGCCCACTGCTCGCGCAGCTCCCGCACCGCGTCGAGCACCGGGAGCGTCTTCTCGATGGCGTTCACCGCGCCGCCCGCCCGCCAGTCGCCGGGCGGGAACTCGGCGTGCCCCGGCCGCCCCGCGACCGTGACCGTCCCGCCGAGGATGCCGCGCTGGGCGGTGACCACGTTCAGGTCGGTGGGCTCGGGCACGACGGCGGCGTCGGCGCGCACCCCGTATCCGACCGAGGCGAGCGTGCCCGCGCCGTTCCACTCCTCGTCGGTCGCCGTGTTGATCAGCAGATCGCCGGGCAGCCGGATGCCGAGCGCGGCCAGCGCCTCGGCGGCGACCACCGCGGCCGCGATACCGCCCTTCATGTCGCACGTGCCGCGCCCGTACAGCCGCCCGTCCCGCACCTCGGCCCGGAACGGATCGGAGGCCCAGTCGCCGCGCGGCTCGGCCGACACCACGTCGATGTGCCCGTTGAACAGCAGGCTGCGGCCCCCGCCGGTACCGGCGAACCGCGCCACGAGCTGCGGCCGTCCGTCGAAGCCCAGCCGCGGCGGGGTCTGCGGCGACTCCGGCAGGTCCCCGGGGCCCGGCGTCCACACGTCCACCGTCGCGCCCGCGGCACGCAGCCGCCCGGCCAGGAACTCCTGCAGGTCCGCCTCGTCCCGCGCCGGCTCGCCCGCCGACCCCCGTACGGTCGTGTCGAAGCCGACGAGGGTGGTGGTGAGCGCGACCAGGTCGTCGGCGCGCCGCGCGATCTCCTCGCACACCATCTGCTGACGATGCGTCATGCGTACTGGATCCATGTCGTCTTCAGCCCCGTGTACTTCGCGAACGAATGCAGCGACAGGTCGCGGCCGAAGCCGGACTGCTTGAAGCCGCCGAACGGCGTCACCGGGTCGAGCGCGTCCACCGTGTTCACCGACACCGTCCCGGCGTGCAGTGCGTCGCTCACGCGGTGGGCGCGCCCGATGTCCCGGGTCCACACCGAGGCGGCCAGCCCGTACGGCGAGTCATTGGCGAGCCGCACCGCCTCGGCCTCGTCCCCGAACGGCAGCACGGCCAGCACCGGGCCGAACAGCTCCTCGCGGGCCAGCGGCGCGTCCGGCGTCAGTCCGGTCACCACGGTCGGGTCGAGGTACGCGCCGGGGCGGTCAGGGCGGGTGCCGCCGCAGGCCACCGTCGCGCCCGCGGCTCGCGCGCTCTCCACCGCGCCCAGTACGCGGTTCGCCTGCGCCTCGTCGACCAGCGGACCGAGCACGGTCGCGGGGTCGAGCGGATCGCCGGGCCGCCACTGCCGTACGTGGTCGACGACCCGGGCGGTGAACTCCTCCGCGATGGAACTCTCCACCAGCAGGCGGGTGTTGGCGGAGCAGACCTGGCCCGAGTTGTACAGGAAGCCCCAGGCGGCCTTCTCGGCGGCGGCCTCCAGGTCGGCGTCGGCGAAGACCAGGTTCGGGCTCTTGCCGCCGCACTCGGGCCAGACCTGCTTGAGGTTGGACTCGGCGGCGTAGGAGAGGAAGAGCTTGCCGACGGCCGTGGACCCGGTGAAGGCGAGCACGTCGACATCGGGGTGGCGGCCGAGCCCCCGGCCCGCCTCCTCGCCGAAGCCCGGGACGACGTTCAGTACGCCGTCGGGGATGCCGGCCTCGGTCGCGAGCCGGGCGAGCAGCAGTGCGGAGAGCGGGGACTGCTCGGCGGGCTTCAGTACGACGCTGTTGCCTGCGGCCAGCGCGGGCGCCAGCTTCCAACTCGCCATGTCCAGCGGGAAGTTCCACGGCACCACCGCGCCGACCACGCCCAGCGGCACCCGGCGGACCGTCGCGAGGGTGCCCGGCGCGGTCGGTGCCACCTCGTCGTACAGCTTGTCGACGGCCTCCGCGTGCCAGGCGAAACAGCCGGCCGCGCCCGGTACGTCGACGGTGAGCGTCTCGGTGATGGGCTTGCCCATGTCCAGGGTGTCCAGCAGCGCCAGCTCCGCGCCGTGCTCCGTGATCAGCTCGGCGAGCCGGAGCAGCCGGCGCTTGCGCTCGCCGGGCGCGACCCTGGACCAGCGGCCGTCCTCGAAGGCGGCACGGGCGGCCCGCACGGCCGCGTCGACGTCCGCGGCGCCGCAGCGGGCGACGTCGGCGACGGTCTTACCGGTCGCGGGGTCGATGTCGGAAAAGGTGCGCCCGTCGGCGGCGTGGACGTACTCGCCGTCAATGAACGCCCTTGTCTCCGGCCGGAGTTGGGCGGCACGCTGCTGCCAGTCGTCGTGCGTGAGGGTGCTCATGGTGACTCCAGATCAGTGGGTGCCGGCATACGGGGGAGGGGCGGCCGCCGCGCCGGACGCGGCCCGCGCGGCGGCCCGTCGTATCCGCCGCCGCGCCGCGTACAGGTACACCGGCGTGGTGAAGAGCAGCCCGGCGAGCCAGCCGAGGTCGGTGTCGCCGAGGGCGTGGGCGAGCGGCCCGGTGTAGAGCGTCTGGGCCATGAACGGCACCTCGATCAGGATGCCGAGCAGGTAGACGCCGAGGGCCGTGGCGTTCCAGCGGCCGTAGATCCCGCCGTCCCGCGCGAAGAAGGACGGCACGTCGTACGCGCCGTGCCGGACGAGGTAGAAGTCGACGAGGTTGATGGCGGTCCAGGGGATCAGGACGTACTGCAGGAGGTAGATCAGGTTCAGATAGCTCGCCATGAAGGAGTCGGCGAAGGCGGCGGCCAGCACGAAGGACAGGGCGCCGAGGGCGAGCGAGAAGAGCGCGCGGAGCGCCGGGCCCGGCAGCCAGCGGTGCGCGAAGGTCTGTACGGCGGTGACCACGCACAGCGTCGCGCCGTACAGGTTCATGGAGTTGGTGAGCATGGTGACCGCGGCGAAGGACCACAGTGTGAGCTGTGCGAGCGGGCTGCCGAGCAGCTGCGACTGCGCGGCCACCGGGTCCTCGCCGCCCACCGCGAGGCCGACGGCGACGCCGACCAGCATCGGCAGGACGCTGCCGAGCACGCTGCCCCAGTACGTGCACCACAGCGTCGAGCGGACCCGGGCGCGGTCGGCGGGCATGTAGCGGGAGTAGTCCGAGACGTAGGGCGCGTACGCGATCTGCCAGAGCACGCCGACGGAGACCATGCCGAGGAAGCCGCCGAGCGAGAAGCCGCCGCGGGCCAGGAACCCGGCCGGCAGCCCGCCGAAGGCGATCCAGGCGGCGCCGACGAGCTGGACCGCGCCGAAGAGCCAGGTGGTCAGCCGGCCGATGCCGTGCATCAGGCGGTAGCCGACGACGGTGACGACGAGGCTGACCGCCGTGCCGAGCGCGATCCCGGCGTCGACGGGGACGGCCGGCAGCGCCTGCTCCAGCGACTGCGCGCCGAGCACCAGGTTGGAGGCGAAGAACCCCTGGTACATCACGACCACGACGAGGACCACGGCGAGCGCGCCGACGCTGCCGAACTGGCCGCGGCTCTGGATCATCTGCGGCACGCCCAGCTGCGGCCCCTGCGCGGAGTGCAGCGCCATCAGGAAGCCGCCGCCGAGGTGGCCGACGAGCAGCGCGAGCACGCTCCACACGAAGGACAGTCCGAAGACGGTGGGCGCGAGGGCGCCGGTGACCATGGTGAGCGGGCCGAGGTTGGCGGAGAACCAAATGGTGAACAGGTCGCGGGTGCGGCCGTGCCGTTCGTCGTCGGGGATGACGTCGATGGTGTGCCGCTCCACGGTGGCGTTCGCGTCGTTGTCCACGCCGCCTCCTGGCGGGAGAGTGGTGGGCGAAGCATTCTTTGAACCGAGATTCAAACTATGAGGCGCTAGTCTGTCAATGCATCGCGGGGAAGAAAGCGGCATTTGTTGAAGCGAGAAACGGGGAATTTACGGCATGGCAAGGACCAAGAACCAAGGCGCCCGCCGGGAAGCGCTCATCGAGGCGGCGGGCCGGGCGATCACCGGCCGCGGCCTGGCCGGCCTGCGGATCAAGGACATCGCGGCCGAGGCGGGAGTCTCCGCGGGCTCGGTGCTCTACTACTACCCCGAGCTCGACGACCTCGTCTTCGAGGTCCACCAGAGTGCGGTGGAACGCTATCTGACGGGCCGTCATGCCGCTGCCGACGGCGCGGGCGACCCGGTCGAGCGGCTGCGCGCGGCAGCGGCGACCGGCCTGCCGCGCGACAGCGACGACGCCACCCACCGGCTGCTGTACGAGCTGCACGGCCTCGCCGACCGCAGCCGCCAGCACGCGGCCCTGATGGCCTCGCTCTACGCCCGCGAGGCAGCGCTCTACACCACCCTCCTCGAACTGGGCGCCGTCTGCGGCGACTTCACCCTCGACCAGCCCGCCGCTGCCGTCGCCCGCGACCTGGTCGCCCTGGAGGACGGCTACGGCCTGCACATCATCAGCCGCAACCCCGCGGTGGACCACGCCGCGGCGCGCGACGCGGTCCTCCGCTACGCCCGTACGGTCACGGGGTGCGAGCGGCTGTGAGCCGCTCCCGCTGCCGGGGATCCGACGCCAGCGACACCCCCGTCAGCGCCAGCGCCACCGCGCCGTCCAGCACGGCGCGGTCGGCCTCCGGCGTGACGCAGTGCGCCGCGAACTCCTTCTGGTGATTCACCGCGGGCAGCGAACCGATGCCGATGTACGGATGGATCGCGGGCAGCACCCGCGAGACATTGCCCATGTCGGTCGAGGCACGGTTCATCCGCGCCTCGGGCGCGGACGGCGACGTGAACTTCCGCCCCACCGCCTCCGCGTGCGCCCGGTACAGCCCGAGCATCTCGTCATCCGTACGGAACTCCGCGTACGGCGGGCTCTCGTGCGCCACCGACAGCTCACACCCCGCCGCCAGCGCCCCCGCCTCGAAACACCGCTCGACACGCGGCCGCACGGCGTCCAACTCCTCCAGCGAGCCGGCCCGTACGTACCACCGCCCGCTGGTCCGCTCGGGAATCGCGTTCGGCGCCTCGCCGCCGCGCGTCAGCATCCCGTGCACCCGTACGGAGTAGGGGAGTTGCTGGCGGAGCAGGCCGATCGCGACCTGCGCGACGGTGAACGCGTCCGCCGCGTTGCGGCCCTGCTCCGGGTAGGCCGCGGCGTGCGCGGCCTTGCCCTCGTAGTCGATCCGCAGATGCGCCACCGCGTACGGCTCCGCCTCCGCGACGTCCACCGGGCCCGGGTGCACCATCATCGCCGCGTGCACCCCGGCGAACGCGCCCCGCTCCAGCATCAGGATCTTCCCGCCGCCGCCCTCCTCGGCCGGCGTGCCCAGCACCGTCACCGTCAGCCCGAGAGCGTCGGCGACCCGGGCCAGCCCGGCCGCGGCACCCACCGCCGAAGCCGCGATGATGTTGTGCCCGCAGGCGTGCCCCAGGCCCGGCAGCGCGTCGTACTCCGCGCAGAGCGCGAGGTGCAGCGGCCCCGAGCCGATCGTCGCGGCGAACGCGGTGGGCAGGTCGCAGATCCCGGGCGTGACCTGAAAGCCCAGGTCGGCGAGGGCGGACGCGGTCCAGTCGGCGGCCCGCTCCTCCTCCCACGCGACCTCGGGGTGGGCGTGGATACGGTGGCTGAGCGCGAGCAGGTTGTCGGCGGAGTCGGCGACAGCGCCGCGTACGGCGGCGTGCGCGGCCGTATCGGTGCCGCTCATGCCGGATCACCCGGTACGCCGTACCCAGGCGCCGCCCCCGGATCCAGCGCCCGCCGCACGTAGTCCGCCGCCTGCGGCTCCCACCGCTTCCACAGCGCCGCCAGCTCGGCGACCGGATCGCCGTCCGTCCAGTCCACCCGCAGATCGGTCACCGGCCACGGCACCTGGCCGCTGACCAGCAGCCCCGCCGAGTGCACTGGCCCCGCCTCGCCGCCCGCCGCCGCGCCAGCGGCCAGCGCGTCCACCAGCCGCTGCGCCAACGGGGCCGCGGGTTCGGCGGCGAAGGCGGCCAGCATCGCGGCGGGCACGCCCGGGTCGGCGAGCAGATTGCCCGCCGCGACCGCATCCGCGCCGACGGCCTGCGCGTGCACCCCGAGCGTGCGGTCCCCGGAGTACGCGGCGGGCTCCCCGGACGCGCCGATCGCCGTCAACTGTCGCCAGTCCACGTGCCGTACGGCCTGCGCGAGCCGCGCCATCGCGGTCCCCGCGTCCGTACCGCCCGCCAGCGCGTCCAGCAGCTCGGGGCCCAGCCGCGGGTCCGTCACGTTCTGCGAACAGGCGGCGCCGACCCCGGCGCGTACGTACGCACAGCGCGCGGCGACGGCGGGGGAGGAGGAGGACACCACGACTCCGAATTCCCCGGTACGGGGACAGCGTGCGGCAAGGGAGAAGGTCATCGGCGCTCCTTCGGGATCACGGCCGTGGCATCGATCTCCACCAGCCACTCGGGCCGGGCCAGTGCCGAGACCACCAGCCCGGTCGACACGTAGTGCACGCCCTTCAGCCAGCGCCCCATCACACGGTAGACCGGCTCGCGGAAGCGGATGTCCGTCAGATAGACAGTGATCTTGACGATCTCGTCAAGGCGGCTCCCGGACTCCTCCAGCAGCATCGCGATATTCGCCATGGCCTGCTCGGCCTGCGCCTCGACATCCCCCACGCCGACGTTCTCGCGGGTATCGAGGTCCTGCCCGATCTGGCCACGCAGATACACCGTGCCCTCGGCGACCACCGCCTGCGCGAGGTCGTTGGAGAGATCCTGTTCGGGATAGGTGTCGGCGGTGTTGAAGGGGCGAATGCGCCGATGCGTGGTCACTTGGTCCTCCCCAGCGTGCCGAGTACCTTGTCCGACAGCCCCGCCGCGTCCTTCACCAGGTCCAGCGGGCCGTCCCAGTCGAAGTTCCGGTACACCGCGCCGAGATGGGCGAACGGCGGCGACTGGGCGAACAGCTGGAAGGTGAGCCGGTGCCCTGCGTAGTCGGAGTTCAGCAGGTCACGGGCGTACGCGAGGAGCTTGCGGCGATCCTCGGCGACCCAGTGCTCGTTGACGGAGTAGAACTTCTCCAGCCAGGGCGCGGTGTCCGGGTGGTCGAAGGACGCCTTGTCCGGCGTGATGCAGATCTGTCCGCCGCACAGTTCGCGCGCGATGTGCATCATCTCGTGCAGCTGGGAGCAGGCGAGCACCCGCCCGGTGTAGAGCAGGGACTGATTCGGCATCAGCAGGCCACCGGGGCTCGGCTCCGCCATCGCCACCGCCGCCGTGAGGTGCGCGTTGATGCCCTCCCGGTAACAGGCCAGCGTCGCCAGCTTCTCCTGCACGGCCTGCTGCTTCTCCAGCCCGGTCTGCTTCACGTTCCACAGCGCCGCGCCGATCATCAGGTCCGCGAGCCGCAGATTGCGCTGGGTGAAGGCGTACGCGCTGTAGCGGTGCAGGGTCGCGCGGATGAAGGTGGCCGCCTTGGTGTCCCGGTAGAACAGCACGTTCTCCCAGGGGATCTCGACATCGTCGAAGACGACGAGGGTGTCCACCTCGTCGAAGCGGTTGGCGAGCGGGTAGTCCTCGGCGGGCGCGCGGCCCGCGAAGCCCGTACGGCAGATGTACTTCAGCCCTGGGGACCCCATGTCGAGCATGAACCCGAGGGCGTAGTCGGAGAGTTCGGAGTCGCCCCAGTTGGCGATCGTCGGCTTGGTGAACGCCTGGTTGGCGTACGCGGCGGCGGTCTCGTACTTGGCGCCGCGCACCACGATCCCGCCGTCCGTCTCCTTCACGACATGCAACAGCATGTCCGGGTCCTGGTCCTGCGGGCGCTTGGAACGGTCGCCCTTGGGGTCGGTGTTGGCCGACACGTGGAACGGGTCGCCGAAGCACGCCTTGTCGATGTGGCGCTTGACGTTGTCGCTGTACGCCGGGTTGATCGCGTCCAGTACGTCCTGCCCGTCGATCAGCGACCACACCTCGCCGATCGTCTCGTCACCGACCCGCGTCACCACCCCGCCGACATCCGTCAGCACGGCATCGGTCGCGGCCCGCTTGGCGGCCCAGTCCTCCTGTGTGCGCGGCGGCTTCTGCTGGATCGCGTTGACCTCGCCGGTGTCGGGGTCGGCATACGTCATGACCCCACGGCTGTCCGGCTCGTGAGCCATGTCGTAGATGCGGGCCCGGATGTCGACCAACGGCTTGAAGGCGGGGTGTGCGGTGACATCGGCGACCTTCTCGCCGTTGATCCACACCTCCCGGCCGTCGCGGATCGACTCCCGGTACTGCTCCCCGGTACGGATCATGCGGGTGCTCCTTAGGAAGAGGGGGGCTAGAGCGGGCGGTGCGCGCCGTAAGCGCGGGCGTGGTGTACGAGCGGCGCGGCATCCGTCACGGCGGAGGCGAGCACCTCGCCGAGGAGGATGCGGTGCGTACCGTGCTCGTACGCGTCGGCGAGCCGGCAGTCGAAGGCGGCGGCCGCATCGGCCAGGGTGGGCGCGCCGGTGTGCAGCGGGAGCCAGCGCGCGCAGCCGAAGTCGTAGGGTTCGTACGGGGATTCGCCGTCCGCGGGCCGGCCGGCGAACACGTCCGAGACGTGGGCCTGTTCCACGGCGAGGACGTTGACGGAGAAGACACCGTTGCGTACGGCCGCGTCCGCGAGCGGGCTGCGGCGGTTTACACACACCAGCAGCGACGGCGGGTCAGCGGACACCGAACTCATGGCGCTGACCGTCTGCGCGAAGCGTCCGGCCGCTCCATCGGTGGCGACCACGGTGACGCCGGTGGCGGCATTGCCCATCGCGGCGACGAAGTCCGCGCGGGCCGTCCGGGGATCCACCGTGTCGTCCAGAGTGAGGGTCATCATCAGCCTCCCGAGGCGTGCGGGCTCTGCTGAGACACGACTATGGGTGCCCGCTCTACATCCGTAAAGCAGAGGTTTTCGACCTACTGCATCGGTTTTGCAGATGCTTCGGCTCGGGGCAGGTCAAGCCCCCAGCGCCGCCCGGCACACGGCCGCGAACGCCTGGGCGCGGCCCGTCGGGCGGATGCCCGCGAGGCGGGCCAGCACCACCGGCAGGGCGGGCAGCGGATCGGTCAGCCGCAGCGCCACCGCCCGCCCGCCGTCGTACGTCGCGTCGTGCACCGGCCGCTGGTTGAGGATCGCGAAGCCGTGGCCCGCCGCCACCATCGCGCGCACTGTCTCGTAACTCGTACTGCGGTGCCGCACCCTGGGCTCGACGCCCGCCTTCAGGAACAGCGAGCGGAAGTAGTCCCGGCTCAGCGGCAGATCGAGCAGGATCATCGGCTCCGCCGCCAGGTCCGCCAGCCGCACCGAACCGGCCCCCGCCAGCGGATGGTCCGGCGGCACCAGCGCGTACGGCGGCGCCACCGCCAGCACCTCCCGCTCGATGTCCGGGTCCAGCCCCAGGTCGTACAGGAGCGCCAGCTCGCACGTGCCGCCGCGCAGATCCTCCTGCACCGCCCGGATGTCGCCCTCGGTGACCTGCACCCGCACCGCGGGGTGCGCCTGCCCGAACTCCCGCAGCAGCCGCGGCAGACAGAACGGCGCCAGCGTCTGGAAACAGCCCACCGCCAGCTCGCCCACCAGCTCCGTACCGAGGCTGCGCGCCGCCTCCGTCAGGTCCTCGGCGTGCGTGAGGAAGCCGCGCAGCTCGTGCAGGAACCGCTCGCCGGCCCGGGTCAGCGACAGCCCCTTCGCGTGCCGCCGGATCAGCAGCTGCACCCCCAGCTCACGCTCCAGATGCGTCACCGCTGTCGAGATCGCCGACTGCGAGACACTGATCCGCTGGGCGGCCGCGGTCATGCTGCCGAGCTCCGCCGCGGCCATGAAGTACCGCAGCTGTACGAGGGTGAAGTTCGCGTCCTTGGGCATGACCGGATCCTGCCATCCCCGCTGCATCGGTTCATCAGATGGAGGAGCGCGGATTTCTCTGATTGACCGGATCATCGAGGCTGCCCGAGACTCCCTGCCATCACACGTCAGGCGAGGAGACGCCCGTGACCGAACCCTCAGACGCGCTCGAACAGCACACCATCGACCACGTCCCCGAAACCGAACGGCACGGCCGCGCCCGCGACCTGTTCACGATGTGGTTCGGGACCAACATCGCGCCGTTGCCGCTGGTCACCGGCGCCATGGGCGTCCAGGTCTTCCATCAGTCCTTCGTCTCCGCGGTCCTCGCGATCGTCGTCGGCCAGCTCGTCGGCGGCGTCTTCATGGCATTGCACTCGGCGCAGGGGCCGCAGCTCGGCGTGCCGCAGATGATCCAGAGCCGCGCGCAGTTCGGCTCGGTGGGCGCGCTGCTCATCGTGGTCGTCGCCGCCGCGATGTACGTGGGGTTCTTCGCCTCCAACATCGTGCTGGCGGGCAAGTCGCTGCACGGCCTCGCGCCCGCCGTCCCGGTCGACGCGGGAATCCTGCTCGGCGCGGCCGGCTCGGCGGCCATCTGTCTGATCGGCTACCGCCTGATCCATCACCTCAACAAGATCGCCACCGTCGTCCTCGGCCTCGGCATCCTCGCCGGGCTCGCGGTGGTCATCGCGCGCGGCCTGCCCGAGGACTTCCTCACCCGCGGCTCCTTCACCTTCGCCGGCTGGCTCGCCACCGTCTCGCTCAGCGCCCTGTGGCAGCTGGCGTTCGCCCCGTACGTCTCGGACTACTCGCGCTACCTGCCGCGCACGGTCCGCACCGCGAGCACCTTCTGGGCCACCTACTGGGGCTCCTGCCTCGGCTCCGCGCTGCCCTTCCTCGCCGGTACGGTCGTCGCGCTGGTCAGCCCCGACCCGGACGCGGTCGCCGGATTCCACGACGCGGCCGGCGCGTTCGGCCCGGTACTGCTCCTGCTCTTCCTCGTCAGCGTGATCAACCACAATGCGCTCAACCTCTACGGCGCCGTCCTCTCGATGATCACCATCGGGCAGACCTTCCGGGCCCGCTGGCAGCCGCGCCTCCTCGCGCGCGGCGCCGTCTCCGCCCTGGTCCTCGCGATCGCGCTGGTCATCGCCCTCGGCCTGTCCAGCGACTTCGTGAACCACTTCGTCAACCTGGTCCTCGTCCTCCTGGTCGTCCTCGTCCCCTGGACCGCGATCAACCTCATCGACTTCTACCTGCTGCACCGCGGTCGCTACGACTTCGACGCCCTCTTCGCCCCGGACGGCGGCCGCTACGGCCGCTTCAACCCGGTCGCGCTCGGCTCGTACGCCCTCGGCATCGTCGTACAGATCCCGTTCCTCGCCACCGACCTCTACACCGGACCGCTCGCCGCGCGCCTCGGCGGCGCCGATCTGTCCTGGCTGGTCGGCCTGATCGTCACCGCGCCGCTGTACTACCTGTGGGCCCGCGCGCGGCACGGCGTGGGGGAGGGGGACGTGGACCTGGACAGTACGGACGATCCGCTCGTGGCCCTGTCCGGCGGGCAGCCGGAGAGTTAGGCTGCGGCCCGCCCGGAAGCCGATCTTCGCAAGCCCTTGGAGGTGCCATGGAACTCAACCTCCACCGGCTGTGGATCTTCATGCAGGTCGTCGAGCACCAGGGCTTCTCCGCCGCCGCGCAGAAGCTGTACATGAGCCAGCCCTCGGTCTCCAACCAGGTGCGCAAGCTCGAACAGTCGCTGCGCGTCACGCTCGTGGACCGCTCGGGGACCCGCGCCCGGCCGACCGCCGAGGGCGAGGTGCTCGCCGAGTACGGCAAGCGGGTCTTCCTGCTCGCCGAGGAGGCGGTCGCGGCCGTGCAGCAGGTCAGCGGGCTGGCCACCGGCCGGCTGCTGGTCGGCGGCTCGACGACCGTCGGCACGTATCTGCTGCCCGCGCTGCTGGCCCGGTACCGGGAACGGCACCCCGCCATCGAGTGCGACATCTTCGTCGGCAACGGCGAGGCGGTGCAGGAGCAGCTGCTGGGCGGCGGCATCGGGATCGCGGTGGTGGCCGGCAGCCCGCACGGCGACCGGCTCGTCGTGGAGACCGTGCTGGACGAGCGGCTGGTACTGGTCGCGGCCCCCGGCCACCGGCTCGCGGGCGCCGCCGAGGTGACGCCCGCGGAGCTGGCCGGGGCGCGGTTCCTGCTGCGCGAGCCGGGCTCCCAGACCCGCAGCCTCCAGGAACAGGTGCTCGCCGACTGGGCGCTGGAGGACGTGCCGCGCGCGGACATCTGGGGCCCGGAGGCGGTGAAGCAGTGCGTGGCCGCCGGGCTGGGTCTCGCGCTGATCTCCGAGCACGCGGTGGGGGAGGACGTACGGGCCGGCCGGCTGGCCGTACTGCCCGTCGTGCCCGCGCCGGAGCCCCGGCCGGTCAGCCTGGTGCACCGCAGGGACCGGCTGCTGTCCCCGGCGGAACGCGCCTTCCTCACGCTGCTGCGTGAACTGCGTCACTGGCCGGGGGAGTTGCCCGGCCCGGGAACCGCCGGTACGGACGAGTAATCCGCGGTACGGACGAGTAACGGCCGGTCGGAGACAGTGTCGTGCGCCACCCACCGCCCTTATCCGGCCGTCACCCCGTGCCTTCCGCCTCCGGTGGCCGTTTGCTCCCGTCCGGGCCGTGATCAGCCCATGTGCCGTGTGGAGGGCGTTTCGGGAGGGTTCCGCGGCGCTTGCGCCGCGGCCGAGGTCAGCGGGTCGGCGACCGGCTCGTAGCGGGGCGTGATCAGGGTGGCACGCGCTGCCATCGAAGAGGTGTGCGCCCGCGTGCAGGTGCATCCATGCACCCACCCACGTGGATGCAATATTGCACTTTTCGCTGGCCGGGCGGAGCGCACGTGCTGCTCGGACGGCATGTGACACCCAGTGCCACCCGGGCCCCCGGTACCTGACCGTCCGCCCTGCATGAGCAAACGCATATGGTCGCGCAACGCGCGTATACCCAAGGGTCGGCAATGTGACCGGATCGGAGTGTGCGCAGAAGCGAACGAGCCGCCAGAGTTACCGAACCAATCACGGCAGGACCGAAGTCCGCCCCTGGGGAGGGGGCGCACCGAGTGGTCCCGCCATTGACAGATGGGGTGGGCAGAGAAATGTGGGCTGTGATGGTGCGGTGAGGGCGCTGCAGGTGAGGCAGGGTGACCTGGTGCTCATTCAGGGCCGTTGGCGGCAAGTCCAGTCCGTTAGAGCGGATGTGCGGGCGATGGGGGCGACGGCCGTGGTGCTCGTCTTCGATCGCGGTTCGGTGGCACGGGTCCGTGCCGCCGACGCACTGGCAGTACAGCGCGGTGGCAAGCACCCGCGGTCAGAGGCGCCGTGCGCGAGCATACGAAGCATCCCGGCACGGCGCACCGGCCTGGCCGGCGAGGGCCGCTGACCGATCCGCGGACCCGACCGGCGTCCGGAGACGGCCTCTGCTCCACCGTCTCCGGACGCCGAGTCATGCCCGGCGCCACCGTGTCCCGACGTCGCGCCGTGCCCGGCACCACCGGTGAGGTCGGCAGCCGAGCACACCCGCGTGTACCTGACACCGACAGCCGCGCTCTAGAATGGCCCCTCGGCCGCGTCGGCGCGGGCCCGCGGCCGAGACCCCGTATCGCCGCACGAGCCTGCCCTCCGACGTACGCCCCGCCGCCCAGCCGTACGCACGACAGAGCAGGACGCATGCCGAACCACCCCGCGCCAGCGGTCAAGGACGCCCAGCCGGGCGCATCGGAGACCACCACCGACGCCTACGCCCGCAAGGCGGTACTCGCCTCCGCCGTCGGCTACGGCCTGGAGGGCTTCGACCTCCTCATCCTCAGCTTCGCCCTCTCCGCGATCACCGCCGGGCTGCACCTGACCTCCGCCCAGGCCGGATCGCTCACCACGATCACCCTCATCGGCTGCGTCGCCGGCGGGCTCCTCTTCGGTCTGCTCTCCGACCGCCTCGGCCGTATCCGCGTCCTGACCTGGTCGATCATCCTCTTCGCCGTCTTCACCGGCGTCACCGCGATCGCCCAGGACTTCCCCCAGCTCGCCGCCTCCCGCTTCCTCGCCGGCATGGGCATCGGCGGCGAGTTCGGCATCGGCATGGCACTGGCCGCCGAGGCGTTCCCCAGCCGCAAACGCGCCCGCGGCACCTCCTACGTCGGTCTCGGCTGGCAGACCGGCGTCCTCGCCGCCGCCCTGCTCTCCGCCCCCGTCATCAACGCCTGGGGCTGGCGCGCGCTCTTCGCCCTCGGCGTGCTGCCCGCGGTCGCGGCCTTCCTCTTCCGCCGCACCATGCACGAGCCCGCCGCGTTCACTGCCGCGAAGAGTGCCGAGCGCCCGGCCACCGCGCCGCTGCGCTCCCTGGTCGCCACCCCCGCCGCGCGCCGCTCGACCCTCGGCGTGCTCGTCCTGACCTCGGTACAGAACTTCGGCTACTACGGCATCATGACCTGGCTGCCGAGCTACCTCTCCCAGCAGTTCGGCTACAGCCTCACCAAGTCCGGCGCCTGGACCGCCGTCACCGTGCTCGGCATGGCCTGCGGCATCCTCGCCTTCGGCCACCTCGCCGACCGCATCGGCCGCCGCCCCACCTTCTGGATCTTCCAGGCCGGCTCGGTCGTCACGGTCCTCGCGTACGCCACCCTCGCCACGCCCACCGCACTCCTCATCGGCGGCGCGGTCATGGGCGCCTTCGTCAACGGCATGACCGGCGGCTACGGCGCGCTCATCGCCGAGCTGTACCCGACGCACGCGCGCGCCACCGCGCAGAACGTCCTCTTCAACGTCGGCCGCGGCATCGGCGGCCTGGCCCCGCTCGTCGTCGCCCTCGTCGCCGGCTCGTACGGCTTCCAGAAGGCGATCGCCCTGCTCGCCGTCATCTACGTCCTGGACATGGCCGCGATGCTGCTGATCCCGGAACGGAAGGGCGCCGAGCTGGACTGAGGGGCTTGCCCACAATCCAGCCCGTCCGGCGATCGCTGACCTATTTCAGCCTGTCCGACGATCGCTGACCTATTTCAGCCCGTCCGGCGTTTGAGGACCGGGGGCCCGGGGGCAGCGCCCCCGAAGCACCCCGGCGCGGCCGTCACCCGCCCCAGGTCCCACCCAGCCGCGGCGCCAGCCAAGACGGCGCCTCCGCCCGGAACCGGGCACCCGGCAAAGCCCCCGACCCCGCCGGTACGAGTCCCAACAGCGGCGCCCCCGCCGACTCCGGCAGATCCTCGATGTTGCAGCGCGACGCCAGGTCAGGATCGGCGGGCCAGCTGCCGATCACCACACCCGGCGTCGCGATGCCCGCCGTACGCAACGCATGCGCCGTCAGCGCGGTCGCGTTGAGCGTGCCGAGACCCGCCTGCGCGACCATCAGCATCGGTGAGCCGAGCGCCTTCGCCGCGTCCGCGAGCGTCGCGCCGGTCTCGTCGAAGCGGACCAGCAGCCCGCCCGCGCCCTCCACCAGCACCACGTCGTGCTCGGTGGCCAGCTTGGTCGCCGCCTCGGCGATCTCGTACGGGCGTACCGGCGGCAGCCCGGCCCGCCGTGCCGCGGTCGCGGGCGCCAGGGGCTCCGGATAGCGGGCGAGTTCGGCGGTGGTCACCGCGTCACCGGCCAGCCGGGCCACCTCCGCCGCGTCGCCCGGCTCGTCCGGCGCGACCCCGGTCTGGGCGGGCTTGAGCACCGCGACCGACCGGCCGCGGGCCAGCTCGGCCGCGGCGATCGCGGCGCTGGTGACCGTCTTGCCGATCTCCGTGCCCGTGCCCGTGATGAACAGCACCGACATGATGTACGCGTCCTCCTCAGCCCTCGCGCGCGGCAGCGCACACCGCGGCACAGATACGGGCGATGTCCTCGTCGCCGGTGATGTACGGCGGCATCGTGTAGATCAGATCGCGGAACGGCCGCAGCCACACGCCCGCGCCGACGGCGGCCCGGGTCGCGGCCGTCATGTCGATCGCGTGGTCGAGCTGGACGACGCCGATGGCGCCCAGTACCCGTACGTCCCGGACGCCCGGGATCGTCCTGGCCTGCGCCAGTCCGTCCCACAGGCCGGTCTCGATCCGCTTGACCTCCTGCTGCCAGTCCTGCGCGAGCAGGACGTCCAGCGAGGCGTTGGCGACCGCGGCGGCCAGCGGGTTGGCCATGAACGTCGGCCCGTGCGCGAGCACCGGCACCTCGCCCCGGGAGATCCCGTCCGCCACCCGCGGCGTGCACAGCGTCGCCGCCATGGTCAGATAGCCGCCGGTCAGCGCCTTGCCGACGCACATCACGTCCGGTACGACGCCCGCGTGCCCGGCCGCGAACAGCTCGCCGGTCCGGCCGAAGCCCGTCGCGATCTCGTCGAAGACCAGGAGCACGTCGTGCGCGTCGCACGCTTCCCGCAGTACCCGCAGATACGCGGGGGAGTGGAAGCGCATGCCGCCCGCGCCCTGTACGACCGGCTCCACGATGACCGCGGCCAGCTCGTCGGCATGGCGGCCGATCAGCTCCCGCAGGTGGTCCGCGTACGCCTCGTCCAGCGGTGCGTCGAACCCGCCCGGCGGCTCGTCGGCGAAGACCTGCCGGGGCAGTACGCCCGACCACAGGTCGTGCATCCCGCCCTCCGGGTCGCACACCGACATCGGCTGCCAGGTGTCACCGTGGTAACCGCCGCGCCAGGTCAGCAGCCGCTGCTTGGCCGGGCGGCCGAGCGACCGCCAGTACTGCAGGCACATCTTGGCCGCGACCTCGACCGAGACGGACCCGGAGTCGCACAGGAAGACGTGCTCCAGGTCGCCCGGCGCGATGTCGGCGAGCCGCTGGGCGAGCCGGACGGCGGGCTCGTGGGTGAGCCCGCCGAACATCACATGGCTCATCCGGTCCAGCTGGCCGCGTGCTGCCTCGTTCAGTACCGGGTGGTTGTAGCCGTGGATCGCCGACCACCACGACGACATGCCGTCGACCAGCTCGGTGTGACCCTGCACCGGCTCGGCGGTCCGCAGCCGGACCCCGGCCGCCGACTCGATCACCAGCGGGTCGTCCTTGCCGGGCATCGGGCCGTACGGGTGCCATACATGCTGCCGGTCCAGGGCCAGCAGGTCGTGCACGTGCATCGGCTCGGCCTCAGGCATTGGGCGGCAGGTCGGTACCGGCGCCGCGGCGGCGCACCGAGACCAGGTCCGTACGGGCACCGTCAGCGTCCGGCGCCTCGGCCACCGCACCGGCCGCGACCGGCTCGGGCTCGGCGGCGACCGGCTCGGATCCCGCGTCACCGCACGGCGCGCAGCCACCGTCACCGTGCCCGCCGCAGCCACTCGACTCCTGGCCCGCGTGGCTGCCGCAGCCCCCGGCGGCGGCCAGGGCGTCGGCGCGGTGCGCGGGCAACGTCGTGGTGCCGGCGCCCTCCACCTCGAACCCGGCGTCCGCGATCATCGCCAGGTCGTCCTTGCCGGCCTGGCCCTCGCTGGTGAGGTAGTCGCCGAGGAAGATGGAGTTGGCCAGGTGCAGCGCGAGGGGCTGCAGGGTGCGCAGGTGCACCTCGCGGCCGCCGGCCAGCCGTACTTCGACATCAGGGCAGACGAAGCGGACCATGGCCAGGATGCGCAGGGCGCGCTGCGGGGTGAGGTTCCACTCCTTGGCCAGCGGGGTGCCCTCGAAGGGGATCAGGAAGTTGACCGGTACGGAGTCCGGGTCCAGCTCGCGCAGCGAGAAGACCACGTCGACCAGGTCCTCGTCGCTCTCGCCCATGCCCGCGATCAGGCCGGAGCAGGCGGACATGCCGGCCGCCTGGGCCTGCTGGACGGTGGAGACGCGGTCGGCGTAGGTGTGCGTGGTGGTGATCTGGCCGTACGTCGCCTCGGACGTGTTGAGGTTGTGGTTGTACGCGTCGGCGCCCGCGTCCCGCAGCCGCGACGCCTGGCCGTCGGAGAGCAGCCCGAGACAGGCGCACACCTCGACGCCCTCGTTCTGTTCCTTGATGGCCGAAATGGTCTGCGAGACGCGGTCGACGTCCTTGTCCGTCGGGCCGCGGCCGCTGGCGACCAGGCACACCCGCTTGGCGCCGCCCGCGACACCGGCGGCGGCCGCCTCGGACGCCTCGTCGGGCTTGAGCCAGGTGTACTTGAGGATCTCGGCCTTGGAGCCGAGTCGCTGGGAGCAGTACGAGCAGTCCTCCGGGCACAGGCCCGACTTGAGGTTGACCAGATAGTTCAGCTTCACCCGCCGCCCGAACCACTGGCGGCGGACCTTGCCCGCCGCCGCTACGACGTCGAGCAGCTCGTCATCGGATGTCGCCAGTACGGCGAGTGCCTCTTCGCGGGTCGGCGACTCGCGCCGCAGACCCTTCTCCACCAGAGCGTTCAGCAGGTCCATGGCGAAGATCCTGTCTTACGGCACCGCTCGCGGCCAAGGAGGATTCCCACAACGCCGCTGGTTGGGGGTGTGTGTATCGCCACACCGTAAGCAGGCGTAACGACCGCTAACGTCTATCGACAGCCAACAAACCCGAGGAAGCCGATGCCTGCCGATCCCGCCGCCGCCCAGCCCGGTAACGACCCCTTCGCCTGGATCGACGAGGCGCGCGAGCGGCGTCGCGGCGCCGGGCTCGTACGGACGCTGAACCCGCGCCCGGCCGACTCCGCGCTCCTGGATCTGGCGAGCAACGACTACCTGGGCCTCGCCCGGCATCCCGAGGTCACCCGGGCCGCCGCGGCCGCCGCGCACCGCTGGGGCGCAGGCGCGACCGGCTCCCGCTTGGTCACCGGCACCACCGAACTGCACGCGCAACTCGAACGCGAACTGGCCGAATACTGCGGTTTCGAGGCCGCACTGGTCCTCTCCTCGGGCTACGCGGCCAACCTCGCAGCCGTCACCGCGCTCACCGCGCCCGGCTCCCTGGTCGTCTCCGACGCCGGCAACCACGCCTCGCTCATCGACGGCTGCCGCCTCTCCCGCGCCCGTACGGCCGTGGTCCCGCACAGCGACCCCGAAGCCGTGCACAAGGCCCTGGACGCCGCCCGCGCCGAACCCGACTACGAAGGCCGGGCCGTGGTCGTCTCCGACTCGGTCTTCTCGGTGGACGGGGACGCGGCACCGCTGGCCGGGTACGTCACTGCCTGCCGCGCGCACGGCGCCGCGCTGCTGGTGGACGACGCGCACGGGCTGGGCGTGCTGGGTGAGGGCGGGCGCGGCGCGTTGTCGGCCGCGGGCCTGGCGGGGGACCGGGACGTGGTGGCCACCATGACGCTCTCCAAGTCCCTGGGCAGCCAGGGCGGTGCGGTACTGGGCCCGGCGAAGGTCATCGAGCACCTGGTCAACACGGCCCGTACGTTCATCTTCGACACGGGTCTGGCGCCGGCCGCCGCCGGTGGCGCGCTCGCCGCGCTCCGGCTGCTCCGCCGCGAGCCGCAGCGCGCGGACCGGGCCCGTGCCGTGGCCCGCGAACTCCACCGCCGACTGACGGCGGGGGGACTGTCGGCCGTTCTTCCGGACGCCGCGGTGGTCTCCGTGCGGGCTCCCTCGCCCGAGCAGGCCGTGCGGTGGGCGGCGGACTGCCGTGCGGCGGGTCTGGTGGTCGGCTGTTTCCGTCCGCCGTCCGTTCCCGACGGTATTTCCCGGCTCCGGCTGACCGCCCGCGGAGATCTGACCGACCGGCAGATTGACGAAGCGGTCGGTGCGATCCTTTCGACCGCACCGACCGCTTGACCGAATTCCCCGGAACCGGTGTCCGAATTTTATTCTTGAACCGTTTCCGGGAAGGGCTGGATCAGCCCTCCTTTGTGGGCCGACCGATGTGCAGGGCGTCGACAAAAGCCCGCCATGCAGGGACCGCGAAGAGCAACGCCGGTCCCGAAATGTCCTTCGAGTCGCGCACGGCGAGAGTTTCACCGTTGACCCGGGCGGTCTCGACGCAGTTGTTCATTCCCGTGCTGCGCGTGCTGCGCACCCAGCACGCGCCCGCAAGGGCCGTGCTGGCGGGTACGTACCGCGGCGATGCCGTCATAGTGGAGCCTCCTCAACGCGCCCGGACCAGGCCGTCAGGCATCTGCGGTCCGGGCAATCAAAGCCGATGATTCCTCGCATGAGAGAGCGTGCCCCCGCAGCGTGTCGAATGCATCGCTGTACGCCCTGAGGTCCTCTTTGCGTTCGAGGTAGAGGCTACTCGTCAAATGGTCGAGAACCACCACATCCAAGTCAGCAATGAGCGGAAAGGAGAAGATAACGAAAGGGCCGGTGATGCCGATGTGGACCCCGGCAGTGAACGGCAGCACCTGCAGTCGCACGTGCGGCAGTTCCATGACCTTGAGGAGATGCCGCAATTGGGCTTTCATCACCTCTGGACCACCCGCCGGACGGCGTAGTACCGCCTCGTCCAACACGGCCGAAAGTTTCAGCGGAGGGTCCCCCTCCAGAACGCTCTGCCGCGCTATGCGGACCTCGACGAGTGCATCGATTCTGCTCTGGGGCAGGTCGGCCAGCGCGGCCCGGGTGACGGCGCGCGCGTAGTCCGGGGTCTGCAGCAGCCCCGGTACGACCGTCGTCTCCAGCGTCCGCGCGTGCGAGGCGCCGGCCTCCAGGCTGATGAAGTCCCGGTAGGCGGGCGGCAGCAGGTCGCGGTAGGTGTGCCACCAGCCGCGCCCGGCGTCCCCTCCGCCACCGCCGCCCGCGTCCTGGCCGCACAGCGCGGCCAGCAGTGCGCGGGACTCCTCGTCGCGCACCTCGTACGCGTCCAGCAGCCGTTCCACGTCGGCCGGACGCACTCCGCTCCGGCCGGTCTCTATCCGGCTCACCTTCGACTGATGCCAGCCCACAAGACGGGCGGCCTCGCCGCTCGTGAGCCCGGCCAGATTCCGACGGCGCCTCAACTCCGCACCGAGCTTGCGACGGCGCACTGCGGGACCGTGGTGCATGAACCCTCCTCACGGGCGTACCGCGATTCGTCATAACTGACACCGATGCGTCAGTGTGCCGCCCAAATACGGTCTCGCGTAGCAGAGTTCACCGCTTCGAGCGACAGATATATGCATATCTTGGTGGATGGCTCACGGCAGGGGCAGCATGAGTGGCAGTCTGGCGCAATGCAGCGGCAAGGGGCCGATTTTCGGACCCGATCATGCCGCTGCCCAGCGGAGAGACGGCCTCGGGTGGGAAAGGGACGGCGCGGCGATGGCAGATCACCAGGAAGCATCACTGACCCTGCCGAGCGCGCCCGACTCCGTACCGATGGCGCGCAGATACGTTACTGGGGTTCTCACGGAGTGGGACGACACGCCGACCGGCGTGGGGCGTGCCGAACTCCTCGACTCCATCCGGCTCATCGTCTCCGAGCTGGCCACCAACGCCGTCGTACACACCTCGGGCCGGTCCCCGACCTTCACGGTCGACGTCCACCTCGACCGCCACGAACTCCTGCGCATCGGCGTGACGGACGACCACCCCCGGATGCCGCGCCGGCTGCCGGCCGCGGTCCAGCAGGACAACGGCCGCGGCATGGTCATCATCCGCTGCCTCGCGGCGGAATCCGGCGGAAAGATCACCATCGAACCGACGGAGAGCGGCGGCAAGACGGTCTGGATCGCCCTCCCCTGGCCGGTTCCGGTGCTGCCCGGGGAACCGCGACCGGCCGGCACCTGAGAACAGCGCACGGCCTTGCACCCGACCGGCCCCGAAGCCGGCCCCGACCCGCCCGAATGCGGCCGAGATCATTCGCCCGGCCCGTACCGCGATTGCGCCCCGCCCCCGTCCGCCCCTCGCTTCAGCAGCGCCTCGGCCCCCACAGGTACGAAGCCTGCGGCGAGCAGCGCCCGCACACTCGCGCCATTCGCCGGCGCCACTTGAGCCCACACGGCCTCGCCCGGCGGCACGAAATGCCGCCCGGCCGCGGCGAGCCGCCGCCCGAGCCCCCGCCCGCGCGCCGCCTCCGCCACCTCGAAGGCCACCTCCCACCGCCCGGCGACACCGCGACCGACCACGACGGCGGAGCCCTCCTCGTCCGCCGTCCACGCCCGTACGCCGTCACGGTGCCGCAGCGCCCGCGCGATACGGGGGTGCGCCGGGTCCCGCGTCTCACGCAGCGCTATCGAGGGCGGGCCCGGCAGCGCCCCGGCGACCATGAGCAGATCGATGTTCTCGATCTCCCGGCCCGTCCGGGCGGCGAGCGCGCCGAGGAACGAGGGGCTGAGCGGGCCGGAGAGATCGCCCGGGGCGATACGGGCGTGCACCCAGGCGGCCGCCACATCGGCGAACACGACGGCGCATCCCGAGAATGAGATGACTCCCCAGTCGCGTTCCGAAGCCGGGGGCAGCACGCTCACCGTCCCGTCGGCGGGCGGGAAGTCGCCCCGGGCGGCGGCGGTCAGGGTCTTGGCCAAGTCATTGATCACAGCCGTAAGTTAGCGCCCGCGCATCCGGCCGTGGTGCGGCAGAAGGAGGGCGGGGCCGTCGGCCCCGCCCCCTCTGTGTCACCGCTGCGTCAGCTCCCTCATCACACCCGCATCACGCCCGCCCGTACCAGACGCGACCGGTCCAGATCCGTTCCTTGCGTACCGAGGCGCCCGGCTTGGGGGCGTGCCACATGCGGCCCTTCCCGGCGTAGATGCCCACGTGGTACACGTACCGCCCCGAGTGGAAGAAGACCAGGTCACCCCGCTTCCGCGAGGACGCCTTGATGTGCCGCACGTGCCGGTACTGGGAATCCGCCGTACGTGGCAGCCGCTTCCCCGCGCGCTTGAACGCGTACTGCGTGAGCCCTGAGCAGTCGAACCGGTGTGGCCCCTCGGCCCCCCATGCGTACGGCGCCCCCTTCTTCGACGCCGCGACCCGCAGGGCCGCCTTGCCGGACCCCGAGGCCGCCGCCGACACGGCGGAGGCGGCACCGGAGGCGGGCGCCGCCGAGGCGTCCCCCGCACCGGCGGGAACCAGTACGGCCAGCGCGAGCGCCGACACCACTCCGGCACGGGCCAGGCGGCCCGGCGCGGCAACACCACGAACAGGAAGATCAACGCGCGCAGTCATGCGCACTCCTTCGTCAGCCGCCTGCGAAGGAAGACCTGTCGGGTTCGGGCAGGCGAAGATGCCCGGCCGGCCGCCCGGAAAGGACGGCGAAGGCTTCACCCCAAGGGACCGCCCGGCCAGTACCACGGCCGCGGCCCCGTCGTGCTCGGGTCCTCCGCTCCTGCCGGTCCACGCGTATCGACCAGGCGCCCGGGCACGGCGGCAGGATTCGGCGTCCGCCCGGACCGCCCCGCCGCTGCGGCGGGGGCTTGTCGTCGGAGGGATCGTGACGCAGCGCCGGGCGGTTCAGACGCCGAACATGCCTTGTGTGAGGGTGGTCACGCTTGATCCGTTCGGGTGGACAGGCGCGGTCCGTCGAGCGGCCCGCACCCCGTACGCACCCCCGCACCGGCGCCGTCGTACCGCCCGCAACGCGACACGTCGACGGAGCGCGCAAGTCGTACTCCGCCGCGAACGCGCCCAGGAGTACCCCATCGGCGGTAGCCCGATCGGACTCCGCGCCCGCGTGGAACGGGATCGTCCCGTCATTCCTCATCAGGCGGCGGCACGGCGACGAGCCCGGCCCGCCGCTCACCGTCCAGCACCCGCAGCGCGCGGCTGAGCGTGTCGGCGTGGAGTTCCGTCTCACCCCGCTCGTGCATCAGCGCCAGCGCGTCCCGCAGCGCCACCGCCCGGCCGACCAGCGCCTGCGCCGCCCGCAGGCCCCGGTACGTGCCCTCGCCGCGGGCCGGGTTGATGCGCCCCAAGAGGTCCAGGACCTGGAGGTAACTGTCGATGACCGCGCCCTCGGCCCGGGTCAGCGCGGGCAGTGGCGGGAGGTCGGGAGGCAGGGCCATCACCTCACCTCGCGCCGGGCGCGGCGGACGACGACGCCTTGCGGCCGCGGGTGAGCCCGTCGACCAGCCCGTACGCCATCGCCTCCTCGGCGTCGAGGATCTTGTCGCGCTCGATGTCGGCGCTGATCCGTTCGCGCGGCTGCCCGGTGTGCCGGGCGAGCAGCTCCTCCAGCAGCTCGCGGGTGCGCAGCATCTCCTGGGCCTGCAGGGCCAGATCGGAGACCTGCCCCTCGACCGGCTCGCTGAAGGACGGCTGGTGGATGAGGGCGCGGGCGCCGGGCAGCGCGAGCCGGCGCCCGGGGTGGCCGGCGGCGAGCAGGACGGCGGCGGCGGACGCGGCCTGCCCGAGGCAGACCGTCTCGATGGGGCTGGTGACGAACTGCATCGTGTCGTAGATCGCGGTCATCGCGGTGAACGAGCCGCCGGGGGAGTTGATGTAGAGCGAGATGTCCCGTTCGGGGGCGGTGTATTCGAGGTGGAGCAGCTGCGCCATGACGTCGTTGGCCGAGGTGTCGTCGATGGCGGTGCCGAGGAAGACGATGCGCTCCTCGAGCAGCTTGGAGTACGGATCGAGCGTCCGGGTGCCCTGCGTCGTGCGCTCGGTGAACTCCGGGAGGACGTAGCGGGCCGTGGGCTCGAGCATGAGGGCTCCTCTTCGCCGCGTTACTTAAAAAATGTACAGGACGTACAGTCCTTCAGATGAGGAGCATGTTCCAGCGGTCCGGCGAAGTCAACGACTCACGGGGTCATTCGGCGCTCGCCGTGAGCGAACGACGCACTTCGGGGCGCCTTTGCGGGCGGGTGTGCTCCGGTTGTGCCGAGGATGCCGCCGAGCTGCCCGGCACCGCCTCTGACCTGGCATTTCTCGTCATGCGCAGCACGGGAGTACGAAGCGGGTGCGCGCTAAGCTGAGGAGCATGACCTACGAGATTCCGGTGACGCAGGCGCGGGCGGAGCTCGCGGACTTGATCAACCGTGTCGTCTACGGCTCCGAGCGTGTGGTCGTCACGCGCCACGGCAAGCCCTTGGTGGCCCTGGTGTCCGCCGCTGACCTGCGACGACTCGAAGAGCTCGACCGTGCGGAGGCGGCCGCCGAGGAGGAGGTCATCAGTACGGTCTCCTCGGTGCGGCAGCTGCCGACGTCCGCCGCGAGCGAACGTCGGCGGTTCGGCATCGCCGCGGAGCACCGCGGCCCGGCCGCCGGGGATCGGCGACCGGGCCACGAGAGCTGAGCCGTCGTCAGCCGGTGAGCCGGCGCGACGGGTGAGTGAGCGTCAGGAGCTGAGCTCCCAGACCGCGTGGGCGATGGCGTCGGTGTTGTTGTCCAGCGCCGCCTCGTCGATGTTCTTCGCCGTGTCGCAGGACTGGTGGTAGCAGGCGTCGAACGGCTCGCCCGCCATGCCGCCCCAGTTCTTCGCCTGTTCGGCGGTCTTCTTGTAGTCGGCGCCGGAGAAGAGGCCGCCGACGGGGATGCCCGCGTCCTTGAACGAGGCGTGGTCGGAGCGGCCGTCGCCCTCGGTCTCGATCTCGGTGGCGATGTTCTTGGCCGCGTACCAGTCCTTGAAGACCTTCTCCAGGCGCGGGTCGTCGTCGTATACGAAGTAGCCCGGGTTGGGCGAGCCGATCATGTCGAAGTTGAGGTACGAGTCGAACTTCGCGCGGTCCGCTTCGGCGAGGCTGTCGACGTAGTGCTGCGAGCCGACCATGCCGTACTCCTCGGCGCCCCACCAGCCGAACCGCAGGTGCTTGGCGGGCTTGAGGTCCGCCTTGGCGACCGCGAGGGCGACTTCGAGGATGCCGGCCGAGCCGGAGCCGTTGTCGTTGATGCCCGGGCCCTCGTCGACCGAGTCGAGGTGGGCGCCGGCCATGACCGTCTTGCTCTCGTCGCCGCCGGGCCAGTCGGCGACGAGGTTGTATCCCTTGCCGCCGTTGTGGTCGAACTCCTGGACCTGGGTGGTGAACCCGGCCTCGTCCAGCTTTCCCTTGAGGTAGTCGACGGATGCCTTGTAGCCGGGCTGTCCGTGGGCGCGGTTGCCGCCGTTGGCGTCGGCTATGGACTGAAGCTGGTCCAGGTCCGCCTTGACGGCGGAGACCGGGATGTCCGGCGCGGCGAGCGGCGCGGGGTCCGCCTGGGCGCCGGCCGCGGTGAAGAGCGTGGCGGCGACGGCGGTGCAGGCGCCCGCGGCCAGGGCGGCCCGGCGTATGCGTGCGGAACGGGTCACGGTGTGGCTCCGATGCTGTGTGGGGGGTGGTGGTGCGGAGCTTCTTGTGGTGCGGGAGCGCGCACGCGACGCGTGGGGCATACGGGCGCGCGGAGATGAGCATCGTGACTTGTCTGTGGCCAGTCAAGGGCGCATAGCGAACGCGTTGTTCCGGGGAGCGGGGCGGTCGAGCGTTATGTCCGCTTCGGGGGGAGTGGGGAGTACGCGGGAATTCGGCGCCTGTGGCACGGTCCCCAGATTTAACAAGGGATTCACCGGGGTAACGCCGCCGACATCGGGCGGGGCTAGCCTGCGAAGTCCGGGGCGTTTCATGGAACTTATCTGGAGATCAGTTTGCTTTTCCTTTGTTGAATGTGTGATACATCTACTTGTACGGGCGCGTCGGGGCCCGTGACCTGGGCCGATGCGGCCCAGGCGTAAGAATGTGAGGTGGAGAATGCAACTGACCCCGCATGAACAAGAACGGCTGATGATTCATGTCGCGGCGGACGTTGCCGAAAAGCGCCGGGCCCGCGGCGTACGGCTCAACCACCCCGAAGCCATTGCCCTGCTGACCGTGCACATCCTGGAAGGCGCGCGCGACGGCCGAACGGTCGCCGAGCTCATGTCCTCCGGGCGCAATGTCCTCACCCGCGACGACGTGATGGAGGGCATCCCCGAGATGATCCACGACGTCCAGGTCGAGGCGACCTTCCCGGACGGCACCAAGCTCGTCACCGTCCACGATCCCATCAGCTGACCCAGGGAGAGCCGAAGATGATCCCGGGACAGATCCGCTACGCCGATGAGCCGGTACGCCTCAACGAGGGGCTTCCCGTCACGCGCATGACCGTCCTCAACATCGCCGACCGCCCCGTGCAGGTCGGCTCCCACTACCACTTCGCCGAGGCCAACCCCGGCCTCGACTTCGACCGTGCGGCCGCGCACGGCAAGCGCCTGAACGTCGCCGCCGGCTCAGCCGTGCGCTTCGAGCCCGGTATCCCCACCGAGGTCGAACTGGTGCCCCTCGCGGGCAAGCGGATCGTCGCGGGCCTGCGTGGCGAAACCGGAGGCACCCTCGATGGCTGAACTTTCCCGTGCCGCGTACGCCGACCTCTTCGGCCCGACGGCGGGCGACATGGTGCGGCTCGCCGACACCGACCTGCTGATCGAGATCAGCGAGGACTGGTCGGGCGGCCCCGGGCGCAGCGGTGACGAGGCGGTCTTCGGCGGCGGCAAGGTCATCCGCGAGTCGATGGGCCAGTCCCGGCTCTCCCGGGCCGAAGGCACCCCGGACACCGTGATCACCGGCGTGATCGTCATCGACCACTGGGGCATCGTCAAGGCCGACGTCGGCATCCGCGACGGCCGCATCGTGGCGCTCGGCAAGGCCGGCAACCCCGACACCATGGACGGCGTCCACCCGGAGCTGGTCATTGGCCCGGAGACCGAGATCATCGCCGGCAACGGCAAGATCCTCACGGCCGGCGCCATCGACACCCACGTGCACTTCATCTGCCCCGAGCAGGCGACCGAAGCGCTGGCCTCCGGTGTCACCACCATGATCGGTGGCGGCACGGGGCCCGCCGAGGGCAGCAAGGCCACCACCATCACGCCCGGCGCCTGGCACGTCACCCGGATGTTCGAGGCGATGGACGGCCTGCCGGTCAACGTCGGCCTGCTCGGCAAGGGCAACACCACCTCGGTCGCCTCGATGCGCGACCAGCTGCGGGCCGGCGTACTCGGCTTCAAGATCCACGAGGACTGGGGCGCCACCCCGGCCGTCATCGACGCCTGCCTCGGCGTCTGCGAGGAGAGCGGCGCCCAGCTCGCGATCCACACCGACACCCTGAACGAGGCGGGCTTCCTCGGTGACACCCTCGCCGCGATCGCCGGGCGCTCGATCCACGCCTTCCACGTCGAGGGCGCGGGCGGCGGCCACGCCCCCGACATGATCGCCATGGTGTCGGAGCCCAACGTGCTGCCCGCTTCGACCAACCCGACCCGGCCGCACACCGTCAACACCGTCGAGGAACACCTCGACATGCTGATGGTCTGTCACCACCTCAACCCCGCGGTCCCCGAGGACCTGGCCTTCGCCGAGTCCCGCATCCGGCCCTCGACCATCGCGGCCGAGGACTTCCTGCACGACATGGGCGCCATCTCGATGATGTCGTCGGACGCGCAGGCCATGGGCCGCATCGGCGAGGTCGTCATGCGCACCTGGCAGACCGCGCACGTCATGAAGAAGCGCCGCGGCGCGCTGCCCGGTGACTTCGCCGCCGACAACAACCGCGTACGGCGGTACGTCGCGAAGTACACCATCAACCCGGCGATCGCCCAGGGCATCGACCACGTCGTCGGCTCCGTCGAGACCGGCAAGCTCGCCGACCTCGTGCTGTGGGACCCGGCGTTCTTCGGCGTCAAGCCGAAGCTGGTCATCAAGGGCGGCCAGATCGCGTACGCGCAGGTGGGCGACGCCAACGCGTCCATCCCCACCCCGCAGCCGATCCTGCCGCGCCCGATGTTCGGCGCGATCGGCAAGGCCCCCGGCGCCAACTCGCTCAACTTCGTCTCCGAGCAGGCCATCGCGGACGGGCTGGGCGACCGGCTGGGCGTCGCCAAGGAGCTGACGGCCATCCGCTCCACGCGCCAGGTCACCAAGGCGTCCATGCGCAACAACGACGCGCTGCCGAAGGTCGTCGTCGACCCCGACACCTTCACGGTGACCATCGACGACGCCGTGGTCGAGCCGGCCCCGGCGGCCGAACTGCCCATGGCACAGCGGTACTTCCTGTTCTGATGGCCATGTACGACGCACCCCTGCGGAAAGGCCGGGACCGATGAGCCGCGCCGCACTGCTGGTCCTGGCCGACGGACGGTTCCCGGCCGGCGGGCACGCCCACTCCGGCGGCGCCGAACCGGCCGTCGCCGCAGGGCGTATCCGGGACGGCGGCTCGCTGGAGGAGTTCTGCCGCGGTCGGCTGCACACGGCCGGGCTGGTCGCGGCGGGTCTCGCCGCCGCGGCCGCCGCGGGCTGCGACCCGCTCGCGCTGGACGAGGCCGCCGACGCCCGCACACCCGTACCGGCCCTGCGTGCCACAGCGCGCAAGCTCGGCCGCCAGATGATGCGGGCGGCCCGCGCGACCTGGCCCTCGGCGGAGCTGGACGCGCTCGCCGCGGCCCGGCCGCGCGGCGCCCACCAGCCCGTCGTCCTCGGCCTCGCCGCGCGCTCGGCGGGCCTGGGCCCGGAGGACGCCGCGTACGCCGTCACGTACGAGACCGTCAGCGGCCCGGCCACCGCCGCCGTACGGCTGCTGAGCCTGGACCCCTTCGACGCGACGGCGGTCCTCGCGCGCCTCGCCCCCGACCTGGACGCGGTCGTGGCCGAGGCCGTCGCGGCGGCGGCGCGCGTCCCGCAGGACGGGACCGGCGCGCTGCCCGCCCGCTCCGCACCGCTGCTCGACATCACCGCCGAGCAGCACGCGGCCTGGCCGGTACGGCTGTTCGCGTCCTGACCCACCCACTTATTGCACGATCACGGAGTTCGTATGCACCTCGACCACGATCTCGACGAGAAGTTCCCCCACCGCCACACCTACAGCGCCGCGGCCCCCGAGCGCGCCGACGGCACCCGCCGCGCGCTGCGCATCGGCCTCGGCGGCCCGGTCGGCTCCGGCAAGACCGCCACCGTCGCCGCGCTCTGCCGCGCGCTGCGCGACGAACTGTCCATCGCCGTCGTGACGAACGACATCTACACGCGCGAGGACGCGGAATTCCTGCTCCGCGAGGCCGTACTGCCCCCGGAGCGGATCACCGCGGTCGAGACCGGCGCCTGCCCGCACACCGCCATCCGCGACGACATCTCCGCCAACCTGGAGGCCGTGGAGGACCTTGAGGAGGAGGTCGGCTCCCTCGACCTGATCCTCGTGGAGTCCGGCGGCGACAACCTCACCGCCACCTTCTCCAAGGGCCTCGTCGACTTCCAGATCTTCGTGATCGACGTGGCCGGCGGCGACGACATCCCGCGCAAGGGCGGCCCCGGCGTCACCACCGCCGACCTGCTCGTGATCAACAAGACCGACCTCGCCCAGTACGTCGGCTCCGACCTGGAGCCCATGGCCCGCGACGCCAAGGCGCAGCGCGGCGACCTCCCCGTCGCCTTCACCTCCATCAAGGGCGAGAACGGCGTCGCGCCGGTCGCCGACTGGGTCCGCGCGTGCCTCGGCCAGTGGACCGCGGTCCCGGCATGACCCTCGCGCCGCCACCGCCCACCGCCGCAGTACTGGCGGACGCTGCCCCAGCGCCCGCCGCACGGCAGCTGCGCGCCACCGCCCGCATCGCCGCGGTCGCCGACCCGTACGGCGTCTCCCGGCTCCCCGTGCTGGACGGCGACGGGCCGCTGGCGCTGCGCCGGCTGCGCTCGCACGACGCGGCGGCCCGGGTCTGCGTGGTCGGCGCGATGAGCGCCCCGGTGGGCGGCGACCAGCTGCGCATCGAGGCGCGCGCCGGGGCGGGCAGCGACCTGCGGGTCACCGCGGCCGCCGCGACCCTCGCGCTGCCCGGCCACCACCCGGGGACGGCCCGCTACGACGTGGCGCTGGACGTGGCCGACGGGGCGCGCCTGGACTGGCTGCCCGAGCCGCTGATCTCCGCGGCCGGCAGCGACCTGATCCAGACCACCACCGTCGACCTCGCGCCCACCGCCCGGCTGCTGCTCCGCGAGGAGCAGGTGCTCGGGCGGACCGGCGAGGTCACCGGACGGCTCACCGCCCGGCTGACGGTCCGGCGCGCCGGCCGGGTCCTGCTGGACCAGGAGACGGCGTACGGCCCCGGGGTGCCCGGCTGGGACTCCTCAGCGGTGCTCGCCGGACACCGTGCCGTCGGCCAGCTGCTCGTCGTCGACCCGGCGTACGAGGAGCGGCCCGTAACGGTACGGACCCTGGAGGCGTCCGACGGCCCCGGTCAGGCCGTGATCACGCCGCTCGCCGGGCCCGCCGCGCTGGTCACCGCCGTCGCACCGGACGCACTGGCCGTCCGGCGGCTGCTCGAAACGGCCGCAATTCCTACGGGTTGGTAAAGAAATAGCCGTCCGGTCTTTTCATCGGACGGGCGTACGAGACAGGATCCCCCTGCAGCTCTGTGATCATCGCCGCCACAAGTGGCGCACCATGCAGGGGGAACACCTACGTGAGACGAAAAGCAGCGTTCGGCGCCGCCGGGACCGCGGTTGCCGGCGCACTCATAGCCGGCGCCATCGCCGCCACACCCGCCAGCGCGGGCGTGAACCACCAGCGCGGCTCCGCCGAGGACCGCGGCGTGCAGACCGCCGCGGCGCGCGCCGCCAAGGCCGGTATCGACTGGCAGACCTGTCCCAAGGACTGGGGCCTGGACGCCCCGATCCAGTGCGGGTTCGTGACCGTGCCGGTCGACTACGCCAAGCCGGACGGCAAGAAGATCAAGATCGCGGTGGACCGTGCCAAGAGCACCGGCACCAAGGACGAGCGCCAGGGCTCGCTGATCTACAACCCCGGCGGCCCCGGCGGCTCAGGGCTTCGCTTCCCCACCCGGGTGACCACCAAGAACCCCATCTACGCCAACATGGCCAAGGCGTACGACTTTGTAGGCTTCGATCCGAGGGGCGTCGGCCACTCCGCCGCCATCTCCTGCATGGACCCGCAGGAGTTCGTCAAGGCGCCCAAGGCCGACCCGGTGCCCGACGACGAGGCCGACAAGCTCGCCCAGCGCAAGCTCGCCAAGGAGTACGCGGACGGCTGCAAGGAGCGCAGCGGCGCCCTGCTGGCGCACATGACGACGCCCAACACCGCCCGTGACCTGGATGTCGTCCGTGCGGCGCTGGGCGACAAGAAGCTCAACTACCTCGGCGTGTCCTACGGCACCTACCTCGGCGCCGTCTACGCCACGCTCTTCCCCGACCACGTGCGCCGGATGCTCGTCGACTCCGTGGTGAACCCCTCGCGCGAGAAGGTCTGGTACGAGGCCAACCTCGACCAGGACATCGCCTTCGAGGGCCGCTGGGGCGACTGGAAGAAGTGGGTCGCGAAGAACGACGCGACGTACCACATCGGTGACACCCCCGAGAAGGTCCAGGCGCAGTGGGAGAAGCTGCGCGCCACCGCGAAGAAGTCCCCGATCGGCGGCCAGGTCGGCCCGGCCGAGCTCACCGGCTTCTTCCAGAACGCGCCGTACTACGACTCGATGTGGGCGCCGGTCGCCAAGGCGTGGAGCGCGTACCTCGCCGGTGACGAGAAGCCGATCGTCGAGAACGCGGCCCCCGACATGAGCGACAAGGCCGGCAACATCTCCTCGGAGAACGGCAACGCGGTCTACACGGCGGTGGAGTGCAACGACGCCAAGTGGCCCACCAGCTGGCAGCGCTGGAACCGCGACAACACCCGGATCCACCAGCAGGCCCCGTTCATGACCTGGTCCAACGCCTGGATGAACCTGCCCTGCGCCACGTGGCCGGAGAAGCAGCAGACCCCGGTGAACGTCAAGACCGGCAAGGGCCTGCCCGGCGTGCTGATCGTGCAGAGCACCCGCGACGCGGCGACGCCGTACGACGGCGCCGTCGAGCTGCACCGCCGGCTGGCCGGCTCGCGCATGATCACCGAGAAGGACGCCGGCTCGCACGGCGTCACCGGCCTGGTGAACCCGTGCGTCAACAACCGCGTCGACGCGTACTTCGTGGACGGCAAGACCGACGCCAAGGACGTGACGTGCACCCCGCACGCCACCCCTAAGCCGTAATCGGCGAGGCGCGACAGCGCATACAGGACGGGGCGCCCGGGGACATCCCGGGCGCCCCGCTTCGCGTGCGTCACGGCCTGCCGGCCCGCTTGCGTTACTGCCTGCCGGCCTGCTGCTGCGCGGCCTTGGCGTCGGCCGCGTACACGTCGACGTACTCCTGGCCCGACAGCTTCATGATCTCGTACATGATCTCGTCCGTGACGGCCCGCAGCGCGGCGTGCTCGGAGGTCATGTTCGCGTACCGGGAGAAGTCCATCGGCTCCCCGAAGCGGATCGTGACGCGCATGGCGCGCGGCAGCCGCCGGCCGGTCGGCTGGGCCTCGAACGTGCCGATCACCGCGCACGGCACCACCGGCGCCCCGGCCTCCAGCGCCATCGCGGCGACGCCCGTACGGCCCTTGTAGAGCCGCCCGTCGTGCGAGCGGGTGCCCTCCGGGTAGATGCCGAGCAGCCGGCCCCTGCGGAGCACGTTCACCCCCGACCTGATCGCGCCCTGCGACGCCTTTCCGCCGGACCGGTCCACCGGGATCTGCCCGATCCCGCGGAAGAACGCGGCGGTCAGCCGGCCCTTGAGGCCGGGCCCCGTGAAGTACTCGGCCTTGGCCAGAAAGGTGACTCTGCGCGGCACGATCGCGGGCATGACGAAGTGGTCGGCGAAGGAGAGGTGGTTGCCGGCGATGATCGCCGCCCCCTCCTCGGGAATGTGCTCCAGCCCCTCCACCCGGGGCCGGAACACCGCTCGCAACAGCGGCCCCAGAACGACGTACTTGAGCACCTGATAGAACACGTGCTGACCCCTCCCTCTGCCGACCCTGCCGTCACTGACGTCTACGCAGGTCAGCTGTGCCGTAAGGGTCAGAAGTGTAGATGCGGGTGTGGTCGGGTGTAACCACTTACAACCGGACTAATGCCGACTTGCTGTCGACCTCCTGACGGCCTGTCAGTGAAGAGAGGTTTGACGCCTGGAGGCTCAGCGTAGGGCACTGCGCCGTGGCCCCGGGGCGGTGGTTTCGCGTTCCAACAGCCGGTGGCGGGCGACCACTTGGCGTGAGGGGCTGGTGGTGAGCCGGCCGTAGATGCGGTCGGCGAGCAGCTGCAGCGCGCTCTCGGCGATGTGCTGCTTGTCGGGGGCGACGGTGCTCAGGCAGGGCGTGCTGTACCGCCCGTCCTCGATGTCGTCGAAGCCGATGACGCGCAGGTCGCGCGGGACGCGCAGGCCCCGCGAGAGGGCGGCGCGCAGCGCGCCGAGCGCCAGCTCGTCGGTGAAGCAGAAGACGGCGTCGGGTGGTTGGGGCAGGTCCAGCAGCGCTTCCATCGCACGCCGGCCCTCGGCGCGGTGCAGTGAGGCCACCGCGGCCTCCAGCCCGGCATCGGGCTCCAGGCCGGCCTCGTGCAACGCCTCGCGGTAACCGCGCAGCCGCAGTTCGGCCGTACCGTTGCGCAGGTCCGGCTGCAGGCCGAGCGCCGCGGGCCGGCGGGCGCCCCGGGCGATGAGATGCCGGGTCGCCTCCCGCGCGGCGGTGACGTTGTCGATCGCCACGTGGTCCGCGGTGCCCTTGGGGTCGATCTCGCCCAGTACGACGACGGGCGCGGGGCCGGAGCAGGCGCCGATCTCGGCGGGTGACAGCGCCCACGGACTGATGATCAGGCCGTCCACGGCATGGCCCTCGACTCCGGACAGCAGCCGGCGTTCCCGGTCGGCCCGGCCGGCCGTCTGGTCGATGAGTACCGTCCAGCCGCGCTCCTGGGCCGCGTCGATGAGCAGGCCGGCCAGTTCGCCGAAGTAGGGCGAGCCGACTTCCGGTATGGCGAGCCCGATCAGTCCGGTGCGCCCCTGCCGCAGGTTGCGGGCGGCGAGGTTCGGGCGGTAGCCGGTCTGCTCGATGGCGGCCAGCACGCGCGCACGGGTGGCCGGTGCCACGGAGGCGGAGTCGTTGACGACGTTCGACACCGTCCGGACCGAGACGCCGGCGAGGGTGGCCACGTCTTTGAGCTTCGCTCCCACCTGCTCCTCCTCCGGGATGTGGGCCGGCCGATCGTCTCACGTCCCCGGGAGCGTCCGGAAGCCGGAAAAAATCTTGCCGCGCACTATTGCAACGTTGCATTCCACGTTGCAATCTAGCGCAGACACGCCACGGCGCAGACACCCCACGCCCTCCCACCGACGCGAGGAGTAGTACCGATGCCCGAAACCGCCACGTCCCCGGCCCGCGACCTCGTTTCCCCCGCACCGGCCACGACTGCGAAGCCCACCGCTACGGAGATCGGCAGCGCCGTGCGCGAGCTGTACACCGACGGCATCACCGCCCGCCGGTCGGCCTTCCCCGTCGAGTTCGCCGACCGGCTCCGCGAGGACATCGAGCGGGCCTTCGACGAGGCCCGCAACCGTCCCGGTGGTGCCGTGGGCCGCGGCCCCAACCGGTACTACGTGGAGATCCACCCCGAGCAGCTGCGCGACTTCGCCGAGCTGGCGGACCACCCCTGGGTGCGCTCGGTGTGCGAGGCCGTGCTCGGCCCCGAGTACCGCATCGTCGAGCTGGGCTTCGACGTCCCCCTGGAAGGCGCCGTCAACCAGCCGTGGCACCGGGACTTCCCCTCTCCCGCGCCCACTCGCGAGGAACACCGGCTGACCTCGCTCGCCTTCAACGTCACCGCCGTCGACACGGCGGAGGACATGGGCCCCTTCGAGATCGCCCTGGGCACCCAGTGGGAGACGGGCGCCGACTTCACGCACGAGATGTTCCCGGACAAGGCCGACTACGCGCGCTACGAGGCGCGGGCGGTACGCAAGTACCCGCGGCGGGGCGACATCTCCGCCCGGTCCGCCCTGACGATCCACCGCGGTACGACCAACCACTCGGCCGTCTCCCGGCCCGTCCTCGTCCTCGGCGTGGACGCCCCCGGCGCAGGCAACGACGCGCACCACAACATGGCCGTGACCCGCGCCTACTGGGCCGCGCTGCCCGAGCGCGTCCGCGATCACCTGGCGGCCCGCGTCGTGGACGAACTCCAGCCGGTCGTCCAGCAGCACACCATCGAAGGACTGGTCATGGGCGACGCCTGACCACCGGCACAGGCTCGCCCCACCGGGCCGGCACCTCGCGGCCCACCCGGCCGGCTCTCCACGGCCCCCGACCGAACCGACCAACTGGCGAAGGAACCCCGTGACCGTGCTCGAACCGGCCGGCAGCGCCGCCGCCCGGCCCACGCCTCCACGCACCGGACGGCCCGCCCTGCTCTACGCCGTGGCCGCGATCTCCGCCCTGGGCGGACTGCTCTTCGGCTACGACACCGGCATCATCTCCAGCGCCCTGCTGGACCTCGGCCGCGATCTGCACCTCTCCACCCACTACCGCGAGGTGGTCGTCAGCGCCATCCTCGTGGGCGCCATGGTGGGCGCCCCCGTCTCCGGTGTGCTCAGCGCCCGTTGGGGCCGGCGCCCCGTCGTCATCGCCGTGGCGGCCGTCTTCGCGCTCGGCGCGCTGGCCTCGGCCCTGGCGCCGTCCGCCGCCGCGCTCACCGTCGCCCGGCTCGTACTCGGCCTGGCGGTCGGCGCCGCCTCCAACACCGTGCCCGTCTACATCGCCGAGACCGCCCCGCCGGCGATACGCGGCCGGCTCATGGTCCTCTTCCAGCTCATGGTCGCCATCGGCCAGCTGATCTCTTACCTCGTCGGGTACGCGCTGGCCGGCCCGGGCGGCTGGCGCTGGATGTTCGCGCTCGCGGTCATCCCCGCCCTGGTCCTCGCGGCCGGCATGCTGCCGCTGCCCGAGAGCCCCCGCTGGCTCGTCGGCCGCGGGGACCACGAGCGCGCCCACGCGGTACTGGCCCGGCTGCGCGGCCCGGACGCCGACATCGCCGCGGAGGTCGGGGACATCGCCGCCCTGTGCCGGGCCGGGAGCGACGCGCCCCGCGGCCTGCGCGCCACCGCAGCCGTCCTGCGTGCCGGTCGGCTGCGCCCCGCTCTCCTCATCGCCCTCGGCATCGCGGCGTTCTCGCAGCTCACCGGCATCAACGCCATGGTGTACTACGCGCCCACCCTGCTCACCGACGCCGGTTTCGGCGGCTCCGTCGCCCTGCTCACCGGCATCGGGATCGGCGTGATGCTCGTCCTCGCCGGCATCACCGGCGCGCTGTCCGTGGACCGCGTCGGCCGCCGCCGGCTGCTGCTGTGGCTGATGCCGGCCTCCGGCGCGGCCATGGCCGTCCTCGCCCTCGCCTTCCTGATGCCGGCCTCCGGAGTGCAGCGCTGGACGGTCGTGCTCGCACTGTTCGCGTACATCTTCCTCAACGGCGCCGGCATGCAGACCGTCGTATGGCTGCTGGCCCCCGAGGTGCTGCCGCTGTCCGTCCGCGGCCCCGCCACCAGCCTGGCCACGACCACCGTCTGGGGCTTCGACCTGCTCATCGCCGTCACCGCACTCACCGCCGTGCAGACCTTCGGCCTCACCGCCACCTTGCTGACGTACGCCGTGATGAACGGCCTGTGCTGGGTGTTCGTCCTGCGCCGCGTCCCGGAGACCCGTGGCCGCACGCTGGAGGACATCGAACGCACACTGCGCCCCACCAGGTGACAGACGGCGAAGCGGCTACTCCGTGTGCCGTAGTGCGTGGTCGAGGGCGTAGGCGATGCCGTTGTCGGTGTGGGTTTCCAGGCCGGTCGCGAACTCCTTCTCGTACGCCGTGTCGCCGATGGCATGCCGGACTCGGCGCTCCGTGGCCTCGCGGGCCGCGACGAGCCCGGGCATGCCCAGCTGCGGCCGCCCCAGGGTCAGCCAGACCTGCTGGGCGATGCCGAGCAGCCGGGCCGCGTGGTCCCCTCGGCCGGTGGCCGCGGCCGCCGAGGCCAGGACATCGATGCCCATGGCGATCCCCAGGCTGTCGTGCAGCTGCGCCTTGCCCTCTACGGCGGCACGGGCATGGGCGACTGCCTCGTCCCACCGGCCGAGGCCGAGCGCGGCCACCGCCCGTACGTGATCACCCCACGCGTGCGTCCACCGCTCGCCGCGAGCCCCGCACTGCGTACACACCGCATCCGCCAGGGCCGCCGCTGCCTCGTACTCCCCGAGCTGGGTATGGGTGAACGCCCAGCCCACCCGATGGATCAGCCAGGCCGCTTCGTACCCGCCCTCGCCACCGGGGGAGTCCGGCGCCGCGCGGAACACCTCGACGGCCCGCCGCGCGTCCCCTTGCAGTACCAGGCGTACGCAGTCCAGATAGGCCACGGCGAACGGCGCGGTCGGGTCGTCGGCTTCTTCGACGCTCTCCCGGAACTCCTTCACCAGCCGCGCGAGGGCATCGGCATCGCCCTGCGCGACGGCCGTGAGGCCACCGGCCCAGAGGGCCTTGGCGCGCCGTGGGCCCGGTTCCCGGCAGAGCTCCAGAGCCCGCTCCAGGTAGTGGCGGCCCTCGCGCGCGTGCCCGCACGCGAACCAGAAGAACCACAGCGACCCGGCCAGGTCCAGCGCGCTGTGGTCTGCCGGCTCCGCCAGGCAGAAGTCCAGAGCGGCCCGGAGGTTGTCGTGCTCGCTGCTGAGGCAGTCGTACCAGGCGAGTTGATCCGGCCCCAGCCACGCGGCGTCGCCGGCCCGGGCCAGCCGCACGTAGTGGTACCGGTGCCGGTTCCGCAGCGCGTTCTCCTCGTCCAGCGCGCGCAGCCAGTCGGCGCCGTATTCACGGATGGTGTCCAGCATCCGGTAACGCTCACCGCCGCCCGTCGGCTGCCAGGCCAGGATCGATTTCTCCGTCAGCGCGTCCAGCAGGTCCGGGACCTGTTCACCCGGGAGATGCTCATCGGCGCAGACCGTTCGGGCCGTTTCGGCGTCGAAAGTGCCGGCGAAGACGGACAACCGCGCCCACAGCAGCCGCTCGGCCGGGCTGCACAGCTGGTGACTCCAGCCGATCGCGGTCCGCAGTGCACGGTGCCAGGGCGGGTCGGCGCGGGACGTGGTGTCGTCGGTGTCGCCCAGTACGGCGAACCGGTCCTCCAGCCGTGCTGTCAGCTCCCGTACGGGCAGCTCGCGCAGCCGGGCCGCGGCCAGTTCCAGGGCCAGCGGCAGCCCGTCCAGCCGCTGACACAGCCCCAGCACATCGGCCCGGTTGGCGTCGGTGACCGTGAAGCCCGGTACGGCCTCGGCGGCTCGTTCGGCCAGCAGCGTCACCGCATCCGCGCTGTCCGCCTGGATATCGGCGCTGTCGGGAACCGGCAGCGGCTCGACCGTGAGCACCTCTTCCCCGGGCACGTCCAGGACGCGGCGGCTGGTGGCCAGGATCCGCAGCTGCGGGGCGGCCCGCAGCAGCACCTGGACCGTCAGGGCGACCGCGTCGGTCAGATGCTCGCAGGTGTCCAGTACGAGAAGGAGTCGCCGGTCGGCGAGGTAGTCGGCCAGTACGTCGATCATCGGGCGGGTGGTCCGGTCGACCAGTGGCAGCGCCTCGGCGATGGTGTGCGGCAGCAGCGCGGCACTGGTCAAGGGCGACAGTTCCACCAGCCAGGCGCCGTCCGGGAAGTGCGGCTGCAGTTCGACCGTGGCCGCCAGCGCCAGTCGCGTCTTGCCCACCCCGCCGACACCGGTCAGTGTCACCAGTCTCGACCGCTCACACAGCTCCCGCACCTCAGCCAATTCCGCCTCACGGCCGATCAGTCGCGTGGTCCGCACCGGCAGATTTCCCCTGCGGTGCTGCGGCTCATCTGTCTTCATAACTGCTTTCGTCTGACAACGGACAGGAGGCGGCAGATCGTAATGGATTTAAATGGCCGTTTTGTTTCCGGAGCAGCTTGTTCCCGGAGCAGTGCGTGTGCTGCGGATGAGGGCGTCGGAGTCAGCCGGTCGGGCCGTGCGGCTGCGTGGTCGACCCGGTCCCGCTGAGCGCTTGGGTGATGCCGGTGCTCAGGTCGGTGGCGTAGCCGGTGCGAAAGGCCGTGTCGTAGGCGGCCTCGCCGAGGCTGTCGCGGGCCTGCTGTTCGCAGGACCGGCGGGCGGCGACCCATTCCGGAACGCCCGCCTGTGGCAGGCCGAGGGTGTCCCAGACGTGCTGGGCCAGCCCGAGGAGCCGAGCAGCCGCCTCGCCCTGCCCGGCGGCGCCGGTGGCGACGGCGAGTACGTCGAGCGAGAGGCCGATGCCCAGGCGGTCGTGCAGCCGCTGTTTGACTTCCAGGGCCGCCCGGCCATACCGCTGTGCGGCTTCGGGGCAGCCGCGGGCCAGTTCGGCATGCGCGCGCATGACGTCGCCGTAGGAGCGCTGCCAGCGCTCGCCGTGCCGATCGCACTCGGTGCGCATCGCCTCCAGCATGGCGATGGCCTCCTCGGTGCGGTCATCGGCGGAGAGCACATGGCCGGCCATCACGCGGGCCAAGAGCCTGGGCAGCGTGAGCGGACCGTCGAGTTCACCGTCATCTCCCGAGGTGACGGTGAGCAGGTGCTCCGCGAGAGACCACGCGCGCGCCCGGTCGCCGACCATCGCCGCCACGCACAAGGCGGCGCCCAGGGCGGCGTTGACCGCTTCGGTGTCACCGAGCTGTTCGGCCGCGCTGACACACTCGTCGGCCCAGGTCTGGCCGGCCGCGACATCGCCCTGGCACAGCAGGACGAAGCTGCACGCCCACAGGGCCTTGTCACGTGCCGGGCTCGGCACGGTGTCGAGCGCGAGGGCCTGTTCCAGGTAGTGCTGGCCTTCCTTGAGGTAACCGCAGGGATACCAGAAGAACCACAGCGCCCCGGCCAGCTCCAGGGCGGTCCTGCCCTCCTGCTGGGCCAGCGTGAACTCCAGGGCGGCACGGAAGTTGTCGTGCTCGCTGGTGGTGCGGTCGTACCAGTCGAACTGGGCGGGCCCGATCCAGGCGGCATCACCCCGGCGGGCCAGAGCCAGGTAGTAGTCCCGGTGGCGTCGCCGCATCCGGTCCTGCTCGCCCAGGCGGCGCAGCCAGTGGGCGCCGTACTCGCGGAGGGTGTCCAGCATCCGGTAACGCTCACCGCCGCCGGTCGGCGCCCAGGTCAGGATCGACTTTTCCCCCAACGCGCCCAGCACGGCGGGAATCTGCTCATCAGGGAGGTGCACACCGGCGCACACCTGCCGGGCCGCCTCGACGTCGAAGCTTCCCGCGAAGACGGACAGCCGTGCCCACAGCAGCCGTTCGGCCGGCGTGCACAGTTCGTGGCTCCATCCGATCGCGGTGCGCAGTGCCCGATGCCATGGAGGGTCGGCCTCGGTCATCGCGTCGGTGGTGTCGCCCAGCACGGCGAACCGGTCGCCCAGCCGCTCGATCAGCGTGGTCACCGGCAGTTCCCCCAGCCGCGCCGCCGCCAGTTCCAGCGCCAGCGGCAGCCCCTCAAGACGCCGGCACAGGCGCAGCACATCGAGCCGGTTGGCGGCGGTCACCGCGAAGCCGGGCACCACCTCGGCGGCCCGCTCGGCGAGGAGTACCACGGCATCCGCCTGCTCGCTCTCGCCGGCGGTATCGGTATCCGGCACCGGCAGCGGCTCGATCACCGCCACCTGTTCCTCGGCCGTGCCCAGCGGGCGGCGGCTGGTGACGAGGATCCGCAGCCCCGGCGCGGCCGCCAGCAGTACTCGGGCCGACGCGGCGCACGCATCGGCCACATGCTCGCAGGTGTCCAGCACCAGCAGCAGTTCGCGGTCCGCGAGGTAGTCGGCGAGTACGTCGAGCATGGGGCGGAGGATCTGGTTGGGCATCGACAGGGACTGGGCGATCGCGTGGGGCAGCAGCACGCTCTCCTGCAGCGGTGACAGCTCCACCCACCACGCGCCGTCCCGGAACGACGGCTGCAGCTCGGCCGCGGCCCGCAGGGCCAGCCGGGTCTTGCCCACCCCACCGACGCCGGTGAGGGTCACCAGCCGTGAACGCTCGAACAGCCGCCGGGTGTACGTGAGTTCCGCTCGACGCCCCACCAACTCCGTTGTCTCCATGGGCAGATTCCCGGCCCGCCACTCATCCGTCACGACCGCCACACTCCCGTTCCGCGCTGCGCCACTCGCCGAGAGAGGGGAAATCGCTCCGCGACGGTGAGCAGAGGTGTATGTCCGAACTGATCACCGGCCTGTGCCAGCGAGGCACAGACCGGCACAACGGAGCGCCTGGGCCCGGCGAGGGCATGCAGCGGCGCGCCCTCAGCCAGGTTTAGCAGATCGCGGCGGAGAGCCCGGCCTGTTCGGTCACTTGCCCCAAGGCGGTGGCAGCATTCCGACGCGACGCGCGACCCTTGAGGCCGTCGTCACGGAGCGTGCGTGCAGTCGTTGTCATGGAGCGTGCGTGTGGTCGTTGTCATGGAGCGTGCGTGTGGTCATGGGCGAGCGGTTGGGCTTGTGCGATCAGGAGGGCGACGTCGTCGTGGTCGTCGGGTTGCCGCAGCGTGTCCAGGAGCCACTCGCAGGTTGCCTCCAGCGGCCGGTGCTGTTGGTCGAGGGCGTGCAGGAGGGTGTCCAGGCGCTCGTCGATGGGGTGGTGGCGCGTCTCGACGAGGCCGTCGGTGTACAGGACGAGCCGGTCACCGGGGCTGAGTGCGAAGGCGATGGTGCGGAAGTGTTCTCCGCCGACTCCGAGCGGCGCACCAGCAGGCAGGTCGACCAGTTCGGGGGGCTGCCGGCCGGGCATACGGACGGGCGGCAGGTGACCGGCGTTTGCGATGTGACACTCGGCGCGGTGCGGGTCGTAGACGGCGTACAGGCAGGTGGCGATGTAATGCTCCAGCCCGCAGGTGATCTTGTCGAGATGCTGGAGGACCTCGTGCGGGGGCAGGTTGAGGTCGGCGTAGGCACGTGTGGCGGTGCGCAGCCGTCCCATGGTCGCGGCGGCGTCGATGCCGTTGCCCATCACGTCACCGACCACCAGGGCGGTCTTGTCACCGGTCAGGGGGATGACGTCGTACCAGTCGCCGCCGATCTCGCTGGAGGCCTGCGCGGGCTGGTAGCGGGAGGCGACCTCCAGGCCGGTGAGATGGGGAGGGTGGCTGGGCAGCAGGCTGCGCTGAAGGGTTTCGGCGGAGTTGCGCACGCTCTCGTGCCAGCGGGCGTTGTCGATGGCCACGGCTGCCCGCGAAGCCAGTTCCCCGGCGAGGATCACGTCGTCTTCGGCGAACGGGAGCGGATTGCGGGCGCGCAGAAGGTCGAACGCGCCGATGACCTCGTTGTGGGCGATCAACGGCACCGCGAGGTAGGAGTGGACACCGGCGCGGGCCAAGGCGGCCGCGGCCTCGGGGTCGCGGGCGATCCGCAGCAGATCGTCTCGCTGCGCATGGGCCACCAGGAGCGGCTTGCCGGTGTGAACGCACTGGGTGACCAGGCGGTCCGTGCCGTACGCGGCGACCTCGCCGACCGCGTCCATGGCGGCGGTGGCAGCAGTGGGGTAGGCAGCGGCCACCGCGAGCGCACGGAACACCTCCGGTCCCTCGTGGGAACCGGTGGTGCGGCGGCAGGCCAGGACAGCGTCGAGGACGTCCACCGCCGCGACGTCCGCCAGCTCGGGGACCGCGACCTGCGCCAGTTCCCGTGCGGTCTGCTCCACCTTCAGCGTCGTCCCGACCTGCGCGGAGGCGTCGGCGATCAGGGCCAGTCGGCGCCGGGCCCGCTCCGCCTCGGCCGCCGCCCGGTGACGTTCGCTGACGTCCACGACCGTGTTCGCCACACCGATCGCCCGCCCGCCGGGGCCCTCGATGCGGTAGTACGACACCGACCAGGCATGGTCGGTGTCCGGGTCGGCCATGGTGCGGCCCACGACGCACTGGTCGATCAGTGGCGTGCCGGTGCGCAGGACCTGCCGCAGTGCGGATTCGATGGTGCAGGCGTCGAGGAGCGGCAGGATGTCATGGGGGCGACGGCCGAGGTGGTCGGCGGCGGGGATGCCGTTGATGCGTTCCAGCGCGGGGTTGGTCAGGAGATACCGCAGATCGGTGTCCAGCAGTGCGACGCCGACGGGCGCCTGCGACACGAGGTGCTCGGACAGCGCCAGCTTGGTCTCCACCCGTTGCAACGTGGTCCGGTCCGCGGCGATGCCCAGAACGTAGACGTCGCCGAGGTCGTCCAGCAGCCGCATGTTGCGGAACTCCACCAGCCGCGTACTGCCGTCCTTGTGCCGGATGGGGAACGCACCCGCCCAGCCCGCCTCGCCGCCCAGCACCTCGGCAAACAGCCGCATCACCTGCTCACGGTGCTCGTCGCGGACCAGCAGCCGGGCCGCGTACCGGCCCAGCGCCTCCTCAGCGGTGTAACCGAACACCTCGCCGGCCTGCGGGCTCCAGAACACGATCCGCCCACTGCTGTCCAGGACGACCGCCGAGACGCTGAGCAGGTCGAGCAGCTCGCCCGGCGGCACCGGCCACTCCTGGTGGTCCGGCCCCTCCTGCGCGAGCGATCCGTCTGCAACCATCCCGCCTCCCTCCCCGGCGGTGCCCAGGGCCCTGTGCGACGAGAGCCGTCTCCTCCATGCTGCTCCTGCGCCGGGCAACGCACGAGTGGAGCCGTGGGCGACCTGGATCGTGTCTTTCGCGACCGCACCGCACCGGTGCCGCGCCAACCCGTGTGACGCACGCCGACCCGTGTGACGTATGCCATGGGGACGTTGCGTAATGAACACAGGCTCACCCCGGTCTGTTCGGTACAGCCGCCCTCCCGGCGGCGAGGAGTACGCAAATCGAGCAGGCGCAGTGGAGTGTGTGATGCGGCAGACAGTGATGCGGCGTGAGGTGCTGATGGACCTGGTGATCTCCCCGGAGCAGCGGGTTCCGGTGCCGGCGGAGTTCATCTACGACACCCGTGACCCCGTGGCGGTCGGCATGACGGTCCACATCACCCCGCAGCGTCCGATGACGTGGTGGTTCGCCCGGGATCTGCTGGCCGAAGGCATCCATTGGCCGGCCGGATGCGCGGACGTCAGGATCTGGCCCGCCTGCCGGGCCGGTCACCACATCGTGTGCATAGCCCTGGCCGGCGTGGACGGGCATGCCCTGCTGGAAGCCTCCGCCGACCGGCTGCGCCCCTGGCTGACCAGCACCTACCAGGTCGTGCCCCGCGGCCGCGAAGCCGATCGGCTCGCCCTGGACGACGCGCTCCACCACCTCACCAGCCCTTACGCCGAGCCGGCCCGAACAGACGAAGCCCGACCCCGGACCGCTCGCCCGCGTGGCTTCCGGCTCCTCGCCCGGCTCAGAACGCTCCTGACCGGCAAGCGCTCACGCCCCGACCCGCCACGTCATCCGGAGCGCTGAAACCTGCCCGCCGGCCGGATTGTTCGGCGAGTCACTGTGGTCGGAACACCAGGGCTTCACCACGCGCGTTGCCCGTGCGGCCTGCGCTCTCTACGCTGACTTGCGACCGCTGTCCTGCCGCCGTCGGCACGTGCGCGCGCGTACTGCCGAACGGCGCCAGTACGCGCGCACGTACGTCGAGCCGGATCCGCACGAGGAGTACGCCGCCATGCCCGACGCCGCCGAAGACACCCTCGCGTCGGCCGCGCCGCCCCGTACGAAGACGGCGACGGAGAGGGAAACGGAAGCGGGGCCTGGAGAGACCACCGGGCCCGGCACCGAGGCATCCCTCAGCACCGGGGCCGAGGAGTCCGCCGAGGCTGCCGCGACCGCCTACGCCCATGTGTACGAGAAGGAACACGCGCGGCTCGTCGCGTACGCTCGCACGCTCGCCTCCAACGCCTGGCTCGCCGAGGACCTGGTGGCCGAGGCCCACTTCCGGGTCTGGCGGCGCATCCGGTCCGGCGCCCGCATCGACAACGTACCGGCGTACCTGCGCACCACGATCAAGCATCTCGCCGCCACCGTCGGCGCCGCCGAGGCCCGCGAGGTACCGCAGGACCCCGGCAGCGAGCACGAGTGGCCGCAGCAGGCCGACCGGCCCGGCGGCGGTGACCCGCAGCAGCGCGTCGCCTACGTCGGGCTGCTCTCGCAGGTACTGGACCAGCTGCCGGAGCGCTGGGTGACCGCCCTGTGGCTCTCGGAGGCCGAGGGGCAGCCGCTGGAGACCGTCGGTGAAGCCATCGGCGCGGGCAGGAACGCGACGGCCGTGCTGCTGCACCGGGCACGGGAAGGCATGCGGCAGGCGTTCCTGCGCGCCCTGCCGGGGCAGCCCGACGAGGCGAAGTGCTCCGCGCACTGGGACCGGATGCCCGCGTTCGTCCGGGGAGAGGCGACCCCGAAGCAGGCCGAGGGGCTGCACGAGCATGTCGACGGCTGTGCCGACTGCCGTGCGCGAGTCGCACAGCTCACCGAGGCCAACCACCGGCTGCCCGCGCTCACCGGGCCCGCCCTGCTGGCGCTGGTGGCCGGCGGCGGCGCCAAGTTCCTGCTGCCGCTGCTGGGCGCGGCGGGCGCCGGGGCCGGGGCGGCCCATTCCGGCGCCGGCGGGCACGTGGGCGGCAGTGTGATCCGCTCCGTACGGCACCTGCTCCGCGGGGACGTGAAGCAGGCCGGACCGGCCGGAGTGGCCGCGGGCGTCGCGGTGGTCGCGGTCGCCTGCGCGGCGGTGGCGGCCGGCCTCGGCCTCACCGGCAGTGACCAGCCGACGCCCCGGCACGGTGCGGTGTCCCAGGGTCCGGAAGCACCTCCGCGGAGCGAGGGCGGGGGCACGGGCGGCGGCGGGGGTACGGGTAGCGGCGCCGCCCCCGCGAAGCAGGCGGCGACCGAGAAGAGGCAGGCGACCGAGAAGAGGCCGGCTCCCTCACCGAGCTCCCGCACGGCCTCTGTCTCCGTGCGCCCGACGCCTGCCGATCCCGCGCCGCCGGCTGCCCTGGCCCCGCCCCCCACTGACAAGCCCACGCGTACCGCGCCGCCCGCATCGCCTCCGCCGCCCGCACCGGACAACCCGGCCACCTCCCGGCCTTCCTCGGCCGCCCCCCGGCCTTCATCGCCTACGCCCGAACCTCCCGGGACGACCGCAACGCCGCCTGCCGACCCGTCGCCCACGGACAAGCCGACCCAGGACGTACCTCCACCCTGGCAAGACGGCGGCCCCGGCAAAGCCGGCGATCATGCCTCCCCGCCGCGCGACTGATCGCGACTGATGAGGCCGAGCAAGACCGGTAGCGTCGAGCCGGGGCCCGCTGTGTCGGCTGTTATGGCCGGGGCCCGGCCTTGGCGTTCTTGGTCTCGTCGTAGGCCGCGCGTGCGGCCAGTACGTCCGGCACCCGCTTCTCGACCCAGCGGGCCAGCGCCGACACCTGGTGGGCGGCCTCCACACCGAGTGGGGTGAGGGAGTAGTCGACACGCGGCGGGATCACCGGGTACGCCTCGCGGTGTACGAGTCCGTCGCGCTCCAGCGTCTGCAGGGTCTGGGCGAGCATCTTCTCGCTCACTCCGCCGACGATGCGGCGCAGCTCGCTGAACCGGTGCGTGCCGTCGAGCAGCGCGGCGAGCACGAGCACGCCCCAGCGGCTGGTGACGTGCTCAAGGATCGGCCGCGAGGGACAGTGCGCGACATTGACGTCCGGTGCCCTGCCCTGCAGGGCTGCGACCTCTTCACTTACACCCATGCCCTTAGCTTACTTGAAAGTGCGTACTTACCCAGAGAAAGTACCGCCCGTACGGTGAGTGTCCAGGACACGTGATCAACGAGTACGGGAGTAATCGAGATGCGCATCGTCGTCACCGGAGCCACCGGGCAGCTGGGCCGCCTCGTCATCGAGGAGCTGCTGGCCAGGGTGCCCGCCGAGCAGGTCGCCGCAGTGGTACGCGACCGGGCGAAGGCGTCCTCCATCGCGGCGCGCGGCGTCGAGATCCGCGTGGCCGACTACGGCAAGCCGGAGACGCTGGCGGGGGCCTTCCGGCCGGGCGACGTCGTCCTCTTGATCTCCGGCAGCGAGGTCGGGCAGCGCACCGCCCAGCACACCGCCGTCATCGACGCGGCGAAGGCGGCAGGCGTGGCACGGCTCGCGTACACCGGCGTGCTGGGCGGCCCCACGGCCGACTTCCGGCTCGCGGACGAGCACAAGGTCACGGAGCAGGCGATCCTCGACTCCGGGCTGACCTACACCTTCCTCCGCAACGGCTGGTACAACGAGAACTACACCGCCCAGATCCCCACCCAGCTCGAACACGGGGTGGTGGGCAGCGCCGGTGACGGCCGTGTCGGCTCCGCCGCCCGCGCCGACTACGCGGCCGCCGCGGCCGTGGTGCTGACCACCGAGGGCCACGACAACGCCACGTACGAGCTCAGCGGAGACGACGCCTGGACCCTGGCGGAGTACGCGGCCGAGCTGTCCCGCCAGTCCGGCAAGGAGGTCGCGTACACCGACCTGCCCGCCGAGGACCTCAAGGCCGTACTCGCGGGCGCGGGCGTACCGGACGCGATGGCCGAAATCCTCGTCGACGTCGACACCTCGGCCATCCGACGCGGCCTGCTCCAGGGCGGCAGCGGCGACCTGAGCCGCCTGATCGGCCGCCCGACGACCCCCATCGCCGACAGCATCGCCACCGCGCTGAAGGACTGAGCCCCAAGCCCCTCGCGTTCAGAAGGCCCTCACCCACACCTAGACGAGGCCTCGGACAAGCAGTTGGTCCACCTCGGCCAGTGCCCTGGCGACCGCCTCGTCCAGCGGGAGCCGGATGCCGTGTTCCACGGCGGCTGCGTACTGGTCGTCGCCCAGGGCCTTGCGGGTGAGGGCGACGGCCGCCTCGTGCGGGGCGTTGAAGTACGCGGATCCGAAGAGCGGCAGTCCGACCTTTCGCCAGATGCGCCGGGCCGCGCCGTGCAGCGTGGCGGCCGGGAGGCTCTGGCCGCTGGAGGCGCGGAACAGCGCGATGAGTTCGATGGGCAGGACCACGCCGACCAGGTCGCGGAACTCGTAATTGATGGTCAGGCACTCCTTCGCCAGCTTCGCGGCCTCGTTGTGCCGGCCCGCGGTCCAGGCCGCGTAGGACAGGACGTAGAGGGCGTATGCCTTGGCCCAGCGCTCGCCGTGTGCCTCGCAGACGGAGCGGGCGTCCGTGCAGAGGCCGACGGCGGTCTCCAGGTCGCCCTGGAAGGCGAGCGCCATGCCGAGCTCGATCTGAGCCATCATCACATTGCTGTTGACTTCGTCGAGTTCGGCATAGCGGGCGAGCGAGGACTCGAAGAAGGCCTGAGCCGCGCGGTGTTCGTCACGCATCAGGGCGGCGCAGCCGAGCCGGTGGGTGGCGTACGCGTACGCGGCGTCGTCGCCGGTACGCAGCGCCTGTGACCGGCATTCGGTGAGCATGGCCGTGGCCTCCTCCGAGTCGCCTTGGAGGATGGCGACGTACCCGCCGACCCAGAGCACCTTGAGCCGCTCGCGGGTGGGGTCGGGCGCGAGGGCGCGGGCACGGTCGAGCCAGTAGCGGCCGTCGCCGAGCAGACCGCAGCCGACCCAGTAGAACCAGAGTGTCCCGGCGAGCCGCAGACCGGCCTGCTCGCGGCCCGGGGTGGACAGCGCGAAGTCGAGGGCGGCGAAGAGCTGCGCGTGCTCGCGCCGGGTGGCGCGGAAGACGGCGGCCTGGCCGGGGCCGAACCAGTCCCGTTCCCCCTGCTCGGCGAAGGCCTGGCACCAGTCGAGGTGGCGGGCGCGCTGGGGCAGCTCCTCGCCGAGGCGGCGCAGCCACTCGGCGCCGTACGCACGTACGGTATCGAGCTGATGGAACCGCTCGCCGTCCGGTCCTTCCTCCCGGACCAGGAGCGATTTCTCGGCCAGCCCGGTGAGCAGATCGCCGATCTCCGCCTTCTCCAGGGTGTCGTCGGTGCATACGTGCTCCACGGCCGCGCGGGAGAAGTCCCCGATGAATACGGAGAGCCGGGCCCACAGCAACCGCTCGTGCGGGCGGCACAGTTCATGGCTCCAGCCGATCGCCGTGCGCAGTGTGTCGTGACGGAAGCCGCTGCGACGCGGTCCGGCCGGGGCGTCGGCGGCTTTCTCGTCGACGAGGAACTGGAAGCGGTCGTCCAGGCGGTCGAGGAGGTCCGCGAGGGTTTCGGTTCGCAGCCGCCCGGCTGCCAGTTCGATGGCGAGCGGAATGCCGTCGAGCCGCGCACAGATCCGCTCCACGATCGTCCTGTTGCGGCCGGTCAGGGTGAAGCCGGGGCACGCGGCGAGGGCGCGCTGCGCGAACAGGGCCACCGCGTCGTCCGCGACGGGCAACGGTTCGATGGGATAGGTCTGTTCGCCGGGGATGCCGAGGGGCTGCCGACTGGTGACGAGAAGGTGCAGCCGGGGGGCGGCGCGCAGGAGCAGGTCCGCGAGGTTCGCACAGGCGTCTACGAGGTGTTCGCAGGTGTCGAGGACGAGCAGCAGGTGCTTGGTACTGAGGTGGTCGGCCAGCACCTCCTCCAGGGGCCGGGTCGTATGGTCGGTGGGGCGCAGTACCGTGGCGACCGCGTGCACCAGCAACTCGCTGTCCTGCAGCCCGGAGAGCTCGACGAGCCAGGCGCCATCGCGGAAGCCGTCCGCGCTCTCGGCGGCGGCGCGCAGCGCGGTGCGGGACTTGCCGACACCGCCGATCCCGGTCAGTGTCACCAGACCGGCTTGCGTCAACGCCCGCGCCAGCACGGCGAGTTCACGGTTGCGGCCGATGAAGCCCGACTTTTCCGTAGGCAGACCGCCAACCACAGCCGCCTCATCTCAGCTATATGAATGCCTCAGCTACATGGGTGCCTCAGCGATATGGACGTCTCAGTGATAGGGAAGGCTTTTCCAAGGACGGACACGGCCATGGCATGCCCGTTGGTCGCTACCGTATCGGCCTCGTCGGACTCTCCCGAAGCGATTGGCGCATTTCGGTCCGGGCTTGGCGCGCACGTGCCCGAACTTCTCCGAAGTCGATGAGTAGAAGCGCGGCATCGTCGCCCAGTTTGCCCATCGAGTAATGAATGAGGTCGTCGGTGAGGGCGTCGAGGAAGGTTCCGGGATCGTCGTCGTACAGGACCGCCGCCCGCTCCGCGAGAGGGTAGAAGACCCCTCTGGCGTCGCGGGCTTCGGTGACGCCATCCGTGTAGAGCAGCAGCCGGTCATTGTCGGCCAGCGGTACAGTGCTCGCCCGGCACCAGTCGTCCTGGAGGCCGAAAAGGCCGAGCGGCGGCGACGGCGGGAGAACGTCCACGAAGGTGGCGCGACCGGCGCGCAACAGCAGCGGTGGCGGGTGGCCGCAGCAGACCAGCTCGACGCTTTCCCGCCCCTCGGCGGCCTCGATGAACAGGCCGGTGACGAAGTCCACGCCGCCGTCCCGGCGGGCGAGGACCGTGTCCATGCGCTGGGCCAGCGCGGACAACCGCTTTTCGTGCTGGGCCATGTTGCGGAAGGCGCCGAGGGTGTCCATGGCGGTCCCCACCGCCGACAGGCCCTTGCCCATCGCGTCGCCGATGAACAGCCGTACGCCGAAGGGTGTGTGAACGGCGTCGTAGACATCCCCACCGACGAGCGCCCCGGCCTGGGCGGCCTCGTAGCGGACCTCGGTGCGCAGTCCTCCGATCCGGCCCGGCAGCGGCCGCAGCATCTCCCGCTGGACCGCTTCCGCCACCGACCGCAGCGCTCTGAGGCGCCGTCCCTGGCGGCGGATGATCACCATGGAAACAGCTGCCAGCGCCGCCACCAGTGTCATACAGACACCGGCCGGCACGGCGCCGGAGGCTTCGCGTGCGAGCGTGAAAAGAATGGCTGCGACACCCACACATGCCGCTGCGGGGAAATGCCAGGAACAGTCCCGAGGAGCTTTCATCGCCATGCCAGCTCTATCAGCCGATGTGTCGCCCGGATCCTAGGGCACAGGACGGGTGGGGTCGGTGCCTTTTTTCGTACGAGGACATGAAACAACAGCCCGAGTCCGTTTCCATGTTCGGATTCTCCGTCGCCGGTGCACCGATGTCCGAGAATCACGCCTCCACTGACCCGAACGGACAGCCGACCCCCATTCCGCGCCGACCGCTCATACGCCTCTTGGCCGTCCGTGTGTTCCTTTACATTCCCAGGCCGCCGTCGACCGGAAGGCCCGCGCCGGTGACGAACCGGGCCGCGTCGGAGGCGAGGAAGACCACCGCATCGGCCATGTCGGCGACCTCACCGAGCCGACCGAGCGGGGTGCGCCCGATGACATCGCCGACGGCCGCTTCCGCGCTGGGCCACAGGCCCAGATCCATCATGTCCTGCGCGAGCTGGGTGCCCATCGCGGTGGGCACCAGGCCCGGGTAGACGCAGTTGACCCGTACGCCGTAATCGAGCTTGCCGGACTCCAGCGCGGCCACCCGCGTCAGCCGGTCGACTCCGGACTTGGTCGCCGCATAGCCCCCGATGCCGGGGAAGGGGATCGTCGCGGCCACCGACGAGACATTGACGACCGCGCCGCCGCCCCCGGCCGGACCGCCGGGGCGCATGGCCCGGAAGGCATGCTTGATGCCGAGCGCGACCCCGAGGACGTTCACGTCCAGCATCTCGCGGACGGCCTCCCGGTCGAGGTCGGCGATCAGCCCCGAGGCCAGCACTCCGGCGTTGTTGACGACGATGTCCAGGCCACCGAGCTCGGCGACGGTCCGCCCGACGGCCGACTCCCAGCTCGCGTCCTCGGTCACATCGAGGGGGACGAAGTCGACCGTGGCACCGGACTCGCGCAGTGACGCTGCGGTCTCCCCGCCCGCCTCCTTCCGCACATCGCCGATCATGACAGCCGCACCGGCCCGGGCCAGCGCCTCGGCCATACCGGCTCCCAGCCCCTGCGCACCGCCCGTCACCAGCGCCGTTCGCCCGGTCAAGTCATATGGCGTCATGCAGCCTCCTCCTGGGGGCGGCCCTGCGACGACGAGGGCCGCAGGGCCCAACGGCGTGATGCCGGCATGCATCGGCCATCGGCCTGATTGGCTTGGTGCAGCGCATCGTAGGAAGCCGGAAGGCCACTTCCGGGCGAATTCCCGATAAGGCGTACGCGGGCGGTCGCGGATTGGTAGTAGAGCGCCTGCCGGAAGGAGATACGGTCAGGCGCTCACACTCACGCTCACACTCGCCTGCCCGCTACCGCTCCGGGACTCGTCGCAGCTCCGGGAACCGTTACTCGCTCCGGGAACCGTTACTCGCTCTGGGGCGCCCCCGAAGTGACCTGGTAGGAGAGCAACTGTTGGAAGAGTCCTGGTTGTTGGGCCAACTCCTGGTAGGTGCCCTCCTGGGCGATCCGGCCGTCGTCGAGGACCACGATCCGGTCGGCGACGGCGACGTTGGTGATGCGGTGGGTCACCAGCAGCACCGCCCGATCCTCGGCCAGGTCGCGCAGCCGCTGGAAGATGCGGTATTCGGCCCGGGGATCCAGATTCGCCGTCGGCTCGTCGAGCACCAGCAGCCCCGCATCGCGGAAGAAAGCCCGCCCGAGGGCGATGCGTTGCCACTGCCCACCGCTCAGTTCCTCCCCGTTGAGCCATTCGCGGGCCAGCAGTGTGTCCAGACCGGCCCCGAGCCTGTCGACGACCTCGTCAGCGCCGGCGGCCTCGCACGCCTCCCGCACCGCCGCGTCTCCCCGCGAAGTGGGCTGCCCGAGAGTGATGTTCTCGCGCACTGTCAGCGGCCAGTGCGCGTAGTCCTGCGGCACCAGGGCCACTTGCTTCCACAGTGCCTCCGGGTCGGCATCGCCGATGGCGGTCCCGTCCCACAGCACCTGTCCCTCGGTGGGCAGGTACAGGCCGCTGATCAGCTTCGACAACGTCGACTTGCCCGACCCGTTGAAGCCGACCAACGCCACGACCTCACCCCGACGCAACGTGAGCGAGACGTCGGTGAGCGCGTTGCGGTCCTTTCCGGCGTAGCGGTGGGAGACCGACTTGACCTCGATGTTCTTCGGCGGTTGGGGCTGGTGCGTGCCGCGTCGCATCCGGAAGCCCCCGGCCTTGTCCAGGAACCCGTTCCAGTCGTCCATGTACAGCCCCGTACGCACAGCACGAGCCCCTACGCTCACCAGGCCACGTACCGACTGGCCCACCGTTTGCAGGGCGAAGACCGCCGTACCCGCGTGCCCGACGCTGATCCGGCCGGTTGCCAGCAGCCAGACCACCGCCGCCCACACGATCGCCGAGCCCAGGCCCCCGCACAGAGCGCCGACCAGGGACATGCGGGCTCCCTGGTCGGCGGCGGCCCTGTCCTCGCGGTTGATCCGGGCGACGGTCTGCCGGTACCGGCCGGACAGGAACCCGGCCATGGTGCCGGCGCGGATCTGGTCGGCGGCCTCCTTGGTGTAGATGTGCCAGCGCAGTACCGCCAGCATCCGGTTGTCGCCGTTGCTGCGCAGATTCGCCAGGTAGCGCACCCGTGCGGCGCTGACCTGGGCCACGGCCTGCGGGAGGCTGGCCGCCACCAGCAGGGGCAGCAGCATCGGGTGCACCCCGGCCAGTACCACCGACCCGGCGAGGAACGAGGCGGCCGAGGCGATCAGGTCCTGGCCCTCGTCGACCAGATCTCCGGTGACTTGCGCGCCCCGGTCGGCGGCCTCACGGTCGCGGTTGAAATCGGGTTCGTCGTAGGCGCACAGCTCCACCTCGGCGCAGCCCGTGAGCAGCATCTGCTCGGCTTCCCGCGACATCAGCGGACCCAGTCGGGAGGAGAGCCAGGTGACGGTGATGCCCAGCAGTGCCCGTACGCCGGACGTGCCGGCCAGCAGTGCCACGGACGGCCACGCCTCCAGGAGCCGGTGGTAGACGTCGCCGCTCGCCAGCAGTGCGGTCAGTGTGCCGCTGATCGCGACCAGCCCCATCGCCTGCATGACTCCTGCGACCGCCTGGCACAGCAGGAGGCCGACCGTCGCGGCCCGGTCCACCTGCCAGGCGAGCGCGAGCGACCGGCGTACCAACTGCGGCAGCCGCTTGGCCATGTCGAGCAGCCGGATCGATTTGCCGGCCGCCTCTCGGCTGCCGGTCAGATCCACGTACCGCATCTCGGCCCGAGGGGCAGTGGGGGTCTTGCTGACGTGGGCCTCGTCTGCTCGTTCGCTCATGCTGACCACGTCGTTTCGAGACGTGATGGGTAGTGCCTCCAGACGTCAACACGGCGCCGCACTGTCGCCGCGGCGGCCGGCGCGGCGAGGTTGACCCGTTCGATTCTGATGGAGGCAGAGGCAGGGACGGGAGTAAGAGTCATGGTGTCCTCCGGATGGGTGCGCGAGGGGTACTGGTGCTCTAAGAACAGAGCCACAAGAGGTGCCGTTATGGGTAGTTGCTGGGCGGATGTTCTATGAGGTGACGGTCCGCCCGTTGTGATGGGCTCATCGGCTTCCGGGGGCATTCGAACGGAGTGGAGCCACTCGGGCGGGCTGAGTCCGTACGCGGCGAAGGTCTTATCGAGGTAGTCCCTGCTGCGACGGATGCAGTAGCGGTGGTCGTCAAACCCAACCCGCCGCTACCTCGTGAACCCTCTGTGTGAACCTGTTGCGCGACCGTCATAGTGTGACGTAAGTGCGCCTGGCCGCTTGGTGGTTGACACCACGCCGGTGAAGGACAGTGACGCCGAGGACGACAACGACCGGATACGGAGGCGGTATGAGAAGCGGCATGCGAGGCGGTATGGACAGCGGAGCAGCACGGGAAATCCGCACCGACATAGTTCGGTTACCCGCTGCGGCCGGATGGCTGCGGATGCTCGGCGTCGAGGGGGTCCTGGACTCCGCCGACCATCCGCTCCTCGCGGCGATCCTCGAGACCACCGGGCAGCCGCGGGCGGTCGCGGTCGACCTGTCGGCGGTACGGGAGGTGTCGGTCGCCGCGGCGCGCGGCCTGGCCGCGTGTGCGGCGGAACTGGACCGCCGGGGCATCCGCCTCCTGCTGGCCGCCCCCTCCGAGGAGGTCACCCGGGCCCTGACGGCCGCCAACGGGGCCGCCGACGCCGCCAATGGGACCGCCGCCGCCCGCCTCGTCGTGCTGCCGACCGCGCACGACCTCATCACCGCCTGCGTCCCGGATCTGCCGGAGGCGGCCGTACGGGCAGCCGTGGCCTGCGCCCCCGCCCCCGCTCCCGACCTCCTCGCTGCGACGCGCGACGAGAGTTCCGAGCAGGAGATCGAGCGCCTGCGCGGCAAGGTACGGGACCTCCAGGCGAAGGTCCGTACGCATCCCATGATCGCGCAGGCACAGGGAGTACTGCAGGAGCGCTACCGGCTGCCCGACGGACAGGCGGCGTTCGCCCTATTGCGCAACGCCTCGCAGCAGCACAACGTCAAGCTCCGGGCCCTGGCCGCCGCGGTCCTCAACGCGCCCCGGCCCAAGAGCGGCAGCGCCCGTTGGTTCCCCGACCGCATCCGGACCCGCCCGCCGGAGCTCCCGGCGCTGCCGCAGGTGAACGGCGAGGCCACCAACCGCAGTGCGGTGATCTCCGCGGTCCTGCACCAGTCCCTGACGATCTCGGACACCCCGATGGGCAATGTACAGCTCGCCGACCGCCACGCCGGCGGCCTGCGCATCGAGGAACACCACGGCCTGAACGAGGAGTTCGTCGACTACTTCGACCTCGTGGGCAAGGAAGGCACGTCGTGCGCGCTGGCCGCGCGCAACGTCACGCGGGTCACCGTGACCGACGTCGCCACCGACCCGGTCTTCACCGACGAGGCCCGTTACAAGATCCTCCAAGCCGGCAGCCGCGCCGCGCACAGTACGCCGCTGACCACCGCGAACGGGGTCTGCCTCGGCATGGTCTCCACCCACCACGACCGCCCCCAGCAACTCCTCGTCCCGGCCCAGGCCCGCGCCCTGGACCGGATCGGCGACCAGGCCGGCCGCTGGCTCGCCTGGCACCACCGCACCATCGTCCTCGACGCCCTGGAACACCTCCACCGCACGGCGGTCACGGCGTGATCGGTCATGGCGTGATCGGCCAAGGTGTGACCGGCCAAGGTGTGACCGGTCATGGGCGCCCGCGAGCCTATTTCTGTGCGAGGACGGTGTCGGGCAGGGCGAGGTGGTCGTGGAGGGCGCGGCGGCCGGTGGGCGTCACCGCTACGGCGCGTGTGGTGCCGATGCGGGTGATCCAGCCGGCGTCGAACGCGTGGCGGCAGAGGGCCGCTCCGACGGCGCCTGCCAGATGCGGGCGGCGTTCGGTCCAGTCCAGGCACGAGCGCACCGACGGCCGGCGCGTGCCGTTCGGGACGGTGATGCCGAGTACTCCCAGCCAGGCCGCTCCGTCGCCGGTGAGCTGCAATCCGTGCTGCCAGTCCAGCAGCCCCCGCTCGGTCATCGCGTCGGTGATGGCGACCCCCACGGCCCCGGCGAGGTGGTCGTAGCACGTACGGGCGTGGGCGAGGGCCTGGCGGCGGCTGGCCGCCGACAACGAACGGGGCGGCGGCTGGACGCGGCCGGGTGCCATCGCGGCGAGGCTCTCGATCAACTCGGCGACCTGGGGATCGGCCAGCCGCACGTACCGGTGGCGCCCCTGCCGTTCCTCGGCAAGCAGATTGCCGCGTACGAGCGCGTTGAGGTGCTCGGTCGCGGTCGAGGCCGCCACGCCCAGGTGGCGGGCCAGTTCGGCGGCCGTCCACGCCCTCCCGTCGAGCAGCGCGAGGCAGAAGCCCGCACGCGTGCCATCGGCCAGGAGCCTGGCCACTGAAGCCAGGTCCGGGCCTGCCTCACGTACGCGCTCGCGCTGAGTGTTCATGTGCTCGATTATCCCCGGTGACAGTTCGGCGCCCGCCGAAGTATCCGGTTCCTAGGCTCCCGATCATGCACGCGATGAACGCCATGAACGCCATGAACGCAACGAACGCCACGAACGTTGTGAACGTTGTGAATGACACCTTGGACGTGGGGCGACCCGCCGCCCCGATAGCCATCGAGCCCAGCGTCTTGTACTTCGGGACGCCCGTGGTCCTGCTGTCGACCGAGAATCAGGACGGGTCGTTCAACCTCGCCCCGATGTCCTCCGCATGGGCGCTCGGGCAGACAGTGGTACTCGGTCTCGGCCGCGACGGGCAGACCGCGCGCAACCTCGGCACGCGGCCCGACCTCGTGATCAACCTGCCGGACCCCGCGCTCTGGCCTGCCGTGGAGCGGCTGGCGCCGCTGACCGGCCGGAATCCGGTGCCCCCGACCAAGGCGCACGGCTGCCGCTTCGAGCCGGACAAGTTCGGCGCGGCCGGCCTGCACAGTGAGCCGTCCCACCTCGTCCGGCCGCCTCGCGTCACCGAATGCCCCCTCCAGCTGGAGGCCCGCGCCGAACGGGTGCAGCCGGACGTGTCCGGGGAATTTGTCCTCGTCGAGGCCGCCGTGCGGAAGGTGCACGCGGACCCCCGGCTCGTCGTCCCCGGCACCGACCACATCGACCCCGCGGCCTGGAGCCCCCTCATCTACAACTTCCGCCACTACTTCGGCCTCGGCCCGGAACTCGGCCATTCGTACCGCACGCAGACGCCTCGACGGCCCGAGGCGCCCGCCGCGCAACGGTGAGTTCAGTGCGTGTCGTTGTTTACGGGGTCGGGGCGGCGGTCTGCTCCCTTGTCGCGGCGGGGGAGCGGCAGAGCCATGGCGGTTGCCCTTTGAAGAGTGGCGACGCATCGCTTCACAAGGGTGCTGCGCCGGGTTTCTCGACGGCTCGGCGTTTCGGCAGGGGTGGGTGTACTTCGTGCCCGTGCGGACATGCGAAACGCCCCGCCACAAGGGGGAGATGGCGGGGCGTCCGGCCGGAGACCGGCCGTTGACGGCGTGACGGGTCGCGACGGGTCAGTCGTTCACGCAGGTGTTGCCGAAGGCGGGGTTGAGCAGCCCGATGATGTCGATGCTGTTGCCGCAGAGGTTGACCGGAACGTGGATGGGGACCTGGATGGTGTTGCCGGAGATGACACCGGGCGAGTTCGCTGCGGCGCCTGACGCGCCGGAGTCGGCCGCTGCGACGCCTGCTCCTCCCAGGACAGCGGCGGCGGCCAGGGTGGTGGCGACGACTGCGCGACGGATGCTCATGTTTATCTCCTGATGTGAGGGAATGCCCGCACGGAGCATCTCCGTCGCCATGTGCAGAAAACGCCTGTAACTCGAACGGGGCACCAAACTCGCCGGTACGTGTGCACATCACCTCATCCGGTTGACCGCGCGGCAGCCCGGGCGGCGTAGTGTCGCGGCGGCGGTGGTGGAAGGAGGCACGGGGAATGGGGGCACGGGGGATGGGGACGGGCTGGGGCGGACGGCGCGTTCTGCGTGACCGCAACGTGGTGTTCTACCTGAGCGGTGTGGTGGTCTCGGGCTTCGGCAGCTCGGCCATGGCGCTGGCTGCGGGCGTATGGGCCAAGTCGCTTACGGGATCGGACAGTTTGGCGGCGCTGACGACCTTCTGCGTATGGGCGCCGATCCTGTTCGGCCCGCTGATCGGCACGGTGGCCGACCGGACGCGCCGGCGGCCGTTGCTGATCTGGACCAACCTCGGCATGGCCGTGATGCCGCTGCCCCTGCTCGCTGTCCGCTCCGGCGGGGAGATCTGGATCCTGTTCGTGGTGCTGACGGTGTACGGCGTCAGCTCCGTACTGCTGGACGCCGCGGAGGCCGCACTGGTGGCAACTGCCGTACCGGAGGCGCTGCGTGGCGACTTCAACGGCCTGCGGATGACGGTCAACGAAGGCATGAAACTGGTCGCGCCGCTTCTGGGGGCGGGCCTGTTCGTACAGTTCGGGGGCGCGGCCGTGGCCCTGCTGGACGCGGCCACGTTCGCGCTGGCCGCCGCGGCCTTCACGCTGATACGCGTATCCGAAACCCCGCCCCGCCGGACCGTCCCGACCGTCCCGACCGTCACGACCGATCCGACCGTCCCGACCGACGCGGCCGTCCCGACCGTCCCGACCGACCCGGCCGACCCGGCCGAGGCCCCGAGGTGGACGGCCCGGACCGCCGAGGGTGTCCGGCATCTGCGCCGGCACCCGGACCTGCGGCGCCTCGTACTGGCCGGGGCCGCGACGATGGGCATGGCGGGGCTGAACGGGGCCGCGGTGTATGCCGTGGTCGACGCCGGCCTCCATCGCCCGCCGGCCTTCGCCGGGGTGCTCTACGCGGTGCAAGGCACCGGCTCCGTTCTCATCGGGCTGTGCGCCGGTGCCCTGTTGCGGCGGATGCCCGAGCGGAGCTTCGCCGCAGCGGGGATCATGCTGTTCGCGCTGGGTGTCGCCCTGCGCGTCGTACCCTCCGTGCCCGTCGCGCTGCTCGCCAGTGCGATGATCGGCGCCGGCCTGCCCTGCGTACTGATCGCGGCCATGACCGCCGTCCAGCGCGAGACGCCGCACGCGCTGCTGGGCCGGGTGGCGGCCACCGCCAACACCCTCCTCTTCGCACCCAACGCCCTTGCCCTGGCCCTCGGCGCCGGCCTGGTCGCCCTCGTGGACCACCGCGTCCTGCTGCTCGCCGCCGGGGCCGTGGCGGCCGCCACCGCGCTGGGCTGCCTCGTGAGGGGCGGTGCCCAGGCGGCGGGCGGCAGTCCAGCCCCCGCAGGGTCGGCGAGTGCAGCGGAGTTCAGTGACGCGTCGCCCGGTCGAGCAGGATTTCCGCGGCCGCGCGCGCGTGCCGACCGTAATCCGGCTGATCCAGCACCATCGCGCGGCTGGCCGCGCCGTCGGCGAGGGTGACCAACTGCTCGGCGAGCGCGGCGGGTTCGGCGGCGCCCAGTTCCGCCGCCAGCTCGGTGACGAGCTGCGCCATCAGCAGCTTCTGCTCGCGCGCGTACGTGTGGATCTCGCTCAGCGGATCCGGGAACTCGACCGCGGCATCGATGAACGGGCACCCGCGCACCGGGGCCGCGTCCGGCGCCGGAAGCTCGAACAGCCGGAGAATGCGGTCGCGCGGGTCGAGCTCCTCGCGTGTGAGCACGCTCTCCAGCGTCTGGCCCGATGCGGCCAGCTCCCGCAAGTACGCGATCACCAGGTCGCTCTTGGTCGGGAAGTGCGCGTAGAGCGTCCGTTTGGACACGGGCGCCGCCTCCGCGACCTGCTCCATACCGGTCGTGTTGATCCCCTGGCGCGCGAACAGCAGGGCGGCAGCGGCCAGAATCCGTTCCCGCCCGCCGCGCCCCCGGCGCTGGGTCTTCGTGGTCGTCGTACTCATGGATCGAAAGTATACGCGAGCGTTTACTTCAGGCGTGAGTCACTGTTACGGTCAGGCTTAGGTACACGCTTCCGTGTACCTAAGTGCCAAGTGCCAAGTGCTAAGCGCCAAGCGCTAAGTGGTAACTGCTAAGTGATTCCTTGAGGAGCGCCCATGAATCCGACCAGCCCGCCCCGGCCCACCGACCTGGCCGGCCACGCCGAGAAGTTGATCCGCGGCCGCCGCGCGACCCGCGCCTTCCTGCCCGACCCGGTGCCCGAGGAGACCTTGCGCGCGGTCTTCGCGCTCGCCGGCGCCGCGCCGTCCAACTCGAACGCGCAGCCCTGGCGTGTGGAGGTGGTGAGCGGGGCGCGGCGGGACCGGCTCGCCGACGCGCTCCAGGCGGCCCACGCCGAGCAGCGCACCACGGTCGACTTCCCCTACCACGACGACATGTACTCGACGGCACAGCAGCGCCGCCGCGCCGCGTTCGGCGGCGAGCTCTACGGTGCGCTGGGCATCGGCCGGGACGACCACGCGGCCCGCGCGGCCTATGACGCCGAGAGCCTGCGCTTCTACGGCGCCCCGCACGTCGCCTTCCTCTTCGCGACCGGTGATGCCGGGGCGCGGCTGGCCGCGGACGTCGGCATCTACACGCAGACGCTGCTGCTGGCGATGACCGCGTACGGCATCGACAGCTGCCCGCAGGGGCTGCTGAGTTTCTACGCCGATACCGTTCGTGGCGAACTCGGCGTTGACGACGGGAAGTTGCTCGTCGGGGTCTCCTTCGGTTACGCCGACGCTGCCGCGCCGGTCAACCACCTCACAACCGGCCGGGCTCCCCTCGACGCGACCACGACCTTTCACCGTTAGACCGTTAGACCGTTAGACAGAGGGCGCTCGGTGCAGTCGATGGGGCGTGGGGAGTGGGCGAACCGGCTATTGAGGTGATGCGCGCCGGAACGGGCCATCGGTGGCCGGGCCGTCGATGACCGAGCGGACGAGGTCGTTCAGGCGGGTGTTGTGGCTGCGCGCGTAGGAGCGGAGCAGTGCGAACGCCTCGTCCGTGGTCCACTCGAAGCGTTCCGCGAGCATTCCCTTCGCCTGCTCGATGGCGATCCGCGATGTCAGGGCCGATTGCAACTGGTCGACGTACCGCTGCTGCATCTGATGAGCCACCCCTATCACTGCCGCGTCGCTCATGGCCTGTGCTGCGCGGACGGATTCACTGGACAACGCGTGGTCGTGGCAATGCTGGTGGTGCAGTTGAAGCGCGGCAATCGCCCGGTGTTCGTGGCAGAGGGGGATGACGGTGATGCCGGTGAAGCCCTCGGACAGGGACCGGGGGACGAAGCGCGGCCATCGGGAACGGAAGCTCGGCCGGTCGAGGGGGAGGTCGGCGAGCCGGCGTCCGGTGCGGAGGGCTTCGAGGCCGGGGCCTTCGTCGAGCTCCAGTTGTGCCCGCGCCAGTTGACCGGATGCGTGGTGCGAGGCGGCGGCCACCGTCGGAGTGTTCTTGTTCCGCTCGTCCACGGAGATGACCGCCGTCGCCTCGACGCCCGGCAGCCGCAGACTGTGATCGGTCAGCCGCCGCAGTACGCCACCGTTTTCGAGGTCGCGTGGAGCGGCGTCGGCGAGGTCGAGGAGGACCGGCGTCAACTGCTGATGGATCGATTCGTCGCACATGCGTGGTCGTCTCCTGGGGGCCGAACGCCTGGTCAGTCCGGCTTGGATCTCTGACGTGACTCTGACGTTGGCATGCATCCGGGTCATATCTCGAAGTGCACCGCATCCTGGCAACGGTCGCTCAACGGAGCAAGTGGGATACTCCAGGTAATGGCCGAGGCTTGACGGATGCCGCGCCTCCGGTTCGGTGCACACGGGACAGGGCGTCGACCCTGAACAGGCAAGGGTTCCAGGCGTAGGGCCCACTGCTGATAAGTGATGCCTTATCAGTCCGCACGGTATTCCTATCAGTGCCCGGCCGGGGCGGGTGCGATCGCCGGGTTATGTGGCCGTGCCGTCCGGCCGGGGCGCGTTGCGTCGAGGTGGGGCGGCCAGCGGTTCGGCGGCCTCCAGAAGCAGTTCGATCGTCTTCTTGAGGCCGGCGAGGCGGTGGCGCATCTGGCCGCCTTGGTCGCCAGGGGCGAACGCCTCGGCCTCGGCCGCGTTGCTCTCCAAGTGGCGGCGGGCGAAGTCGATCATCGTGCGGAGTTGGGCTCGGTCGTCCATGGCGGTGCGAGCCACAGGTCCGGCCACTGTGCCCACCTCCTCTCACCGGGTGTCGCCTGAACGGACCGTACCGCACAGTGCGTACGGTGCACGGTCGGCCGGGTCGGGCCACCACGTCAACTCCCCAGTGGAAAAGGCAACGGGAAAAGGGCAACGGGGAACGGGGAGAAGCGGGACGGGCATGGAGAAAGGGGCACGGAGGAAAGGAGACTCGGGGAAACCGTCTTGTTTCTCCTCGCATGGCACGTACGATCCGCAGCAACGGGGAAGTGGAAGTGGCATGAAGCGCGCCGGAGGTGCTGGATGCCGAACGCCGACGGACTGGCGATCACCACGCTCGCCTCCTGCGATGCCGGCGCAGTGTTGCGCGTCAGCGGCGAACTGGACCACGGCAGCGAAGGGGTCTTCCGCGTCACGATGGGTGCCTGCGTCGGCGCCGGTTACCGCTACCTGGCCCTGGACTGCTCCGCCCTCACCTTCTGCGACTCCCGCGGCCTGAACTGCCTGTTGGGCCTGCACTGGCTGCTGCGTCGCCGCCAGGGCCGGCTCCTGCTGGCGTGCGTGGGCCGCCGCGTACGGCACGTACTGGACCAGACCGGCAGCAGCGAGCTGCTCCCGGTCTTCACCACCGTCACCCAAGCCCTCGCCACTCTCCCCGAAGGCCACCGCCCCGTCTGGCCGCCCGACACGGCCCGCCGGCCCGCGGCTACGGGCCCGGCTTGACGTTCTTCCTCGTGAAGCGCGAGGTCACGCGCTCAGTGTGGGTGTCGGCACCGCCTGCTGTGTCATCCTCATCAAAGTCCTCTGACACCCCGGCATCAGGATGAGGAGAACCTTCCGTTGAGCACCGGCGCGCCGCACTCCGACAGCTTTTTCGAGCCCATAGACGAGCACCGCTACAAGCCCACCGCCCACGCGAGCGGCGCATGGGACGTCAATGAGCAGCACTTCAGTCCGCTCGGTGGGCTCATCTTGCACGCCATGGAGCGTCATCTGGCCGCGCGTCCGCACAGCGGGCTGGTCCTCGGGCGGATCAGCTTCGACATCCTCGGGCGCCTCGCCCTCGACGAGTGCGAGATCCTCGTGGAAACACTGCGGCCGGGCCGTACGATCGAGCTGATCGAGGCCGTTGTGCGGATCGCCGACCGCCCCGTGGTCCGGGCGCGCGCCTGGCTGCTCGCCGCCGTGGACACCGCGGCCGTGGCCGGTGGCGCCGGCGACAGGCTCCAGCCGCCCGAGTCGCTGCCCTCCTGGCCGCTGGCCTCCGTATGGCCGGGCGGGTACATCGCCTCCCTGGACGTCCGGCCGGTCGCCCCGCCGCAGCCGGGCGGCACGACCGCCTGGGTGTCCACCCCTCTCGACCTCGTCGCCGGGCAGCCCAGCAGTCAGCTGGCGTCCTACCTGGCCCTCGTCGACACCGCCAACGGCATCGCCGTGCGCCAGTCGCCCACCGACTGGATGTTCCCCAACGTCGACCTCACCGTCCACCTCCACCGCCGGCCCGAAGGCCGTTGGACCGGACTGGACACCACTGTCACCTTCGGGCCCACCGGCCAGGGCATCACCAGCACCGTGCTGCACGACATCAACGGTCCCGTCGGCCATGCGCAGCAGATCCTCACGGTCCGCCCGCTGCCGACCGATGCCGGCTGACCGCCTGACCGCTCGCGGCTCAGCAGATACTGGGGAGTTGCGCGCCCCCGTCGAGTACTTCCGTCTCCTCGACTTCCGCCTCCTCTACTTCCGTCTCCTCGCTGTCGGGCGCGCCCGGACGCGAAAGTCCGGGCGCGCCCGAGGAGTTGGTGCGTTGCGGTGACCGTGGTTCGCCGGGCAGGAGCCGGCCGGAGGGGACTCCCGCGTGGCGGTCAGTGATGGTGCGTCGGCGGGGCGGCGTGCGTGGTCGTCCTGCACACGAACACCGCCGCCAGATGCCTCGCCACCACGGGCCGCGCCTTGCGGGCGGCGGCTTTCACCTCGCTGTTGCGGCCCGTCCGGAGCTCACGGCCGATCAGCGCCAGCGTCTTCACGTGATCCGAGGATTCCATCCTCAGCCACGCCCTGTCGTACGCTCGCGTGCCCTTCTTGGCCTGTACGTCCGCCAGCGCGTGCCGCTGTTCCGCGCTGGGTGAGCCGGGCAGCCGCACATGCAGCTTGTCCGCGAGGGCCGTGATGTCCCTGTCCAGCCTCCGGTGATCGCGCACCAGCGTGGCGCCGAGTCTCTTCACGCAGCGCGTGGTGGCGTTGGTGCCCGCATCCCGCCCGGCCGCGATCTCCGCCAAGTTCCCCTGGTGCACGGTCCTCAGAAACGCCCCATCGGTCGGGCGCGAGCTCGTCGCGGTCGCGGTCGCGGGCGCAGCCGCGGCCGCGGTCGTCGTGACCGTGCCGGTCACAGCCATCACCAGCACGGCGGTCGCCGCCACGCCTCGTACAGCGATCATGGTCAATGCTCCTTTCGTTGCCGGCCGGGGCGCGGGAGACGTCCTCGGGCCGGTCGCCGACGGGCACCGGTCCGGTACCCGATGACGATGCCTGCCCCCTGCGTCACTCCTCCGTCGCCGCGGATCGTTCAACCACCCGAACAGGCGGCGTGTCGGTACTGGACACGCGGAGACGAACGCCACTCCTCCGTCGTGACCTGCGTCATTTATCCGGAGAGTTCCGCTGAGTAACGTTCTGTACGTCCTGCCCCCTCGCTGACTCGGACGGCTCATCGGTGCCCACGGACCTCTCCCTGCTGATATCGGCGACCACCCAGTGGCTGACCTGCGCGTATCCGTCGAGCGGCGGCGCCATGAGCGTTGCCCTCACCGAAGCGCAGGCCCGGCAGGCCGTGACCGTCGCGGCCTGGCTGCGCTACCCGACGGCGATGGACGCCGCGCTGGTCTCGGTCACCGGTCCGGGCGGCTCCGGCCGGCTCGACTGGCTCACCGGCGCGGATGTCCCCGGAGAGGACGACGAGGCGGAGAGCGCGTGGCGGTCATGGGTGGACGAGGTCGTCGCGAGCTGGGCGGCGTCCCTGCTCAGTACGCCGGCCCTGGCCGCCACCGCGGTGACCGCCCTCGCCGACTCCTGGCACACGTCCGGCACACCGGTCGAATTCCGCCGCCTGGTCTCGCCCGACGCCCACGACCAGCAGGCCGCCGCCCTCCTGCGCCACCCGGACCTGCTGGCTCCCTTGGCAGAGCTGCACCACCCCGAGCTCCTCACCCGACTGGACACCGACCGAGTCCTGGAGGGCTGAGGGAGACCGGGGGTGTCAGTCGACACTGACGACCACCGAGTGGTGGCCGGTCGCGCCGTCGGGGGCGGGGGGAGTGCGGTGTGCGGGCTGGGTTTTTCCGGTGCGGTCCGTGGCGCGGACCGTGAGGGTGTGGGTGCCGGGAGCGGCCCGCCAGGGGAGGGACCACTGGCGCCAGGTGTCGCGGGTGTCCTCGGAGGCGAGTTCGGCCCGCTGCCACGGCCCGTCGTCCACCCGCACCTCCACCCGGTCGATGCCGCGGTGCTGCGCCCACGCGACGCCGGCGATCATGACCGTGCCGGCCCGCGGCCGGGCGGCCGGCTGGGGGGTGTCGATGCGCGACTGCGTCTTGACCGGTGCCTTGGGGGCCCACGCGCGCTCGACCCAGTACGCGTCGTAGGCGTCGAAGGTGGTGAGTTCGATGTCCTCGATCCACTTGCAGGCCGAGACGTAGCCGTACAGGCCGGGGACGACCATCCGTACCGGGAAGCCGTGCTCGAACGGCAGCGGCCGGCCGTTCATGCCCAGCGCCAGCATCGCGTCCCGGCCGTCCATGACGTCCTCGACCGGACTGCCGATCGTCATGCCGTCCACCGACCGGGCCACCAGCTGGTCGGCCGGGCCGCCCCGTGACGGCGGCCGGACGCCGCACTCCCGGAGCAGCTCGGCCAGCCGTACGCCGATCCAGCGCGCGTTGCCCACCAACGAGCCGCCGACCTCGTTGGATACGCAGGCGAGGGTGATGTCGCGTTCGATCAGGTCGCGGTGGAGGAGATCGTCGAAGGTCAGCGTCAGCGGCGCGGTGACGCCCTTGCCGTGGATGCGCAGCCGCCAGGTCGTGGCGTCGACCTTGGGCACGAGGAGTGCCGTGTCGATCCGGTAGAAGTCCTTGGACGGGGTGACGAACGGGCCGAGGCCCGCGATACGCAGCCCGGCTCCCCGAGGGATGGGGGCCGCGGGGGAGGCCGGCGGGGGCAGGACGACGTGGCTGCGGGAGGCGAGCGCGTGGCTGCCCGCGCCGTTGAGGGTGCGGCCCAGTACGCCGGCCCCGGTGGAGGCCGCCGCCGCGGCCGAGGCCGCGAGGAGGAAGCCGCGGCGGTCCCAGCCCTTGCCCTCACCGGCCGCGGGCCCATCAGCCGGTGCCGGTTCCGGTGCCGTACGGGCGCTCAGCCGCCCGGCGAACCAGTACAGCAGGCCGCTGCCCGCCGCCGCTCCGACCAGCGAGGGCAGCGCGTCGGCGGCGGACGCGTCCGGCCGGCTCGTCGCCGCCACCGCGCCGACCACGCCGAACAGCAGGACGCCCGCCGCGCCGAGCCGCCGGTGGCGCAGCGCGAGGACGCCCAGGGCGATCGCCAGCAGCGCCAGTACGGCCAGGATGCCGAGCTGGAGGACGAGCTTGTCGGCCGTGCCGAAGCGCTGGATCGCCCAGTCCTTCACCGACGCCGGGGTCAGGTCGATCGCCGCGCCGCCCACCGCCACGACCGGGCCGGCCTGCGGCCGCACCGCCGCCGACGCCAGCTCCGCGACGGCCAGCGCCGCGTATCCGGCGAGGAGCCCGCTGAGGGCTCCCGGTGCCAGTGCCCGCAGCCGCGTGCCCCGTGCCGGGGCTTCCCGAAATCTCTGGTCTCTGCTCACGTGGGGAATCCGTCGCCGGACGGGCGGCGGATTGGTCCTTTCCCGGATCGAGTTGGTCCTCTGCTGGATCGACTCGTACTGGATCGACTTGCACTGGCTCGACTTGTACGGGATCGACGTGGTCCTTCATCGGACCGGCGCACGGTTTCCTTGAGCGGGCGTCACGCGGGGAGGTGCACCATGGTCAGCGGAGCGGAGGTCGGCCGGGGCGACCCGCCCGCCGGTTCCATGGTGATCCCCATGCCGGACGCCCGGCCGAGCGGCCCCATCATGACCGCGGCCGTGGGCCGGGCCGGGTCCAGCATCCCGGCGGAACGCATCGTTCCGTTGTCGTCGAACCAGAGTTGGTACACCTTGCCGTCCGGTGGCTTCGACATCCCCGAGGCTATGAACACCGCCTGGTCGCGGCTGCGCGAGACGACGACCGTACCGCTTGCCTCCTTGCCCCACCGGGCCGTACGGGCCTTCGCGTCCCGCGCGCCCAGCACCGCCGCCAGGTCCTCCGTGTGCTGCTGGGCCCGCCGGGCCTCCTCGCGCGCGTCCTCGGCCCGGTCGTGCTGCCAGACCGCCACGCCGCCGAGCGCCGCCGCGATGGCGAGACACGCGGCCAGTGCCCAGCGCGTCAGCCGCCGGGCCCGGGCCGACACGGGTCCGGAGTGCGGCGGCCGCGGCGTACGGGGAGCCTCCTGGCGGACCGTGGTGATCCGCCGCAGCACATCGTCCTTGAGGCCGGGACGCGGCGTGACGGAGACCGCCAGGCCCAGCCGGCCGGCCGTGGCGGACAGCTCCCGCACCTCCTGCGCGCAGGACTCGCACACGGCCAGGTGCCGCTCGAACTCCGCGCGCTCGTCGTCGGGCAGGGCGTGCAGGGCGTACGCGCCCGTCAGGGTGTGCAGGTCGGCGCCGGTCACGCGGTCACCCCCAGGCAGTCACGCAGCCGGATGAGACCGTCCCGCAGCCGCGTCTTGACCGTCCCGAGCGGCACCGACAGCAGCTCCGCCACCTCGCGGTAGGACAGCCCCCGGTAGTACGCCAAGGACACCGACTCCCGCTGCAGTTCGGTGAGCGTCCGCAGGCAGCGGCGCACCTGCTCCCGCTCCAGGCGGGCGTCCACCTGCTCCGTCACCTCGTCGAACTCCGGCGTACGGTCCAGCAGCGCGGCCCTGCGCTCCCGCTTCGCCGACGCCTCCGCCGACCGCACCCGGTCCACCGCGCGCCGGTGCGCCAGCGTCAGCACCCAGTTCATCGCCGCGCCGCGCTCCGGACGGTAACGGGCCGCCGTCCGCCACACCTCGACCAGCACCTCCTGCGTCACCTCTTCCGACTGGGCGTGATCGCGCAGCACGCCGCGCACCACGCCCAGGACGGGCCCCGCGACGATGTCGTAGACGCCCGAGAACGCCTCCTCGTCCCCGCGGGCGACGGACTCCATCAGCGCCGGCAGATCCGGACCCGGTGCCGGGCTCTCCCCGATGCGCACGATTTCTTTCACGCGGTGATCCTCTACGACGTCCGTCCGGAACCCGGGAATTCCGGTGCCCGGGGAATTCCGGTACACGAGTCATTCGGAGCCGGAGCGGCGACGGTTTGGTCCCGGTGGCCCGCGGTGCGGATTCTCCGCCGCCGGCCGGGGCACTCGGACGCCGCTGAGTCGGCGTGTTCCCGGGAGGCGAGGCTGTGACCGAACTGGCGGACGGCGTGGTGCGGCCGGTGTACCGACCGGCCCCGTCGCTGGGCAGGCGACTGGTCCGGCTGACGCGGACCACCGATCACAAGGTGATCGGCAATCTGTACCTGGTGACGTCCTTCTGCTTCTTCCTCTTCGGCGGCGTACTCGCCCTGCTGATGCGGGCCGAGCTGGCGCGGCCAGGGCTGCAGATCGTCGACGAGCACCTCTACAACCAGCTGTTCACGATCCACGGCACGGTCATGATGCTGCTCTTCGCCACCCCGCTCTTCGCGGGGTTCGCGAACGCCGTCATGCCGCTCCAGATCGGCGCGCCGGACGTGGCCTTCCCCCGCCTGAACGCGCTGTCGTACTGGATGTACCTCTTCGGCGCCCTGATGGTGGTGAGCGGATTCCTGGTGCCCGGCGGGGCCGCGGCCTTCGGGTGGTTCGCGTACGCGCCGCTGAACGGGGCCGTCCGGTCACCGGGCACCGGCGGTGACCTGTGGACCATGGGCCTGGTCGTGGCGGGTGTGTCCACCACGCTCGGCGCGGTCAACTTCATCACCACCATCATGTGCCTGCGCGCGCCCGGCATGACGATGTTCCGGATGCCGATCTTCACCTGGAACGTGCTCTTCACCTCGATCCTCGTGCTCCCGGCTTTCCCTGTGCTGACGGCGGCGCTGCTGGCACTGGAGGCGGACCGGAAGTTCGGCGCGCACGTCTTCGACGCGGCCAACGGCGGGGCGATCCTGTGGCAGCACCTGTTCTGGTTCTTCGGCCACCCCGAGGTGTACATCGTCGCGCTGCCGTTCTTCGGCATCGTGACGGAGATCCTGCCGGTCTTCTCCCGCAAGCCGGTCTTCGGGTACGTCGGGCTGATCGGCGCGACCGTCGCGATCACCATGCTGTCGGCCGTGGTCTGGGCGCACCACATGTTCGCCACCGGCGCGGTGCTGCTGCCGTTCTTCTCCCTGATGTCGTTCCTCATCGCGGTGCCCACGGGGGTGAAGTTCTTCAACTGGATCGGGACCATGTACCGCGGGTCCCTCTCCTTCGAACCGCCGATGCTGTGGGCGGTCGGCTTCCTCGTGACGTTCCTGCTCGGCGGGCTCAGCGGCGTACTGATCGCCTCGCCGCCGCTGGACTTCCACCTCACCGACTCGTACTTCATCGTGGCGCACCTGCACTATGTGCTGTTCGGGACGGTCGTGTTCGCGATGTTCGGCGGCTTCTACTTCTGGTGGCCGAAGCTGACGGGGAAGATGCTGGACGAGCGGCTCGGCAAGATCCACTTCTGGACGCTGTTCGTGGGCTTCCAGACCACCTTCCTCGTGCAGCACTGGCTCGGCGAGAACGGCATGCCGCGCCGCTACGCCGACTACCTCGCCGCCGACGGCTTCACGGTCCTCAACACCGTCTCGTCCATCGGCGCGTTCCTGCTGGGCGCCTCGACGCTGCCGTTCCTGTACAACGTGTGGAAGACCGCGAAGTACGGCACGCGCGTCGGCACGGATGACCCGTGGGGCTACGGCCGGTCCCTGGAGTGGGCCACCTCCTGCCCGCCGCCGCGCCACAACTTCGTCGCCCTGCCGCGCATCCGCTCCGAGTCGCCCGCCTTTGACCTGCACCATCCGGAGAAGGAGTGGCACACGTGAAGCCGGCGGAGGAGAAGAAGGAGCAGGGGGAGGACACATGAAGACCGAAGCCGTTCTCTTCGCCGGTGTGGCGGTCTTCTTCGCCGTCACCGCGGGCGTCTACGGCAGATACGGCCACGACCCCGCGGGCGCCAGCGTGCTGATCGTGGCCTGTCTGATGGCCGCGCTGGTCGCCTTCTTCCTGGCCGTGCAGTACCGGCGGCGCGGGCAGCGGGCGCAGGACCGCCGCGACGCCGAGGTGGCCGACACCGCCGGGCCGCTGGACTTCTTCCCGCCCGCCAGCCCCTGGCCCCTCGTCGTCGCCGCGGGCTTCACGGTCGTCGCGCTCGGCGTCGTCTTCGGGCTGTGGCTGGCGCTGCTGGGGGCGGGCGTGCTGGCCCTCGGCGTCTTCGAGATGGTGTTCCAGTACGCGGGGCGTCAGGACCGTCAGGAGTCCGGCGACGAGCCGCCCGCCGGCCGGTCGCGGAGCTGACGCCGGTCGCGCAGCTGACGGCCGGGCTCCCGGGAGTCCGTGCGCGGGTGCGAGGCCGCCGCGAACCAATGGCTGAGCGCGGCCCGCAGCCGCCCGGCATCGCCGTCCGCACCGGCCCCGTCGGCCTCCTCCGGAGACCCGTCCCGCCCGGCCGCCGTCAGCGGCGGCGCCGCCGGCATGCTGCCGTACAGCACCACGTACCGCTCCTCCTCGCCCATCGGCCGGTGCTCCTCCTCGTAACCGCCCTCGACCGTCTGGCGCATCCGCCCGGTCTCCTCGCCCTCGGCCAGCCGCTCCAACTCGGCTTCCCGCAGCGCCAGGCACACCCGCTTGACCACCAGGAACACGACGACGGGCAGCACGATCAGCGCCGTCCGCAGCAGCCAGGTCAGGGCGTTGAGGGAGATGCCGAGGGTGTCGGCCACCACGTCGTTCCCGCCGGCCAGCAGCAGTACCGCGTACGCGCTGACGGCCGCCGTGCCGAGCGCGGTGCGCACGGGCCGGTCGCGCGGCCGGTCGCACAGATGGTGCTCGCGCCGGTCACCGGTCACCCACGCCTCGGCGAACGGGTACGCGTACAGCAGCGCGAACAGCGCGAGCGGCAGCACCACGGCCGGGAGCAGCACGTTCCACATGAGGGTGTGGCCTGCGACCGACGTCTCCCACGGCGGTACGAGCCGCAGCGCGCCCTCCAGGAAGCCGACGTACCAGTCCGGCTGGGCGCCGGTGGACGCCTGGTCGGGACGGTAAGGGCCGTACACCCAGACCGGGTTGATCTGCGCCACCCCGCCGAGGAACGCCGTCACCCCGAAGACCATGAGGGACAGGCCGCCCGACGTGGCCATGAAGTGGGGGAAGAGGGGCTTGCCGACCACATTGCGGTTGGTGCGGCCCGGGGCCGCCCACTGGGTGTGCTTGAGGTAGAAGACCAGGATCAGATGGACGGTGACCAGGGCCAGGATCAGGCCGGGAATGAGCAGGATGTGCGCCCCGTACAGCCGGGAGATCATGTCGTGGCCGGGGAACTCCGCGCCAAAGGCGAACATGCTGACGTACGACCCGACGAGCGGCAGCGACAGCATGATGCCCTGCGCGATCCGCAGCCCGGTGCCCGACAGCAGGTCGTCGGGGAGCGAGTAGCCCGCGAAGCCCTCCGCCAGCGCCAGCAGGAAGAGCGTCACCCCGATCATCCAGTTCACCTCGCGGGGCTTGCGGAACGCCCCGGTGAAGAAGACCCGCAGCAGGTGGACGCCGATCGCCGCGATGAAGACGAGCGCGGCCCAGTGGTGCATCTGCCGGATCAGCAGCCCGCCGCGGATGTCGAAGCTGATGTGCAGGGTGGAGTCGAACGCCTCGGACATGCGGATGCCGGAGAGCGGTGTGTACGCGCCGCGGTACACCACCTCGTGCATGTCGGGTTTGAAGAAGAGCGTGAGGTAGACCCCCGTCAGGATCAGCACGATCAGGCTGTACAGGGCCAGTTCGCCCAGGAGGAACGACCAGTGGTCGGGGAACGGCTTGCGCAGCAGCCCGCCGCCCTCGGCGACCGGCAGCCGGGCGTCCAGCGCCTCCGCGGTGCGGCCGGCGGCCTGCCTCGTCCTCTGCTTCACGGCGCGTGCCTTCAGGCGGGACCGCCGGAAGAAGATCATGCCAACTCCTCCCTGTTCGGGAGCCCCTGACCTTGCCCGCCAGGTGGCGCCCACGACCAACGAAGCGCGCGCAGGAGCCCGTCGGCGGCCGGCCGGCGCTCGTGCCCCGCCCTCCGACCATGGGCTGCCGCGCCACTGACGTGTAGCCGCTTGTCGGCCAGGCACGCAGGGCCGGAGAAAACCGCTGGCCGCAGCGGTGTCCTTGTGGCAGCGTCCGCGCTGTGACAGACACCGACCGCATCCGGATCACCCCCGTCGCCGAGCGCCCGGCGCTGCTGCCCCGTCTCTACGAGCTCACCGAGACCTGGCCGGCCTTCATACCGCACGACCCGGTGGCGGACGCCCTGTTGGGCCGGGTGGCCGCGGACTTCCCCGAGTACTGCGTGGTGGCGACGGACGGTGACCGCGTCGTGGCGCGCGGGCTGAGCGTGCCCTTCGACGGCGGGCGCGACGGCCGCGAGGAGACGCCGGACCGGGGCTGGGACCGGGTGCTGGGGTGGGCGTTCCACGACCGGCGCGACGGGCACCCGCCGACGACGGCCAGTGCGCTGGAGATCACGGTGGACACCGAGTACCTCGGCCGCGGGCTGTCCTACCGGATGCTGGAGGCGCTGCGCAGCGCCGTCGGCGAGCAGGGCCACGACGTGCTGCTGGCCCCGGTCCGCCCGACGGCCAAGCATCGTGAACCGCGCGTCCCCATGGCCGACTACGTCCGCCGGCGGCGCGCGGACGGACTGCCGGCCGACCCGTGGCTACGCGTGCACGTCAAGGCCGGCGGCACCATCGAGAGGATCGCCCCGGCGTCGATGACGGTCAGCGGCTCCCTGGCCCAGTGGCGGCGGTGGACCGGCCTGCCCTTCGACCGCGACGGTGACATCGAGGTGCCCGGCGCCCTGGTCCCCGTGCACTGCGACACCGCCCATGACCACGCGGCCTACGTCGAACCCAACGTCTGGGTCCGGCACCGCGTGGATCCGCACCGCGCCTGAGGGCCAGGGACTCCCGGGGCGCGGGTCAGGGCCGTGAGTCAGGGCCGTGAGTCAGGGACGCGGGTCTGACACCGGCCCGTATTCCGGCTGCCACATGGCGTCCTGTACGGCCTGTACGGGGTCGGCCGGTACGACCGTCGCCACGCCGTCCTCGGCCGCCGCTCGTACGACCGCCACCGCGACCGTCGCCGAGGAGGCGCGCAGGTTCTCCACCTCCGGCAGCAGTGGCGCCCCGGGCTCGCCCGTGGCCACCTGGCCCGCGACGGCCTCGGCCGCGGCCCGGAGCATCCCCGGCGTGACCCGTTCGGCGCGCGACACGATGACGCCCAGGCCCACGCCCGGGTAGACGAGCGCGTTGTTGGCCTGGCCGATGACATGCCGCACGCCGCCGGCCTCCACCGGCTCGACCGGGATGCCGACCGCCGTCAGCGCCCGGCCCTCGGTCCAGTCCAGCAGGTCGGAAGGGAGCACCTCGATCCGCTCGGTGGGGTTGGAGAGCGGGAGGACGATGGGCCGGTCGACGTGCTCGGCCATCGCCTCCACCACCTCCCGGGTGAAGGCCCCGCGCACGGTCGAGGTACCGATCAGAACGGTCGGACGCACCTTCCGTACGGTCGTCAGCAGGTCGACGGGGCGGCCGTCGGTCCAGTCGGCGGCCTCGGCGGCGGGCCGGGCATAGCCGCGCTGGTAGTCGCGCAGGTCGGACATGTCGTCGAGCAGCAGCCCCTGCTTGTCGACGAGCCAGAAACGCCCGGTCGCGGCGTCCTCGTCCAGGCCGTCGCGGACCATGGCGGCGCGCAGCTGGTCGGCGATGCCGACGCCTGCCGTGCCGGCGCCGAACACCACGACGCGCTGGTCGCGGAACGGGACACCGGTCACGTCCAGCGCGGACAGCAGCGCCGCGAGCGTGATCGCCCCCGTGCCCTGCATGTCGTCGTTGAACAGGCGGTGGCGGTCGCCGTACCGCTCCAGGATGCGCCGGGCGTTGCCGGGCCCGAAGTCCTCGAAGTGCAGGAGCGCGTGCGGATACAGGGCGGACACGGTCTCGACGAAGTCGGCGACGAACCGGTCGTACTCCTCACCCCGGGCGCGGCTGTGCCGTACGCCCAGGTAGAGCGGGTCGTTGAGCAACTGCGCGTTGTCCGTGCCGACGTCGAGCACCACCGGCAGACAGCGCGCGGGGTCGATGCCCGCCGCGGCCGTGTACACCGCGAGTTTGCCGACCGAGATCTGGATGCCGTGCACACCCCAGTCGCCGATGCCGAGGATCTGCTCGGCATCGGTCACCACGACCATGTCCACGTCGTCGGCGGACAGTTGCAGTGCCTCGAACGAGCGGCGCAGGTCCTGCGGGCGGTCGATGGACAGGAACACGCCCCGGGGCCGCCGGTATTCGTGGCTGTAGTCCTTGATCGCCTGCCCGACCGTCGGGTCGTAGACGATGGGCAGCAGCTCCACGAGGTGGTCCGTCAGCAACCGGTGGTACAGCACCTCGTTACGGTCGTGCAGCTGCTCCAGGTAGATGTTCGCAGCCAGATCGGTGGGCTGCCGCCGCAGCTGGCCGTACGCGCGCCGCGCCTGCTGATCGAGGGTGAGTACGCCGTCGGGCAGGCGGCCCACGAGGCCGAGACGGTCACGTTCCGCGCGGGTGAAGGCCGTTCCGTGGTTGGTGAGCGGGTCGCTCATCACCGGGGGCAGTCGTTCCACTGGTACCTCCTCGCTTCTGCTGCGCACGGCCCGCCTTTCAGTATCACGGGGTGCGGACGGCCCCGCACCCGCGGCCGCCCGCCGCCGGGACGCGTCCACGGCGGCCGTCGCGAAGCGTCGTAGCGGGCGCGAAACGCTCCGGTAACGGTGTCGGGGTGCTACACCTTCTACGCTCGCACGGAGAAGCGGGGAGACGGGGAGACGGCCGGGGGAGGGGGCGTCGGGCGTGCAGGACGACGTGGAGCTGCGCTACCACGTGGTGCACGGTTACCGCCGCGCCTTCCGGCTCGCGGGCCGTGGACCCGCCCTCGTGTTCCTGCACGGCATCGGGGACTCCTCCGCGACCTGGGAGGGCGTCCTCCCGGCGCTGGCCAGGAACCACACCGTGATCGCCCCCGACCTGCTCGGCCACGGCGCCTCCGACAAGCCCCGCGCCGACTACTCGGTCGCCGCCTACGCCAACGGCGTCCGCGACCTGCTCGGCGTCCTCGGCATCGACCGCGCGACCCTGATCGGGCACTCGCTCGGCGGCGGGGTGGCCATGCAGTTCGCGTACCAGTTCCCCGAGCGCACCGAGCGCCTGGTGCTGGTCAGCGCGGGCGGCGTGGGCCGGGAGGTCACCCCCGTCCTGCGGGCCGTGTCCCTGCCGGTGGCCGCCGCACTGCTGTCGGTGCTCGGCCTGCCGGGGATGCGCTGCCAGACCCGGCTGGTCGTCGGGCTGCTCAAGGGCCTCGGCACGGACCTCGGGCAGGACGCGCCGGCCCTGCTCCGGCTGGTCGACTCGCTCCCGGACGCGGCGTCCCGGAGCGCGTTCGTCCGCAGCCTGCGCGCGGTGGTCGACTGGCGCGGCCAGGTCATCACCATGCTGGACCGGTGCTACCTGGCCGAGGGCATGCCCACCCTGCTGCTGTGGGGGTCACGGGACGGCGTGCTGCCCGTACGGCACGCGTACCGCGCGCACGCCGCGATGCCCGGCAGCCGTCTGGAGGTCTTCGAGGGTGCAGGGCACTTCCCCTTCACCGCCGATCCGGACCGCTTCCTCGCCGCGGTGCAGCACTTCATCGCCACGACCCGGCCGGCCGACTGGAGCCCGGAACGCTGGCGCGAGCTGCTCAGGGCCGGCCGGCCCGGCAGCGCGGCCGGCCGCCCGGACGACGCCCGCAACCGCGCCGTGGAGCGCGAGCTCCGGGACGAGAGCGAGCGCAGCGCCACGTAAGGCCGCGGCGTCCGTACGGTGTCGAGGCCTGCAGGGGCCTCAGGGGCGGCGCCAGCTGTGGTCCGTGAGGTGGGAGCCGGCCTGCGGGCCCATCCGCAGCATGCCACCGTCGACGGCCCACGATGCCCCCGTCACATACGCCGCGTCCGGGCCGGCGAGGAAGGCGATGACGGCGGCCACCTCGCGGGCGTCGCCCGGCCTGCCCAGCGGGACGCCGGGCCGGTCCTTGACGGTCACGTCCGCGTCCTCCTGCCCGGTCATCGGGGTGGCGATTTCACCGGGCGCGACGGCGTTCACGTTGATGCCGTACTCGGCCAGTTCCAGGGCCATGACCTGCGTCAGCAGGCCCAGCCCGCCCTTGGCAGCGCAGTACGGTGCGGCGCCGACCCGGGGCTGGTGCTCGTGCACGCTGGTGACGTTGACGATCCGGCCGCCGTCCCCCTGGTCGATCATGCGCCGAGCGGCCAGCTGGGAACAGAGGAACGGGCCGATGAGGTCGACGTCCACCACGTGCTGGAACGTCTCGTGGCCGATGTCGAGGAAGGGCGTCGCGGTGCCGGTGCCGGCGTTGTTGACGAGGACGTCGAGCCGGCCGAGCCGCTCGGCGAGCCGGTCGACGACCTGCGCCGCCGCCGGCGGGTCCGCGAGGTCCATCCGCTCGATCGCCGCGTTCCGGCCCTTGCCGCGCACCTCGGCGGCCGTCGCCTCGGCGCCCTCCCGGTCGGTGTGCCAGGTGATGCCGATGTCCACGCCCTGCTCGGCGAGGCGTACGGCGGTGGCGCGGCCGATGCCGGAGTCCGCCCCGGTGATCACGGCGGCACGCAGGTCAGGTGCCCGGTTCGCGGTCAACGGTCCTCCACCCGGCTCGTCGGCAGCAGCTCGCGGATGTCGGGCGGCAGGACGCTGCCCAGCTTCTCGCTGAGCTCGGGCGCGAGCGCCGCGTCCAGCGTTTCGAAGACCGCGCTCGCCTCCTGCAGCGCGGCGTCCTCCGAGACCCCGCCGCGCCAGGCGATCCGCGCGGCGAAGGTCGTCAGGTCGAACCGCTCCGCCGTGTGGTGCTCGGCCGACCCGCCCTCGTGCGCGGCGACCACCCGGCGGAGGTGCTCGCCGATCTCGTGCGGCAGCTGGGCCGCCACGTGTTCGGCGAGGCCGTCGGGGATGCGCTCCGCCAGCGTTTCCAGCGTCGCCCGCACCGCGCGCTCCGCCGCCCCGTGGTCGGGGAGCGCGGCTCCGGCCTGTACCGATCGCAGGAACTCGTCATGATGCATGATCTTCCACCTCTCGATCCCGGCGTGGGCGGGGGCGCCGGGCGCCGCCCGCTCCGGCGGTCGCACCGAGCCGGGTTTCCGCCGGCCGGCGCGGCGAAACGAATTGAATATCCCTTTTGCCGCTGCCCCGCGCTGTCGGCTATCCCGCGTCGTCGACACGCAGCCGCACCTGCTCCGCCAGCCGCTCCAGGCTCCGGTCCAGCGCGGCGTCCACGGCCTCGCCGCCCGGGTCGTGGGACGCCTCGAAGAAGGACAGGTGGATGGTCACCTCGCTCGCCCCGCTCCCGATGCCGGCGACCTGCAGCCACCCGGCGTAGCTGCCGGTCTCCCGGGTGCCCCACTCCAGGCGCTGCTGGTCGGACTGGGCCCGGAAGAGAGCGGACGCGTCCTCGCCCGTACGGTCCTCGTGCACCGTCACGGCCGGCAGCTCCTCCTCCCGTACGTGCAGCTCCGCCGGCATCCAGGAATCGAGCCGCGACACATCGCTCGCCTGGTCGAAGACGTGCTCGGGCAGCGCCGGCATCGTCCGGGAACGCTCGTACTCACTCATGCCACACCTCTCCTCGGTTCCTGTTTCCTCGGTTGCTGATTCCTGGGTTCCTGGATTCCTTGTTCCTCACGCCTCCGGAGTTCCTCACGACTCCGGAACGCCTGCCCCGTGACGGTGTCCGGCGGCGCACAACCACCCGATTGCAGGGGGATGCGGGCGATTCGTCATCGCGCGTTCCGCCGCGGATTTTCTTTGACCGGCCTTCGGCCGTCACAATCAGCCAGGCACACCGGAACGATCTCCCTGTGAGGAGGCACGTAATTGGAAGGAAGGCTGGCCATGACGGCGGATGCGCGTGGCGAGGTCGAGGAGTTCATCCTGGGGGAGCGGTTCTCCTGCCTGGCGGGCCGGTCGGCCTGGCGCCGGGGCGGGATCACCCACCGGCACTACGACCGGATGGGGAGTACGGAAGCCGCCCGGCTGATGGCGCTCGACCTCGCGGAATTCGTCGGCGCGGCGGACTGGAGCCCCCGGACGTTCACCAGCTTCATCGCGACGTTCGAGCAACCTCGCGGAGTCGATGAGCTGCGGTTCGAAGAGCTTCTCTGGGAGCAGCTGCAACTGCTCCACGAGCAGGACGCGGAATCCCATCGCTGGGCCGACGGCTACTCGTCCGATCCCCAGTCCGGGCAGTTCGCGTTCAGCGTCGCCGGCCATCCCTTCTTCGTGATCGGTCTGCACGAGACGCACCGCCGCTGGGGCCGCCGGCCTCCCTTCCCCATGCTGGCCTTCAACTCCCACGAGCAGTTCGACCTCATCAAGGGCGCCGGCATGTGGGACCGGCTGGCGGACAAGATACGCAAGCAGGACATCAAGCTGCAGGGGGACATCAACCCCAACCTGTACGAGTACGAGCAGCTCTCCGAGGCCCGCCGCTACTCCGGCCGCCCCAAGCCCGCCGACTGGCAGTGCCCCTTCGCCGCCCGGGAAGCCGAGCGGCAGCTGGAGACGGTCTCCGGGGCGTACTCGGGGGCATAAGAGCCCGGACCGCACCGGCACAGCCACCGGGCCGCCGGGCCCGTGGCTGTGCCGACCGGGTGGCCTTGGCCGGATCTCGGCCTGTCAGGTCGCACCCGGCCACCCCGCATGCCGAAGATGCACCGTGATCTTCGGCACCCGGCTCCGCAGGAGCGCTTCCGCACCCCGTCCCAAGCCCGGCCTGCGCGCCGTACTGGCCCTCCTGGGCGCCGCCTCCCTGGGCGCGGCGGCCCTGCCCGCCGTACCGGACGCCGCCGCGACACCGCCACCGGCCGGCCGTCCCGCGACCCCCGCCGAGCAGCGCGTCGACGCACGCCTGGACGCCATCCGGCACCACCCACAGGCGCTGCGCGCGTTCATGCAGGCCCTGCCCAAGGGCGGTGACCTGCACAACCACCTCTCCGGCGCGGTCTCCACCGAGCTGCTCGTCCGCCTCGCCGCGCAGGACGGACTGTGCATCGACCGGACCGACACGGCCCTGCCGCCGCCGTGCCGGGCCGGCACCCGGTCCGCCGCCGACACCCGTACCGACCCCGCCTTCCGGCAGCGGCTGATCCGCGCCTGGTCGATGCAGGACCTCCCGCCCGGCGAATCCGGCCACGACCACTTCTTCGCCGCCTTCGGCAAATTCGGCGAGGTCACCAAGCGGCACACCGGTGAACTGCTGGCCGACGTGGCCGGCACCGCGGCCGCCAACCACCAGTCGTACCTGGAGACCATGGTCAGCCCGGCCGGGGCCGCCGCGCGCCGGCTGGCCGCAGACGTCGGGTACGACGCCGACCTCGCCCGGATGCACCGCGCGCTGCTGGCCGGCGGCAAGCTGGACCAAGTGGTGCGCGACGCCCGCCAGGAGGCCGACCGCGCCACGGCCGACTTCCGCCGCACCGCACACTGCGACACCGCCACCCCGGCGCCCGCCTGCCGCGTCACGTACCGCTTCATCTCCCAGGGCACCCGGTCCGCCGCACCCGAGCAGGTCTTCACGCAGCTCGCGCTCGGCATGCGGCTGGCCGAGCACGACCGGCGGTTCGTCGCGGTCAACCTCGTCGCCCCGGAGGACGGCGCCGTCGCCCTGCGCGACTACCGGCTCCACATGCGGATGCTGGACTACCTGCACGGCGTCTACCCCCACGCGCACATCACCCTGCACGCCGGCGAACTCACACCCGGCCTGGTCAAGCCCGCCGACCTGCGCTTCCACATCCGCGAAGCCGTACACACCGGCCACGCCGAGCGCATCGGCCACGGCGTGGACCTGGCACACGAGGACGACGCCGAAGAACTGCTGCGCACCATGGCCCACCACCACATCGCCCTCGAATCACCCCTGACGAGCAACGCCCAGATCCTCGGCGTCAGCGGGGACGCCCACCCCTTCCAGCGCTACCGCCGGGCCGGCGTACCGGTGACCCTCGCCACCGACGACCCCGGGATCTCCCGCACCGACATCAGCCACGAGTACCAGCGCGCCGCGACCACGTACGACCTGAGCTACCCCGAACTGAAGGACCTCGCCCGGACCTCGCTGGAACAGGCATTCCTGCCGGGCCCCGACCTCACCGCCACCCCCAGGACCGGCACCACGATCGGCCTCAAGGCGCGCCTGCAGTGGCGGCTGGAGAGCGCCTTCCACCGCTTCGAACAGCGCGTACTCCGCGGTACGGCCTGACGGCCCCCTGGCCCCCGGAGACCCCATGCCCCCGCCCTCCGTCCCCCTCAAGCCCGTACCCGGACCCCGCGGCCTGCCCCTCCTCGGCAACCTCCCGGCCTTCGGCAGGGACCCCCTGGGCTTCCTCGTACGGCTGCGTGACGAGTTCGGCGACGCGGTGACCTGGTCCCTCGGGCCGCGGCGCAGCCTGTTCCTCTTCCACCCCGCGCACATCGCCGAATTCCTGGCCGCCAGAGAGCGCACCTTCGAGCTCCTGGAGATCGGCTGGGCCTTCAAACAGCTCACCGGCCAGAGCCTCATCCTCAGCAAGGGCGGCGACTGGCGCCGCAAACGGTCCCTCGTCCAGCCCACCGTCCGCCCCCGCCAGGTACGCGGCTACGCCTCCGCCATGGTCGAGTGCGCGCAGGACGCGGCCGGGCAGTGGCGGGACGGCGACCGCATCGACGTACGCCACCAGATGGCGCTGCTCACCCAGCGCATCGTCCTGCGCACCCTGTTCGGCAACGACCTCGGCGACCGGACCGGGGAACTCAGCGAGGCGATGGCCGTCGCCGAACACCACATCGGCGCCGAACTGCGGAACATGACCCTCTTCCTGCCGGGCTGGATCCGCACCCCGGGCCGGCGCCGCCTGCTCCGGGCCATCGCCACCATCGACGCCGAGGTGCACCGGCTGATCCGCGCGCGGCAGCGGCGCGGCGACACCGAGGACCGCGACGACCTGCTGAGCAGGCTCCTGGCGGCCCGCGACGAAGCGGGCCGGCCGCTGACCGCCGCTGAGGTGCGCGACGAGGCCGCCACCCTGTGGGCCGCCGGGCACGAGACGCTTCGCCCAGGTCGAGGCCGCACTCCTGCTCGCCACCCTCGCCCAGCGGTGCCACCTCGACGTGGCACCCGCCGACCCGGACCCACGCGTCGGCCTGCTGCTCCAGCCGGCCGCGCCCTTGCAGGCGACCGTGCGGCGCCTCCGATCCCTCCCGTAGGCGGGGAGGCGGTCACCACCGCTTCCCGGCCACCACCCCGACCGTCACCAGGGCCAGCACCACCCACGCGAACCAGAGCCAACCGCTGCTGCCCACCGCCACCGTGTACGCCGTGGCCAGGATCAGCCCGCCCACCGTGCACCCTGCCATCGCCTTAGCCGATCCGGGCATCCTGGCATCCTCCTCACGGCGGCCCGTACGGGGATATGCCACGGGCCGCGGCCTTGGGGACATGTTCCCCGGCCGCGGCCCGCACCGCCAGCTTTCGCCGGATTCCGCCTCGCCCGCCCGACTCCCGGACCGAGTCCGCGTCAGCCCTGGCCGCGCGCGTTCAGCGACGCGAGATAGGCGTTGTACGCCGCCAGCTCCTTGTCGCCGTCCCGGTCGGCGGCCCGGTCCATCCGTACCGACTGCCGCTTCTCCGTCGTGTACCACTGGAAGACCAGCGCGATCAGCACCAGCACCGACGGGATCTCACTGAAGGCCCAGGCGATGCCGCCCGCCGCCTGCTGATCCGCGAGCGCGTCGACGCCCAGCGAGGCCGGCGGGTGCTGGAACGTCTTCACCATCGTCTCCGACGCCATCATCAGCGCGATGCCGAAGAACGCGTGGAACGGCATGCCCGCGAACAGCTCCAGCATCCGCATCACATAGCCGGGACGGTGCGGACCCGGATCCACACCCATGATCGGCCAGAAGAACACCAGCCCCACGGCCAGGAAGTGCACCATCATCGCGATGTGCCCGGTCCGCGACTCCATCAGGAAGTCGAAGAGCGGCGTGAAGTAGAGCGCGTACAGGCTCGCGATGAACAGCGGGATCGTGAACGCCGGATGCGTGATGATCCGCATGTACCGACTGTGCAGCAACGCCACCAGCAGCTCGCGCGGGCCCTTGCGGCCGCGGCCCGCGGTCGGCAGCGCCCGCAGCGTCAGCGTCACCGGCGCGCCGAGCAGCAGCAGAATCGGCGACAACATGCTGATCACCATGTGCTGCACCATGTGCACGCTGAACATGGCCATGCCGTAGTCGTTCAGCTTCGTGCACATCACCAGGGCGACCGTCAGCACGCCCACGACCCAGGCCACGATCCGGCTCACCGGCCAGCTGTCGCCGCGCCGCCGCAGCCGCACCACGGCCCAGCCGTACAGCGCCAGCCCCAGCAGGCATCCGACGAGGAAGAAGGCGTCGCCGCCGAACTCCAACCCGCGCCCCAGCGTGAACGGCGGCAGATCCATCATCATGCCGTGCCCGCTGTGATCCATCCGCTCGCTCCTGATTCGCACCAATGCTCCGCGACCAGCCTAGAGCCGCCCCCGGCACGGACGGTGACCGGGGGCGGCTCCTGAGCGCTGTGCCGTACGCGGTGCGGCGAGAGCCCGAGCGCCGTGTCGTACGCGGTGCGACTACAGCACGCACTCCACCTCGTCGTACCGGTCGCCCGGCACGGTCTTCAGCGTCTCGACGGCCTCCGCCAGCGGCACCAGCGTGATGTCCGTACCGCGCAGCGCGGTCATCATCCCGAAGTCGCCGCGGTGCGCCGCCTCCACCGCGTGCCACCCGAAGCGGGTCGCGAGCACGCGGTCGTACGCGGTCGGAGTGCCGCCGCGCTGCACGTGGCCCAGGATCACCGCGCGGGCCTCCTTGCCGAGCCGGTCCTCCAGCTCGACGGCCAGCTGCCGGGCGACGCCCGCGAAGCGCTCGTGCCCGTACGCGTCCTTGCCGCCGACCTCGAAGTCCATCGAGCCGGCCTGCGGCTTCGCGCCCTCCGCCACGACGACGATCGCGAACTTCTTGCCCGCGTCGAAGCGCGCCGCGACCCGCTCCGACAGCTCGTCGATGTCGAAGGGGCGCTCGGGCACGACGATGGCGTGCGCGCCGGCCGCCATGCCCGAGTGCAGCGCGATCCAGCCGGTGTGCCGGCCCATGACCTCGACGATCAGCACCCGCTGGTGCGACTCGGCGGTGGTCTTGAGCCGGTCCAGCGCCTCGGTCGCCACGCCGACCGCCGTGTCGAACCCGAAGGTCAGATCGGTCGACGAGATGTCGTTGTCGATGGTCTTCGGCACGCCGACGATCGGCAGCCCGGCGTCCGACAGCAGCCGGGCCGCCTTCAGCGTGCCCTCGCCGCCGATCGGGATGATCGCGTCCAGACCGAGGTCGGCGACGTGGCCGCGGGCCCGCTCGACGCCGTCCCGCAGATGCGCGGGCTGCACGCGCGAGGAGCCGAGGATGGTGCCGCCACGGGCCAGGATGCCGCCGACCGCGTCCAGGTCGAGCTTGCGGTAGTCGCACTCCAGCAGGCCGCGCCAGCCGTCGCGGAAGCCGATGACGTCATCGCCGTGGTCGGCGACGGCGCGGTGCACGACGGAGCGGATGACGGCGTTCAGACCGGGGCAGTCGCCTCCGGAGGTGAGTACACCAATACGCATTGCTCGTAGAACCTCTGCAACTCAACCGGATGACCGGACCCCGTCGTCCGGTTGGGATGTCGTCACCCTACAAGCGCGCGGCACATGAACGCGCGCGTGCCCGCAGTGCGGGACTGCGGGCACGCAAAAACGCTGTTATCCGGCCAAGCCGTTACGGGCACATCGACGGCTCCCCGATCGTTACCCCTGTATCAAGGGGGGCCCAAGTGGCGGAACGTCACGGCGGCCGACGTGCTCATGCCGGCCGCCGTGACAGTCACGCCGGCTGCGTAGCCGCCGCGATGCGCTCCTGGCGCAGCGCCTCGTACCAGTGGTCGCTCACCGGCGGCAGCGCGTTGACGTCCAGCGCCAGCTTGATCAGCAGGTCGGCGATGTGCGGGTTACGGGCCATCACGGGCCCGTGCATGTACGTACCGAAGACGGTGTCGTTCCACGCGCCCTCGTAGCCGTCCCCCACGCCGTTGCCGTTGCCGAATCGTACCTTCGCGAACGGGCGGGCGGTCTGCCCGAGGTGGGTGACGCCCTGGTGGTTCTCGAAGCCGGTCAGCGGCGGGAGGTTGAGCTCCGGGTCGATGTCGCCCAGTACGTCACCGACGCACCGCTCGCCCTCACCGCGGGTGCTCACCACGTCCAGCAGCCCGAGCCCCTGCTCGCGCTCGCCCAGGTCGTTGATGAACTCGTGGCCCAGGATCTGGTAACCGGCGCACACCGAGAAGACGATCGCGCCATTGGCGACCGCCCGGTTCAGACCGCCGTCCCGGCGCAGCCGCTCGGCCGCGAGCCGCTGCGGCCGGTCCTCGCCGCCGCCGATCAGGTAGATGTCGCCCGAGGTGGGGATCGGCTGGTCGGAGCGGACGTCCAGGCGCTGGACGTCGAGGCGGCGCTGCCGCGCCCGGCGCTCCACCACCAGTGCGTTGCCCTGGTCCCCGTACGTGCTCAGCAGGTCCGGGTAGATCCACACCAGACGCAGGCTGTTGTCACTCATGCTTGCTCGTCCTTGTCCGTTGCGGATCGGGTCAGTTGCCCACGCGGCGGCGCAGGTCCTGGAAGGCGGTGTAGTTGGCGATGACCTCGATACGCCCCGGCGGTGCCTTCCGTACGGCCTCGTCGGCGTCCTCGCACACCTGGAACTCCAGGCCCGCGACCTCCAGCCGGACCGCGAGGTCCAGCTTGCGGTCGCCGATCACGAAGATCGGGTGGCCGGCGAGCCGGGTGTAGTCGACGTCCCAGAGCCAGGAGGTGTCCGTACCGTCGGCGCCGCGGGCGTTGACGGACAGGATCACCGGCGTCGGCGGCGGGTCGATCAGCGAGAACGTCTCCAGCCAGCCGGCCGGGTTCTTCGCCAGCAGCAGCCGCAGCTCGCGGTCGAGGAAGGAGACCACGTCGTACCGGCCCGCGACCGCCTGGACGGAGTACATCCGCTCCAGGGCGACCTGCGGGGGCACGCCGAAGGCGGCGGCCACCGCGGCCGAGGTCGTGGCGTTGGCCTTGTTCGCGCGGCCGGGCAGCTGGAGCTTGATCGGCCAGGCCGAACCGTGCGGGTCCAGCACGTGGTCGCCGGAGAGCGCCCAGCTCGGCGTCGGGCGGCGGAAGCCGCACTCGCCGCAGAACCAGTCGTCGCCGGGGCGCTGCATCACGCCGCCGCACGACGGGCAGGACCAGGCGTCGTCCTTCCACTCCTGGCCCGCCGCGACCCATACGACATTGGCGGACGAGGAGGCCGCCCAGACGATCAGCGGGTCATCCGCGTTGGCGACGACGAGCGCCTTGGAACCGGCCAGCCCCTCGCGCCACTGCTCCGCCAGCATGCGGGTCTCGGCGGCGCGGTCGAGCTGGTCACGCGAAAGGTTGAGCAGCGCGATGGCCTTGGGGGTGACGTCGCGGGCGACGCCGGCGAGGTACTTCTCGTCGACCTCGATGACGCCGTACCGCGCGTCCGAACCCCCGGCCAGCGCCGAGGTGATGCCGGCCGGCATGTTCGCGCCGAGCGCGTTGGAGACGACGGGGCCGCTGGCCCGCAGCGCCTCCGCGATCAGCCGGGTCGTGGTGGTCTTGCCGTTGGTCGCGGACACCAGGACCACGTCCAGGTGCTGGGCGAGCCGGGCCAGCAGGTCGGGGTCGAGCCTGAGCGCGACCTTGCCACCGATCACCGATCCGCTGCCGCGGCCCACCGCGCGCGACGCCGCCGCCGCGGCCCTGCCCGCCGTCACGGCCAGCTTGGCCCGCGGCGACAGCGGGTCCGTGTTGCCTGCCATCGTCCTAGATCCTCCTTGCATCCGGCGCCCTCCTGCCCCCGGGGCCGCCGGTGGAACGCCCCTCCGTACCGGCCCGGCCGGCCGGGAGGCTGTGGTTGGGGATCAGCCTATCGATTTCCGCGCCGGGGCCCGAACCAGACCACCCGTGAGGGGGGTGTGGAGGTGACGTTTCGGCTCTCGGGCCCCCCTTGTACTGGGGAACGCTCGAGCGGCTGATGTGGTGCCCGGTAGTGGTGGATGTGGTGCTCGGTAGCGGCTGATGTGGTGCCCGTAGTGGTTGATGTGACGTCCGGCAGTGGTTGATGTGGTGCCCGGTCCGCCGCCGTACAGGGCTGCCGTACGGGGTTGCCGTACAGCGCCGCTGCACCGGGAGCGACGACCGGGCCGGCGCCCGGCGCCCGGCGATCCGGCGGGCCGGCCGGGCCGCTGCCCGGACCGCAACGCCGCTGGTCGTCGGCCGGAACGTACTCTTGCCCCCATGCGACACCGCTCCATCCCCGGCAGTTCCGGCCGCGTCCGCCCCATGCGGCTGCTCGGCGACCCGACCCTGCACGCGCCGTGCGAGGAGGTCACCGACTTCGGGCCGGCGCTGGCGCGGCTCGTGGAGGACATGTTCGCGACGATGTACGCGGCGCGGGGTGTCGGCCTCGCCGCGAACCAGATCGGCGTCGCGCAGCGGGTGTTCGTCTACGACTGCCCGGACGACGAGGACGTCCGCCACCTCGGACACGTGGTCAACCCCCGGCTCGTGGCGGTGGACGGCGAGGTCCTGCGCGGCCCCGAGGGCTGCCTGTCGCTGCCCGGGATCGAATCCGGTACGCCGCGCCACGACGAGGCGGTGGTCGAGGGCGTCACGGTGGACGGGGAGCCGCGCCGGATCTCCGGTACCGGCTTCTTCGCCCGCTGCCTGCAGCACGAATGCGACCACTTGGACGGCGGCCTGTACGTCGACCACCTCACCGGCCTGCGCCGCCGCCGCGCACTGCGGGCTGCCGCGAAGGCACCGTGGGCGGGCCGGACGGTGGCGGGCTAGCGGGTACTGCCCGTACTGCCGTGGTTCAGAACCCCGGGCGGGTCGGGCACCACCTCAGCCACTCGAGCGTTCCCCAGTACAAGGGGGGCCGGAAGGCGAAACGTCACCTCCGGCCCGGCCCGGGCCTAGAACCCCGGGCCGCCCGGGCGGTCGCCCGCCGCTGCGAGTCGGCCCCACAGCAGGTCCGCGAGATGCTGTACCAATTGCGCTCGCGAACACGGCTGCTCGCGCAGCCACCAGTCGCCGGCCGCGTGCATCATCCCGACGATGCCATGGCCCCACACCCGCGCCAGCTCGTCGCCGACCGGCCCCAGGTCCACCCGCTCGGCGATGACCTGCGCGAGCTCCTCGCCCATCCGCCGCAGCAGGGGAGCGGAGTGCCGGCCGACGTCGAAACCGCTGTCCGGCGTCTGGCCCTCGTCGGACGGATGCATCAGGAAGCGGTAGACCTGCGGCCTGGCCTCGATGGCCGAGAGGTAGGTGTCGAGCGTGGCCTCGACCCGCTCCCTTCGTGCCACGGGGGAGTCCAGCGCGGCCCGCAGGCCGGCGAGGAGAGCGTCGGTGTGGCGTACGGCGAGTGCGCGGTAGAGGCCGCCCTTGTCGCCGAAGTGCCGGTAGAGGATCGGCTTGGTGATCCCGGCCTCGGCCGCGATCGCGTTCATCGACGCCTCGGGGCCGTCCCGGAGGACCACGCGGTCCGCGGCCTCCAGCAGCTCGCGTCGTCGGCGCTCACTGGCTGTGCGGCGGCTCTCCTGTGTCATTTCCATCGTCCGGCTCCCCGCCCTGTGGTGACTTCGTGCTGTTCGCGCAACGTAACACCCTGTCCATTGGGCGGGAGATATCGGTCGCTGAGGTTGACAGTGCTTACTCGTGAGTAACAGACTGCTGTTACCGCAAGTAACGCACTGCTGGAGGGGTCATGGCCGAGTTCATCATGGAACTCAACGACGAGCAGAAGGAAGTCCGGGACTGGATCCATGGATTCGCCGCGGACGTCATGCGCCCCGCCGCCGCCGAGTGGGACGAGCGCGAGGAGACCCCCTGGCCGGTGATCCAGGAAGCGGCCAAGATCGGAATCTACTCGCTCGACTTCTACGCCCAGCAGTACTTCGACCCCACGGGCCTCGGCATCCCCATGGCCATGGAGGAGCTGTTCTGGGGCGACGCGGGCATCGCCCTGTCGATCGTCGGCACCGGCCTGGCCGCCGTCGGCGTCCTCGCCAACGGTACCGAGGAGCAGATCGGCACCTGGATCCCGCAGATGTACGGCGATGTGAACGACGTCAAGGTCGCCGCCTTCTGCTCCTCCGAGCCCGACGCCGGCTCGGACGTCGCCTCGATGCGGACCCGGGCCGTCTACGACGAGGCCAAGGACGAGTGGGTGCTGAACGGCACCAAGACCTGGGCGACCAACGGCGGCATCGCCAACGTCCACGTCGTCGTCGCGGTCGTCGACCCGGAGCTGGGCTCCAAGGGCCACGCCTCCTTCATCATCCCGCCGGGCACCCCCGGCCTCGCCCAGGGCCAGAAGTTCCAGAAGCACGGCATCCGCGCCTCGCACACCGCCGAGGTCGTCCTGGAGGACGTCCGCGTCCCCGGCAGCTGCCTGCTCGGCGGCAAGGAGAAGCTGGACGAGCGCATGGCCCGCGCCCGCGAGCGCGCCAAGGCGGGCGGCGGCGAGCGAGTGAAGAACGCCGCGATGGCGACCTTCGAGGCGTCCCGCCCGGCCGTCGGTGCGATGGCGGTCGGCACCGCCCGCGCCGCGTATGAGGAAGCGCTCGAATACGCCAAGACCCGCGAGCAGTTCGGCCGCCCGATCATCGACAACCAGGGCGTCGCCTTCCAGCTCGCCGACATGCGTACGTCGATCGACGCGGCCCGGCTGCTGGTCTGGCGCGCCTCCTGGATGGCGGTCAACGGCAAGCCCTTCACCGCCGCCGAGGGCTCCCAGTCCAAGCTCTTCGCGAGTGAGACCGCAAAGAAGGTCACGGGTCAGGCCATTCAGATCCTGGGCGGCAATGGCTTCACCCGCGAGTACCCCGTCGAGCGCATGCACAGGGATGCCGCGATCTACACGATCTTCGAGGGTACGAGCGAGATCCAGCGCCTGGTGATCGCACGGACGCTGGCGGGCATGCCGATCCGCTGACGCTTCTCGCAACGGGCCGGTACGCAACGTGCGCTGCGTACCGGCCCGTTGCGCTGTGGTGGCCGTGCTGATCGGATCACCGGCATGGACACGACTCCGACTCCGACTCCACCGGATTGGGATCTCTGCCGGTTCGGGGCCTCCGCGGACGATCCGGTCGGATGCCGGGGCAGCCGGGCGGGCGCCCGGTGCCTCGCACATCTCGAACCCGCCGAGCGCGAGGCGTACTTGGCGGGTCTGGGGCCCGGTTCCGATCTGGACTGTCGCGGGGTGACGTTGCCCCCCTGGCTGTTCGCGGACTTACTGGGCCGCTTGGGCGGCGACGACGGGCGGCCCGTCGTGGGCTCCGCGTCCTTTCACCGGGCGCGTTTCCCGGAAACCGTGGATTTCGCGGGAGCCCGCTTCCGTGATGATGCGGTATTCGAAGGGGCGCGCTTCGACTCCGGCGTCACCCTCGACGGGGCAAGGTTCGAGAAAGGTGCCTGGTTCAACGGGTCCCGCTTTTCTCGTATCGCTTCGTTCGGGGGAGTGAGTTTCGCCGAGGACGCGGGGTTCGAAGGCACGGAATTCGACGGTGCGGCGTGGTTCGGCGGATGCCGGTTCGACGGCATGGCGTGGTTCGGCAATGCGGTGTTCCGGCGCGATGTGAGCTTTATGCGGGCGGTCTTCGCGGCGTCCTGGCGAGGGCCTGTGATATGCCGGGAAACGCTTCGGCTGACCGATGCAGAATTCCGTAACGCCCTGCAGATTTCCGTGCTGGCGGCGGGGATCGATGCCCGTTCCGCGCTTTTCGAGGGGGCCGTCGCGCTGCGCGCACGATGGGCGACAATCGACCTCACCGATGCCGTACTGCTGTTCCCGAGCTCGGTGGCGACCGACCTCTCCACGCCTCGCCGCCCCGGCGAAGAGCCCCTCTCTGCCGCCCACGACATCGAGGTCTCCATTGCCTCGATCCGCGGAGTCGACGCCGCCATGCTGCTGCTCAGCGACGTGGATCTGACCCATTGCCGTTTCTCCGGCGCACACCACCTCGACCAGCTGAGATTCGAAGGGAAATGGCGGCTCTCCGCCGCGCCCCGAGGCGTCCAGTGGGGCCGGGGAATTCCCCGCTGGTGCACCAAGCGCCAGATCATCGAGGAAGAGCGGCAATGGCGCACGCTGCCCCGTCGCCGCCATGCGGCGCGGCACGCCTGGGGCGATCCGCCGGAGTCGCCGGACGGCGTACCGGGACTCGCCACGCTCACCACGACCTACCGCCAGCTCCGTAAAGCACGCGAGGACGCGAAGGACGAGCCGGGCGCGGCGGATTTCTATTACGGCGAAATGGAGATGCGCCGGTACAGTCACGGGCGGCGCAAGGCGGAGCGCTGGCTGCTGCAGGCGTACTGGCTGCTCTCCGGGTACGGCCTGCGGGCCTCCCGCGCCCTCGTCGGGCTCGGCCTCGCGATGGCGGCCACGGTCGTGCTGATGATGGCGTACGGCCTGCCGGACACGCCCGCGCGCGACTATCCGGCGAGCGCCGGCGTCATCGGGAAACGGCATCCGGAGCTCCAGCGGCCCTTTCTGGACCGGTTCACGGGGGAGCGCGCGGAGAAGGCCGCCGACGTGGTCATCCACTCCGTGGTCTTCCGCGCCAGTGGGCAGAATCTGACCACCGCCGGTACGTACATCGAGATGGTGTCCCGCCTTTCCGAGCCGGCCCTCCTCGGCCTCGCGGTGCTCGCCGTCCGCGGCCGCATCAAGCGCGGCTGACCCTCCCGCGCCGCCGCCCGACGCCCGCCGCCCTCCCTCCCACGCCCTCCCCGGCCCAGTAGCCGAGGAGGGCGTCGTGCTGTCCGGTCGCGCCCCGGCTGAAGGACGCACCTCGGCTGAAGGGCGCGGTCCGGTCTTGACGGCTGCCGCGTCTCGCTCTACTTTCGTCTTCCATAAAGCAAAACAACTTTTCCAAGATACGGAAAACGTCACTTCCGGGCCTCACGCCGGAACGTGTCCGCTTCCTGACAGGCCGACGACGCAGGAGTACTCGATGCCTCGTATGACCGCCGCTCGTGCGGCAGTGGAGATCCTCAAGCGCGAGGGCGTGACCAACGCCTTCGGCGTGCCGGGTGCGGCGATCAACCCCTTCTACGCGGCCCTGAAGGCCGGCGGCGGCATCCAGCACACGCTCGCCCGCCACGTGGAGGGCGCGTCCCACATGGCCGAGGGGTACACCCGTACCCACGCGGGCAATATCGGTGTCTGCATCGGTACGTCGGGCCCCGCCGGCACCGACATGATCACCGGCCTGTACTCCGCGATCGGTGACTCCATCCCGATCCTGTGCATCACCGGCCAGGCGCCCACCTCGGTGCTCCACAAGGAGGACTTCCAGGCCGTCGACATCGCCTCGATCGCCAAGCCGGTCACCAAGGCCGCGACCACGGTCCTGGAGGCCGCGCAGGTCCCCGGCGTCTTCCAGCAGGCGTTCCACCTGATGCGGTCGGGCCGCCCGGGCCCGGTCCTGATCGACCTGCCGATCGACGTCCAGCAGACCGAGATCGAGTTCGACCCCGAGACGTACGAGCCGCTGCCCGTCTACAAGCCCCTCGCGACCCGCGCCCAGATCGAGAAGGCCCTCTCGATGCTGAACGAGGCCGAGCGGCCGGTGCTGATCGCCGGTGGCGGCGTCATCAACGCCGACGCCTCCGACCTGTTCGTGGAGTTCGCGGAGCTGACCGGCATCCCGGTCATCCCGACCCTGATGGGCTGGGGCGTCCTGCCCGACGACCACGAGCTCAATGCCGGCATGGTCGGCCTGCAGACCTCGCACCGCTACGGCAACGAGAACTTCCTGGCGTCCGACTTCGTCCTCGGCATCGGCAACCGCTGGGCCAACCGCCACACCGGTTACAAGATGGACGTCTACCGCAAGGGCCGGAAGTTCATCCACGTCGACGTCGAGCCGACCCAGATCGGCAAGATCTTCGCCCCGGACTACGGCATCGCCTCCGACGCGAAGGCGGCGCTGGAGCTCTTCGTCGAGGTGGCGAAGGAGATGAAGGCCGCGGGCAAGCTGCCGGACCGCGGCGAGTGGGCCGCCTCCACCCAGGAGCGCAAGGCCACCCTGCAGCGCCGCACGCACTTCGACAACATCCCGATGAAGCCGCAGCGCGTGTACGAGGAGATGAACAAGGCGTTCGGGCCCGAGACCCGCTACGTCACCACCATCGGCCTCTCCCAGATCGCCGGCGCGCAGATGCTGCATGTCTACAAGCCGCGCCACTGGATCAACTGCGGCCAGGCCGGCCCGCTCGGCTGGACCATCCCGGCCGCGCTCGGCGTCGCCACCGCCGACCCGGACGCGCAGGTCGTCGCGCTCTCCGGCGACTACGACTTCCAGTTCATGCTGGAGGAGCTGGCCGTCGGCGCGCAGCACCGCATCCCGTACGTCCACGTCCTCGTCAACAACTCCTACCTGGGCCTGATCCGTCAGGCGCAGATCGGCCTGGACATCAACTTCCAGGTCAACCTGGAGTTCGAGAACATCAACTCCCCGGAGCTGGGCGTCTACGGCGTCGACCACGTCAAGGTCGCCGAGGGCCTGGGCTGCAAGGCGATCCGCGTCACCGACCCGAGCGAGCTGGGCGCCGCCTTCGAGCAGGCCAAGAAGCTCGCCGCCGAGCACCGCGTGCCGGTCGTCGTCGAGGCGATCCTGGAGCGGATCACCAACATCGCGATGAGCAAGACCGCGGACATCAGCGATGTCACGGAGTTCGAGGAGATCGCCACCGAGCCGTGGCACGCGCCGAGCGCGATCTCGCCGCTGAAGAGCTGACGCCGACGGGCCTCCCGCCTGCGCCCCGTACGCGGGAGGCCCGGCCCCCGCCCCCTGTCGTCCGCACCGGAAGGAAGGCCATCCCTCATGGGCTTCACCGACGCCCGTTACGCCGTCAACCTGTCGATCCTCTTCACCGAACTGCCGCTGCTGGAGCGCCCCGCGGCGGCGGCCGCCGCCGGCTTCACCGAGGTCGAGCTGTGGTGGCCGTGGGTCGACGCGCCGGTTCCCGAGCAGTCCGAACTGGACGCGCTGCGGCACGCGCTGAACGACGCCGGCACCCAGCTGATCGGCCTGAACTTCTACGCCGGACAGCTGCCGGGCCCCGACCGCGGCGCCCTCTCCGTCCCCGGCGAGGAGTCCGACAAGTTCCGCGCCAACATCGACGTCGCCGCCGACTTCGCGCAGTCGGTCGGCTGCAAGGCCCTCAACGCGCTCTACGGCAACCGCGTCGACGGCGTGGACCCCCAGGTCCAGGACACCCTGGCGCTGGAGAACCTGGTACTCGCGGCCCGCGCCGCCGACCGCATCGGCGCGACGCTGCTGATCGAGGCGCTCAACGCCACCGAGTCGCCGCGCTGCCCGATCGTCTCGGCACCGAAGGCCATCGAGATCGTCGACAAGGTCAACGCGGCCACCGGGCTCGGCAACGCCACGTTCCTGATGGACCTGTACCACCTGGCCATGAACGGCGAGGACCTCAACGAGGTCATCGACGCCTACGCGGACAAGACCGGGCACGTGCAGATCGCCGACAACCCCGGACGCGGCGCGCCCGGCACCGGCGACCTGCCGCTGGCGGACCTGCTCGGTCGTCTGAAGAAGGCCGGTTACGACGGCTGGGTGGGCCTGGAGTACAAGCCCGGCGACCGCCCCAGCTCGCAGGCGTTCGGCTGGCTCTACAGCGCCTGACCGTCCTCATACCGTCCCCATTTTTCCCCTGGAAAGGATCACACTCTCCATGAGCAGCAACCTCCCCAAGATCGCGTGGATCGGCCTGGGCATCATGGGCTCCCCGATGGCGGAGAACCTGATCAAGGCCGGCTACTCCGTCACCGGCTTCACCCTTGAGCAGGACAAGCTCGACCGGCTGGCCAAGGCCGGCGGCACCGCGGCCGCGAGCATCGCCGAGGCCGTCCGCGACGCCGATGTCGTGCTCACCATGGTCCCGGCCTCCCCGCAGGTCGAGGCCATCGCGTACGGCCCCGACGGCATCCTGGAGAACGCCAAGTCCGGCGCGCTGCTGATCGACATGTCCTCGATCACCCCGCAGACCTCCATCGACCTGGCCAAGAACGCCGCCGAGAAGGGCATCCGCGTCCTGGACGCCCCGGTCTCCGGCGGCGAGGCCGGCGCCATCGAGGCCGTGCTGTCCATCATGGTCGGCGGTGACCAGGCCGACTTCGACACCGCCAAGCCGCTGTTCGACGCGCTCGGCAAGACCATCGTGCTGTGCGGCCCGCACGGCTCCGGCCAGACGGTCAAGGCCGCCAACCAGCTCATCGTCGCCGTCAACATCCAGGCGTGCGCCGAGGCCGTGGTCTTCCTGGAGAAGTCCGGCGTCGACCTCGCCGCCGCCCTGGACGTCCTCAACGGCGGCCTGGCCGGCTCCACCGTGCTGAGCCGCAAGAAGGACAACTTCAAGAACCGCGACTTCAAGCCCGGCTTCCGCATCGACCTGCACCACAAGGACATGGGCATCGTCACCGACGCCGCCCGTACCGTCGGTGCCGCGCTGCCCGTCGGCGCCGTCGTCGCGAACCTTGTGGCCTCGCTCCGCGCCCAGGGCGACGGCGGCCTGGACCACTCGGCCCTCCTGCGTGGCGTCGAGCGCCTCTCGGGCCAGCAGGTCAAGGACTGACACCTGAGGGAGTCCCCCGACCGAGGAGCGCCGTCCGGATCCGTCCGGGCGGCGCTCCGTCGTGCGTTGCGGCTGTGTACGGCCGGATACGCCTTCGGTACGGCTGCGCTGCACCACCGTACGGCTGCGTACACTGAGCCAACGTTCGTTCAGTCAGGTTCGGTCATGCGGTCAACGGGAGGACCCAGGTGGGTGCGGTGCGGCCTGCGGGCCAGAAGGCCATCCTCGATGCCGCCCGGTACGAGTTCGCCGAGCGCGGCTACGGCGCGGCGTCCATCCGCGGCATCGCGCGGCGGGCCCGGGTCAGCCTCTCCGCGATGTACCACTACTACGCGGGCAAGCAGGAGCTGCTGCACGCCCTGCTGGACGAGAGCAGCGCCCAGTACTTCGCCTCCTGCGAGGCCGAGCAGGCGCGGGCCGGGACGGACGCGGGGGAGCGGCTGGCCGCCCTGGTGCGGGCCACCGTCCGTTACCGCGCCCAGCACCGGCTGGAGAGCAGCCTGCTGCTGACCGAGTGGCGCCACCTCTCCGAGGGCCGGCTGAAGGAGGCGCGGCAGCGGCAGTACGACGGCTCGCGGCTGTTCCACGAAGTGGTCGACGCGGGCGTGGCACAGGGCGTGTTCCGTACGCCGCATCCGGAGGACGCCCGGCGCGGCGTGATCGCGATGTGCAATGCGGTGGCGCAGTGGTACAGCGCGGGCGGTGACGTCGGCGTCGGTGAACTGGCCGAGCGCTACGTCGAGTTGGCGCTCGTACTGGTCGAGTACCGGCCGGCCGGCAGTCTCCCGCGCCGGTCCGGCTGACCCGCGGCGGTGGGTGCCCGGCCGGTGGTCGGCCACCCGCTCTTAACGACCGTTCAATTCTCTTTCCCGCCCCGGTCTGCTCCTTCGCGCCGCGCCGCGTGGTCAGATGTCCGACTCGCCGGACGGTTGTTCCCGGTAGAGTCCCGCCGCGTGCGGTCAGCCGTGGGGGGAGGGGCTCCTGTGCCGAAATACGAAGAGCTGGTGGCGTGGGCCGGTGCCGGACAGGTCGTCCGGGCCGATCCGGACGCCGTGGCGAAGTGGCGGATACCGGACCGCCAGAAGGCGTTACTGGTGACCACCGGGATACCGGTGGTGGACAATCTCATCGGCACGGCGTGCTTCCAGCACGAGCCCGAACCGCAGCTGCGCACCCGCGACGGCCGGCTCCTGTACCGGCTGACGCAGAACGCGCACGGCCGCCGTTCGCCCGCGCTGACCTGGGCGTTCGGCGTCGATCCCGACTCCGGTGCGGTGTACTACGTACTGCCCGACGGCGAGGCGTGGTTCGCCAACTCCTCGATAGAGCTGTGGCTGCGCACGCTGCACCACTACGGGCTGCACGTGAGCCGCTCGGCGGTCCTGAACGACCCGAACGGCGATGAGGGCGCCGCGGTGGCCGAGCTGGGGCGGCTGGCGGTGCAGCTGAAGGCCATCGACCCGCCGGCCTTCGACGGGTTCGTGGGCTACATCTGGGTGGAGTTCCTGGAGAGATGGCTCTGGTGACGGCCGCCGATCAGTCTCGGACCTTTACCGGTCTCTTTGCGTCGAGTTCCCGGCGGGTGTCCTGTCGTCGCTGCGGTGGGCGGACGCCGGACTGCCGCCGGACCGCCGTCGGCCGTTCACTCACTCACCCGCGCCGACCAGCGGCGTTCCACGACGATTGGGCCGCGCCCGGCCGGTGCGCGGCAGGTACGGCAGCGCAACGCGCTTGTGCCCGTGAGGCCCGTGACAGGTGTGCAACTCGTGTGCCGGATGCGCCATTTCCGCCGCAGCCCAGGCCGACGTGGTACGGCGGCCCGATCCTGTGCGGCGCCCTCTCTGGACACGGTCTCCATGCAGCCGTAAGTTAACGATCGTTCGTCATCGCCTAGGGGCAGCCGGCGTCCAGCGCGCTGGCCGACGCGGGCCCCCGGGCTGTTCCGGCCCGCCCGCGTGCTCGGTGATCTCCCCGCGGGCCGCGAGCAGTTTGAGGTGGGCGAGCGTCTCGCCGAGCGCGAAGCGGCGCTGCTGAAGGCCGAACTCCTGCCAGCTGCGCGACCACTTGAGGTGCGCGGCCAGCTCCCACGCGGTGCTGCCGGGCGCCGCGGTGACCGCGGCCAGGGTCTCCGCGAGCCGCTCGGTGTGGTGTCGAGCGATGTACGCGAGCCGCCGGTCCAGCTGCCGGAAGCGGTACTCGTGCGCGGGCAGCACCTCGGCCACGTCGTAGCCGGTCAGCTTGTCCAGCGAGCGCAGGAAGTCCGCGAGCGGGTCGCCGACGCTCTGCAGGAGGTACCCGATCGAGGGCGTGATCCGCGGCAGTACGTGATCGCCGGAGAACAGCAGCTGCCGGTCGGGGTCGTAGAAGCAGGAGTGGCCGGGGCTGTGGCCGGGCGTCCAGACGACCCGCAGGTCAAGGCCGGGGAGGGCGATGCGCTCGCCGTCCCGGAGGAGGACGTCCGGGCGCGGGGCGCGGAACAGCCGGTCGGGGTCCATCATGTCGGCGGTGGCGTCCGCGTCGGTGCCGGACATGCCGTGCTCCGTCAGGTGCCCGACGTACCCGTGCCGCCACTTGTCGTACGTGTCGAGCTCCGGGCGCATCGCATGGGCGTCCAGCTCGTGCAGCGCGACGTACGCGCCGGAGGCGTCGCGGACCCGGCCCGCCAGGCCCAAGTGGTCGGCGTGGTTGTGGGTGACCAGCACGGCCTTGACGTCGCGGATGTCGTAACCGATGGCCGTCAGCCCGTCGTTGAGTGCCTGCCACGAGACGTCGGCGTCCCAGCCCGCGTCGACGAGCGCGAGGCCGCCACGCACCTCCAGCGCGTAGACCAGGACGTACCGCAGCGGGTTGTCCGGAATGGGGACGGGGAGGGACCACAGGCCGTCCCGGACGCGTTCGACGGGCGGCAGCACACCGTCCTGCCAGGCCCGCCACTGCACGGTGCCGGTGATCTCGGCTGTTGCGTCGGCTGTCACAGGAAGTTCCGTCCCTTCGACTTCCGACCCCTGGACAGAGGTCGTGGCGCCGCCTTAGCTTAACGATCGTTCGCCAATATGTGACCTCCGCGCTCGTGTTGTCCCTCACGCCCTCCCGTAGCCGTCGTCCGCAGACACCGGCACCCCCCGAGGAGTCGCCCCATGCCGCGTACCGCACTGGACTACCCGCCCCTGCCCGTCGGCGCCGTGCTCGCCGGGGCCGCGCGGCGCTATCCCGACCGGCTCGCGCTGACCGACGGGCGGGAGAGCCTGACGTACGCCGAGCTGTACGACCGGGCGCTGCGGTTCGCGCGCGGCCTGCACGAGCACGGCATAGCCCCCGGCGAGACCGTGCTGCTGATGATCCCCAACTGCCCGTGGTTCCCGGTCGCGTACTGGGGCACGCTGCTGGCCGGCGCGGTCGTCAGCCCCACGAACCCCGCGCAGCCCGCGGCCCCGCTGGCCGCGCAGCTCGCCGATTCGGACGCCCGCGCGGTGATCGCCTACGCGGGCGCGCTGCCGTCCGTGTACGCCGCCGACGCACCCGGCGTGCGCTTCACCGCCGTCGTACCGGCTCCCGGCGGACCGGGCACCCCCGGTGAACCGGGGCCGGTCACCGTCCCCGAGCCCCCGGCCGGCCGTACCGTCCTCGCCGCCGACGAGCTGCTGACGTACGGCAGGGCCGAGCCCGCGCGGCGGCGCCCGGAGGATCTGGCGCACCTCGCGTTCACCGGCGGCACCACCGGCCGGTCGAAGGCGGTCCGCGTGCTGCACCGCAACGTGATCGCCAACGCCGCCCAGACCGTCTGGGTACGGGCCGCCGGACGGCTGCGGGAGGCGGACGGCGTGCTCGACGTGGTCCGCGACGAGGCGGTCGCGACGCCCCACCAGTCCGTCCCCGGCACCGAGTCGACGATCTCCGTGGCCCCGCTCTTCCACGCGATGGGCCTGGTCGGCATGGTCGCGCACACCGTCATCGGCACCACGGCCGTGCTGCACACCCGCTTCGACCCCGCCCGCTTCCTCGACGACCTCGAGGCCCACCAAGTGGGCATGGTCGGCGGCTCGCCCACGATGTACCGGGCCCTGCTGGCCTCCCCGGCGAGCGCCGGGCGCCGCCTGAAATGCGTACGCAACATCAACTCCGGTGCCGCGCCCATGGACCCCGGGACCCGGCAGCGGCTCACCGAACTCTTCCCGGACGCGCTGTTCAGCGAGGGCTACGGGCTCACCGAGGCGACCATGGCGCTGGCCATGTGGCCGCTGGACGCCGCCGCCGGGACGCCGCACGGCACGGTCGGCGTCGCGCTCCCGGACACCGAGCTGTCCATCCGCGACCTGCTCGACCCCGAGCGCGAACTGCGGGTGGGGGAGACCGGTGAGCTGTGGGCGCGCGGCCCGCAGGTCACCGACGGGTACCAGGGCCACCCGGAACTCACCGCCGAGCAGTACGCCGACGGCTGGCTGCGCACCGGTGACATCGGGCGGCTGGACGAGCGGGGCCACCTCTTCCTGTCGGGGCGCGCCAAGGACATGCTCATCTACAAGGGGTACAACGTCTATCCGCTGCACCTGGAGGACATCCTGGCCGGGCACCCGGCGGTGGCGGCGGCCGCGGTGATCGGCGCGCCCGCGGCGGACGCGGGGGAGATCCCCGCCGCCTATGTGGTCCTGCGGAACGGCACGGCGGCGACGGCGGAGGAGCTGATGGCGTACGTCGCCGAGCGCGTCGCCCCGTACCAGCGGGTGCGCGAGCTGTACTTCACCGACGCGCTGCCGGTCTCGGCGGCGGGCAAGGTGCTCAAGACCGCGCTGCGCGAGCGGCACGCCGCCCAGTAGCCCCGGGCGTCCGGAAGATCGCGGTCGCCGGGCCGCACCGGTGCGGTGGCGGGGCCCGGCCGCTAGCGTCATGGCGTATGCAGACGACTCTGTACGGCGTCGACGTGGTACTGCGCCCCGCCACGGCGGACGACATCCCCGTCCTGGCCGCGATCCGGGGCGAGCCCGAGGTGTACGCGCGATGGCGCGGCGGGAAGGACCTGGAGGCCGAGGTCGCCGATGACCTCGCCTCGCCCGGGAAGTACACGTACGCGATCGAGTACGCGGGCCGGATCATTGGCGCGATCCAGTGGTCGCAGGAATCGGATCCGGACTATCGGCACGCGAATATCGACATCTATCTGACGGCGGCGCTGCACGGCCGGGGGCTGGGCACCGACGCGGTGCGCACGCTGGCGCGGCACTTGCTGACGGAGCGTGGTCACCACCGGATCACGATCGATCCGGCGGCGGACAACGAGGCGGCGATCCGCAGCTATCGGAAGGCCGGCTTCCGGCCGGTCGGGATCATGCGCCAGTACGAGCGCGGACCCGACGGCACCTGGCACGACTCGCTTCTGCTGGACCTGTTGGCAGCGGATCTCCCGAACTGAGCGGTGTCGGCGGTCCGCCGGAGGGGTATGTCGCCGGGACGACTCTGGCATATGCCAGAAGGTCGCTGCCGCTGTCGGATGCGGTCGCGATGGCAACAGGGCGTGAAACAGGTGCTGTCGGAGGTGGACGAGAAAGGGGGAATTAAGTTCATCATCGATCAGGACGAGCTCTTTCGCGGTGCTCCACGACAGATATATGCGTAGTTGAATGGAGTGCCGCGCGTTCGCCCGGGAGGTGCGGCCGCCCGGACGGACCGGTGTGCGCACGGAGGGAACCGGAACCCGTCGTGCGGGAGTGGCACGGAGTGGCACAAGACAACTCGCCGCGGCTTGTCCGGTCGTCGGCCGGCGTCGGAGAGGAACGATTTTTCCCATGCATGATGTGACACGTTCGACCCCTTCCGCTGAAACGATTCCCCGCTACGCTCGCTCCTCCCCGGACGTACCCGGCACCGCCGCGGACGCCCAACCGGAATGCCCCCTCGTCCCGTTGCTGTCGAGAGAAACGAGCCCCTCGCGATGACCTACACCGCCAGGACCGCATTCGGCGACTTCGACCAGGCTCTCGCCCTGGAACCCGGCCGCTACGAGAGGGCCCGTCGCCGGCACCGCCAGATCACCGCGGCGCTGAAGAACGCGGGCCTGATCGAAAGCAGCTGCCTCCAGGGCAGCTTCGCCCGGAAGACCCGCATCGCCCCGCTGGACGACATCGGCATGGTCATGGTCTTCCACCGGCGCTTCGCCCGCCTCGTCAAGCGCCCCGGCGGCGCCGCCGACGCCATGGCGATGCTCTGCGACACGGTCACCGAGGCGTTCCCCGGCTCCCGCTTCGGCGACGAGGACCGCACCTCCCGCGCCCTCCAGGTCACCTTCGCCGACCTGGACGTGACCTTCGGCCTGACCCCGGCCCTCGCCGACCCGCGCTGCACCGACCTGCTCACCGCCAACTGGGAGCGGGACACCTGGGAGCGCTCGACGGTCCGCACGCTCAACCGCGTCATCGGCCGGCACGACCACGCCACCGACGGCCGCTTCGTCCACCAGGTCCGCATGGTCAAGTCGTTAAGGGGTGGCCACCCCGTACTGCGCGAGACCCGCGGCCTCCTGTGGGAGGCGCTGGCCTACGAAGCCGTCTCCGGACCCCGGCAGCACACCGACGCGATCGCCACCACCCTCGCGCACGCCGCGCAGGCCGTCACCGGCCCCGTCCTGGACCCCACCGGCTCCCAGGACCTCACCGCCGACTGGACCGGGGCACAGCGCACGGCTCGCGCCGAGGTGCTGGCCGCACTGGCCGCGCAGGCCGCCGAGGCCCGCCGCCGGGAGCAGGCCGGCGACCACACCGGCGCGATCGGGCTCTGGCACGGCGTGTTCGGCGCGCCCTTCCCGTCCGCGGCCGACGCCCACCGCGCCGAGACGGCCGGCGGCACCGGACACCGCGCGACCCGCCGGCGCAGCGCCCCCAGCCCGCGCGCCCGCTCCTTCAGCCCCTTCATGAGCCGCCCGGTGACCTGGTCGGTCTTCGCCGGTACGACGAGGACGGCGCCGCCGGCGAGTTGAGACGCGCCCGCCGGCCGGCTGTGGACCGCTGTCTCAGCCGTTCCGCAGATGCGCGCACCGGGGCGCGGCCGCGTGCACGGCCGCGGTGTCCGGCGCCGGAGCCGGCGCGGCCACCAGGGCCAGGTCGTTGGCGTCGGTGAAGTACGGACGGACCCGCGCGCGGGCCGCGCCCTCACCGCGGTACGCCGACGGATGGGTGTCGATGTCCTTGCGCGCGACGATGTCCCCGCCGATCCGCCCGATGCGTACGGCCGTGCCGCCCGGCAGCACCAGCCGCAGGTCCCAGAACTCCCGCTCCCGCGGCGCCGACCCGGCCACCCGCCCGGTGAAGTCCTCGTGCGGCAGCAGACAGCAGAACCGGCCGGTGCCCAGCTCCGTCGTGGGCAGCCGCAGCACCGTCGGCCGCGTGCCGCGGCGCGTCGCCGTCACCACCGCCTCCGCCGCCGGCTCCGCGCCCAGCAGCTGCGCCTCGACGTAGGTGACCGAAGGGCCGACCGCGACCCACACCGCCTCCGCGTGCGCGGCGCGCTGCCACACGCGCAGCGCCAGCCGCCCGCTGTCGGCGGCGTACGGGATCCAGGACCGCACGGCGCCGTCGGCCACCTCCGGGGCCCGGCCGACCAGCGCGGCCCGCTCGACCATCGTGGACCGCACGGGCCGCAGCGCCCCGTCCGCGCGCCGCCGTACCCACACCTCCCAGTGCCCCTCGGCGAGCGGCATCCGCGCCAGCCGCAGCCGTACCCGGTACGGGCCGCCGCGGCCCTCCCGTACGGGCGGCGGCAGCGGCACCCGCACCTCCTCGGCGGAGTTGCGGCGGCGCAGTACCAGATCGGCGGGGCCGGTCAGCCCCGCGGCGGGGAAGGTCAGTACCAGCGCACCGTCCTCGGCCACCGCGCAGCGCGCCTCGGGGCGCAGCTTGCGTGCCGTGCCGTCGGCCCGCGCGGCGGCCGCGGGCGAGACCTTGCGCAGTACACCGAGCAGCGGCACGGCGGTGACCGGCCGCTGGAGCAGGGGGCGTGCCACGCGCCGGGCGAGCGCCTTGCCCGCGCGCAGCGCCCTGCCCCGCCCCGCGGTACCGGTGTACCCGCCCAGTGCGTGCGCCCCGGCGAGCTCCTTCCGCGCCTCCGGCGGACCGCAGCACTTGCCCGTCTTCGCGGCGAGGTCCTCGAAGAGCTTGACGTAGGCGTGCGCGACGGCCGAGGGCGCGTAGTCCAGCGCCTTGGCGCGGGCCGCCGCGGCCATCGCGGCCCGCCGCTCGTCGTCCGCGATCAGTTCCAGCAGCGCCGCCGCGAACTCCTCGGCGTTGCCCGGCTGGACGAGCAGCCCGTCCACCCCGTCGGAGATGATCTCGCCCGGCCCGAACGGGCAGTCCGTGGCGACCACCGGCAGCCCGGCGTGCATCGCCTCCACGATCGTCATCCCGAACGACTCGCCGTCCGAGGAGACCGCCGCGATGGACCCCTTGGCCCACTCCGGCTCGATCGGCGCGTGCGCGCCCATCATCGTCACCTGTTCGCACAGCCCCAGCTCGTGGATGCGGGTCCGCAGCGCCCGCGCCTCGGGCCCGCGCCCGTACAGCCGCAGCTTCCAGTCCGGGCGCTGCTCCACCACGCGCGCGAACGCGTCGATCAGCAGCCGGTAGTTCTTGATGCGGATGAGCCGGCCGGCCGCGACCACCAGCTTGTGGCGCCCCGAGGAGGGCGACACGTCCGGCTGCGGCACCGCGTTGGGGATGCAGCGGATCTCCGTGGCGACATCGGGCAGGGCCTCGCGGTAGATCCTGGCGTCCTGCCGGGACACCGTGACGAAGGCGTCGAGGCGGGGCACCGCCGCGTTCTGCGCCGTCCGCACGTCCGCCCGGTGCATGTCGTGGGTGAGGTGTTCCTGCCCGACGAGCAGCGCGCGGGCGGGCCCGAAGCGCGCGAGGTAGACGTTGATGCCGGGCCGCGTCCCGATGATCACGTCCGCTTCGGTGTCCCGCAGGTACTCCTCGATCCGCGTGTCGACCAGCGCGCTGCACAGCTTGTACGGGCCGTCGCAGGCGGGGTAGACGCGTGAGGGGTTGCCCTTCGGGTCGTGCGCCGGGTCGAAGCCGGGCCGGTCCCTGCGGGCCTCGACCAGCGGCACGATGCGTACCCGGGGATGGACGGGCAGGGCCGGAGCGGCCCGGGTCCTGATCATCGAGACGATCTCGACGTCGTGCCCGGCCTCCGCCAGCGCGCCGGAGAGGTTGACGGTCGAGCGGATGGTGCCGCCGATGCCGTAGAGGTTGAAAAGGAGGAAGCACACCTTCAGGCGGCGTGCTGCCCACACAGGGTGCGGGGGACCCGCCGCCGCTTCCCGGACCATGCCTGACACGACCACGTCGTCACTCTTCTGCACAGAACCGGAGAATATGACGTGAATTGTGACTCTATAAGCTTTCGCGCAAGCGTGTCGTGAAGCTGCCCCTCGAACGGCCGGTATGCATCGTGCCTGGTGACAGGGGTGACGGGCGGCGCCGACGGGTCATGGCGCACGCCCGGGGCGGGGGTGTTTCAGGCCAGCCGCCGGGAGAGTCCGGCGGCCGTGGTGCGCGCGGTGCGGACGATCGGGGCGAGGCGCGGGGCGCTGCGCGGGGCCGGGCCCGCGACGCCACTCGGGCCCGGCTCCTCGGCCACCCGTATGCGCTGCCCGGCGTCCGAAAGGTTCTGCCACGCTCGCCCAGTGCCCCGTCGTGGGAAAAGGTCCGTGCCGGACTCTGGACAGGCGAGACCCCTATCATGCTTTGATAGCACCATTGGAGAGCGGGAGGGTGCAGCCTGGTCACGGCCGGTCCCGCCCGGCCCGCCACGCCCGCACCGGAAGGACCTCGCATGGCCGCGAACGCATCCTCCCCGCACCCGCCGGAGCAGCCCGCGCTCCGCTCCCGCGCCTGGTTCGGCGACGGCGGCAAGAACGGTTTCATCGCCCGGCACTCCCTGCGCGCCATGGGCCGCGGCGGTCACAACTTCGACGGCCGCCCGGTCATCGGCATCTGCAACACCTACTCCGAACTCACGCCCTGCAACGGCCACTTGCAGCTCCTCGCGGACGCCGTGAAGCGCGGCGTACTGCAGGCCGGCGGCTTCCCGCTGGAGTTCCCCGCGATGTCGCTCGGCGAGCCGATCATGCGCCCGACCACCATGCTGTACCGCAACCTCGCCGCCATGGAGATCGAGGAGCAGATCCGCGCCAACCCCCTGGACGCCGTCGTCCTCCTCACCGGCTGCGACAAGACCACCCCCGCGGCTCTCATGGGCGCCGCCAGCGCCGGCGTCCCCGCGCTCGTCTTCACCGGCGGTCCCACGCTCAACGGCCGCTTCCGGGGCCGCGCCGTCGGATCCGGTACGGACGTCTGGCGGATGACCGAGGAGCTGCGCGCGGGCACGGTCACCCAGGAGGAGTTCACCGAGTTCGAGACCGCGCTGACCCGCAGCGCAGGCCACTGCATGACCATGGGCACGGCCTCCACCATGGCCTGCCTCACCGAAGCGCTCGGCATGATGGTCCCCGGCGGCTCCGGCCTGCCCGCCGTCGACTCCCGCCGCGGCACCCTCGCCGAGGAGACCGGCATCCGCGCCGTCGAACTGGCCGGCTCCGACCTCACCCCGCAGCGCATCATGACCCGCGCCGCCTTCGAGAACGCCATCCGCATCAACGCCGCCATCGGCGGCTCCACCAATGCCGTACTGCACCTCCTCGCCCTCGCCGGCCGCCTCGGCGTCCCGCTCGCCCTGGACGACTTCGACCGCCTCGGCGCCGAACTCCCGCTCCTCATCGACCTGATGCCCTCCGGCCGCTTCCTGATGGAGGAATTCGCGTACGCGGGCGGGCTCCCGGCCCTGATCAACGACCTCCGCGACCACCTGCACCACGACACCGTCACCGTCACAGGGCGCAGCCTGGTCGACAACTGCGCGGGCGCCGAGGTGTACGACCGCGAGGTCATCCGCCCGCTCGACCGCCCCGTTCAGCCCGCCGGCACCGGCACGGCCGTACTCCGCGGCAACCTCGCCCCCGACGGCGCGGTCATCAAGCAGTCGGCGGCCGACCCCAAGCTGCTCAGCCACACCGGGCCCGCGCTGGTCTTCGACTCGCTGGAGGACTACCTCGCCGTCGCGGAGGACCCGGACCTCGACGTCACCGCCGACACCGTCCTCGTCGTCCGCAACACCGGCCCGAAGGGCTACCCGGGTATGCCCGAGGTCGGCAACGTGCAGCTGCCCAAGAAGCTCCTCGACGCCGGCGTCCGCGACCTGGTCCGCATCTCCGACGCCCGGATGTCCGGCACCGCGTACGGCACCTGCGTCCTGCACGTGGCCCCCGAAGCGGCGGTCGGCGGCCCGCTCGCCCTCGTCCGCACCGGCGACTCCGTACGCCTGGACGTACCGGCCCGCCGCCTCGACGTCCTGGTCGGGGACGACGAGCTGGAGCGCCGCCGCGCGGCCTGGCAGCCGCCCCGCGCGCCCGCGGAACGCGGCTGGAACTACCTCTACGACCGGCACGTCACCCAGGCCGACACCGGCGTCGACCTGGACTTCCTGCGCGGCGCCGGCGACTCGGCACCGCCGCCCCAGGCGTTCTGACCCCGTCCTGCCGGCGGGCACCGAAGGCGGTTCAGGTGTGACAATCGGCGGGGCGGCCGCGGTCCGGCCGCCCCGTACCGAGGCGCACGGGAACACGGGAACACGGGGGACGGCGTGGAACTTCAGGGCCTGCACGGGCAGGTGGTCGACCGCATCGGCCGGTCGCTCGCCGCGGACGAGATCCGGGCGGGCGAGGTGCTGCGCCTGGAGGACGTACAGGAACGGTACGGCGTCTCGCGCACGGTGGCCCGCGAGGCGGTCCGCGTCCTGGAGTCCAAGCGGGTCGTCACCAGCCGCCCGCGCGTCGGCATCACCGTACGGCCGCTCGCCGAGTGGAACCTCTACGACCCGCAGATCATCCGCTGGCGGCTCGCCTCGCCCCGGCGCGAGGCCCAGCTGCGCGAACTGGCCGAGCTGCGGGCCGCCGTCGAACCGTCCGCCGCGGCCCTCGCCGCGTCCGGCGCGGCCCCCGGCGCCCGCGCCGCACTCACCGAGCACGCCCACGCCATGGCGGACGCCGCCGGGACCGGCGACCGCGCGGCCTTCGTCGCCGCGGACGCGGCCTTCCACCGCGCGCTGCTCACCGCCTCGGGCAACGGCATGTTCGCGCAGCTCGCCGAGGTCACGGAGGAGCTGCTGACGGCCCGCCGGGACCTCGCCCTGATGCCGCCCGACATCGACATGGCGGCCGTACACCGCCACCAGGAAGTCGCTAGCGCGGTCGCCGCGGGCCGTCCCACCGACGCCGCCCAAGCCGTCGTACGCATCGTCAACGCGGCCCACAACGAGGTGGAGCGGCTGCTGGAGGGCGGGGGGCCTTGCGCGTACAAGGGATGAGGAGGACCACCCCCTACAGCTGACGCCGCACGCCCGCCTCCTGCTGCGCGTAGGCCAACTGCGCGCGCAGCCCGCCCTCCAGGGACACCCGCGCATGGCCCCGCCGCCCGAGGGGCAGCACGGTGCCGCTGGGCGGTGTCCTCCAGGAGGAGAGCCAGCCCGCCGTAGAGCGCGAACGCCCCGAGAGCGACCCCCAGCCAGGCCGCGGCCGACTCCACCGCGGCGTTGCCGGTCGCGTTGTAGAAACCGACCAATGCGTACCGGGACGCGCCGGCCAGCAGCAGGATCGCGAACAGCGGCTTGCCACTCAACGCCGCCACGCTGAGGACCAGAATGAACGGCGTCAGCGTCAGCAGGAACACCGCCAGCGCCGGACTGAGCTGCCCCGGCGACCCCGATGCCATGACCAGCGCCGTACCGGCCCACGCAAACCCCAGCGTCAGCAGCGCCGTGGCCGCCCCGCCGTCCCGCCGTCCCGCGCCCAGAAGGCCACGATGCCCGCGATCAGCTCCAGCGGAACCCCAACTTTTCCATCGAACGGCGCACGAGCGGGGGCCTCACAGGCGGCCGCCGGGCTGGGGGAGTCAGAAGTACACGATGCGTACGACCGTGACCGTGAGGACGCTTTCGCTTACGTAGTAGCGGATGACGACGCCGGCGACGGTGGCTTCTCGGCGCTCGCGTTCCGTTTTTATTGCCGCGGAGCCGTGGCCGTACGGGTCGTCGGCGAGGCGGTGCATTCCCGCGTCGAAGCGGGTGCGCAGGGCGGTGTCCATGGAGTCGCGGGCTTGGTCGGCAGGGGGTGCGTACTGGAGGCGACGGCGGGTCACGCCACCTCCGGCCGGCTGTCGTCGGCCGGTACGGCACCGATGTCCTCGCCGCGCTCGAGGCGCTCGAAAAGTTCCTGGTCCTCGCGGTCGGCTCCCGTGCCGCCCATGGCCCACCGGGCCAGTCTGGCGGGCAGCTCGCCGGCCGGGACGTGCGGGATCTCCTGGTCGAACGCGCGCGCCTGCTCCTCGTCGAGGACGGCGCGGATACCGGCGATGGTGCCCGGCAGCTCCACGAGCTCTCCGCCGATCACCGTCTTCAACTTCGCCTCCACGGCCGGCCTCCTCGCGCGACCACCTCGCGCCACGGACCACCGTACGCCCATCGGGCCCGGTCGTGTCCTGCGTACCGGGAACACCGTACGGGGAGACCGTGCCCGGTGATCGCGGGGCCGCAGGCAGCCGAAAAGGGCCTAACCGGCGGTGGGGGGGGGGGGGGGGGGGGGGGGGGGGGGGGGGGGGGGGGGGGGGGGGGGGGGGGGGGGGGGGGGGGGGGGGGGGGGGGGGGGGGGGGGGG